>CAVUCX010000021.1:0-39087 GCA_963739955.1 uncultured Bacteroidota bacterium | reverse complement strand
GTATTGGTTCAGCGTGAAATGGAATTTCATGTTGATTAAGTAAGGTGAAAAATCAACTGACATGTTTCACCTCGTAACGAGCTTTTTTAGCTAATAGTAATTTAGTATTTCTTTTTTCCAATTTCTCAGTAATTCTATCATTTAAGAAGTCATCCGGAGTAAGATAAAATAAGGAGCTATGCAACCTCTTATTGTTATAATAATCTATAAACTTAGCTATTTGCTGTCTGGCATCCTCACGATTTATCATAGACTTCGCGGCAATACATTCTTGCTGAATAGTTCTATGATAACGCTCGATTTTACCGTTACTCTGAGGATATGCAATTGAAGTACGGATATGCTGAAGCCCGGCAAACTTCAAGTATTCTGCAAAATCTTTAGAGATATACTGAGGTCCATTATCAGTAATAAGTCTGGGTTTCACGCCGGGATATTTCTCTAGAGCTTTTTGAACAGTAAGCTCGACATCGTACTCTTGCATGTTCATCCTTAGTTCGTGATGGACTATATAACGTGAATAACCATCAATAACAGAGATAAGAAATAAAAATGTACCGCGGAAGTTAACATACTTAATATCATTGTGCCAGTGCTGATGAGGTGCCGTAGGTTGAATAAAACCGTTGCCTTTAGATGACTTTTTAATCTTATTCCAACGGTTCAGTAAACCGGCAGATTTAAGTACTCTGTAAGTCGTTGAAGGACTTACAGCTGCTATATTATCGTCTATCATCATGTAGGTTAATCTTCTGTAGCCTTCGCCCAAATGTTCTTTGGTATAGTTAATTATAGCTTCTCTTTCCCAGTCCAGAATCCAGTGTTTCTTTGGGATGATACCGTTATGATTATTGACTTGGTTCTTACGGTCAATCCACGAATAGTACTTACTGGAGCTGATGCCGATCAGATGCAGCAGTCTGCCGACTGAAGTATTTGTTTTAGATGTCATCATTACAGTAAACTCAACGATGTTATCACGTATATCAGGTTCGACCCAATGAGCATTTATTCTTCCCCATCGATACTTTTTTTTATTTCTATGTTCTCCCGGATAAGAAAGCTGATTGCTTCGTCACGGTCTTTGAGCTTGGACTGAAGCTTCTCGATCTTTTTCTGCTCTGCCGATGTTTGTTTAGCATTTGATGGTCTTTGTGTAAAGATATCAGTAGCGGACTCGAATAGTTTTTTCTTCCAGTTGTATATATCGTTGGGCCGAACCTGGTACTTCTCCGCAAGTTGGCTGATTGGGACATTGTTTTCTAGTAACTCACGGAGAATTATTACTTTTTGTTCGGCTGTGTAATGTTTTCTCTGTTTCATGGAATCTCCTATATTTTACATTATTTGTAATTTACGAAATTCCATTTCCATCTGAAGCATTACAGGGCTTTAATTAACCTTACTGAAGTATTCACTAATGTAACTAATGATCAGAATTATACTATGAAGAATTAAAGAGAAAGAAGAATAATTATATTTTACAGCTTTGGTGCATCTCTACCTTTTAATAATGATCAACAATTAACCATTATAATGCAAACTTGTATTTAAATAATATTTTTTGTTCCTTGTAATCAGCTAATAAATTTATGAGAATTATTCTCTCATATGTATAGCTAACTTACTCATCTGTTGGGAGCAATTCTCGCCTTGTATATAGCTAATTGCTGAACTCTGGACTGTATCCGATATTTATGGTTTTCTTAAAATAACCTATGATAGCGAATATTGCTTCAAAGTTTACTTCTCTCGCTCATATCTAATAAATATAACGGTTAAATACAGGAGAAAATCCCATGTATTTTAGAATTAAATCTTTCCCTATAATACCAACAATTTTTCTATCCATTGCTTCATCTGGACCGGCGATGCAGGATATTCCAGGGCATCCGATTATTAAGCCATTCTAAAACTCAATTCTTGCGGAAAAATGTCACAGTATAATTAGCTCGATGAATCTGAACATTAGGTGCTGAATAAAAGACTAAAAAAACGAAAAGGTGAAAGTTGAAGTGCAATACTGAAAATTATTATATGACCTATATTCACCAGGCGGGGATAGAGTATTTAAATATTATTGATGAAAAAGGATTTTGTAAGGTTAAGTCTATTGCCTCTAATTATTCAGAAGAAGGAAGAGCTTAAAAAATAAGAGTAGAAATAATAAAATTACGAGTAGAATAAAACTTTTAAGAAAATATATCAAACATTGAATGCTTGCCTTATATGAGTTTCAAACTTAAATGAAATGGGAGAAACAATTATGAATAATCAAAAAATGCCAAATTCGCTAATTGTATTTATAATCTTACTTTTATCAAGTATAACTGTTTACGGACAGTTTTCTGCAAAAATGTATTATACCACAGCTGAAAAGAGCGGTGAGTATCAAATTTATTCAGACGGAAGCAACTACAAATATGAATTCAATCAGGATGGGCAGAAAGGAATTGTAATTGTGCCTATCGGTGCCAAAGAGATATACATTATTATCCCTGAACAAAAAAAGGTTTTCAAAACAAACTCAAAAAGCAGAATGAGTATTAGTACGGATCCTTTGAAGCAATATGAATACTGGTTAAATGAGGGTGCTACGGAACAGGTTGTCGGAAACGAAAAAATAAACGGCATAGAGTGTATAAAAAAAGAACTTCGAAACATTAAAAAAGATGACTATGGCGAAGTCAACCAGCATTTATACACTTTATGGTATTCCGAAGATTATAAATTTCCCATAAAAATGGAAAACCATATTGATGGTTCGGATTCTTCCGGGATGGAGGTAAAAGATATCAAACCTTGGACACCGGATGCTGATAGCTTCACCGTACCAAGCGATTATACTACGATGGAAATGTAATGTGCAATAACGGCTAATGTAAATAACCGATTTGCAAATTTCTCAGGCCTATCGTGCAATAGTGCAATAAGTAATTTGATAAGATAAACTAACAAAGTAAATCGTTAGGATTACCCAGCTAATAATTAAGAGGAGAAATAAAATGAATTTAAGAAAGATAAATCCGCTTGTTGTAGTAATCCTATTTATTCTTTGTCCGCTGGTACAATCTCTAAATGATGATATGAAACATATTTCCCCTTTCAACGTTTCGGATGAAGAATTACAACAGAGTTCAAATCGATCCGATTCAGTTAATCAACTTTTAAAATTAGCTCTTCTTAAAAGTAATACTTCCGGGTTTATAACTTATAAAACTCTTCTTGATAACGGATTTCATTTAAAAGACAACATCAGGCAAAACTGGGACGGCGTTAATTGGATTAATAATTGGATTTATTCATACACTTATGACGCGAAAGATAATATTACTGAGTTATCATTTCAAAGGTGGGATGGTTCGAACTGGGTGGGTTATTTCAGGATTGTCAACACCTATGATGAAAATGATAATAAAACTCAATGGATATATCAAAACTGGGACGGTTCAAATTGGGTGAGTAACAACATGGCGACCAGTGCCTATGATGAACATAAAAATATGATTGAAGAAGTAATTCAATTGTGGGATGGCTCTAATTGGATACCGCAATCAAGGCATACTTACTCCTGGGAAAATAAAAATATGACTGAAGATTTACGCGAAATGTGGAACGGCAATAACTGGGTGTTAGCACAGAAGAATACTTACACATGGGATGGCGATAATATGATTGAAGATTTATCTCAAATGTGGAGCGATTCCTGGATAGACGAACGGAAGAATACATACAAGTATGATGAATATGGTAATAGGATAGAATCGTTGTACCAGGTCTGGTATATTTCTTATTGGGCGAATAAATCGAGAAATTTATATAAATATGACGGTAAAAATATGATTGAAGATTTATCTCAAAACCCGGATGCTGCTGATTGGGTAAATGAATCAAAGAAAACTTATGCATTTGATGGGAATAATGATTTGATTGAATATTTAATTGAAGAATGGAGCAGTTCTGTTTGGGTGAATATCTCGAGGAATTTGTATTCTTATGACGGCAAGCATAATGCAATAGAAGATTTATTGCAGGATTGGAATAATTCAGACTGGGTAAATGTTAGGATGCATTCTTACACTTATGATCAATACAATAATAAAACTGAAGATTTATCTCAAAACTGGAATGGTTCAAATTGGGTGAATATTGAAAGAGATATCTATAACTACTCATCGGCGCCCCAAATTACAAGGCCAAAAAAAGGAGGACTATTAATATCAGGGCAAAAGGATACAGTAAGATGGGTTGGCGGAATTGAAAATACGTTTATAAAATTAAAATACAGTACGGATGGAGGTATAAATTTTGAGCTCATTGATTCAGTTATATCGGCATCGGATAGTATGTATATCTGGGATATTCCCGGTGAAATATTTAGTACAAAATCTCTAATTAGAATTGAGAGAAACGAATATTTTGAAATTCTGGCTGAGAGCGATACATTCAGAATAAAACCTCTGATCATTACAAAACTGGATAAGAACGGCGATTACATATCTTATGACAGCACAGATTGGTGGGGGTTTAGCAATACTCCTTCTGATTTATGGCCGCAGAGCTGGTGGCAAAAATTTGATTACACCGGAATTGATCCTATAACTAAAATGATTTATCCATGGTGGCAGGGTGACAGCGTATTCGTTTATGCAAGACCTTCAGATCATCCGGATTGGATGTCATTTGTAGGCGCATTTGGAGTTACTTCCTGTTACTTTGATACTTATGGGGGTATTTATCGTCCGAAAGCTCTTTTGTCATGGAAAGCAAAAAAAGGTGATTGGAACGGAAGCTGTTTTGGTATAGCTATATCTAATGCGTTGGCTTTTGAAAAAAAAGATAAATTTCTTACAGCTTATCCCGACTTTCCCGATATAAATACTCCGAATCTGGTTCATTCGGACTCTAATGTTGTAAAAATAATAAACGAACTTTTCACTCATCAGTTTGGAAATCCTCATGAAGCAAACCTGGATTTATTTCTTCAAAAGACACCCAATGAAACACTTAATGAACTAAGAGATTTATTAAAAGAAGATAAAGTAAAAATCAAAACCTTAAGTTTTATGAGCAATGATTCTAACGATGTAGGCGGGCACGCAGTGCTGGGATATAAGATTGAAAAAGATACTTCATTTGATCATATATACTATATTTATGTTTATGATAACAGTTATCCTAATGTTTCAGATGCAAAAATCACTATAGACACTCTTGCAAATGATGGCAGAGGCGCCTGGTCAACACAATATGCCTGGCAGAATTGGGGCGGAGATAGTTATTTGTTTTTAGAAGATACCGCAATTACATTTTTAGAAAAGCCGGCTTTACCTAAGAAGGCAAATATTAAATCTCCTTTTAGCATAAGCAATAATGATCTTCAGATCTTGACTCCTACTCAATCAACACCGTTGATTTCGGACGATCAGGGTAATCAAACCGGCATTAGTTCTTCAGGTATGGTGGTAGAGATACCGGGTTCATATCCTTTGATAAAAAGAAATGGCAACAGCGGATTACCATATGGTTACCATCTCCCTAAAGATAATTATTCAATGGTACTGAATAACTTCTCGGCTGAAACAGTCGACTTATTCTTATTCACCGGAAATAAATCATTTGAATACGAAAGATATGATGCGGAACCGGCACAGGAGGACCGACTGTTTTTCAACGGCGGATTGTCGGTAACTAATCCGGATGATGAGATTAAATCAATAAAACTGCTAAACATAATTGATAATCAAAGCGATCAAAAAGTATTTGTAATTAGAGCATTTAAACTTGCACAGAATGATTCTCTTAAGATTGAAAACCCGGATGACAATACGTTAAAATTGTTTAGCTATGGTTCTGCGAAGAATTACCAGATAGAACTAAATCATGCTTCTAAGCTAGGGGCAATGAGATTCGTAAAAAGCAATATTTCTCTTCCGCTAAACACAACACATAAAATTGTCCCGGTCTGGACAGATATAACAAAAAATAAATTAACGATTTTAGTAGATAGAGGGAACAACGGAAGCGTTGATGATACATTATTCATGGATAATGAAGTAACCGGAATAAGTGAAGACCAAGGAAGTTTAATGCCGACGGAATACAAGCTTGAACAGAACTTTCCAAATCCGTTTAACAACACAACGGTTATTAGATACTCAATACCAAAAGAAGGGCTGGTAACACTTAAGATATACAACGTAATAGGAGAAGAAATTGCAACACTTTTAAACGAAATGAAACAACGCGGAATTTATGAAGCAACATTCAACTCCAAGAGTCTTGCAAGCGGGATTTATTTCTACCAATTAAAATCTGGAAATTTTGTTGAGACGAAAAAAATGATTTTATTGAAATAAGGAAAATCTTCCGGTTAGTTGACAGACAAAACGACAAAAATCAGTAGATTGAATACTGAAAGTAAGCGGAAGCAGAAGTTAACTAACCGGAGGAAAAAATGTACAATACAAACAAAAGTTTGTATGATCGTTCTTTGGAAAAAACACCGGAACAATTGTTCATAAACTCACTAAGAAAAGAGTATGAATTAAGCCCGGCAGAAAGTCAAGGTATCCTTGAGTTAGCGAAGAGCTGTTTGTTTGGAGAAGTGCCTCAGATATTAGGGAAACAAAAATTTCTGTGTGCCTCAAGGAAAGCCAAACATGGCAGAGCATTAAAGGAACAGGAGAAGCTAAAAGTAGAACTAACACTGGATGGAGGAATAGAGGATTTAGAGGTATTTCGAAGTCAGGGTTCAAAAGCCTTACGTCAGCTAAAGATATTAAGAATAAGCGAAGAAGCATACATTCAAGGTGGATTATTGACGCAGGAAGATATGGGCAGACTTCTGGGAGTAAGCGACCGAACAATAAGAGAAGATATCCGGGAGTTGCAGAAAGATAGCAACCTGGTACACACCAGAGGGAATGATCATGACATAGGCAGAGGAATATCGCATAAGAGCCGTATAATAGAGTTATATCTGAAAGGATATACTTATGATGAAATAATGAGAAGGACCAGACACAGCGGTCATTCGATAAAAAGATATATAAGCAGCTTTGGAAGATTATTGTTAATAAAGAGTCATGGAATAACAGATAAAAGCGAGATAAGCAGACTACTTCATCAGAGTGAACGATTGACGTCAGAATATGAGAGTTTATATAATAATTATAAAAAAGGAGACCACTGGCCGAGAATATACCAAGAGTTGCTAGAACAATTGAAAGCATTATACCCGGCGAAAAAAAAGGGGGAGATAATGCAAAAAAGTAATAAAAGCCGCTATGCATCGATACCCAAGCGCAGTTACTTTAATGCCATAGTGAAGTTATTAGAAGAAGAATACAAACTGGTAGGAAGTCATAAAGTAATAATGATGATAGCCGAAGACATAGAGCAGTTGCATAAGGAATTTTATCCTGAGATAGAAGGAAGAAGCATGGGTCAAATAGTATGGCAGACAACCGCCTCAACAGAGAAAAAACCGAGCTATGGAAAGAGAGCCGAAGATTATAAAGTAAAAACAGTAATCTTGCCGTTGGTAACCAAGGAAGATATAGAACAAAGGATGAGAAGTTTTTATGGAAATGAGAGTTACAAAAAACAAGAAGAACGAGATATAGAAGTGATGGCAAGGTTGGTAAAAAGTGCATATGAACAAGGAGGATTATTAAGCGGAGCAGAACTAAGTGTTCTGATAAATCGTTCTCTAAATACAATAGGACGATATATAGGCAAATATCATAAGACACATAAAGACATACTTCCGACAAAAGGAATGATCTTGGATCAGGGAAGTAAACCAACCCATAAGGGAAGCATAATAAATTTATATGAACAAGGTTATCCGGAAATAGATATAGCCAGGATAACCAATCATACAATAGAATCAGTGGGCAGATATATCAAGAGCTATAAAAATATAAAGTTGCTGATGGAAAAAGGATTTAACCTTATGGAAATGGTCAGGATATCAGGAATGGGAAGAAGTACAATAATCCAATACAGAGAATTAGTAGGATTATATCATCCAGAGCTAAGAGATGAAAGTAAAAAGTAAAGTTCCGGAAGGTAACTGCGGTCGGGCTACGCCCTCCCTTCGTTACCTTCAAGAAGGACATAAAGAAATTGAATTAAATAATAACAAAGGTTATTTTTGGGATGTCTGCCAAAATAACCTACCGGAAGATTTTCCTAATAGTAAATAAGGAAGATCGTACAATTAAACTACTATTGTTGAGCTTGATGTTTTTAGGAATAGTTTCCTGTAATAAGTAAACCGGAAACGCTTTCAAGCGTTGAAAGCTATTTCAAACGACTCTGCCAACCATAAACTATTATGAAGAAAATTAAGTACAGACAGAGAATAAATTTAGCTTATATCTATGGTATTAGCTGAATAATATTTGGCTCTTGTAATACATTACCATATGTTTCTGTTGAAGTATAGGCGAGCATTGAAAACCCTGCACAAGTAGATAATTATGATGACATTAACTAAACTTTACAAAGAATTTTTTGAAAGCGAAAAAGCTGGCGGACTAATTTTAGTTTTAGTGACCGTTTTTTCACTTGTTCTTGCAAATTCCCCCTGGCAGACAAATTACATTAATTTTTGGCACTTTAATTTGGCCGGGCACAGTATTGTTCATTGGATTAATGACGGACTTATGGCCATCTTTTTCCTACTTATCGGTTTAGAACTAGAACGGGAAATTTATCACGGAGAACTTTCCGAAATAAAAAACGCTTCATTACCGATTTTCGGCGCAGCCGGCGGTATGCTTGTTCCGGCAGGAATTTTTCTATTGCTCAATTTCGGCACAGATACTCAAGCAGGTGCAGGTATTCCAATGGCGACGGATATTGCTTTTTCTATCGGGATATTATCTCTTCTGGGCAGTCGTGTTCCGCCTTCTTTAAAAATTTTCCTAACAGCTTTGGCGGTAATTGACGACCTGGGAGCAATCATAGTTATTGCAATTTTCTATACGACCTCTATTGCGTTCGTAAGTTTATTTATTGCATTAGGTATTTTCGGTTTTCTACTAATTTTGAACCGTATGAAAATTAACAATCTAATTCCGTATTTAATCGGCGGTGTTGTGATGTGGTATTTTATGCTGCATTCAGGTGTTCATGCTACAATAACAGGTGTGCTGTTAGCATTCGCAATTCCATTTCGCAACGGAGAAGAAAAATCACCTTCCTATATTCTTCAGCATTTCTTACACAAACCTGTAGTCTTTTTTATTCTGCCGTTATTTGCAATAGCCAATACTTGCATAGCGATTGGAGCCAGTTGGCAAAGTAGTTTAGGACAAACAAATAGTTTAGGAATTATGGCAGGTCTTGTAATAGGAAAACCGTTAGGAATTTGGCTCTTTTCATTTATTGGTGTTGTTTTAGGACTTTGTTCTTTACCTCCGGATTTGAAATGGAAAAATATTATTGCCGCGGGGTTTTTAGGCGGTATCGGTTTTACAATGTCAATCTTCATTACGTTACTTGCGTTTGACAATGATGACATTGTAAACAATTCAAAAATTGCAATTATTATTGCTTCACTTTTGGCGGGGACAATCGGCTTTATATTACTTAAACTGACACTTAAGCACCAAGTAGAAAATGATTAGACAATAATTTGAAAAGATTATTAACTAATATAAATTGATACACGAGACTTTTTATTATTATAACTTTATCAATTTGCTAAACTGATAGTCAGGTAGATATGGATATTAAAATTGTTAACAATTATATAGAAGCTATTAACAATGCTAATGTTGACAAAATTTGTGATTTATTAGCGGATGATCATATTTTCATCGATTCGCAAGATAATAGACTTGTTGGAGTTGAAAATATGAGAATTGGATGGACACAATATTTTAAAATGTTTCCCGATTATAAAATTGAAATTAACGATACAATAGAAAACGACTCAATTATTAGTTTATTTGGATATGCAAGCGGGACATATAAGAATCTTAAAAATAAAGAGAATAGTAACTTTTGGAGAATTCCTGCTGCATGGAAAGCGATAGTTAAAGATGACAAGTTGAAATTGTGGCAGGTATATGCAGATAATATAATTGTAATGGATATAATTAAAAGAAATCAATAAATAACTTTGTGCAATTGTACATTGCCGTTGCAGCGCTGGTTTCAAAGTATTAGCTCTTCTCAAATTTTGTGATCCCTTGATAACAACAAAGGCACAAACCGCAACAAATTATTACAATAAAAGACGGATTAGCAAATAACTGACTAAGAATTGTTTTTCCAAGTTCATATAACGCTACAGTATGATTTTGCAACCGGTGCGGGATTTAGATTTTTTTATTTCAAATCAATTATCACTATTATTTTTTGATATCCTGATTTTATTCCCTTTGATTATACACTTTCTGCTTCACGGGTTATTATAATCCTTTCAATTTTTAAAGTCGGAAATATTATGAGTCAACGATTTGTTGTCTCCTCTTCAGAGATAGTTAAAATAACATTTCCTTTTTTATGTCCTCCGTCAACATACCTGTGAGCCTCGACTATCTGTTCAAGATGATATCGTCTGTCTATTACCGGTTTTAGGTTTCCGGCTTCGGCCAGATCTTTCAGAAAAATTAAATCTTCGGGTTGCGGTCTCGGGGTGCCGTCATCGACGGATAAGTATTTCCCGCCAGGAGCCAGTACTTTTTTGCATTGGGATTTTAGTTTTGAGCTTTTTCTTTTTCCGACGGCATCAAAAATAAAATCATAAAATTCTCCGCTGTCTAAAATATCTTCCTTTGTATAGTCAATTACTTTACCGGCACCGATTGATTTAACCAGTTCGAGATTCGAAGTGCCGCACACACCTGTAACTTCCGCTCCAAAATATTTGGCTATTTGCACGGCGGAAGTGCCTATAGCTCCGGAGGCTCCGTAAATCAATACTCTCTGTCCGTTTTTAATATTTCCTCTTTTCAGAAAATGCAGAGCTAAAAGTCCGCCGTAAGGTATGGCGGCAGCCTCATCATAAGTAATATTAGACGGAATTAATGACATCACGCTTTTTTCCGGCAGACATTTGTATTCGGCATAAGTGCCTAATCTTGTTTGAACCGGTGATTTTATAGTCCATGCAAATACACGGTCGCCTTTCTTCAAAGTTACCGCATTCTTGCCCGCGGATTCAATTTCTCCGGCCAGCACCATACCTAGAATAGGGTTGCGAGGTTTTTTAAAACCGATCACCAGTCCCATCATTAATCCTATCGGGTGCCAGAAGGGAAGTTTAAATCCCCTGACTATACAGTCGCTTGCCGTAACGGAGGTTGAATATATTTTAATTAATACTTCATCATCCTTAGGAACAGGCTTTGGTACATCTTTAATTTCAAGAACTTCCGGCGGGCCGTATCTTGTGCATACTGCTGCTTTCATTTATTACCTCCGAATATTTTTTAGAAATTTGATTTCCCATTTGATTTGCAAAGTCTTTCTTTTGATCTAGGTAAATACATTCAAACGATTGATATTAGACTTAAATACTTCCGGGCCTGCTTTTATATGCTGTTTAACGGTATACCGGATTATAGAAGATAAAAAATATTCCCGCAATTTTAATTTTTATTCCATGGTTATTACTATTTTCCCCTTGTGTTCTCCTTTTTGGAAAAGTACTAGTGCTTTTTGAATTTCCTCTAATTTATACGGGCCGTCGATAAACGGTGTTAATTTTCCCGTTTCGAAAAGTTTATTTGTTAAATCAAGATCTTTATTCATCTTTAAAATAACAACGCGCATATTTTTTTTGACTATTTTCTTAATTAATGGTCCGAGCAGAAATACCTGTAAAAGCCGCATATTTGAACCGCCAACAGTAACATAAATACCGCCGGGTTTTAATGCACGGATGTATTTAAATACGGAGCGGTTCGTTTTAACATCAAGTATTATATCATAGCGCCTGCCGTTTTCTGTGAAATCTTCTTTAGTATAATCTATAACATGATCAAAGCCCAATGATTTCATCAGTTCCAGCTTACCTGAGTTGTCGACACCTGTGACTTCAGCGCCGTAAAGTCCGGCTATCTGCACTCCGAACGTTCCGACACCTCCTCCGGCGCCGTTAATTAAAAGTTTTTGCCCTTGCTGAAGATGTCCGATATCCAACAAACCTTGCACTGCCAGCATTGCCGCTTGAGGAATAGAGGCCGCCTGTTCAAAAGTCATTCCCGGCGCTTTCAGCGACAGCATGTTTTCGCGAGCGCAAACATATTCAGCAAATCCGCCCCAATAATTGCTGAGATCTCCGTATACCTCATCTCCGGGCCGGAATTTAGTTACATTCTTACCGACAGTTTCAATTCGTCCGGCTATATCCGAGCCGAGAATTTTTCTTTTTGGTTTTAACAGACCGTTAATCATCCTGTTTGCGAACGGCGTGCCTTGCAGCAGCCCCAAGTCCCAATCATTTATCGAAACTGCGTATACTCTTACAAGAACCTCATTTTCTTTAGGCGCAGGTTTTTCCGTTTCTTTTAATTCGAGTACATCGGGTGTACCATATTTTTGATATACAATAGCTTTCAAAAGTCCGCTCCGTGATTGTAATAAATGGATCGTTTTTACTGAAGTCTGTCATTCCGGATTCTATTAGTGACAGATTTATCTATATCTTTTTGGTTTGCTTCGATCAGGAAATTATTCTTACCTAATTGAATGTTCTGCAAGGATGAATACAATTATTTTTTTGAAATTATTTTATCAAACTGGAAATACCGATACTGTCGGATAGAAAAAGTATTTATAACAGATCTGAGTCTGCCTGAGCAGTTCCTAGTTAAAATTCCCGCTTTTAGATTTTATTGCATCATTTGTAAAGAAATAAATGGTAGTTAATATATTAGTTAAATGCAATAAAATATTTTAAGCTTTTATGCTGCGTAATTTAATTGCCTTCTCAAGAGCAGCCTTTAACTTATCCCTTTCAGTCGAGTGCTCAATGCAATCGCATTCTTTTATGTTTTTATCCTCCAGCCGGAATAGACATTCGGCAACTACGTAAGACCAGTAATCCTTTTCCTCAGGACGAATTCGTCTGCGGAATAATAACGATTGAAATTCTTTTTTATTCATACCATACAAATGTATGGTATTAGTCAAAATCTATCAAGGCTTGAAAGATAATATGCAAAATGAACAGTAAACATCTCCGCTTGTTTACCGTTATGATAAACCATTCATCTTGAACGGGGTGAACTGCAACAGAACTAGACCAGTTGAATTTACCAGGCTTAATAGAACTAATTAGTTTTCCTAAATACATAAATTATGAAATTTATACGAAGATTTTGTCTGAGCTGTGTTTAAAATTCAAACCACGGCAATTCCTTAGCCATCTAATAAAGAAAAACTGCTTTGAAATAATATTGAAACAAGGGATGATTAAAACAGCGGTGAACAGAGAAAAAATACCTGCCATGTTTAAATTAGCCGAACATTTTTAGCTCACCGATAAAGAATTTAGTCGCAAAACTTACAAGTGTCAACAGGATGACAGATAAAAGAACGCAACTGATTTATGTTTACTGCAGAAAAGATGTTTAACAAAAAAGAAAGGTGAGAGATGAAAAATAGGGTTGCTCTAAAATCAATACTTCTTTCCGGTACAGTTGCTACAGCTATAATGACGATATTCACGTTTATGGCGCTATTAATGGGCATAAAAATGAATATCCCGGGAAATGCTTCCGGAATACAAATGAGACTTCCTTTAGCATTCGGGTGGGCAGCGCACTTTATGGTAGGAATAATTCTGGCTTTAATTTATGCCGGGATTTATCTGCCGTTGACAAAATCAGAAAGTTCATTGAAAAGCGGTGCAGTATATTCTTTATTGCCATGGCTTACGGCACAAATTGTAATAATGCCAATGATGGCTTCGATAAACGGAATGAGTTTTATTGACGGATTATTTTCAGGCTCTATAATACTTGCATCGGGAAGTCTGGCGGGACATTTAGTTTACGGTGCTGTACTAGGCAGTTTATACTCCGCGGATACAAAGAGGGTATTGGTTGAAAAATTTGCGCATAGATAAAATCACTAACTGTCATTCTTGTTGACAGAAATTTCTTCTTTTGGCTTTTAGATTAACTACCGACATTAAAAAAAATATTAAAAATTTAAGGAGTTCATATCATGAAAAAAATCAATTTAAACATATTTGGTATATTATTAACAGTAATTTTATTTTCCGGAACATTTCTACAGTCAAGTCAACTATTTGCCGAGAACTCGGGACCCGTTACTGTTCAATCAAAACAATCATTTGACAATACGATAAAGGAAGTACGCGAATTAGTTGCAAAAAACGGGATGATGGTTTTATCGGAATTAAACCAAGGTAAGATTTTATCCATGACCGGGCTATCGATAAACGCAATTTCTTTGTTTGTAGGAAATCCGCAAGTAGGAAATAAATTATTCAGCGCAGACCGCGGAGTTGGTGTTGCCATACCGGTCCGGTTAAATATTTATGAAGGGTCAGACGGTAAAACTTATGTTAACTATGTAAAACCAACAGATCAGCTCGTGTCATTTAAAAATGATAAAGTTCAAATGATTGCTCAAAAGCTCGATCAGAAATTAGAGATGCTAACCGGAATGATTTCTAAGTAATTAAAGTATTTGAGTGGTTGAGTTGTTGACTCAGCCACTTTTATTAAATAAGTTTTTAAATAAAGCGGAAAATAAAAATGAAACCGGAATTAAAAAAAATAATATTTAGCATTATAGCTTTATTGGCTGCCGGTGTTAGTCCGAATTTGTTTGTTATTTCACAAGCCGGCTTTGCTGTTCTAAGTGAATTGGCCGTTAATTTCCTTCTTCCATCTATATTTATTTTGATAATTATATTTGCTTTAAGTTATTCATTAGGATTGCCTGATTTAGGTGAACAAATACGAAATGGGTTTACGGCGGGTTTAATCGGAACTATAGGTTTGGAAATAGTACGCGAAACCGGATTCCACCTGGGAGGGATGCCGGGTGATTTACCGAAACTTATGGGAGTATTATTGTTGAATCGTTTTTCTTCCGGCCCGAATATATTATCTAACATAGCAGGCTGGTCTTACCATTTCTGGAACGGCGGGGTTTTCGGAATTATTTACAGCATAATTTTGGGCAGAGGTAAAAAATGGTCCGGGGTTATTTACGGAGTTTTAGTGGGAATAGGTTTTATGATGAGTCCGGTTGTAGTTGCGCTCGGAGTAGGGCATTTCGGTGTTGATTTCGGATGGGGATTCCCGGTTACGGTAATAACTGCACATATAGTGTTCGGAGCTCTACTGGGCCATTTTACTTATAAATGGAATTCCGAAAACACAAGTATCATATCCGCAGTAAAAAGATTATTCCCCAATAATAGAAATGAGGATTTGAACGGAACTGGTAATTATTCGGAATCGAGCAAGTGAATCAAATTTTAATCCCAGGGAATACCTCTTCCAATTGCTTTAATTTATAGAACCACGTCTATGCGAAATGTATGATAAAAGTTTTGCCTCATCTATGTCGCCGTACGAAAACAATTCATTGTCAACTAAGAGCGCAGGAACAATACTGATAACATTATCATTAAAATCATTTATATCAATAATGTTCAGGGAAATTTCCGGATGCTTTAAGATAATATTTTTTAATGAAGTTTCCGCACGAGAACATGCGGAACAAGTATGCGTGACAATTAATGATAATTTCATTTTTTTGATTTAAAGATAGAGAGAATGTAGTAATAATAATGTCTTGTATACGACATTATTCTAAATTGATAGTTTTTTTAACGCCTCAGGTTTCAAGATAATAAGCTTTTTACGGTCGAAATTGATAATGTTTTTTTCCCGTAAATCGGATAGAAGATAATTAACCGTTTGCCGTGAGCAAGCGGTAATCTCGCCTATATCCTGATGTTTAAGAAAAGGTTTAATGAAAATTTGGCCACCTAATTCTTTACCGTTTTTTTCAGCCAGTCTTAAAATGAAGGAAATGATCCTTTGATTTGCATCTTTAAAAACAAGGTCTTCTATCCGCTCCGAATAGCTTCTTAATTTCAAGCCTATAAGTTTCGTTAATTTTAAGTTTAAAGACGGATTCTTTTCTATAAATTCCGAAAGGTCGCTTTTGTTTATTGCACAAATTAGTGCTGGTTCAATTGTTACGGCATAATCGGTCCTTTGATCCTCTTCCAGATAAGCCATTTCACCGAATATTTCGCCCGGACTGATAAGAGTTAAAATATTTTCCTTACCGTTGCTGGAATATTTAACGATTTTAACCCGTCCGGTTTTAAGAAAAAATATTGACTGAGATGGTTCGGTCGCAAAGTATATAGATTGATCTTTAGATATTTCTTTCATAGATGAAATCTTATTTAATTTCATCATGTTCTCTTCATCCAGATCTTTAAAAAGATTAAAATTCTCCAGATACCAGAGCTTAGTTTTATCAGCCATTTAAATTGTTACAAAGTTTTGATTACAAAAAATTAAATTGAAAACAGATTAATTTTAAGAAATTTATATCAATAAAATAATGATTTAAGTTGTTCGATGCTAAATATAAACTTGAAATAATTTTACATTTTACATAGTTTAAGCAGTATATAAATATTAAGTTAGACTTTTTTCTAATCAGCTTAGGGGAGTCAATACATATTCTATGGTGAAATCTATGCAGACCATTCATATTTGCATGTTACCGTAACAGACACAAAATTAAAAAACAATATTCCGCTTTTTAATAATAACTAGGTTTTCCGGATTAAGGTTGATGGATAATTTGTAATATACACTTTTGTATAAATTTAAGTTGGGGAGACCGAACTGTATATGATCTTTTGATAAAAGAAATCTTCAAAATCGAATCTTATCATAGAAAACGAGAAAATCCAAATGCTGATTTTAGTTTCTGTTTTTATCATCGTTTTGGCATTCATTCTTTTGCCTGGCTTTACACCCTCCATCAAAAACACGAAGGATTCCCTGGCGGGTCAAAGCATTGCTTCACTTGAAAAATTAACCATCGGAGAATCTGAACAGTGGATTCTTATCCGGTCACGGAATACTAAAAATCCAATTATATTATTTGTTCACGGCGGACCCGGCACATCCCAATTAACTTTAAACAGAATAAATACATTACCAATCGAAAAATATTTTACTGTCGTGAACTGGGATCAAAGAGGAGCCGGCAAATCATATCGCGCGATTAAAGACCGCAGCCGCATGCGGATAGATCAATTTGTAAGCGATATTATTGAGATAACCGAATATCTTGAGAAACGCTTCAGTAAGAAAAAAATCACTCTTGCCGGCCATTCCTGGGGCAGCGCAATCTGTACACTTGCAGCGGCTAAAAGACCGGACTTATTCAACGCGTACATCGGTATCGGCCAGGTATCCAATGCGGCAGAAGGGGAGAGAATTTCTTATGAATGGACACTGCGGCAGGCTAGATCAGCTAATGATACAAACGCGGTGAAAAAACTTGAATCATTTGGCATACCGCCTTATTCCCGAGATTGGCGAGCAAAATTTATTTTCCAGAGAAGAATATTGGGAAAATACGGCGGCGAATTTTTCGGCGGTAAAGCAGGTGCTTTCGGCGTGGTAATCAAAAGCCTGATATTCTCTTCTGAATATACTCTTATTGACCGGCTTAATTTTTTTAGAGGAATTATGGACTCGGTTAAAATATTGTTCCCTAAATTACAGACAGTCAATTTATTCGAACAAGTTCCAAGTCTTGATATACCGGTCTGGTTCATGCTGGGAAGACATGATTACGAGGTGCCGTCGGTTTTGTCTGAACAGTATTTCAATATTCTTCAATCGCCGTCGAAAAAATTGTTTTGGTTCGAGAATTCATCGCACATGCCTAATACCGAAGAGCGGGAGTTGTTCAATAAGATCTTAATTGAACAAATATTACAGGCAATAACCAATGATCAATAAAAAAAGATTTGTGAATTACCAAACAAATTTTGACGGATATGGAATCAGCACATTACCGAACGGCGGACAATTAATTTCTTTTAACGGGATTTATTTTAACATTTACGATTTTAAATATAAATAGCAGATGCCGTTATTTTTAAAAATCAAAAAATATAACATTCACTGCAGATTAATTAGCTCAAGTTGAACGCTTGTTTTTATTTATCTAATTCTGCTGTTTACAAAATCATTTTTGTGGTTTAGGGCACCGGAAGAAAAACGGGGACATGAAAAATTCTTATTTTTAGGGCGGACAAAAATAAATTTGGGGGATTTTACGCTTCTTAATTATTTTACTTAAAATGTGAATTTAATTTTGATAATAACCTGAAATTAACGGAGAATAAAAAACAATGAATCTAGAATTGAAATACGGATGCAATCCTCATCAGACACCGGCAAAACTCACTTTCAAAAACGAAAAATCACCTCTTAAAATATTAAACGGCGTACCAGGATATATAAATCTGCTTGATGCCTTCAACGCCTGGCAGCTTGCAAAAGAATTAAAAGCAGGAACCGGCAAAGCAGGCGCGGCATCGTTTAAGCATGTAAGTCCTGCCGGAGCGGCAATCGCAAAACCGTTGGAACAGAATTATATAAAATCACAGTTCATAAAGGAACTAGATTATTCCGAAGTAGCTACCGCATATATCCGGGCAAGAGGGGGCGACAGAATGAGTTCTTACGGCGATGTCGCCGCGGTAAGTGACAAAGTTGACGAATCGCTCGCGATGTTTTTAAAAACCGAAGTCTGCGATTTAATTGTGGCTCCTTCGTTTTCGCCTGAAGCGATAGAGATCTTAAAAACAAAACAGAACGGCAGATTTATTATTCTTGAAATGGATGAAAGCTATGAACCCGCTGAATTCGAGCGAAGGGATGTATACGGTTTTAACCTTGAACAAAAAAGAAATAACGCCGTTATTACCGGATCACTATTCGATAATATAAAAAGCAAGAATAAATCAATTACGCAAAATGAAATAGAAACTTTAATCGTTGCCACAATTGCCCTAAAGTACACCCAATCTAACTCCGTCGGAGTAGCTTATGACGGACAGGTAATAGGAATGGGCGCCGGACAGCAGTCGAGAATACATTGTACCCGCCTGGCTTGCAACAAAGCCGACAAATGGTTCCTTCTGCAGCACCCCAAAATATTAAATATTGAATTCGAGGACGGGGTGAAAAAAACGGACAAAACAAACGCCGTCGATCAATTGCTTCTTTGGGATGAGTTGTCCGATAATGAGAGAGAGAATCTGAAGAAAAAAATTAAAGGCGAGCCGCCTATTCTTTCCCAACATGAACGCACCGAATGGATCTCAAAATTCGAAGGCGTTTGCCTGTCATCTGACGCTTTTATTCCTTTCAGGGATAATATAGACCGGGCAGGCCGCAGCAATGTAAAATATATCGCGCATGCGGGGCAGGCATTAAGGGACGACGATGTAACTCATGCCGCCGACGAATACGGAATGGTAATGATACACACCGGACTTAGATTGTTCACGCATTAATAAGAAAGAAAAATATCCGGAAAGTGACCAATGAAGGATGTAAAATCAGGCAACGCCTGCTGATTTATCGAGTAAGAAGAACTGCTCTTTTAAAAGGATCCTGAAGATTTGAACATTTTTTTGGATCCGATTTATTTTCATATATTGGTACCGTTAAAAAATAAACTTATACAATGTTATGTCGTCAAGTAAGTATACTCTGTTCGGTTTATTAGTAATATCTATTTTATTTATTACCGGCTGCAAAGGACCAAAAGGTGATATGGGACCGGTGGGACCTCAAGGTATAACCGGCGAACAAGGGCCTCAGGGAATTCAGGGGCCTCAAGGCACACAAGGACCTGCGGGACCGCAAGGACAGGCCGGAGCTGACGGAAACAGCGATAAACAAATTAGATTTGAGATTAATACGGGATACGGGCTGGGAATATCAGATACGACCGGTTACATGGCAAATCCTAATATGGGAATAATTAAATTCGATCCTAACTATTTTGCAGGTGTTGACTCAGTTGTTTTCGTATCTTTTCTTAAAACCGAAAACAGCTCAGCGGATTGTATACTTGAACTTTACGACGCCACAGATAATTCGGTAATTGCCGGCAGCCGGATCAGTTCCAATTCCGTAAACGGCGAATGGGTTGAATCCGGAAATATTCTTAATTCACTTCCTAAAAAAGAAATTACTTTGACGGCATATATAAAGAGCGGTCAAAACAACAATGTTCTGGTAAATGCATTCCCGATTTATTTGTTCCTGTATCGTAAATAGAGCCGAGATGTAGCGAATTAACTAGAAAATATTATCGAAGTATATTTGCTGACTTTTCCTCCCTTAAATATAACCGCAAATTCTTTGTCGTTATTTTAAGAAAGCCTTGATGAATATCCCCCTTCTGTTTTATGTGATCTTAATAGTATACGGTTTAAAATATTTTCACTATATAAGAACCGGCATTCCCTTTTAAAAAGTAAATTATTATTTTTTACAAAAACTCAGCATGCGGTATGCAGTATAATTCAAGTGAGCTAACCCGTTTATTAAACGAATCCGTAACAGGAAATAAATCATCGCTGGATAAGGTCCTGCCGATCGTTTATGATGAATTGAGAGTCATCTCTTCAAAATATCTCAGAGGTGAATACAGGCATCATACTCTTCAGACTACCGAGCTTGTGCACGAGGCGTATTTAAAGCTCATCGGTGATCAGAATATTTCATGGGAAAGCCGCGCTCATTTTTTCGGAATTGCCGCTAAATCGATGAGGGAAATTCTTGTCGACTATGCCAGAAAACGCAACTCGAAGAAAAGAGGCGAGGGTGTTCCCGCATTATCCCTGGAAGACGTATTGTATATATCGGATAAATATGATTATCAGATTTTGGCTCTTGACGAGGCATTGAAAAAATTTGAAACACTGGAAGAACGCTCCAGCAAGATCGTCGAACTTAGATATTTTGCCGGACTTACTATTGAAGAAACCGCAGATGTCCTGAATATATCTCCCGCAACCGTAAAAAAAGACTGGAATTTTGCAAAAGCCTGGCTGTACAGAGAAATTCAAACCGGTTGATTATATAATTGGAAAAAAAAAGATTACAAATAATTAAAGATTTGTTCGAAGCAGCCCTGCATTTGAAACCTTCGGAACGTGAATTATTTTTAAACGATAAATGCGCAGACGACACGGATTTAAAAAACGAAGTTCTGTCTTTACTGAATATCCTAAGCAACACCGATGATTTTTTAGAGGAGAATTTAAAAAACATAGACGAAAGTAAAAGCGCCTTTAAAGATCCTCTTATCGGAAAAAGCATCGGACCGTATCTGATCGAAGGTATTGCGGGCAGAGGAGGAATGGGCGTAGTCTATTCGGGCAGAAGAAACGACAACGAATACAAACAAAAAGTCGCAATTAAAATTATCGGGTTCGGGCTCACTTCCGATTACATCCTGCGAAGATTTAAAATAGAACGTCAGATTCTTGCCAGTTTAAGACATCCGAATATATCCCGGCTTCTGGACGGCGGACGGACACCTGAAGGACTTCCTTACCTTGTTATGGAATATATCGACGGCATACCTATTACTCAGTACGCGGATGAAAATAATCTGAATATTTCCGGAATACTCAAACTATTCCGGGAAATATGTTCGGCGGTTCAATACGCTCATCAAAATTTAATTATACACCGAGATATTAAACCTGGTAATATTCTTGTCACAAAAGACGGAATCCCTATGCTGCTGGATTTCGGAATAGTAAAACTGCTTGACGAAAATTTAGTGGATGATGCCGACATAGTGACCAGAACCGAACTCAGGCACCTTACACCGGAGTTCGCTAGTCCCGAACAAATCAACGGCGATAATATTACTACTGCAAGCGATATTTATTCGCTCGGCGTGCTTTTGTACAGATTGTTGACAAACAGTATGCCTTATCAGGTTAAGGGAATATCCATTACGTCAATAAGTAAAATATTAAAAGAGAATATTATCCCGAGACCCAGCCAGGCAATTGCAAACAAGAATGATAATAAAAATCAAGGCGAACACGGAAGTGAAAAACCAGACATATCTGCAAAACAGCTTAAGGGTGATCTGGATAATATTATTATGAAAGCAATGAATATCGAACCACTCCGGAGATATGTTTCGGTAGAACAATTTTCAGAGGATATTAGACGTTATCAAGTCGGACTCCCGGTAATTGCAAGACGTGATACTACCGGATATGTTTTATCTAAATTTGTAAAACGTCATAAAGTCGGATTCGTTTCTACTTTGTTGTTTATTTTATTTTTGATTGGAAGCGTGGTTATTGTAGCCCGCCAGGAAAGTAAAACCAAAACGGAAATGAAGATCGCGCAGACCGAAGCAAAAAAGGCCGAGCGTATTAACGAGTTCCTTCAGAATATGCTTGCCTCCGCTGATCCATATCAGTCGGGTAAAGACGTAAAAGTATACGACATTCTTAAGAAGGCTTCAAAAAATGTAAGGAAGGAATTTAAAGGCCAGCCTGAGATTGAAGCCTCGATTCAATCGACAATAGGAAACACATTTACTTACCTGGGCGATTATAAAATGGCAGAAGAGCATTTATACAGAGCATACAATTTAAACCGGCGGAATTACGGGCAATTCAGCCGGGAAACCGCAAGCAGTCTGCATGATCTTGCTGTCTATTATGATTGGCTGGGAAAAATTGATTCCGCTGCTGATCTTTATAAAGAAGCGGATAATATTTTTCGTAATATAGAGAAGAAGCCTGATTTGGATATGGAAATAAATTTGAGCGATTATGCTTCGCTTCAAAATGAAAACGGAAATTATGAGCTGTCGGAAAAAATGTATAGTGGAATGTTTGAATATTGCTGAAAATGTGAAAGGTTATAACAGTTACGAAACGGCGACGGTAATGAATAATCTGGCATTAACACTTGACGATTTGAGAAAGACGGAAGAAGCTGAAAAGTACTATCTTAAATCGGAAAAAATTTATATAAATCTTTACGGCAAGAACAGCATAGAAGCCGCGACCTCTTATAACAACCTCGCGTTTATTTATGAAGAACAAAATAAATTCCGGCAAGCGGAAGATTATTTTATTAAATCATATCAGCTTGATCATGAACTGCTGGGGAAAAACCATCCGACGGTCGGAAAAGCGTTAAGGAATCTCGGCTATATAGAATTCAAATTAAAAGATTACAAAAAGGCGGAGAAGTATCTTCGTGAATCGGTCGCACTGTTAAAGAAAGTTCTGCCGCCCGGTCATATCTGGATCGGCGCCGATTATTACTGGCTGGGAAGGATATTTAATTCTACATCAAAATACGGTGAGGCGGAAAGTTATTTAAGAAAGTCGTTGGCGATAAGAAGCAAAGCATTCCCCAGGGGTAACGATGTTGTTTATGCTACCGAAGGCGAACTGGGCGTAGCTTTGTTAAATCTCAACAAGCTGAACGATGCCGAAAAATATCTTGTACCGGGTTATAAAGGGTACAGTAATTCGGAAGGAAGCGATAAAGATCTGACAATTAGATTTGTAGAAAATATTATAAATCTATATCATAAAAAATCGGATAAAAAAGACGAAATGAAATACCGTCTGGCTTTAAGGGATATCTCAAATAATCAATGATAGTTTTTAAGTTGTGTCCGTATTCCTACCTCTTTGCCGGTTCAAAAGAAAATTCCTATTTTAAAAAGCGGTTCAATTCAGATTACTAATTCAAGAAAACAGTTTATATACTTTGCGGACAAGCAGAAAGTTAAATAATTCTTTTCCCGATGATAAAATATTTATTCCATGTAATATTCGTCTGGTCAATAGCCGTAGCCGGTATTTATGCTCAGCAGAAAACGGACTCGTTATATTATCAGCTTGATTCCGTTGTGGTAAGTGCCGGAAGGTACGAACAGCCATTATATCAAATTCCTTTTTCCATTGATATCATTTCCGGCAGATCATTATATATTCCTAATGGAAGTCTCTCCGGCAGAGATCTTTTCCGTTTTATACCGGGAGTAATTGTAGACGACAGAAATAATTTGTCGGAAGGAGATAGAATCAGCATACGCGGAATAGGGAGCAGATCGCAATTCGGAGTAAGAGGCATAAAGATATTGCTCGACGGAATTCCGTTAACGTTTCCCGACGGGCAGTCGCAGTTAAATAATCTGGATTTCAATTCGATAGGCAGTATTCAGGTTATCCGCGGTCCGAGTTCTTTCTTATACGGCAATTCCGCCGGAGGGGTAATTGAGATTCAAAGTAAGGATATTTATTTAACCAAACTTAAACTGACACCCGGCTTCAGGATCGGGAGCTTCGGACTTCAAAAGTATTCTTTTTACGGCGCCGATAAAATCGGAAAGAATATGATGATGATCAGCATAAATAAAATCAACTACTCGGGCTTCCGCGAAAATTCGGCCGCAAGTTCCGCCGCGCTTAATATTATTTCAACACAGCAATTTGAAAATAACCTTACTCTGGAAGGTATTTTTAATTATTACGACGCACCGTATTTATTGAACCCCGGCTCGCTTACTAAATCGGATGCGGAAAATAATCCTACGCTCGCGAGAACTTATGTTAAAAATCAGGGAGCCGGAAAAAATATTAAACAGGGACAGGCGGGAGCAACCTTAACTTATAAACCCGACAATCTGCGAAAACTTGAAGCTACGGTTTACGGTATATCCCGTTCTATGCTCAATCCCATTCCGGGAAGGTACATTAACCTTAACAGAATTTCAGGAGGTTTTAGAACCGATTACTCGACGTATTTTAAAATCAGTAATAAAATCTTTGATCTGTTGAGCGGTGGTGATTATGAATTCCAAAACGATCAGAGGAGAGAATATGAAAACAACGGCGTGAGCAAATATAATTCTTTGAGCAAAAACGAAATTATTAAAAGCGTGGCAATCGGGAACATATTATTGAACCAAAGAGAAAAGGTAAGCGGTTTCGGAATATTTTCAAGATTAGGTTTTTCACCATATAATAAAATTTATGTAACCGCCGGCTTGCGTTACGATGATTATTTATTCGGCGTTGTAGATAATCTGAAAAAAGGCGGCATCGATAATTCCGGTTCAATCAGCATGAATAATTTAAGCCGCATGGCCGGAATAACATACCGCATTGGAAACAACAATCAAGTTTATGCCAATTATTCCACTTCATTTCAGACGCCGACTACATCGGAATTAAGTAATTCGCCTACAGGACAAAGCGGGTTTAACACTCACCTGAAGCCTGAACAAATAACAAATTATGAGCTGGGAATCAGGGGTGAATTATACGGCGAAAATCTGGTTTACGGTATTTCGATATATCATCTAAATATCGGGCGGATATTAATCTCATATCAGCTTCCGGGTTCGCAATCGGATCAGGTTTTTTACCGAAATTCCGGAAGTGCCGTTAACAATGGTGTTGAGCTTAACTTGAATTATAAGCCCGATAATAATTTGAATTTTTCTTTCGCGTATACATATATGGATTTTAAATTTCAAAATTTTATTGAGCAATTTCAGGTAAATGATAGAACTAATTCGGTGCAAATCGGCGGGAAAAGAGTTCCCGGAATTCCTCCTAACAATATTTCATTAGGCGCTGTTTACAGCACCGGTTTCGGATTAACTGCTCAGCTTACGTTAAACTGGACAGATAAATATTTCACGAACGATGTAAACGGTCCGGAACCGGGATCGGAACTAAGCGCTTCCGATTATGTCAATAACGCTTATTCGACCGCAGATCTTAAATTTGTTTACCGCCGATCATTTTATTCATTTGAGTGGAAATTATATCTGGGCATAATTAATTTTTTCGATAAAAAATATAACGGATCGATTGTTCCTAACGCGGCTGCCGGCAGATATTTTGAACCGGCGGCTCCGAGAAACTTATACGGGGGACTTTCAATTAATTTTTAACTGGAATTAAGATGAAAAAAGAATATATAGACTGAGCTGCTTAGGAAATTAATTTTAAGGAGATTTTTATGAACGAAGTATTAATTGTAAAAAAGGAGATTAAAATAAATTCGGATGTTTCAGCGGTTTGGAACGCAATTATTAGTCCTGAAATAACAAAAAAATATATGTACAACAGTGAAGTAATATCCGATTGGAAGACCGGAAGCAGCATTATCTGGCGGGACGCCGGAAATAAAAATATTCATGTGAAGGGAATAATACTTAAGATTGAACCGGAAAAAATTTTGCAAACAAAAGATTTAAGCGTCGATGCGGGTATGGCCGATATTGATGAAAACTATTCACGGGTAACTTACGAATTACTACCTTCAGACGGTCAAACTCTTTTACGCGTTACGGAAGATAAATTTAACGGGGACATTAGCCGATATAAAGACGCGGATGGATTCTGGACCGGCGTTCTTAAAGGTATGAAAGACATATTGGAAAAATAATTCTATTAAAATATTTCTCTATATAATTTTGCAGATATTGCGCTGCTGCGAACCCGGTGCATTTAATTTATAGTATTAAAAATCATTTTTTATTCCTATAATTAACTCCCGGTAAATTTTATTAAGTGCAGCACTAAAACGGGGCGGTAATTTATTTATAAATCCAAATCCGCTAAACAATATTAAAATCAAAAATTGAATTCAGTAAAAAAGAAAACGAATAAAGACCGCATTATTGTTCTTATTATTTCCGTGTCTCTGCATGCAATCCTCTTTTTGATTTTATTATTGGTGGAAGTGCGTTATAATCCGGGAAAAAGCGTATCCGCCTCTTTCACTGCTCTAAACATAACCACCGGTACATATCAAAAAGAAGTTAATAAAGAAGCCCGGGTAAGAATAAAAAACAGGAAATCGGAAACAAAATTAAAAAAGCAAAACGCCGAAGTTCCGAATGTAAAAGAGGAACTGCCGTCCGTAATCGATTCGACATCTAAACATACTGTTTCCGATACTTCAAATAAAGCTATAGCGGACACGGGATTAAAATATGCATCCACACTTCTCGATACCTTTTTAGTACGGCATCCCGAATATGCCAAATATATTCTGCAGCAGCAGGCTAAAGATCTGGTAAATGATAAAAACACAAAAATGTTTACAAGGCTTGAAATGGAAACCAGGATTAACGATGTGCTTCATAAATACATAATGGAGAATTTCCCCGAAGGCTCGGAGCATGCTATGAATCCTAACGGCGGACCGGGAATGCAAATTCCGATAGACGGCGTGATTGACGCGATAAAAAAAATATTCAAATGACCTGCAATGCTGGTAACGCTGTTTGTTACTTCTTTTCCGTCCTTTATTTGCAAGACAAATTAATATAATCTTTTTCATTAAAAGCTTCCTGCGGAGAAGATATGTTGCCGATTAAGTTAACCGTTCGACCCTGCCTGTCCGGCAGGCAGGTCCGCCCGGTGACAAACTGATGATTTCTTAATAAAGTTCCGGTTCGAAAAATATTTTTATGAAGCTATTTAAAAATTAAGCGTAATTAGACGGGATTTTATACCACCGGATTTTTATATTAGTCCATGACTAATTACAGCTTTCGGTAAAAAGGATGAATGAAATAATTGGAGCATGCCTGGGGGCATCGACGGTCACTTTTGTCAGGTTAAAATATGATAATAAACTTACAAAAGTTGACGATATTTTAAGCCTTGCACACAACGGGGATCCTAAGAATATATTTAAAGAAAATTTATTATCATTCAACGGCAGTATGGCTCCTGTTGTTGTCACCGGAAGAAAATTCAGGAACCTGGTTAGGCTCATAAACATTCCCGAACCCGAAGCAACCGAATATGCTTTTTCATTTCTAAGAAACGGAAACAATAATTACTCCGCAATAGCATCATTGGGCGGCGAGACTTTTATGGTATATACACTTGATGATGAAGGAAAGATATCAAATGTAATTACACGGAATCAGTGCGCGTCCGGAACCGGGGAGTTTTTCCTCCAGCAAATTAAAAGAATGAACCTCGGAATTGAAGAAGTCGTAAATATAGCGCAGGATGCCGATCCATATAAAGTATCGGGCCGGTGTTCGGTCTTCTGTAAATCCGATTGCACTCATGCGTTAAATAAGGGTGTGAAGAAATCGGAGGTTGCCGCGGGTTTGTCATTGATGATGGCTGAGAAGGTTGAGGATCTTCTTAAAAAAGTTAAACCGGGAAAAGTACTGGTTGTCGGCGGGGTGACAAAAAATTCGGTAGTAATAAACTTTTTAAAAGAGACGGTTCCCGATATTCTGGTTCCGGACGAAGCAACGTATTTCGAGGCTCTGGGCGCGGCTTTATACGGAATTAAAAACAATGTGAGCAATCACATAAATTTATCCGACATGTTCGCCCTGGGGAAAAGCTCTTTCGTCTTTCATCAGCCGTTGGAGAAATTCAGGCATAAAGTTCAGTTCAAGACTATGGAAAGGGGAAAAGCGCGTGACGGCGATGAATGCGTGCTCGGACTTGATGTCGGTTCTACTACAACCAAAGCTGTAATCATAAGAAAAAATGATAACAGCATTCTCGGCTCGGTTTATCTTTACACGCACGGCAACCCGATAGAAGCTTCAAGAAAATGTTATGCAGAACTTTTAAAACAAATTCCCGAAAAAATAAAAATCATCGGAGTAGGCACTACCGGATCGGGAAGGCAAATAGCGGGACTTCATGCTTTAACCGGCGGAATCGTAAATGAAATTGTTGCCCATGCTACAGCCGCCGTATATTTTGATCCGGAGGTTGATACTATTTTTGAGATCGGCGGTCAGGACGCCAAGTACACTTACATAGTAAATAAAATTCCCGCCGATTACGCCATGAACGAGGCATGCTCTGCCGGTACCGGTTCTTTTATTGAGGAGTCGGCGCATGAGTCATTAGGTATAAAAGTCACCGATATCGAGCCTATAGCAATGCAAGGCGATATGCCGCCTAATTTCAGCGACCAGTGTTCCGCCTTTATCAGTTCGGATATAAAAACCGCCCAGCAGGAAAATATTAATAAAGAAAATATAGTGGCGGGACTTGTATATTCAATCTGCCTGAACTATGTGAACAGGGTTAAAGGAAACCGGCCGGTCGGCAAGAAAATATTTATGCAGGGCGGTGTTTGCTATAATAAAGCAATACCCGTCGCAATGTCGGCTCTTACGGGAAAGGATATCATTGTGCCGCCTGAACCCGGATTGATGGGAGCTTTCGGTGTTGCTCTCGAGATAAAAGAAAAAATAGATCTTGGTTTTATGGATGCGGGAAGTTATTCTCTTAGAGAACTGGCGGATAGGGAAGTCGATTTTAAAAAATCATTTGTATGCGCGGGCGGCCGGGAAAAATGCGATTTGGCCTGCACAATAAACCGGATAGAAGTTCTGGGAAAAACGTATCCGTTCGGCGGCGCCTGCAATATGTATTATAATCTTATCAGCCATAATAAAGTGGACGCCGATAATTACGATTACGTTAAAAAGCGGCATTACCTTACATTTGAAAAATATGCGCCTGAAAAATTACTGCCGGTTGACGCCCCTACGGTAGGCATAAATCAGTCATTTCATACGCATACTATTTATCCGCTTTATTATAATTTTTTCACGGAGCTAGGATTCAGGGTTATTTTATCGGATAAGATAAACGAGTCGGGCCTGGAAAGGGAAAACACTTCATTCTGCTACCCTGCTCAAATTTCACTGGGGCTTTTTGCTGACCTAATCGAAAAAAATCCGGATTATTTTTTTATACCGGAAATATTCGAGATGTATGTAAACGACTCCGATCATCACCGGCTTGATTTCAACAGCACTTGCGTGTTCGTAAGCGGGGAACCGTTTTATTTGAAACAGGCCTTCAAAGACCTGGTCCCCGAAAATAAACTTATCACTCCTTATTTTAATTTTGCGAACGGATTCGATAAAGAAGAACAGAAATTTATCGAATCGGCAAGGCGAATGGGAGTAAGCAGTGAAGAAAAAATAAAACAGGCTTTCAAAAAAGCGGTGAAGTCTCAATCCGATTATACCGATGAACTTTTCGCAACGGGAAAAGAATTTGAGGAGTTCATGAGGCTTCATCCTGAGGAAACCGCAATTGTATTGGTCGGGAGGCCTTATAACGCATTCACGGACCTGGCTAATAAAGGTATACCGAAGAAATTCGCGTCGCGCGGAGTTTATGTTGTACCCTACGATATTTTTGATTACAGGAATGAAGTAATCGACGACAATCAATACTGGGAAGGCGGGAAAAAAATATTAAAAGTCGCGAGAATTATAAAGAACAATCCCCAGTTCTTCGCTACTTATATTTCAAACTTTTCATGCGGACCTGATTCGTTTTTACTTACTACGTTCCGTTCCATTATGGGCACTAAACCTTCGCTTACGCTGGAGCTTGACGGGCACACTGCGGACGCGGGAATAAATACAAGAATAGACGCCGCGCTGGATATAATAAAGAATTACAGGGAGGTACAAGAAAGAATAAACCCTGCAGCTACCGAAGAATTTACTCCCGCGAGAATTGAGTTCGAATCGGACAGCGGATATTTTATAACTTCCGATGGAGAAAAACTCCCGTTGTCCGATCCGCGGATTGATATTTTAATTCCGTCTATGGGCGATCTTGCGGCGCAGATGTTTGCGGCCGGATTAAAGAGTCAGGGCTTCAACGCGATAGCGATGCCCGAGGGAAATCCGGAGATCTTAAAATACGGTAGGTCGGTGGCAAGCGGAAAAGAATGTCTGCCTTTGCTTTTGTGTATAGGCTCGCTTCTCGATTATATGGAAAATAAATGGGACGGGAAACAGCATATAGCCTTCTTCATTGTCTACGGCGCCGGCAACTGCAGGCTCGGTCAATACCCGGTGTTCATACGCGAGTTTATTAAGCGCAAAAAACTGAAAAACGTTACTACTCTTACATTAATGAATGAAGACGGTTTTGCCGGGCTTGGTCCTAATTTCGCGTTAAGGGGTATTCAATCCCTTTTTGTAAGCGATGTACTTGATGATATCCGCTCAGGTATAATGGCCCATGGTAAAGAGCCGTCGGATGGATTAAAAATTTTTTACCAAGAATTTGATAAGCTGAATAAAATTTTTGCCGAAAAACCTGAAAGGATTTATAAAGCATTAAAATTATTTTCCCTTAATATTAAGAGGAAAGTTCCCGCAAAAGTTTCAATCAAACATGCAAAGTACATCGCCCTTTGCGGTGAAATATATGTAAGACGGGATCACTTCTCTCATAAATGGCTGAACAAGCATTTCGCCGAAAAAGGTTTTATTCTGAAAGATTCTTACATAACCGAATGGGTTTATTATGTTGACTATCTGTTAAAACAAAAGTTGCTCGAACCGGATACATCATTAAGAAAAAAGATCGAAAGATTAGTAAGAGTCGCCTACATGAGAGTTGCCGAATACAGGATAAAAAAGATTCTTGCGGGAACAGGATATTATAAATTTTCATTGACGAATGTGGAAGCATTGCTTAAACGAAGCAAACACATCATCCCGCTTGAATATAAAGGCGAACCCGGACTAACACTAGGCGTGGCCCTGCATGAAACAATCGATAAATACTGCGGAGTTATAAATCTGGGTCCTTTCGGATGCATGCCTACCCGGTTTACCGAATCGCTGGCTGCGACGGAAATGAAAATAGAAAATAAAATAACCGCCGAAAGATTAATAAATAAAAATTATAAGCTGCCGAAGATTTTTAACGGGAAAATGAATATTCCCTTTCTGACGATAGAAGCGGACGGCAATGTGTATCCGCAGGTAATCGAGGCAAGACTGGAAACTTTTGCGATGCAGGCCGGGAGGATCGCGGGTTTGATGCAAAAGGGGAATGGGAAAATTAAAAATTAAAAAGATAAAATTAGAAAGTAGAAGAAAGAATTAAAAAGTTAAAAAAAATTAAGATGCGGTACTTGGATTTCATTATAAAGGATTATTCTTTTTCTTCATAGGAAAGTCTGGTTGCTGTGTCTACACCCTGCAGGGCTTCGGGAATAATTCCAAGGTTTATATAAATCGGTCTAATCAATTTTCTTAATTTAGGCAGATTTATCAGAAAATAAATTCCTCCCAGCAAACAAAACACACCGCCTATAATTAGAGTTAACGATGCCCCGATTAACCCTGCTGCCGCGCCGGCAAGAAGGCTGCCGAAAGGCGCAATTCCTCTGAAAGACATCGCGTACAGACTCATAACCCTGCCCCTCTTATCGTTCTCAACTATGGTCTGCAGCATCGTGTTGCTGCCGGCTAACTGAATCATCATTCCGAGTCCGGTTACATACATAAAAATAAGAGATAAAAATATAATGTGGGAAAGCGCGAACGCTATAAGTCCAACAGCGAAGGCGGCAACTGCAAAAGAAATAATTTTTCCCAGTCCAAGCACTGATTTTCTGTTCATTAAAAAAATCGCGCCCGTTAAAGCTCCTAATCCGGAGGCGCCCATCATAAAGCCGAATAGATCGGCTCCGCCGTTGAAGAATTCTTTTACGAAAACAGGGGCTAAAATTCTAATTGGAGTTCCCATAAAACTAACCAGTGCGAGGAGCAATAAAATCGATTTTATCGGAGCGAACCCGAAAGCGTATTTCATTCCTTCTTTAAGTTCCTTGAGGGTCTCTTTCTTTTTGGAGATGTGTTTAATCGGATCGACCTTCATTTTCATTAATGAAATTAATACGGCAATGTAACTGATCGCGTTAAGTAGAAAACACCATCCTTCGCCGAACGCTGAGATTAAAATTCCCGCGATCGCGGGTCCCACAAGCCGAGCCGCGTTAACCATACTGGAATTCATAGCGATAGCGTTGCCCAGATCTTCACGGTTATTGCCCACCATTTCCACCATGAACGACTGGCGGGTAGGCATATCAACCGCGTCAAAAATCCCGAGTATTACGCTTAATGTAATTATCTCCCAGACCTTAATTGTATTTGTTAATACCAGAGCCGCCAGAACAAACGCCTGAACCATTGAGAGAGCCTGCGTGTACAATAAAATTTTATGTTTGTCAAGACGATCCGCAAAAACACCGGCAAACGGAGTTACAATTAAAAGCGGTATCTGACCGGAAAAACCTACTATGCCGAGAAGCAGGGCTGAATTAGTCAATCGGTATACAAGCCAGGTTAGTGCGATTCGCTGAACCCATGTTCCGACAACCGAAAGACCCTGGCCGCCGAAATAAAGCCGGAAGTTCTCATGCCTTAAAGCTCTCAACGCAGTGAAGCGTTCTGTGAAATTAATTTTCGGCCGGTTTGATTTTTTTAACATAGTTTCGCATCAGTATATGAAGTTTCGCAAATTCTTAGAAAAGTTGATGGCGTGGTTTTATATATTGCGGTATTTTGAAGAAATATCTCAAAGTCTTATTCCAGCTATAACTTCATATCAAATTTATCCCGGTTATTCCATCATCTCAACTTTTGCCCCGTCTTTTTTCTTATGATATTTCAGAAAGAAAAGTGGCAGCAGTATTAAAACAGTAAGCGCGGCTCCGGCAAGAAAGTCGTCGGCAATACCAGTAACAAAAGCCTGCCCGACAATATTTTGAGCAATCAGCGCTTTGGCTCTCAACAAAACATCGTTTCCGGCGCCGCCTACCGATTGCTGAACAAAATATTTTAAGCCGTATATGGCATGTTTGAACGCCGCGGAGTTTGCGTTAACTGATTGACTGTAAATCTCCGTATGAAAGATAACCCTTTGGGTAAGCATTGTTCCGAGAATCGCAACGCCGAAGCTGCCTCCGACCTGTCTGATCGTATTAAACAGTCCGGTTGCCTGCGCCATCTTCTCTCTCGATATATCGTTTATCGCAATTGTACTCAAGGGAATAAACATAAATCCTAATCCGAATCCCCTGATAAAAAGAGGAATCATTATCTGCCAGTATTCCGTAGTAAGAGAGAGTGTTCCGTACAAATACATGCTAAAGAATGTAAGGACAATGCCGATAGATATAGGAATTTTCGGATTTAATTTATCCGTCATCCATCCAGCTACAGGCGACATAATTGCTTGAATAATCCCGACCGGAAAAAAAACGAGACCGGCCTGCAGCGCCGTATAACCCAATGAGTTTTGAAGATAAATAGGTAGCAGGAAAGAATTGCCGAAGAAAGCCAGACCGAAAATAAACATCATTAAATTTGCCATTCCGAAATTTCTGTTTTTCAGAATTCTCAGATCGATGATCGGATGTTTTACTGTAAGTTCGGTAGCCAGAAAAATAACAAAACTGATAAACGAAATCGAAAAGCAGCCAAGTATAAAATTAGATGTCCATCCTCCGGTGTTCCATGCAGAATTTCCGTCTGACAAAGCCAGCAGAAGGGAAACCAGGAACAACGTCATTGATATGAAACCAACAATATCGAATGGTCTTGATTCTTCCGTTTTATATTCTCTGAGAATAATTAAAGTACCGGCAATAGCCATTATACCTATCGGGACGTTTATATCGAATATTGCGTGCCAGCTGAAACTGTCAATTAAATATCCCCCGAACATCGGACCCAAAGAAATCGAAGCCGCGGCGGCGACTCCCCAGAATCCCAGCGCTACGCCTCTTTGACTGGGAGGAAACTCGCGGGTAACTATTGCCATACCTACCGGCATTATAAAGCCGGCACCGGCGCCCTGCACAACCCTGAAAAGTATTAACATGTTTTCATTTGCCGAAAGGCTGCATAACAAAGAGCCGACGGTAAAAAGCAGTAATCCGAGGTTATATGATTTTTTATATCCGAGATGATCGGCGATCCAGCCAGACGAAGGAAGTACAACCGCAAATACAAGAAGGTAGGCCGTTAACACCCATTCAATTTTGTCTACACTTACACCGAAAGCTGCCATCATTTTCGGCAGGCCTACATTAACAATAGAAATATCCAGCACCGCCATAAACGTTCCTACCATAACGTTTGCGAGTACGATCCATTTATATGACGGATGCTCATGTATATTTGATAACCCAATGTTATTACCGTTGCTTTTATTCTTACTCATTTTCCATTCACCTTTATATCTATTTCCACAGACATTCCAGGCAGCAATTTGAACTCACCGGCGGAATCCTTTTTTCCATTTGATTCAACCGGTTTTATGGAAATTTTAACCGGTACTCTTTGAGTAACTTTCGTAAAATTTCCGGAAGCGTTGGAAGGAGGAATGAGAGCGAATTGAGACGCGGTACTGGAGCCGATTTGATATACCTCTCCCTCAAATTTTTGATCGGGATATGCGTCTACGGATATTTGAACTTTATCTCCTAATTTTATCGAAGCTAAATTTGTTTCTTCCAATTCAGCGGTAACCCAGATATTTTTCAAATTGAAAATAGTAAATGCCGGCTGTCCGGGTGAAACAACATCACCTTTTAGCACCCATCTCTTTCCGACAACACCGTCCATCGGAGAATAAATTTTAGTGTTTAAAAGATTAGTTTTTAATACATGAAGCTGAGCTTTAGCGGTTCCTATTTTAGATTTATCAATTTTATATTCGGCCTGCGCCGCTTCAAGTGCGCTATTTGCGTGATCAAATTTTTCTTTAGGAATTATCTTATCCTTAAATTGAGTCTGCGCCCGGTTAAAATCATCCTGTGCTTTCGCAACATGCACCTCGGCAAGACTCAGACTTTGTGTTGCTAAATTTAAGGCCGCGGCAGCCAGGTTTTCGCGGGCTTTTAAATCAGTTGAATCAAGTGCTACCAGCAGCTCTCCTTTCTTAACCGAATCGCCTTCGTCTACGGTTAACAAAGTTATTCGTCCGAGAATTTTTGAACTTACAGATAATTTATTCGCGTCGATAAACGCGTCATCTGTAGAAACATGACCGATTTTGCCCAAATACCAGTAAACCGCGACAGCTATAAAAAGAATTATAATAATCGCCGGGATTATAAATCTCTTTTTCTTAAAAATAGATGTCTTTTGCTCTTGGGCGTTGTCCATAGAATTATTTCCTACCATGTCACCGGGTGTTTTATTTTTATCTTTTAAATCTTTGTTTTGCACCATTAACTTTCCTATTACAACCAGACTGTCTTAATCGAAAACAATGATCCGCGAGGAATATAAAATTCCTAATTCATTTCATCCTTAGATATTTATTATTTTAGGGGACAGTTACCCTTTGAGTCCGCATTTAAGCCGGGTTAACAACTTTAATTTTCGACTCATCAACTTTTCCAGTCGGAATATAAAAGAAACCCCGCTTTTTCCGGGTATAACCCGTCACGAAAATTTTTGAATTAAAATTATACCACGGGAAATGTGACATAAATTAATTCATTCAATTATCAGTTGATTATTTCGAAAATAAATTCCGATTAAATTTAAGGATAATTATTAATTAGCTTACTCTCTTATTGTGAAGTAGCATATCAACGGCGTCTTCAAGCGAGCCCGCGCGAATAACCTGACCCGAGTTGACGAAATAGATCTCATCCGCGTTCTCAATAGTATTAAGACGATGCGCAATGATAACCTTAGTACTTGTCTTCGGTAATTTCCGCAAAATATTTTCAAGCATCTGCTCGGTAACAGTATCTATATTAGCGGTTGCCTCATCGAGTATTAAAAGTTCGGGTTTTCTAAGAATTGCCCTGATAAAGGCAATAAGTTGTTTTTGTCCGAGGCTGATCCCGTCGCCGGAAGCTTTTACTTCAGTATCCAAACCCGACTCGAATCTGTCAATTAGACTTTCAAGACCGGCTTCCGTAATTGCCGCCGTCAGCTGATCCTTGGTTAAGTTTTGGAGTTTTTCATTTCCGTATAAAATATTGTCTTTTACCGTGCCCGTAAAAAGAAACGGTTCCTGCAGTATGAATCCGATTATTTTCGTTCTCTCTTCAGGCGAAAATGATCTTATATCTCTTCCGTCAAGCAGAACTTTTCCCACGGTAGGATCATACAATCTCGCAATAAGAGAGGCGATAGTCGTTTTGCCGCCGCCGGTAGGACCTACAAACGCGTAAGTCCTTCCTTTCATTAAATCGAAATTAATATCATGCAATACTTCCTTGCTTTCCGGATATTGAAAAGAGACGTTTTTGAATGACAGAATCGGGGCGGAAACTAAACGCAAGCCGTCTTCAATTAAGGGCATATCGTTTTCAAGATTCAGGATAATCGCTATCCTATCCCACGCCGCCAGAGCTAATTGAAAGCTGGCCCATAATGAAGCCAACTGTCTGAGCGGATTATAAAAACTTGTAACGTAAGCAAGAAAACTTATTAATAGACCGATGGTAAATGAGCCGACGGATATCAAGTAAATTCCGTATGTCAAAACAATTAATTGACCGAAATTTGAAAACAGCGAATATACCGGCATGAATAAATTATTTGCGAGTCCGGCCGATACCGAATTTTTATAATTTTCCTGGTTTGATTCTCTAAATTTTTCCCTGAAATAATCTCTCCGGTTAAACGCCACAATTACTTTAAAATTATTTAAACTTTCCTGAACAGTCGAGCTTAACAATCCCACGCTCTTCAGGCTTGCGGCATTTTTACGTTTCACCCACGGCGAAATGAACTTTGTAAAAACCCATAGAACCAAAGCAGGCGAAAGAGCGGCGGCTCCCAGCGGCAGATTGATGGATAATAAAAATATTCCCGCGCCTATCATTATTAGTATAAACCGCACGAACTGCATAAGCGACTGCGAGAAAAACTGGTTGATATTATCGGTATCGTTATTAATCCTTGAAATCAGATCGCCCGCCTTGTTCTGGTTGAAGAAATCTACCGGAAGTTCCTGCAGCTTGTTAAAAACAGCATTGCGAAGTGTAAAGAGCATTCTCTGGCCTACCGTTCCCATCAGCTTGGTTTGAATGTAACCTGCGGCCAATGTTACAATATACATCGCCAAAAGTATGCCGCTGAAAACCAGAACGCCGTGATACTGCTTCGTCTGAACATAATTGTCGATTGTATGCCCTATAATAAGCGGGGCAAGCAGATTCAATACAGCGGTAATAAGCATTGCAATAAAAGCCTTGATCAGTATTACCTTTTCTTCCACCAGATGGGCGAGCAGGCTTTTAACCGCAGTGAATGTGGATTTTTTCTCTTTGTTTTTTACCAGCGTATTAAGATTGTAATTCATAGTGACTCATACTTCTTTGCGAATTATAAATTTGGATGTACTCAGGGCATTTTTTAATCAGTTCATTGTGTTTACCGGCCGCAATTACTTCGCCTTCCATTAGAAGAATAATTTTATCGAACTTTTCTATCGGAGCAATTTTCTGGGTGACGGAAACCAGAGTAATGTCGCTATATTTGTCTTTAATATTATTTAAAATTTTCTGCTCGGTTTGATTGTCCACTCTTGCCGTAAAATCATCCAGCAGTAATATCTTCGGTCTTAATGCCAGCGCCCGGGCAAGCATTATCCTTTGTTTTTGACCTCCGGAAAAACTGGTGCCGCGTTCGGATACAACAGTGTCAGAGTTTCCGGGGGAGAGATTCCACGAATTCATTAAGCTCCGCCGAATCAATCGCGTCCTTAAGCGATTTCTCGGATATGTTATTACCGAAAGAAATATTTTCGCGCAAACTCAAATTAAAAATTATACTGTCCTGAAATACGAATCCGATCCTGTTGTAGAAACCGTCTTTCTTGTAACTATTAATGTCTATTCCGTCGAATTTAATAATGCCCGAGTCGGGTTTTATCAAACCGGTAAGCAGATATAAAAGCTGGCTCTTGCCCGCGGCGGTAAAATTTTTCAGTACCAACAGACGCTTTCGCAAAAACGCCATATTTATCTTTTCTCTCTTCGCTGGCTTTTCCTGATGCAATACTGTCGGTAGAGGATGTGTTTGCTATTGAATCTTTTTTTTGTGCAGCAAGCTTCGCTGCGGCGGCCATTTCCTTTTCTTTTTCCGCTTGCACCAATTCAAGTGAGTTACGCTTGTGTTTTGCTGCCTCTATTTGTTTTTCCG
>CAVUCX010000020.1:0-10173 GCA_963739955.1 uncultured Bacteroidota bacterium | reverse complement strand
CTGATCGAGTATAAGATACCTATTGTACTGCCTATCGGCGGACATGCTATATTTCTGGACGCTAAAAGATTTCTTCCTCATTTGAAACAAATTGAATTTCCGGCGCAAACCCTGGCTAATGAGATTTATGTAGATTCCGGCGTCCGGTCTATGGAAAGAGGAATTGTATCAGCTGGTAGAAATAAGAAAACTGGCGATCACAATTTCCCTAAACTCGAGCTTGTCAGACTAACGTTGCCGAGAAGAGTTTATACACAGGCTCATATCGATGTAACTTACGAATCGATTGTATCTGTTTTTGAAAACAGAAAAAAGATAAAAGGCTTGAAGATGCTGTATGAACCGAAGTATTTAAGATTCTTCCAGGCGAGATTTGATAAGAAGAGATAATTCTTGAGGATTTAGGATTGACGATTGACGATTTACTATTGTCGATTGAAGAATGACTATTGTCGATTGCAGAATTTTGACGATTGAATGATTTTACTAATGACTATTGTCGATTTATCTGTAGACTAAAATATTATTTTTATTATATTATCTAACTTTCAATCAACAATTGTAAATGATAAATCTTCAATCCTAAATCGACAATCGACAATAGTAAATCGTCAATCCTAAATCGTCAATCGGAAATCGACAATCATCATTCCCAAATAGTCAATCTTCAATCTAGAATCGTCAATCGTCAATCTTCAATCAAAAATCGTCAATCTTAAATAGTCAATCCCAAATCTGGCATTTGTAAAAAAATCTATTATCTTGTAAAGCAAAATAACAGGTTTGAGGCTTCACCTTGGATTCACCCATCTGGATACCGTCCGAAGATAGAATTGCGTCTTCAAATATGACCACATTTATGCGTTATGTCGAAAAGCTAACCGGGCAGACAATCAATACTTATGAAAAACTGTATAACTGGTCGATTTCCGAACCGGATGAATTCTGGAAATCAATATGGGTAATTGCGGGAATAATCCGCTCTTCGGAATATAAAAATATTCGCACCGGCTCAGATATGATGGATACCAAATGGTTCGATGGAGCAATGTTAAACTTTGCGGAGAACCTTTTAAAATACAGAGATAACCGTATTGCAATTATCAGTACCCGTGAAAACTCAAAAGATCTAAAGATTACTTATAATGAACTTTACGAACTCGTTGCAAAATGCGCCGAAGGATTAAAAAGAATAGGAGTAAAAAAAGGGGATAGGGTAGCGGCTTATATTTCGAATATTCCTGAAGCAATTATAGGGATGCTGGCGGCTACCAGTATGGGAGCATTATGGTCGTCAAGTTCGCCGGATTTCGGTCTGCAGGGAATACTTGACAGGTTCGGACAAATCCAGCCTAAAGTTCTGTTTGCAATGGACAGCTATCAGTATAACGGAAAAGTAATTGACTGCAGTGAAAAGATTGAGCAAATTACCGGGAAAATTCCGGAAATAGAAAAGGTTATAATTATTCCGGGAGATAATAATTTTATCGGTACGGATAATAGCCTGGAAATGAAATACGGTAAAAGCCCTAAATATATTCTATTTAATAAGTTAATAGACAACAATTCAACTAATGTATCTTATGAACAGCTTCCTTTCGATTATCCCGTTTATATCATGTATTCTTCCGGAACTACAGGAAAACCTAAATGCATTGTTCACGGAGCAGGCGGCACGCTGCTCCAGCATTTCAAAGAGCTTTCACTTCATACAAACTTAAAAAGACATGATATTATAACATATTATACCACTTGCGGCTGGATGATGTGGAACTGGTTAATCAGTTCTTTACAGACGGGAGCAACTATATTCTTATATGACGGAAGTCCGGTTTACCCCGATATAAATACTTTGTGGAAAAATATCGATAAATACGGAATAACAATTTTCGGAACCAGCCCGAAGTTTTTATCAATTTGCGAGAAGTCAGGCTTGCTCCCGAAAAATGATTTCAATTTAGATAGGCTGAAAACAATACTTTCTACAGGTTCACCGCTTTCAGCAGAAAATTTCCGGTATGTCTACAATAATGTAAAAGACGATGTTCAGCTGTCATCTATCTCAGGAGGGACGGATATAATTTCCTGTTTCGCGCTGGGAAATCCTAACCTGCCGGTTTATGAAGGCGAACTTCAGTGTCGCGGATTAGGAATGAAGGTTGAAGCATTTAACGATGAAGGTCATTCTGTAATTGACGAAAAAGGAGAACTTGTTTGTACCGCACCTTTCCCTTCTATGCCTGTGTTTTTCTGGGATGATCCTGAAAAAGTAAAATACAAAGCGGCTTATTTTGAGTACTTCCCGGGTATTTGGCGTCATGGCGACTTTATTAAGATAACAAAACGCGGAAGTGTTGTAATTTACGGCAGATCGGACGCAACATTGAATCCCGGCGGAATTAGAATAGGAACGGCAGAAATATACAGAATAGTTGAGAAGATGGATGAAATTTCCGATAGTATAGTTGTGGGCCAACAGTGGAAGAATGATATTAGAATAATTCTTTTTGTTGTGTTAAAGGACGGGATCGGGCTGACAGAGGAATTAGCGGATTTAATAAAATTAAAGATTAAGACTCTGGCAACGTCAAGACATGTTCCGGCAAGAATCTTTCAAGTTAGTGATGTACCTAGAACATTAAGCGGGAAAAAAGTGGAACTGGCTGTTTCTAAAATCATTAAAGGAGAAGAAATTATAAATATCGAGGCTCTGGCAAATCCCGAATCGCTAAAGCAATACGGAAGTTTTGCAAATATCTTGTCTTCATAATATCTTTGTTTTAAGAAAGTACTTTTGTTGTGGAATCGGATAATATGACATATATCAAAGATATAAGAGGGGAAGTGCTCGTGGAGATTGTTGATTTGAAACGCGCAACGGCATTGGAATGCGATGAATTCAGGGAAGTTTTGTTAACCGACATAAAAAACGGTTGGAGAAAGATAGTCGTTGATCTAACTAAATGCATTTTCATGGATTCCACATTTCTCGGCTCACTTGTTATTGCTCAGAAAAAACTTACCAAACTTGGCGGTGATTTAAGGATCTCCGGCGCCAAAGGAGACTCACAGGCAATTTTAGAACTTACCGGAACTTCAAGAATATTTCAGTCGTTTCTCAATAAAGATGATGCGGTAGCAAGTTTTTAAGGGAAGAAGTGGCAAGGAGCAGAGAGCACAGTGAAGAGGAGAGAGCAAAGAGCACAGTGAAGAGGAGCAAAGAGCATAGGGAAGAGGAGCAAAGAGCATAGGGTAAAGGGGGTAAAGGGCAGTGGGCAAAGAGTTTGAAGATTTATTCTTTTTACTGAGTTATATTATGATAGAAATTTTTATTGATGATAATAATTTTTCCCCGGGTTTTGATCCTTTCTATTAAATAGCATATCAATCTTCAAATGGAATTTAAATGCTCTCAATTTTGAGACTTATATGTTTCTAATTTCAACCATCGAGAAGACAAAAGAATAAAAATCATAATAAAAACCGAATTTAAGGGGTGATCATCTGGAATAGTTATTGATAATTAGAGCCGACATTTCAATCCAATTGGATCACTTACCCAAATAACATGAAGGAGATTACATAATGGATGTAGTTCTTTTATCGAGAATACAATTCGCGATGACTGTAGGGTTTCACTTTCTTTTCCCGCCGATTTCTATAGGTTTAGCATGGATGCTATTGATTATAGAAACTCTCGGCTGGAGAAGAAAAGATGAGATTTATGTAAAACTGGGGAAGTTTTTCGGTAAAATTTTAGCTCTTACTTTTGCTGTGGGAGTAGCCACAGGTATTGTAATGGAATTCCAATTCGGCACTAACTGGGCGGAATATTCCAAGTTTGTCGGTGATATTTTCGGTGCTCCTCTTGCAGCGGAAGGAATATTCGCTTTTTTTCTTGAATCGGGCTTTTTAGGACTTTATTTATTCGGGCGGAATAAAGTTTCCAAGGGAGCACACTGGTTCTCGATATTTATGGTAGCTGTCGGAAGTACAATCTCGGCGTTTTGGATTATAGTTGCCGGGTCTTGGATGCAGACGCCTGCCGGTTACATAATTAAAGATGGTCGGGCCGAATTAACCGATTTCTGGGCTGCGGTTTTCAATCCGTCAACTTTAATCAGATTTTTCCATGTAGTTGATGCAGCACTTATTACCGGGGCATTTATGGTTGCCGGAATTTCCGCATACCTCATTATTAAAAACAAACAGGCGGAAATGGCTAAAAAGACGATGAAAATCGCGGTTATTTTTGGATTAGTTGTTTCGCTTCTTGAAGTCTTTCCGTTTGGGCACGAAAGCGGCAGGGAAGTAGCAAAGGAACAGCCTGCCAAGTTTGCGGCAATCCAAGGTTTATACACCACTGAGACAGGTGCCCCTCTGGCGGTATTTGCTTTTCCGACAATGCCTCCTCCTCAATTAAAGGCAAAGATCGAAATACCCGGACTTTTAAGCTGGCTTGCTTTTGGCGATGTTAATGCCAGGATACTTGGTATTAATGAATTTCCCAAAGAGGATCTTCCTCCTTTATTTATAACGTTTGTATCATATCATAATATGGTCGCACTAGGCATGCTCTTTATTCTGCTTACCGGACTGGGTACATACCAATTATACAGGAAAAAACTTTGGGACAGTAAAAAATTACTGCGAATTTTTGTATGGGCAATACCTTTTCCGGTTATTGCCTGCGAACTAGGATGGATATCGGCTGAAGTAGGACGACAGCCCTGGATAATTTATAACGTTATGCGGGTAAAAGATGCTGTCTCCACCGCGGTTGACGCAAATGAAGTGATCTTTTCCCTTATTCTTTTCGCACTGATATATTTACTGCTAGGTTCGGTTTATGTTTATCTTTTGGTGAAGGAAATAAAACACGGTCCGGAAGCACTCGATTTAACGGATAACAATGAAGGCATGAAGGAGGTGACGGCATAATGGTACTAAATGTTGTTTGGTTCTTACTTGTCGGTGTTTTAATCATCGGTTATGCAATACTTGACGGCTTTGATCTCGGTGTGGGTGTTTTGCATCTGTTCACAAAAGACGAGAAAGAGAAAAGAACCGAGATGAACTCTATCGGTCCTATCTGGGACGGTAATGAAGTATGGCTATTAACCGGCGGCGGTGCGTTGTTTGCCGCTTTCCCTATTGTTTACGCGACAGTGTTCAGCGGATTTTATATAGCATTTATGCTGCTGCTGTTTGCCCTTATCTTCAGAGCGGTATCATTTGAATTTAGGGGGAAAGTTGATTCGCCGGCATGGCGGAAGTTCTGGGATTATGCTTTCGGTATCGGCAGTTTACTGCCTGCGCTTCTTTATGGTGTTGCCATCGGAAATATTCTGAGAGGCATCCCGATTGATAAAGCAGGAAATTATACAGGAACGTTCATCGGCCTGTTAAACCCTTATGCTGTGCTGGTGGGACTTGTAAGTTTGATCCTTTTTACATTGCACGGATCATTATATCTCATGGTTAAATCAGACGGTGAATTAAGACATAGGATGTCGGGATTATCCACCAAATTATGGATAACGTTTATGCTTCTCTACATTGTCGCTACTTTCTGGACGATGTTTGAAGCGGCCTTTTTATTTGAGGCAATATTGAAGAATCCGATGTTCTGGATACTGTTCCTTCTTTTAATCGGTTCTATCCTTTTTATCCCTATTGCCGTTAAAGGAGAGAAATATTTTCAAGCATTCCTTTCATCTTCAGTTATGATTGCAGCAATGGTAGGGCTTGTTGCGGTTAGTCTCTTCCCGAGACTTGTACCGTCGAGTATCGATCTGATCAACAGTCTGACAATATATAATTCATCCTCGTCGGAACGGACTTTAATGACGATGCTTATTATCGCATTGATAGGCATGCCGATTGTTATTGCCTATACATTTTTTATCTATAGAATTTTTAAGGGCAAAGTGGTTTTGGATAAGGAGAGTTATTGAGGGGAGAAGCTAGTAGTTAGAAGTTAGGAGATAGTAGTTAGAAGCCGGCAGTCAAAATATATTCGCGGAAGCGGGCTGGATAATGCCTGTTGGCGCTTTTTTATTTATGGTGAGAGGATTTAGGATACTAAAAATAATGCGGAAATAAATGTATCTAGTCCCGTAGGGACGATAATATTTATAGAAAAGAATCTTACCAATATTATAAAGTTCCGTAGGAACGAAATTATAACTTCAGATTAAAAAGGGAATAAAAAACGCGGATTCAATTACTCAAATCCGCGTCGTTCTTAAAAGTTCCGTTATTTTATAAATTCCAAGATACAGACAAATTGAAAATGTTTGTTCCTAATTCACTTGTGCTTCCGTTGAATTCATTTGCAATTATACTGGGATTAGAAGCTGTCTGTTTGTTGCTTAATCCTAATTCATAAGCAGCATTAATCATAAAGTATTCATTTATTTTATAACCGGCGCCAAGCATTACATGACTTTCAACAATTGCCGGGAATACAGGAAATACAGTTGAAGAGGGAACAGGATTATTGCTGTACGCAAAGCCTGCGCGGGCCGTCCAGTTGTTGCTGATGTTGTATTCACCTCCGACCTTTATTAAAACGGCATCTTTCCAATTCATCGGGAAATCTATATTGAAGCTTCCGTTGTTGCCCATCATTTTTTGAATATTGGGGTTCGTGCCGTTTGAAAGGCTTAACGACATTTTATCGAAAGCGCTCTTCCAGTTTATCCACTCCAGATCCAAACCAAAATTAAAATCTGCAGAAGGTTTATATTCAACTCCAAAGCCTAATGATTGCGGCATTGTAAGTTTATTCTCCAGATCATAACTGTCTTTTGCGCCTTTCGTAAGGTCGATTCCCATTTGGCTAAATTGCTGCATTACCGCGCCTTGTGCCTGTTCTTGAGTTGTACCCGGATTCTGCATCATATATCCTTGTACTGCTTTTCCGAATGCGTCATTTAGTTGAGCGGTCATATCCATAGTCGCCTTGCCGTTTTTGTATGTAAGTGAAATCGGCAGGGAATAAGTTAAACCGAGTGAAATTTGATCATCAACTTTATATGCAAAACCGATCTTACCGGCAAAGCTAATTGCGGTCAGGTTGTTCATATCGGTGGCGGCGGTGACTTCAGTATATCCGAATCCGCCCTGAAGCGGAGAAGCCGAAAACATTTGTCCGAACGTCATTCCGGTTAGAGGATTAGCTACGCCGTTCATTATTGAAGGTGAAAGACTGTAAGGCATTTTAAATTCGAGCATACTGTAAACCAGCTGGGCGGAAATACCTACAGAGAAAGATGGTGTGATTTTATATGCCACTGAAGGACCTCCCTGCATTACCGCAAGTTTAGAATGATAATCTTGCGGAACCATATTCCCGTTTTGATCTACAAACAACGCATTGTTTAAACTGAAATCAGCTCCCATACCGCCTTGAGTAAAAAAGCCGACGCCCCAGGTTAATTTATCACCGGGATTATTTACATAAGAAATATCGGGCATAGGGAAATAATTTGTTTTACCGTCCTTATTATTTAAAGTATTAGAAAAGTGCAGCGAAGGCACCATTAAAGAAAAATTAGCGTCAAGCATAGATCCTGGAAGGAAGGAAATACCGGCCGGATTTGTCATCATCAATCCTGGATTATCGAAATAACCTAAGCTCACTCCGCCTCGTCCGATAGTTCTGGCATCGAATCCTACGATCCTGGTTCCCGTTTGAGCAAAAGCAGGCACCGTTAAAATTACCGCAATAAATAGTAAGAGCTTTGATATAATTTTCATAACTATTCCTTTATTAGATTATAGTTTAGTAATGTGAGAATAATAATGCAGTTTATGTGAAGGTGAAATTGTTCAAGAATTTTCTGGTAAAGCATGAATAAATGTTTCCGCAAAAAAAATCCGATTAACCGGCTTATGCCCCTATCCGGTGTAGTTATTTGAAAAGTATTTTGGAAAATACCCCGTTATCCCCATCAAAATTATATTGTTATTATAATCCTTATATCTCTTAAGCCGTCATCATGTTTTTTAACATCCTTCTCTGATGGCTTTGGATTTACTGCTTTTCAATTTATCGAGCATCTGATCGGCAGAAACTTTTTCCCCTGATATTTTATTTCTTATTTCTATCAGGGAAGTAAGATCCTTATCTGAGAACTGGTTTGTTATGGAAATTCCGATCGGATCGATTAAATATTTTTTCAAAGCCGTAAATCCGCCTTTTACTGCAAATGCTCTTGCGTTCTTCATCTGTCTGAGCATTGCAACAGCTTCTTGAGCTTCAAGAGTATTGTTCCCGTATACGATTACAAGATCTTCCGGATTCCATGATGAGTTCTGTAATTGTTTTAAGGTTTCATTCAAGGCAACCTTAAGATGCGACTTATTAAACTCCTCAGAGCTTCTTGTATCAATCCAATAACATTTTGACTGGCTGTCAGAGTAATATTTTGCGGCTTCAAAAGCAGAAACAGTAAATAAACCGGCCTCGTTATAATGCTGCTGCCTAACTTGGCCGTCGACAATAAACGGTTTGCTTATAAAATCCGAAGTAGGGAATAGGGCCAGTACCAAAGCTGCAAATAAGGCTAAGGCTACAACTCCGTTTTTCTTCGATAGTTTATTCATTTTTACCCCAGAATTTAAATTGTAATTTCCTCATTCCGAGACTACCGAAAACTCCTAGAAGAGCAACAATAAGAACGGCAAGTCCCACATTAATATTAAATAACTGGTCGATGCGCCAAACACCGTTGGCATCGGAATTATAAAATTTATCCCATAAAGGATAAAGATCACCAAATAACAAGCTGCCCAGCAGGAAACCGCCGACAAAGACCATCGCATCTATTTTCCCGGTGACCATTGAAGCAAGAGAAGTTCCGGGACAAAAACCGCCTACAGCCATACCTATTCCAAAAATAAATCCGCCTACAATCATAGGCAGCAAATATGAAGGAAGAAAATACATTTTACCGAGATCTATAAGTCCGAGAAAGCGACATTCCCCAAAGCCCGATTGAAGCCGTAACAATAGCGGTAAACATTACAACGGGGACATCAACATCCTTCATATAGAAAGCTGCCGATATTTTTCTGGAATTCGTGAAACCGGAACGTTGAAGAGCGTAACCGAAAAGAATTCCGATTAAAACCGCGAAGAGAGAATTTACTCCGCCCGAAATAATACCGTATTTAACTAAAGGTCCCATCATATCCATTGCCTCCTAACGAAATACGCAACGGCAAAGCCGCCGGCAAAAATTGAAAACATAAATGCCCATGAACCGATCGAAAGTTCGGCGCCGCCCACCAGAGCTTGTCCGCTTGTGCAGCCTCTGTGCCATTCTTGCCGCATAACCAACCAGTACTCCGCCGATAAGGGCATACCAGAGTCTTCCTTTATTGGAAATGTTCGGGCCTTTCAAAACTTCAAATTTAATATCTTTTGAATACCATACCTGCAATAAAGCTGCCTACCATAATCCCTATAGCCATAAAGACCAGGTAATCGTTTAACGGGTTTGCGCCGCCGGCAAAATATTTTGAGAAATATGCGCCGGATTGTGTTAAAGACGGCGCTACAAGATTCTGAATCCAGGCTGCAACTGACGTCATGGCCCCCGATGCGCCGAGACCCCTGCCCGATATATAAAATGTTAATATAATAGCGATGCCTATCATTATTCCCCCGAAGACAGGATCCCACAATTTTTTCTTCATAATTCTTCTCCCTTTAAATTATAGACCGCACCTTTTACCTGATGATCCGGGATATTTTTACATTCTTCCAGCTCGGGTAAATGTATACCGTCCTTTTCCATTTCTTCGGCAAAGAACTGATGTTCTTCCGTTTTTACTTCGCTCCACCATTTGTAATGATGAAGATAAGCATACAGCTCGTTCACTTTGCCGGTGATCATTGAAAAGAATGCGGGTCGTTCTTCCGGAAACAAAGCAGCCATATAAACGTGAATAAATACGCCGGCGAATACGGACATAGTTGCGACAAAGTGCAGCATCATCGACCATTGTATTACCGTAGTAGAGCCTAAGTGAAAGGCCATAATAGGGCCTGTGATAATCAATGTTACCGTACTGAAGGCAACCACAACAGCATAAGCCTTTTGACCGGCATTATAGGTGCCTTGTTTGGGCATTTCGTAATGACTCAGTTTGCCGGCCAGA
>CAVUCX010000019.1:0-37750 GCA_963739955.1 uncultured Bacteroidota bacterium | reverse complement strand
AATTGGGGTTCAGCCATTATACAACAAAGGGAACCTTTGAAATAGTTGGAGTTCCAGAATATCGTCGTTCGGGGACAAGCCAAACCGAACTAAAAACAGTACATGAGATACTGATAGAAATGCTTAACATTAAGAAATTCAAAGGATCAAGGGTATTTAATGAATTAAAATCAAAGAGATATAAAGTAGAGAAAACATCCCTATACGCTTACCTTTCAAGGATAAAGCCAACAGAGCAAAAGTATTTCACTCCCTATGAAACCGGTCCCAAGAGAGCAATCGCAATTTGACTGGAGTACCTATATAGTAGCCTTTGGAGAGAATCTAACCATGATTTATTTATTCTCTTATATATAAACTAATTCAGCCCGTATCAAATATTGGAGCTTTAGCTGATCCAGAATCAGTGAGCAATTCTGGAGCCTTAGAGAACTCGAATCGTTGAATCCGACGGTCTGTGCCAAAGTCTTCAGGCAGATAATGTCCCGCAAAGGCGGGATAATAAACGTCATCAAAGAATAATTTAAAGTGGAATCCCCGGGTATCTTTAACTCTGTGCACGCATTACGGATTTATGCCAACCAGATCTTTGCCGGGACATCCCTGGAGTGTTGTGCTTCAATGGGAAAGATACTTTTTGTAAAAAACAATGTTTAAAAGTACTCACGAATTATGTTAATTTTTGCACAGCTTCGCCTGGGTGAGTCACACTCTGTTATTTTTATTGTGGTTCATATTACATGCAAATATCAGTCGGCTAAGAAATCTCAATAATATTCATTAAACTCGGGATCAGTATTTCTCTTCCCTCGTAAACCAAAGTCCCTCTTAAATTCTGGGTCCGAACTTGTAATAAAAACTAGCGCATTCCAAAGATCTTTCACTCGGCACAATCATCTCAACTACCTTATCTACCAAAAAACATATTGTCTTTCCTTTTATTTCCTCAATATCATTTTGGAAGATTTATTATTAGTTGTATGAAGATTATAGATCCGGTCAATGTGAATTATCCGAAATAAAACACCGCCGTATTCCAGCACAGTATTTTTTGCGTTTAAGCTTTTTGTTCTCCGGCGGATCTACTATTTTAATCAAGTCCCGCATATCAAAGCAGAATTCTTTTTCTCCGATCTGGCATATAAGTAGTCCGGTGAACTTTTTTATATCAGTTAAGTCTGATACCATCTCATTCCTTAAATAGGCCATTACTGTAGCAAATTGGATACCAGATTTTAAAACTTGAATTTTAGAAGGAAAACACGGTCGCAGTATTTAATTATGCTTTTGAGATAAAGGAATTTTAAGGGGGGGGTAAAGATTATTTTAAGAATTTAATTAGACTTGGGGTTTCCGGTCGGGATAATTACTTTACCCCTCTTGGCTTCATAGTACTTGTTAACTCGCCCTGTTACAAGATTCAGCGACAGGCCGGTTGCTAATGCTTACCTAAATTGGACTTTCATCAATAATATTTACTAAGCTTTTTTTTGGTGCACTACAAAATCATTTACACTACTATCAAAAAATTTCAAGGGCTAGTAAATTCTATAGAATTTACTTCTAGTTTGTATACTCAATAATTTTTTTATTTAAGGTTGGTCTTGACATTTTAAGAATTTTTTCAGCCATTTTTTTATCCCAATCTACTTCCTTGAGAACGAAAGTGATATGTTCTTTTTCAACTTCTGCCATAGACATCAATTCTCTTTTATCTTTACCAGGATTATTCGAATTTCTTAAAATAAGATATTCTTTCTCAAGGACATCGCTGTTTGCTAATAAGACAGCTTCTCGTAATTTGTTTTCAAGTTCTCTAATATTACCTACCCAATCATAATTTTGTAATAATTCCATAACCTCGTAGGGAACTTTAAAAACATTCTTGTGAATCTCGTCGTTAATTCTCTTTAGAAGATACATTACAATATTCGGAATATCTTCTCTTCGATCCTTCAATGGAGGTACATTTATTTTAAATACATTTAATCTAAAAAAAAGATCTTCTCTGAATTTTCCCTCTTCAACAAGTTTTGAAAAGTTTTTATTAGTAGCAGTAATTACTCTCGCATGCATAGGAATAGGAAATTCATCACCAACTCTGACAAATTCTTTCTCCTGTAGGACTCTTAAAATTTTCGATTGTAATTCAAAAGGAATCTCAGATATTTCATCTAAAAATATAGTACCTTGACCGGCTAATTCAAACTTACCTTTTTTATCTCGTATGGCGCCGGTAAATGAGCCCCTTACATGTCCGAATAATTCACTTTCCAGTAAGGTATTTGAAAATGAAGAGGCATTTACCGCAATAAAAGGTTCATCCTTGGTAATTCCGGAATAATGAATAATTTTCGAAATTATTTCTTTCCCGGTACCGCTTTCTCCTTCAATAAGTACAGTCATTCTATTCGTAGAGACTTTACCAATTTTTTTCATTATTTCACGAATTACCTGTGATTTACCTACTAGACTGTTTAAAATATTTTCTTTTTCATTTTCAGTAGTATTTGCATCGAAAACTTCAAGTTTATCACTTAATCTTTTTGTTTCTAATGCACGCTTAATTACAAGTTTAAATTTCTCTTTTTCAATCGGCTTTTCAAGAAAATCATAAGCTCCAAGTTGCATTGCTTTAATTGTAGTTTCATTATCATCAAATGCAGTTATAATTATAACAGGAATGTTTTCTGATACGTGTTTAGTTGATTTTAATATTTCGATACCGCTTACAAACGGCATTTTCAGATCGGTAATTACCAGATCAGGTCTTTCCTTTTTTATTGTTTCAATGGCTAGTTTACTGTCTGCAAGAGTAATTATATCGTAATCACTTTTTGATAAAAATGCGACAAAAGTCTCCAACATTGGTTTTTCATCGTCTATAATAATGATCTTTTGCATTCTAAAAACCTACCGGTATTCTAACGTTCTGTTTATCTCAAGATTCAATTAAAAAAAAGTCTCAACAATTTTTCGGCAAATAAATTATTCATTAAATTTGCTATTTCAATGAAAAATACGACGAACTCAATTACTTTAATTTATTCCGAAGTCATCCTTTACCTTAATTATCGAACAGATTTATTAAATTCTTGAGAATACAAAAGGGAAATAATTAAAAGTCATAAGATCAATATTGATTATTACTGTCGGTAGATTATTATAGTATTTTATCATTTTGTTTTTTATCAAAATATACTTCTCATCCATATTATTTTCAGTTATTTCAGTTATCATGAATATTTCACAAGCAAATTATCTTTGTAATCCTAAAACTAAAACAAAAAAAATTAAAAGTATTAACGCTTGTAAATTAAAACTATGAATTAGTATTTATTTAATCTTTCTTATTTTAATACAGAATTTTCATAATAATATTATTTTTCACGCTTTTTAATAATATTCTGTTTAAATATACTAAAATTAGATGATTTTTATAAGATCCATAATTGATTACATGTATTTTTTATGTGATTCAAATTAAAGATTAATATTTCTTTTATCATGAAAACTAATTTTTGAACCGGGTTTGTAAGATATTTTGTAAACCCGCCAAATTAGCTAATTTCAAATTACCTGAAATAAAACCTCTGCTTATTGTTATTTCTATGAATTATAAATATATTCATCGATAAATTTTCTTAATTACGATATTTAATAAAAATATTAAACCAAAAGAAAATCTTACATGAATTATTTTAAACACGAATCTGCTTATATTGACGAGCCAAGTGATATTGGTGAAGGCACGAAAATTTGGCATTTTAGCCATATTCAAAAAGGTGCAAAAATTGGTAGAAACTGCGTACTTGGACAAAATGTTAATGTAGGCAATAATGTAGTAATTGGTAATTTTTGTAAAATTCAAAATAATGTTTCCTTATACGAAGGAGTTGTTTTGGAGGATTATGTATTTTGCGGTCCCTCAATGGTGTTTACAAACATTTTGGATCCGAAATGTAAATATCCTCAGGTTGGATCTCAGTTTTATATCAAAACTTTAATAAAAGAGGGAGCTTCGTTGGGTGCAAATTGTACTATTGTTTGCGGCAATATTATTGGTAGACATACAATAGTAGGAGCAGGTTCAGTTGTGACAAAAGATGTGCCCGATTTTGCATTAGTAGTTGGAGTACCGGCCAAAATAATCGGATGGATAAGTGAAGCCGGTAAAAGGTTAAATTTCGATAAAAACGGTTTTGCCTTCTGCGAAAAATCAAATAAGACATATAAGTTTGCGGATGATAAGGTAGTTGAGATCATAAAATAAAAAATCCCGCTAAGAACGCGGGATTTCTATTTTTTATTATTTGTGGAGCTAAGGAGGATCGAACTCCTGACCTCTTGAATGCCATTCAAGCGCTCTCCCAGCTGAGCTATAGCCCCTTTTTTATTTATTGACAAAAATATATAAGTTTAATTTATTAAGCAACTTTATTTATTGTATTGACTAGCTTTATGTTAAGTTCTATTTTTATTCTTACAAAAAAAAGACAAAACATGAAACCGGTATTATCGTTTTTTATATTTCTGATTTTTTCAGCTCTCGTTCTCTACAGCGGCTGCAAAGATTCTATAACAGCAAATAAACTCGATAGCATTATTATTCCCGATTCAAATGTAAGCTATTCTCAATATATTCAGCCGGTTTTCAATTTAAAGTGCATTAATTGCCACGGAAACGGAGAAGTTTCCGCAGGTCTGAATCTTACAACATGGTCAGGTACCATCGCGGACCCAAATGTAGTCTTTCCCGGAAAACCGGAAAACAGCAGCCTTGTCTGGGCAATTAGAGGTAATTATCAAGCCAACGCCGAACCTATGCCTCCTGTCGGATCATCTTATAAACCCTTAACTCAAAACCAGGTGGATGGAGTAGTAACCTGGATTAAAGAAGGCGCAAAAAACAATTGACATCTCCCTCTATGGTGATGTCAAAGCCATTTCATTTGCTTGTACCATTCGCAAGTTCTCTTAATCCCCTCTTCCAAATTAATTTCTTGACTGAAATTCAGATCTTTTACCGCCTTCCCGGTATCGCAAGTCCATGAATTCTGAGTAATATCCCTGGCCTTTTCTATATTCAGAGTTGCGGCCTGATTGCTTAATCCTGCAAAAGCCTGCGCTAATGCCGCTAATGTGTACACAATTGTATGCGGTACTTTTACATGAAACGCCTTCTTTCCCAGCACTTTTGACGTGACATCACCTATTTCTTCCCATGTATAATATCTCTCCGAACTTATAAAGTACGTTTCTCCGGCCGATTTTCCGGATTCCACGGCCAAATAAAAACCGTTTACTAGGTCTTCCACGTGTATTAAGCTTATCTTCTTTTCGTCAAATCCTATCGTCGTCATCAATCCTTTATTGAAAGTCTTAAAGAAAATTAGAATTTCGGTATCCCTTTCACCGAAAACTGCCGGCGCCCGGCAAATTGTTATAGGCAACCTGTCTATATAACTTTTTGCCAGTTCTTCCTCGGCTAATTTACTTTGTCCGTATGTTGTTATGGGATGACACGGAGTTTTTTCATCAACCGGATTGCCGTTCAACGACGGTCCTGTGGCAGTTTGGCTGCTGACCACCAGAAATTTCTTAATTTTATCTTTGTACTTTAACGCCGCTTCCAGAAGATTTTTGGTTGTTTCTACGTTGCCTTTAAAGTATCCTTCCGGCTTCTTCGATTTTACAACCCCGGCTACATGATAAATGTAATCTGCGCCGTCAAATGAATTTGCGATTCCGTTCTGATCAAATAACCCGCAATCATGAATTTCTAAATTTTTCCCTTCCAGCCATTTTAAATTACTGGTCTTCCTTACTATGCATCTTACCTTATAACCTTTGCTTAAAAGAAGATCGACTAAATGACTGCCGACAAAGCCATTGGCACCGGTTACAACAACTGTTTTTGTATTTTCCATATTTATTGAATATTTGATTTTATGACTATTTAATTATACATTTTATCGCTTAAAATAAGAAATTAATTTCACATTATTAAAAGATTAGTCATTTTAACCTAATTTTGGGAGGCGTATTGGATTTATTCACTAAATGCTACGACTTTAAGAGAGCAGACGAAATTAAAGCCCTGGGATTATACCCTTATTTCCATCCTATCGAAGAAAATGAGGGACCTGTCGTTCAGATAGAAGGACGAAAAATGATAATGGCAGGATCTAATAATTACCTAGGTCTTACTGCACATCCTAAAGTTAAAGAAGCGGCAATAAAAGCGGTTGAAAAATACGGAACCGGCTGTTCCGGCTCCAGATATCTTACCGGCACGCTTGATCTGCATATTGAGCTCGAAGAAAAATTAGCAAAATTCTTCAATAAAGAAGCTGTTTTGTTATTCAGTACCGGTTATCAAACTGCTCAAGGTATTATCCCTACTCTCGTTCAGAGAGGCGATTATGTTATTTCCGATAAAGATAATCATGCGTGTATTATTGCAGGAAATTTGATGGCTAAAGGCGCCTCGGCCGAATTTGTACGATATAAACATAATGATATGGACGATCTGGAAAGAGTTGCTAAAAAACTCCCGAAAGACGCCGGCAAACTTAATCGTAAGCGACGGCGTTTTCAGCACCGGCGGCGAAATAGTAAATCTTACCAGACTCAATCAAATTGCTAAAGAAATAAATGCCAGGATATTAATTGATGATGCTCATTCCGTTGGTGTTATAGGAAAAGGCGGAAGAGGAACGGCCAGCGAATTTAATCTTGAAAACGAAATTGATCTTACTATGGGAACTTTCAGTAAAACCTTTGCATCATCTGGGAGGATTTGTTGCCGGTGAGGCAAAAGTTATTAACTATATTAAACATCACACCCCGGCTCTTATTTTCAGCGCGTCCCCTACCCCTGCCGCAGTTGCCGCGGCTCTCGCGGCTCTCGATATTCTGGAAGCCGAGCCGGAAAGAGTCGACAGACTGGTTAGAAATGCCGCCAAAGTCAGAAACGCATTAAAAGATGCGGGTTTTACCGTGCTTGACGGAAGAACGGCAATCGTTCCGGTAATTGTCGGCGACGACGAAATAGCGTTTAAAATGTGGAAAATACTTTACGATGCCGGAGTCTTTGTAAATGTGTTTATTTCTCCCGGCGTTCCGCAGGGCCGCCAGATGATGAGAACCAGTTACATGGCGACTCACGAGGATGAACATCTCGACGCTATAATAAATATTTTTATCGATACGGGTAAAAAATTAGGTTTGATTTAGTTGTATATATCACAATATACTTAACCCTAAAAGCATATCTTTCAATAAGGTATGCTTTTTTTATTAATTAAGAGGTGGTAAAATATGAGCACAATAAACATCACTACCGTCCGCACAAAAAAAGATTTAATGCGCTTCATTAAATTCCAGTGGGAAATTTATCAGAGGGGATAAGTATTGGGTTCCACCGCTTATCATGGACAGAAAAAAAATCCTCAATAAAGAAAAGAATCCTTTTTTTAAGCATGCCCAAGCAGATTATTTTCTTGCCGAACGCGACGGTAAACTTGTCGGAAGAATTGCCGCCATTAAAAATGATCTGCATAATAAATTTCATAATGACAATGTCGGGTTCTTCGGCTTTTTCGAATGTATCGATGATCAAAAAGTGGCCAATGCCCTTCTGGATACCGCTAAAAAATGGCTGAAAGAAAAAGGTTTGAATGAAATGCGCGGGCCGGCTAACCCCTCGAGCAATGACGAATGGGGTATGCTTCTGGAAGGATTTGAAGATGAACCAAGAATATTAATGACCTATAACCCGAAATACTACCTTAAATTGTGCGATAATTACGGATTGAAAAAGATAAAAGATCTGTATGCTTATCAAATAAATCAGGATAAAGTACTTGGCTCCGATAAAATTAAAAGAGTAGCCGAATTAGCTAGAAAACGTTATGATTTGAAAATTACGCAGCTCGATATGAAAAATTTCAAATCGGAAGTAGAAAAAGTAAAGTTTGTTTATAATAAAGCATGGGCGCCTAATTGGGGTTTTGTTCCTATGACCGAAGATGAACTTGACGCCATGGCAAAAGATTTAAAACCTTTGGCGGAACCATCACTGGTTCTATTCGGCGAAGTAAAAGGCAAGCTTATGGGTTTCGCGCTCGTAATGCTGGACTATAATTATATTTTTAAAGGCCTTAACGGTAAACTATTTCCGTTCGGCATTATAAAGCTTTTTACTCAAAAGAAAAAAATTCCATGGGTTAGGATAATCACTCTGGGATTAATACCCGAATATCAGAAAAAAGGACTGGACGCTACATTCTACTGGGAAATAGTAAACCGCGCAAATGATCTCGGAATTAAAAAGGGTGAAGCAAGCTGGGTTCTCGAAGATAATGATATGATGAACCGCGGCGCTCAAACTATGGGCGGTACTCTCTATAAAAAATACAGAATATACGGAATCAATATCTGAACGAAATTTCGGAGTTGTTCCGGTTATTTAACTGAAACAACTCCAAGCATATTTCTCCATCCTAAAATAATCTTGTTTTTTTTCGATTATTATGTTAATACGCTAATTCATCATATCCGCGTTTTGATTAAGATATTTATTGTATGTTTTCTAAAGGTTCTGATTTGTTCCATATCGTTGCAGTAATACTCATTGGAACCTTTCAATACAATTTTCAATTTTTACATTCAGAAATTTCGGACCTGCTATGAAATATGTTTTAAAAATCTTCTCTTTATTCCTGCTTGCATTCTCAACATGTTTTTCCCAATATTCGAAACACGATAGAGATTTGGTAAAAACCACATTCGAAAGAACTTTTGATAATGAGATTGAACTAAAATATCTTCATTCGAATAATGAAGATAGCGTTAAAGCCGCTCTTCTGAGCATTAGTCAAAGCGGAGATACTTTGTTCAACACCGAAATTGAAAAATTGAACTTCGGTAAATATCCGGTTTATATCTGCTTTGCGCTCGGTGAAGCCGGGCCTTCTAACGGTTCGAATAAATACCTTTTATCAGAACTTGAAAGGAATAAGAATTACTCCGATTTAGTATATCCTATTCTAACTGCTCTCGGAAAAGTTGGAGATGAAAATAGTTTTAACAAAATAGTAAGGTTGTATCCGGAATACTCAAATTATTTTAACGGAATTTCGATCGCGCTGCTGAATTTTCACGGCAGGAAAACAGGCAATAACGGTTTATCACTCGGCATTTTGCTGAATGAATTGCAGAATTACCGAAAAAATTCTAAAAGATTCTTTGAAGCTGCATTTACTATTGAACGAATCGGAGTTCCATATCGGGAAATTCATATAATAACCGACGAATTAAGCAGTATCTATTCTTCCAAAACTTCTTCAAATTTGGCGGATAATTATACCTCTTCAGCAGTTGCTTGTTTACTTAAAACTTTAACTAAAACAAAATACTTTCCTTATAATCCCGAACTAAAAGCCGCATTGCTAAAGGCAAATAATTTCGATATAAAAGTAGAGGCAGCCAGAGCAATTTCATACTACAATTTTACCAACTTAAATGATTTTATCGATTACCTAAGACTTCTCGATAACCATAACCAAAATGTAGCGCAGGTATTTGCGGAATCACTTAAAAATATAAAAGTAAATAAATTCTTATCAGATTTTCTGAAGGGTTTCATCCAAAAGGGAATTTCCAACCGGAAATACAGCATGGCGGTTAAAGGAGAGTTATTTTTAAGTTATATCGGTTTATATAATCCGTCATTCGATGAGGTAATCAAAAAGTTCTCAGACAAAGTATCAAAAGATTATCTTTACCGGGCATGTCTTAATTATAAAGATTCTCAGGCCGCGTTTGAGTACCTGATTAATAATTATTCTAATTCCGGTTTAAGAAAAAAAATAAAAATACTAACTGCTCTGCTAAAATTACAATCAAAATATAATTCCAATAAAAAATTGGTCAATATTATCGAGAATGCACTAAGTTCCGACTCCCCCGCTCTTATATCAATTTCAGCCGACGGTATTGATTCTACAATTGTAAAAAAAGAGGGTAATAATTTACAAAATATTTTGATCGCGCAATCGAAAAAATATCTTAACAACCCGAATTATTATGAAAGTCTTGAATCGATTGCAGGTTTGGCCAGAAGAATCGATAAACAATTTTATATGTCTATTATAACCGGATTATCAAAGTCTGAAATTTATTCGGTTAAAAAGTATGCTTATTCGGAATTATCTGTGAAGACGGATAGCCTGAGGATCGATAGCCTGTCATTTAATTCTTACTGGACAAACGCATTTAAGTATAAAGGAGCATTAATAAAGACCGAAAAAGGCACTTTTAGAATAAGTTTTCTTCCGCGTTACGCTCCGATAAGCGTGGGCAATTTTTGTCTGCTTATAAAAAATAAATTTTTCAACTTAACAGAATTTCATCGTGTTATACCCGGATTCGTCATTCAAGGCGGAGATCCCACAGCCACAGGCTGGGGCGGACCCGGATATGATTTTGTGTCTGAACTTTCCCCGCTTTATTATAAAACCGGATCAGTAGGAATGGCAAGTGCCGGTAAGGATACCGAAGGCTCGCAATGGTTTGTTACAACAGGTAATTTCCCCCATCTTAACGGAAAATATACCATTTTCGGTACGATTGAAACCGGCCAAAATGTTATTGATGAAACAGTTCTTGGAGAAAAAATAATTTCTGCCGCTCTTTTTTAACCGGACATCGCGGCATCATATTTCGCGGTATGAGACGGATCAATTTTCTTTAGTTTATTGAAAACAGTTTTATCCGGATAGCCTTTTAAATGCTCTACTATTTCACCGCTTTTAGCGTCAAAAAATGTTTTTATTAAAGGACTGCTGAAATCGATTTTATCTCTTAGCTTTAAAAGCGTATTTATCAAATAGACTATTTTTTCCTGCCCTATTTTTTTATTTTTCTTAAAAATATCTATGCCGTAATAATATTGATAAAAAGCTTCTCTAAAAGGTCTGTACTTATCGTTTAATAAATCTTCTACCAGTCCAGTCCTGCTGTATGAACCGGAACTTCTAACCCATCCTTTTGAATATTTGGACGCACTGCCCAGGTTTGCAATATTTATCGCATTGTTGAAATACGGGGAGCCGCTGAATTCCTGCCATGAATCATAATCGAAGCCGATTATCATGTATGCATAATAATCAAGAAAACTTGCAACAGGATCAAAAGTAGACTGATGAGCTAATAAAGCCTGACCGTTCTGATAATTGAAAGACCACATAGGGTCATTTATGCTCAGCATTAATGAGTTATCAGTCGTTCTATATATAGGTCTCAAACTCGTTACAACAACCTGCGCGGTATAACTGCCGTCATCGGTTCCGCTCATGAAAAATATATTTAGGCTGCAAGTAATTTTGTCCCCTGCCCAATCATCCGAAGAAAATCTGGTTTTATTCAAATAATCGGAAACGCTTTGCTGGAAGTTTGATAATAAATCCCGGTTGGATATTGCAATGTTATCCATATTAACCGTAACGGTACAATTTAATTCCTGAGCAAGAATGTTCGGGATAAAAAATATGCAGAAGATAAAAATATATTTCATGAATTTTTCCAAAAATTAGATTTTAAAGTTGATTTAATATATAAATTTCAATATTATCGAACAAGAAACATAATAATATCTTTAAAAATTGAGATTAGGTTTAATAACAATATCGATTTTGTTATTAAGCAAATGTGTGTTTTGTCAATTCGATCCAGGGGCTGAGCAGATTTCACTTTCCGGTTCTAATGTAACTGACGATAAAAATGTATTCTCCCTATTTAATAATGCGGCATGCCTACATTTATTAAATCACCGGGAATTCGGTTTATTTTATTCCCCTTCCCCGTTCGGATTAAAAGAACTGTCAAACACATTTCTTGCTTATTCGGAACCCTTTGACTTCGGTACAATTGCGGTAGGCGCAATGTATTATGGTTTTGATCTATATAATGAAGAAAAAATTTCCTTAGGTTATTCTAATTTAATTATAAAGGATCTCTGGTGCGGGTTAGTCTTGAATCTCCATTCCGTCCGGATAAAAAATTACGGAAGCGATTTAGCTTTTTATTTGAATATCGGATTAAGAATCCGAATAATCGAAAACTTATTCCTCGGATTTTCATTCAGCAATGTAAACAGGTCCACTTTCGGTAAAGATAAAAATCAAATCCCGTCTTTCCTGAAAACGGGTCTCGGATACCGGCCGGCCGGCAATGTCTTGATTTTGACTTCATTTGAAAAAGACATTGAATTTAAAGAGGAAATAATGTTCGGAATCAGTTACGACATTATAAAACATTTTTCATTGAGAAGCGGATTTTCAACACAAATATCAAAATTCAGCGCAGGACTAGGATTCCGGTATTCTATATTCAATTTAAATTATGGTTTAGTATTTCATAATGACTTAGGCCTAACGCATCAAACGGATTTAATAATTAACCTTGACTAAAAATGTACAAATATTAATGAACCACAAATAAAAAGTGAATTATAAGCTCAAAGATTTATAAACGAATAAACATAAAAGGGGAACAATATGTCACATTCATACACAAATCTAATGCTTCACATTATTTTTTCAACAAAATATCGTCAGCCGTTATTAGGCGACAGAATAATACGAAGTGAGATGCACGCGTACATTGGCGGCACATGCAACAGATTAAATTGTCAGTCAATAATCGTAAATGGAGTAGAAGATCATATACATATTTTATGCAGACAATCGCGTACAATAACAGTCGCTGATTTACTAGAAGAAATAAAGCGGGAGTCTTCGAAGTGGATAAAAACCAAGAGGAATAATTTGGCGACATTTTCATGGCAGGTAGGTTACGCGGCATTTTCGATAGGTCGATCGGAAGTAGAACGAGTTAGAAAATATATTGAAAATCAGGAGAGGCATCATACAGAAGAAAACTTCAAAGATGAACTTCGTAAAATTTTAAAAGCCCACAATATAGAATACGATGATCGTTACATATGGAATTAGTAAAACTCTAAAATAATTGAATAACTTTCAACTACATATCGCCCGTGGGCGATACATAACCTGGCCCACGACAGCGTCGTGGGAATAAAAGGAATGGAGAGATGTTATAATTAGCTATAAAAACATAATTTTGTTAATAATAAGTAGTAATATAATATGCACATATTCTCAGTCCGACACATTAAATGCAGTAGAGGAGACATACACGCAAATCATAGAGAACACAGTAGAGGAACATGAGGAGGAATCTGACAATTACATCAGTGAGTTAGATATGCTTCGTGAAAATCCAATCGACATTAACACCGCGGATATTTTTGAGCTTCAGCGGCTTCCGTACATTACAGCCGACAAAGCCAAAAGGATAATAGATAACAGGAAGAAATACGGAAGGATATTTTCAATAAACGAATTAGCCGGCATCAGCGGATTTGATAGTGATATAATATCAGCCATCACTCCTTTCGCAACAGCGGGACTTCCGGAAATTACCAACAAATCATCCGGATACGCGAAGAATAAAAATAGCCGTAATAATAGGGATGTAACATTTAGAAGCCGGATGATTTTACCTTTGCAAATGAAAAAAGGATTTAGGGAATATAAATATTCCGGTACACCGTTTAAGAATTATAACAGATTACACATAAACTTATTGAAGTACGGATCAATTAATTTTTTGACAGATAAGGACGAAGGAGAAGCAAAATTAAATGATTTTACGTCGTTTAATTTATCTATTAAAAGGTACTATTTTCTCAACAGTTTTATTTTAGGAGATTATTACGTAGAGGCAGGACAGGGACTCGCGCTCTGGGGCTCGTATTCCGGCACCGCGGGCATTATCCCTACTTCATCTACAATGAAAAATCAGAGGAACCTTGTGCCTTATAACAGTTCCGGCGAAAGTGGATTTTTCAGAGGCTCGGCAATATCGTTTTCAGTCGGAGAATTTAATTTATCGTTGTTTTATTCCGGGAATAAAATCGACGCAAATATCGATTCATCGACTAATACCGTCTCTTCGATAAAACCGGACGGATACCACAGGACTATAACAGAACAATTAAAAATAAGAAATACAAAAGAGATGGTATTGGGTTCTGTGGCTGAGTACTACAGCAAAAATCTCTTAAAGACCGGATTTGTTTATTGCAGAACAAAATATGATAAACCTATACAGACAGATTATGGAGAACCAGCTTCTAAGTTTGAAATATTTTCTTTTTATTACTATCTATATCTAAAACCGGTAAAACTCTCGGGGGAGGCAGCTTACGATCTAAATAATATAGCGGTAATAAGTAATCTTAGTTTTTATATAGCGCCGCATGTTAACTCCTTAGTTTCTTTTAGATATTATTCCCCTTTTTATAATAGTATGCACGGTCTCGGGTACTGCCAGGGTTCTAATGCCAACAATGAAATAGGGTTCTATACCGGATTAAGTTTTGACTATCCGTTTGGAAAGTTTTTATTTTATTTTGATTCGTTCAAACATCCCTTGCCTGTATATAATTCACTTTTTCCGACCAAAGGTTATAAAACCTGTTTTTCTTTTATTTCCCGCAAATTCTCAGATATACAATTTTCAGTAAAATATAATTATTCTCAAAATGAACAGAAAGCAACTATCGGGAATTTACAGGCAATGATAAACCAAAGTAAAAATAAATTCCGTTTAGAATTGAAGAAATACTTTTCAAACATCGTTGTAAAATCGAGAATAGATTTTAATTGGATTTATCCTTACCGGCAGGACAGTTTAGATTACGGGTTTATGATACTTAATGACTTAATCTATGCTCCGTTTAATTTTCTGAAGTTGTACGGCAGGATAATACTTTTCCGTACAAAAACGTTTGAAACAGCCGTATACGAATATGAGAATGACATGGAAGGATTATTTAAAAGCTGCGCCCTTTTCGGGAACGGGGTGCGATGGTATTTTATGCTGAAAATAACACCCTTCAATCCGATAACAATAAGTTTAAAATACTCCGAAACATACAAACCAAATATAAAATATACGGGAAGCGGTTATTCCGAAATTGAAGGCGGGTTAGATAATGTTTTCGGTTTGCAAATTGACGCGCATTTATAACGGCGTGATTTCCTGCTGTGAACTGAATTCGGTTTGGTTCAAACTTCCTTTACGCTCAATTACAAAATACATATCTACTTCCCCCTTACCTTTTACATTTAATTTCCCCCTATGCTGACAAACGAAATAGTCCTTAACCATTTCATAAGTACTTCCCGAAATATTTATTTTATCCGGCTCGGAATTACTCTCCATTCTGCTGGCAATATTTACAGTATCTCCCCAAACATCATAAGTAAATTTATTTGTACCCACAACTCCGGCTACTACCTGCCCGGAATTTACTCCCGCCCTCATTCTCCATTGAATTTTGGATGTTTTGTTTCGCCTGCGGACATAGTCCATCATGTCAAAAGCAGCCGAAATAATTTTTATCGGGTGATCTTTAGACTCTTTTGGAAATCCTCCGCCTATCATATATGTGTCGCCGAGTGTTTTAAGTTTTTCCAGTCCGTAGTTTTCAATTATACTGTCAAAGCTGCTGAAAATATCGTTCAATTCTTCAACTAATTCACCCGGAGGCATATCATTCATAATACTTGTAAAGCCCGGAAAATCAGTAAACAAAATGGAAATGTTCTTGAAATGACGCGGATTAACGATTCCATTGGATTTCAATTCTTTGATAATTTCATCCGGCAAAATATGATGCAATAATTCATCTGTTTTATTTTTTTCGTCCTCAAGTTCCCGGGTCTTAATTTTTAATTGAGTTTCCATTTCGTATTTATAAAGCGCAATTTCAATTGCCGAGTGAAGAGAACGTTCTTCGAAAGGTTTTAAAATGTAACCTACCGGCTCGGTAATCTTTGCTTTTTGAAGTGTCTTTTCGTCGGTAAATGCTGTCAGGTACACAATCGGAATATTGTATTTTTGCTTGATGACCTCCGCTGCCTGAATACCGCTCATCCCGCCTTCCAGCATGATATCCATTAAAATTAAATCCGGACTGTCTGTTCCGGCATGTTTAATTACGTCTTCCCCTCGTGCGACGTAAGCAGGTACTTCATAACCTAATTTTTCGAGAGTTCTTTTTAAATCAATCGCAATAATGTATTCGTCTTCGGCTATTAGTATTTTTATTTTTTGATCGCTCATTATTTTTTATTAAAATCAATCATAAAGGAAATATTTTTGATATGGATAATCCAGCAAATGAATCTTTTTTTTAGCTGACTTCGTCGGCAACTTCAACCGGGTTATTTTCTTTAGTTTTTACCAAATACATTTTAACAGTACCGTTACCCGCTACGTTTATATTACCGTGAGATTCAAAATCAAATATATCTTTTACCAGTTCATAGGTAGTATCAGTTATATTGATCCTTCCGGGCTTGCCTTCCCTTTCCATTACGCTTGCCAAACTCACTGTTTTACCCCAAACTTCATAAATATATTTTCGTTTCCCCACAACTCCCGCAACAACATTACCCGAATGAATTCCGGCCCTCATTTGCCATTTAAATTTTGAGGTCATGTTTCTTGATTTCAGATAATCCTGCATTTCAAGCGACGCCTTAACAATATTGTACGCGTGGTTCTCTTTTTCCAACGGCAATCCAGAGGCTACCATGTATGCGTCTCCCATGGTTTTAAGTTTCTCCAGTCCGTATCGCTCTATAATTGAATCAAAATTTTTAAATATTTCGTTCAGCTCATTTACCAACTCTTGAGGGTGCATTTGAGAAGAAAGCGACGTAAAATCCTGAAAATCCGTAAAAAGAATTGAAACGGATTTATGAACTCTGGTTTTTATTCTTCCGTTCTCTTTTAATTCTTTTACTATTTCTTTCGGGAATATATTATGCAGCAGCAAATTTGATTTATTACGCTCTTCTTCTAATTCTCTCGTCCTCTCTTTAAGTTGAAAATTTATTTTGTGTTTATACAAAGCCATTTCTATTGATGAATGAAGTGATCTTTCGTCGAATGGTTTTAGCACGTATCCGAACGGCTCGGTAATCTTTGCCCTCTGAAGCGTTTCATTATCTGCCAGTGCCGTTAAATAAATAACCGGAATATGAAAGGTATTCATTATTTTTTCAGCAGCTTCAATGCCGCTCATCTTTCCGTCCAGCACAATATCCATAAGGACCAGATCCGGTTTCAATTCTTCTGCCTTTTGAATAATTGCTTCCCCGCTTCTAACTGAGGAGATTACTTCATATCCCAGTCTTTCCAAAGTTTTTGCGATATCCTTTGCAATGATATTTTCATCTTCTGCAATTATAATTTTTGCTTTATTAAGCATTCAACTTTAAAGTTTTACTTATTGAATAGGGTTTTGAATAAAGGATATCAGGTTTAATGACATTAATGTATGTAAATTTATCCACAATTTAATAGATTGTAAAATAATAAAAAGCTATTAAATTAAAAAAGCAGAATTTTTTCTTTTTCTGCCAACCTCAATAAATTGCGCCTCGTTTTTAATATTTATCCGAAATAGCTCTCTTTTGCTCGAATTCCTGATGAAAACATCCGTATTTAAGTTTCAATTCTTAATTTTAGATAATTACATTAAATATTTTGAACATTTTTTACGATTATTGATAGGGACATTCGTAATTTTTTATATTGTTGCAATACATATAATCAAGTTACAAATTTACAATTGCCCTGTTGGAAATTAGTTTATAATACCGTAAACTGACTTTTAGCGGTATTATTTTTAGCAGTGAGCTAATTTACTCTTATCTTTCTAAGATATTTGTTGTTACCACGAGCCAAATTGCATGCCGTCAGGCGGGATTGAGGGCACAACGAAAAATGACATAGTTCTACTCCGCTGACTATGACAAACAAGCAAATTAGCCCATTACCTAATTTTAGGATCTTTTTCTTTTTGTTCTCTTATAACTATATTTGTTCTTGGAATTTTTATTATTTTCATTATCGAAATAGAATTTTTTAGGTAAATAATGCAAAGTTCAAAAGTAGACTTTCTTGTAAAATATAATAATTTAGTTGCCAAAGCTTTTGCTGCCACATATGACCTGCCTGATAATTTATGCGAATTTTTGTTAAGCGAATATGAATTAAATGCGGTTGTTTTATTCAGGGTGGATACTAATCAAAAACTGCTTGTACTTGGAAAGTCAGGAGAAACAAAAAAGAATATAAAAACGGCGGCATCTTTTGAATGCTCAGCTTGCGGATTATTAAAAAATAAAACCGAGAACATAGTTTTTAATTCACAGGATGACTGTGAAATTCAGGCTTCGGAATATATTATTTACGAAGGCTGTCTGCATATAAAAATTGCAGAGAATACAAACGTAATTTTTAAAATATCGAAGAAAGCTCCGTTCTCAACTTCCGACAAGGATAATCTGCAAACAATCGGTTCCGCATTAGGCAATATTTTAAGGATTTGGTTCGGAGATAAAAATGTATCGAACGGTTTCGTAAGCGAAATTATTACCGAGATCGCTCACGAGCTAAGAACTCCGACAAACAGTATTATGGGATTTGCTTCACTTCTAAACGAGGAGAACTTAACTTCTTCTCAAGCCGAATATGTCGCGACTTTAAAAGACAATGCACTTAATTTGCTTGCTTTGATGAATGATTTAATAGATCTCGCGAAAGTAGACCTGGGACAGACCAAAGCAGGTTCATCCAATATTAACTTAAGTTCGTTTATTGATGAAATAACTAAGATATTTTCGGAAAAAATAAATCTAAATAAGATTGAGTTTATTACCAACATAGATAAAGATATTCCTGATGTATTTAAGCTAGATTCTCAAAAACTTCGGTATATTCTTCTTAACATTCTTACATATTCTCTTAGACTTACCGAAAAAGGGAAAATATCAATTACTGTCTCCCCTGTTTCAAAAACGAAAATAAATTTTAAAATTTCTGATTCCAGCGGCGGAATTTCTTCGGGGAAATTAAAAGAAGTATTTAAACCGTTTTCTTTGAGCGAGCTCGGTAATAACAAAATCGGTAATTCTACCGGATTAGGATTTAATACTCGCAAAAAAATATATCGAAACCCTCGACGGTTATTTTGAAGTCGGGAGTACAGTAGGCAAAGGAATGACTTATAATTTCACATTAGGGGTCGAAATATTATCTCCTGTTGAAGCTCAAATTAATAATCTTCCTAAAACTGCTAAAAAGAATAAAGTGCTTGTTGTGGAAGATGATTATGCAACTTCAAAGCTTCTGAGTAATTATTTAAACAAATGGGGATACGAACCAACTATAGTCAACTCCGCAGATCAGGCTATTAAGGTTATTGAAAAAGAAATTTTTCTTGCGGTTATAATGGATATCGTCCTGCCCGATTCGAACGGATTTGAATTATTGAAGAGAATCAGGGAGCATAAAAACGCAAAGAATACACCCGTAATTGTCTGCTCGGTTGAAGCCGAACAACAAAAAGCTTTTTTGATGGGCGCTGTGGAATATTTTGTAAAGCCGATTAAATATAAATATCTGGTCGAAGTACTTACCAGTTACAGACTAAGGAAAGATTCAAATATTTTAATTGTTGATGACGATGTCCCGACATTAAATTTAATAAAAGAAGCCGTTGAGCAGGCCGGTTATAACGCTATTGCCGAATCTCATTCATCAAAAGTAATGACGTTGATCGAATCTATGAATCTGGATATCGCAATCATCGATCTGGATATGCCGGAGATAAATGGGTTTGATCTGATTAAGGAAATCAAATCCAAACCTGAATTTTCCAGGCTGCCGGTTATTATCTACACAGGAAAAGAAAATTACAAAGAAGAATTAAAAAAAATAGACGGCATGTTTGCCGAACTCCTTGAAAAAAGCAGCACAAACATAGAAGAATTATCCGAAACCATAAACCAGATGATAAACGGATACGAAAAACTGCCTCCGGCTGAAGAAGTAGCGACACACGAGGATACTGTTAAAATTTTGCTGGTTGAAGATTATAAGCATTCGCAGATTATTGTAACCAGATTATTAAAAAAGAACAGCTTCGAATCTATAGTCGTTGTGGAAAACGGTGCCGAGGCTGTGGACGCAGTCCAAAAACAAAAATTTGATCTCATTTTAATGGATATGCAAATGCCCGTTATGAACGGTTTTGAAGCAACCGAAAGAATAAGACAATTACCGGAATATAGAGAAACACCGATTATCGCGCTAACGGCTTTCGCAATGAAAGGCGACAGAGAAAAATGTCTGGATGCCGGCGCAACAGATTATATTCCAAAACCCATCGATAGTCAGGAATTTATCGAAAAGGTTAAATATTATACCGAGCGCAAGGTAAATACATTTTAATTTTCTGAAATTTATTAAGCTGCTTTTCGCACTTCTTTAATTCCAGTTACCCCGTACACGGTTTTATAATTATATTTTTTAAATGAAAATGAATAATAAAAATATCAGAGTAAGATTTGCTCCAAGTCCTACAGGCTATTTGCATGTAGGCGGATTGAGAACAGCGCTTTATAACTATCTTTTTGCAAAAAGACAGAACGGAAAATTCATTCTTAGGATTGAAGATACCGATCGCAGCCGCTATGTTGAAGGCGCGGTGGAGAACTTAATAAATTCTCTAAAATGGTGCGGACTTGAATACGATGAAGGACCGGAAATAGGAGGACTTTTCGGACCTTATATGCAATCACAACGACTTGATTTATATAAAAAATATTCGGAAGAATTAATTCAAAAAGGTAAGGCATATTATTGTTTTTGCACGCCTGAAAGGCTCACGGCTCTTCGCGAAGAACAGCAGCGCCGGAAACTCCCGCAGGCTAAATACGATAAACATTGCCTCCACTTAAGCAAAGACGAAATAAATTCGCAATTGACTTCGGGAATTCCGCGTGTCGTTCGATTAAATGTCGAACCGGGACAAAAGATTTTTTTTAATGATATCGTACGAGGCAAAGTTGAATTCGACAGTTCTAATATCGATGATCAGGTATTAATTAAAAGCGACGGTTATCCTACTTATCATCTGGCAAATGTAATTGATGATCATTTAATGCAAATCAGCCACGTTATCAGAGGCGAAGAATGGTTGTCATCAACACCTAAACATATTCTTTTATACGATTTCTTCGAATGGGAAAAGCCCGAATTCGCTCATTTGCCGCTTCTATTAAATCCGGATCGATCAAAATTAAGCAAGAGACAAGGCGACGTAGCCGTTGAAGATTATCGTGCTAAAGGATTTTTAAAAGAAATTTTAATTAATTTCGTTGCCCTTCTAGGCTGGAATGCCGGCGATGACCGCGAATTCTATCTTATGAATGAACTGATAGAAAGTTTTTCACTGGAGAGAGTAAATAAATCAGGTGCCGTATTTGATCTTGAAAAACTTAACTGGCTGAACGCCGAACACTTGAGATATAAATCGAATGCCGAAATTTTACCAATGGTACGGGAAGAGCTTTTAAATACCGAATATAATGACGGAAATTTTTCCGACGACTATTTGCTTAAAATAATAGAGGCCATGAAAGAACGTGTTTCTTTTATTCACGAGTTTATTTCCAAAAGTCCTTATTTCTTTAACGCGCCTGCAGAATATGATACTGCTGCGGTTGAAAAGAATTGGAAACCAGGTACTTCCGAAAATTTAAATAAATTATACGCTGCATTTGCTTCATTAAATGATAAACCGGTAAAAGAGGATTATGAAATAGCACTCTCAAAGGTTGCTGAAGAATTAAATACGGGAAAAGGTAAACTTATTCATCCGTTGCGACTGGCTGTTTCTGGAACAAATACGGGCCCCGGAATGTATGAGTTGCTCTTTATTTTGGGAAAAGATGAAGTGTTAAAAAGAATTGAAGCCGCAATTTCAAAATTGGGTTAGAAAGTAGTGTTAATGTTTATTTTATGAACAAACCCAATTTTTAAAAATGTTTTAGTATAGTTTATTCCGGCGTCGGAATTTCAACTTAAATGAAAAATCACAGCCGCCGGGTTTTTTCAAATACTCTTTCTCTATTACTCGGGACGTTCATTTCTTTTGTCCTTTGTTCCAACTATCCTTTAAAGTAACAGTCCTGTTGAAAACCGTTCTTTCACCGGACGTATCGCTATCGGCACAAAAGTAGCCCAGCCTTTCAAATTGAAAACGATCACCCGGTTTAGAATTTTTAAGAAACGGTTCGAGTAAAGCGTCTTTTATTATCTGCAGAGAATCCGGATTTATATGTTCCAGCCAATTTTCTGATGAAGCAGGATCTTCAACATTGAATAATCTGTCATACAACCTCACCTCCGCTTTTACCGCATGTTCCGCAGAAACCCAATGAATAGTTCCTTTCACCTTTTTGTTACTTTTTCCGCTGCCACTCTTGGTTTCCGGGTCATAGGAGCAATGAAGCTCAATAACTTTTCCATTGTCATCTTTAATAACATTTTCACACTTAATGATATAAGCATATCTGAGTCTTACTTCACCGCCAGGCGTAAGTCTGAAATATTTCTTCGGCGGATCTTCCATGAAATCAGATTGTTCGATGAACAATTCCCTGGAGAAAGGAATCTTTCTTGTTCCCATTCCAGGATCCTCGGGATTATTAATTCCCTCCAAGTCTTCAGTTTGATTATCAGGATAATTTATAATAACAACTTTTAACGGATCCAGAACGGCCATGGCGCGATGCGCGCGTTTGTTCAGATCTTCACGAACGGAGTATTCAAGCAAGGCAATATCAGTCATAGCATCACGTTTTGCAACGCCGACAATTTCGGCAAAGTTTTTAACCGATTCCGGTGTATATCCTCTCCTTCTTAACCCGGAAATAGTAGGCATCCGCGGGTCGTCCCAGCCCTTAACATGCTTTTCCTGAACTAACTGCAAAAGTTTTCTCTTGCTCATTACCGTATAGTTAAGATTCAGTCTGGCAAATTCGATTTGCTGAGGATGATAGATTCCTAAAGATTCCAGAAACCAATCGTATAACGGGCGATGATTTTCGAATTCAAGAGTACAAATTGAATGAGTAACACCTTCGATCGAGTCTTCCAGCCCGTGCGCCCAGTCGTATGTGGGATAAATGCACCATTTATTTCCCTGACGGTGATGTTCGGCGTGTACAATACGATACATAATCGGATCGCGCAGGTTTAAATTCGGTGAAGACATATCAATTTTGGCACGGAGTACTTTTTCACCGTTCCTGAACTCGCCGTTTTTCATTTTTATAAATAGGTCTTTATTTTCATTAATGCTTCTTGAACGGGCAGGACTTTCCTTTCCCGGTTCAGTTAATGTACCCCTGTATTCTCTGATTTCATCTGCGGATAAATCATCAACATAAGCAAGACCTTTTTCAATAAGTAAACTTGCCCATTCGTACATTTGATCGAAATAATCGGAAGCAAAAAGTATTCTATCTTCAAAATCAGCTCCAAGCCATTTAACATCTTCTACTATTGAATCCACATATTCCTGTTCCTCTTTGCTTGGATTTGTATCGTCGAATCTTAAGTTAAACTTCCCGCTATAATCATGAGCTACGCCGTAATTTAACAATATGGATTTGGCATGACCGATATGTAAATAACCGTTCGGTTCAGGGGGAAACCTTGTATGCACCCGCCCGCCCCATTTGTTATTTTTCATATCTTCATCAATAATTTCTCTTATAAAATTTTTCGGTTTAGCCGAATTATTTTCGTCGATATTTTTTGTATCTTCCATGGTATTCATTAAATAAAATATTTGGATAATGTTGAACTATAAACTTACATAAATAAAAATATTCGCTCAAATATTCAGTAAAATTTCTTAATCTTCTAAAGATCAGTAAAAGGATGCGGGAAACTCAAAAAAAAATACCTATTGAATAAATATATTTGATTAAGGGTTTTTAAATAGTTTATTTTTGAAGATTAACTGCTTTTTTGATATATAATTCGTTGCTTTGAATAGAGAAATTTTATTAACTTTGGTTTCTTTTATAAATAGTTCTTTGTTAATAATTTATTGTATGTGTAAGGACAGCTACTCACACGGGCATGTTTTTTATCATATAGCACAAAATCGTTATTTCATAAAGTTTTGTTTTTAATTGAGACCAGGCTTTATAAATTGCCGAAATGGCGGAATTGGTAGACGCGCTGGACTCAAAATCCAGTGGGGCTTACACCTCGTGCCGGTTCGAGTCCGGCTTTCGGTACTCTTTCTTAAAACTACTTCCTCAAAAAAAAATTTTCGAATAATTTTTTCCGGTATTATTCTAATTTTTAGAATATTTATGTTATTCTTCTTTATCTATTTGCTTGCCGTTACTTTTTAGTTAACAATTCTAAAAATATTTTACTGTGATATACCGGTATTAGCTCTCAAGATACATTTTGCAAAGCATATTCCGACCATCCGGTGAAATTAGGATTTTATTGCCGTATAAAATTATCATTGCTAATTGATATTTTTTAATTAAATTTGAGTTAAATAATTTAAACCTGGATTTTCAATTCCTGTTATTTCTTCCTTACTGAGTTTAACCGGTCTAATTCATTTATAATAAAACCTTGAACTAGAGGAAGGATATGATTGGTACAGTTGTAGACCATTATAAAATCCTCGAATTATTAGGTGAAGGCGGTATGGGGACTGTATATAAGGCCCTTGATATGCAGCTCGACCGCTTTGTTGCTCTTAAATTCTTGCCCTCCCAATTCAGCAACCATTCAGAAAATAAACAACGTTTTATTCAGGAAGCAAAAGCCGCCTCGGCATTGGATCATAATAATATTTGTACAATTCATGAGATAAACCAAACGAACGACGGACAATTATTTGTCGTGATGGCTTGCTATGAAGGATACACGTTAAAAGATAAAATTGATAATGGGCAATTGCTGTTAAAAGATGCAATTGAAATTGCTATACAAATATCCACTGGCTTATCAAAAGCACACACAAAAGGAATTGTCCACCGTGATATAAAACCTTCCAATATATTTATTACAAACGACGGCGTAATTAAAATTATTGATTTCGGACTCGCAAAATTATCCGGGCAAACTTTTCATACGGAAGTTGGGAGAACACCAGGTACTTTATACTTCATGTCACCGGAACAGATCATGGGAAGTCAGTCAGATCAACGAACCGATATCTGGGCTTTAGGAATGGTATTATATGAAATGGTGACAGGACAAAAAGCTTTCAAAGGAGATTATGATCAGGCCGTTATTTTTTCAATAATTAATAATACCCCCGAACCAATTGCAAAATTTCGAAACGATATGCCTGCCGAACTTGAACTCATCATTAATAAATGTTTGGCAAAAGATCCTAATGATCGCTATCAATATATGGATGAAGTAATAGTAGATCTTTTAAAATTAAAAGAAAACAGCGGAAGTTTACATTCCATTCCGCCCTTTCCTGTAATTTCTATAAAAAAGTTTATCAATAATAAATTACTCCTAACTACTTCAATTTTACTACTGGTTGCTACTGCGTTTTTTCTTTTAAAGCCTTCCTTCACATCCGAGGAACTTAAGTATGAACCTAAATTAATTGCTGTAATTGCTTTTAATAACCAAACCGGAGATACTACTTATAATTATTTATGTGAAGCTATTCCGAATTTAATTATCACAAATCTTGAACAATCCAAATACCTAAGGGTTATGACCTGGGAAAGGATGAGAGATTTAATAAATCAAATGGAAATAAAAAATGTAAATATCATTGACAAGGAAATCGGTTTTAAATTAAGTCGCCATGAAGGAGTATATGCGATTGTTACGGGAAGTTTTATAAAAGCAGGTGAAACTTTTGCTACAGATGTTAAAGTCCTGGATGTTAATTCAAAGGAATTACTTAAAACTGCCAGTACACGCGGCTTGGGTGTGCAAAGTATAATTAATTCTCAGATAGATGAACTTAGCAAAGAAATAGTACAAAGTGTAGGTATTCCTAAAGAAAAGGAAGAAGAAACCCCGTCCCAGATTTCTGAAATAACTACTACATCCATGGAAGCTTATAATTTTTTTCTCCGGGGTAGGCTTGAATATGAACGTTTATATTTTGGAGAGGCACGTCGTTTCCTGGAAAAATCGATCTCTCTAGATACCAGTTTCGCAATGGCTTATCTATATTTATCCAATACTTACGGCGACCTGCTTGAATATGATAAAATGGTAAAATATTTGTATAAAGCTAAAGAAATGTCCTCCAAAGCCCCCGAAAAGGAAAGAATTGCAATAGATTCAAGATTTGCCGTTATAATTGAAAAAAATCCAGTTAAACGTTTGGATCTTTTGAGGGAACTTGTCTATAAGTATCCTCAGGAAAAAAGATTTCATGACGAATTAGGTCAGATTCTCCAATCAAGATATATGATTAATGAAGCTAAAGTTGAATTTGAAAAGGCCCTGAAACTTGATCCTAATTATGCATCCGCTACAAACGGAATGGGATATATTTATGCCGCTCAGGGATTATATGACAAAGCAATTGAGGCTATGAAACGCTATGCTTCTCTTTCTCCAGGAGACGCAAACCCTTACGATTCAATGGGAGAAATGTATTTATTAAAAGGCGATTTGAATGAATCAATCAATAAATATAAAGAGGCTGCCCGTGTTCAGCCATCTTTCTATCCGGCGTATAAAAACTTAGCATACGTATGTGCGCTGAATGAAAATTATGACGAATGTTTAAAATGGTTGGATACTTTGATAGCCTTGTCCCCTTCTATGGGTTTAAAAGCAGACGCAAGATCATGGCGAGCCTTTTATTTAGAACTATTAGGTCGATATTATGAATCTTCAAAATTAATAAAATCAAAATCAGTTGATTCACTTAAAACGGAAACCTCCCCTGTTTATGCGATGTACCATTGGGTAAGTGCTTGGAGTTCTATTAATAGCGGAGATTATAAAACCGGTTTAAAAGAATTTTCAGGGTTTCACAATATTTATAGTTATAACAGTCCCCAAACTCCCGTCTTCAACAAATCGATTCTTCAATATTTTCTTTCTTACAAGTCTCTGAGGCAAGGCAAAACAGATTCCGCACGTTATTATTTTGAACAACTAAAACTTAATCTGGACTCAGTTGAAATATTCAAAGGAATTTTGGGAATGATTAGCGAAACTCTTGAAGCAGATGTGCTGCTTTCCGAAGGAAAGGGAAACGATGCTATTATGGTTTTTAGAAAAACAATACCGATCAGCCCGTACATGGCTAGCGGCTGGAGAATGTCTTTATATAACATTCCACCGTTTCGAGATATCGTACCCCGCGCATTTCAAATTTTAAGCAAAACCGACAGCGCAATTTATGAATATAAACAATTACTCCGTATCAGTACGTCAAACAAAGATCGAAGAATTATTAACCCGATTTATCATTTCAGGTTAGCAAAATTATATGAGACTTCGGGTGAATTAGTTAAAGCTGAGAATGAGTATAACAAATTTCTTAAAATATGGAAGGATGCTGACAAAGATCTGCCAGAGTATATTTATACGGTAAATCGCCTGGCACATCTTTCCAAAATAAGAAACGATTAATTATTTCTCTTATTCGATTTTATCATACCGACGGTATCTCTTAATACTCCTAAAGATCTTTGACTTAAAAGATCAATTTTAATCAATCCCAAATCTTCAATGGAATACATGTCTGGCTGCGTAATAATCAATCCGAGTCCTTTGTTTTTCGCATATTCTAAAGCTGTATAATTAGTTACTGCTTTCGGAGCAATGATTATTCCACTGGGGTGAATGCTTAAATGCCTCGGGAAATTAGCAATTTTTGTGGCGATATCGATAACCGATTTCCATGGTTCGGTTTTAAAATTAATATTCTTGGTCTCAGGAAATTTTTCGGAAATATTCGGCAAATTTCGAGCGTCTGTCCATGGGATAAATTTACTATATTTTGATATTTCCGAATTGCTGAATCCGAACGCCTTCGCTACTTCCCTGAATGCCGATCTTGCTTTAAAAGTAACCGTTGTTGATATCATAGCAACATTTTCGTATCTGTATTTATCGAAGACGTATTTTACTATTTCATCCCGTTCCTTCCATGAGAAATCAATATCTATGTCCGGGGGACTTCTTCTGCCTTTGTTAAGAAACCTTTCAAAAAATAAATTGTGTTTTATCGGATCCACTTTTGTCAAGCCCAGACAGTATGAGACTATGCTGTTTGCGACAGATCCTCTACCTATAAATAACATACCTCTCTTTTGTGCCTCATCAACAATATCATTTACAATTAAAAAGTATTCCGTAAAATTTAAATCAGAAATTATGTCCAGTTCCTTTTTTAGTCTTGCTAAATGAATATCGGTAACTTCGTTATAATATTTATGTAATCCCGAATGAGTTTTTTCCCACAACAAAGTATAAGCGTCTTGGATGCCCGCTGTTTTATATCTGGGATATTTGGGTTCACCTAATTTCAAATCAACGTTGCAGTTCTCCGCAATATATTCGGAATTTGTAACGGCATCGAGATAATTTTTCCACTTATTTTTCATCCAATCATTTTGTCTCCAATGATATTCTTCGTCAACTATTTCATCATGAGATAGATTTTCAAAAGTAGTATTGTACTTGACTGCGGATAAAACCTTATGAATGCGGAAGTCTTCTTCCTTCAGAAAAAATATAGGATTTGTAGCAACTAGTTTGATGTCTTTCGATCGTGCAAATTCTATGGTTTTCAGGGTATTGTTCCTTTGTCCCTTTGTTGCAATTACTTCGGCAAAAAGGTTTAAGTTCGGTTTGGAATTCCTCAACAGCGTTAAAGAAGGAGTGATAAAGTAAAGATCGTTGAACCCCGCATTTAATATATCTAGAAGAGAAAAATTTTCGTTTAATTTCCTTGAAGTTATTATTCTGCATAGTTCGGAATAACCGTTATAATTTTTAGCAAGTATTAAAGCATAAGTATTTTTGTCTTTGAGATCCGTTACGCATGCGCCCAGAATGGGTTTTATTCTTTTTTCTGTGCATGATTTATAAAATTTAATTAAACCGTACATTCCGTCAGTATCCGTTAATGCCAACGCCTTCATATTTTCAATTGCTGCCCTTTCAACAATTGATTCAACTGATGAAGCGCCGGTTAACAACGAGAAATTTGAATGTACATGCAAGTGAGACATTTTGGTAATAATTAAAAAGCCTGTAATATTTTAAGTTAAATAATTCATGTTGAATGTTTTAGTTTAATATAAACTGCCGACATGAATAAAACTAAAAATATACAGGCTGAAATAAAATTATGTAATTAAAAAATTAAATCTTATTTATTGCTTTATCAGCAATATCTTTTCTGAAATAAATCCCTTTAAACCTAATATTTTGCAAAGTCTTATAAGCTTTTTCTTTTGCTTTTTTTAAGTCCTTTTCTTTAATAACGGAGGTAATACCGAGCACTCTGCCTCCGTTAGTGACTATTCCTTCTTGAATCTTTTTTGTACCGGAATGATATATAATTATTTCTTCATCCGGGCTTTCCAATCCTTCAATTAAGAAGCCTTTTTCATAGTGTTCGGGGTATCCCTCAGATGCAGCTACAACACAGACAGACGCGCCACCTACATATTTAATTGTGCTTTTATCCAGGTTGCCGTTTGCGGCCGAATACAAAAGTTTTAAGAAATCGCCTTTTAACAACGGCAGCACGGCTTGCGTTTCCGGATCACCGAAGCGGCAATTAAATTCAACCACTTTTGCTGATTTTCCTTTAATCATTAATCCGCAATAAAGACAACCTACAAAGTTTCTTCCTTCCCTTTTCATTCCTTTTATTGTAGGAGCAATAATTTTATCTTCAACGAACTTTAATATTTCTTCCGTAACAACAGGAGCGGGAGAGTAAGCTCCCATTCCGCCGGTATTTTTGCCGGTATCGTTATCCCCTATTCTTTTATGATCTTGTGCGGAAGGAAGACAAATAAAATCATTCCCATCCGTAATAGCGAATATTGAAGCTTCCTCCCCCTCAAGAAATTCTTCTATAACTATTTTATCACCTGATGTGCCAAACTTCTTATTAATAAAAATCTCTTTTAGTCCTTCTTCAGCTTCAACAAAAGTATTGCAAATTAATACTCCTTTACCCGCAGCTAAACCGTCGGCTTTGATAACACACGGATATTTATGTTTTAACAGATATTCAATTGCCAGTTGATATTGCTTCGAATTAAATTCCTCATAACCGGCAGTCGGAATATCATACTTTATCATCAATTGCTTGGCAAATGATTTATGAGCTTCAATTTCCGCAGCATTTTGATTGGGACCAAATACTTTAATACCCTTCAACCTTAAAAAATCAGATAATCCATTTACAAGAGGAAGTTCGGGTCCTATTACAGCGAGATCAATTTTATGTTCATAGCAAAAATTATAAATTACATCAAAATTGTTTTCATCCAGCACAATATTCTCACCAAGTTGTTCGGTACCAGGATTGCCCGGTAAAATGAATAATTGAGCAAGTGAAGGACTTTGCTTAATTTTGTAAGCTAGAGCATGTTCTCTTCCACCTGATCCTATTAACAAAACATTCATTATATAACATCCTTTACCAAGAATTGAAATTGCTTGGTCAACTGTTCGGTTAAGAAATCTCTTCTATGCTTTTCTACAAACTCTTCATCTGGCACCGGAAATTTATGGGTCAGGTACATATTATAAACATTTAATATTGTTTCTTTAATAGCTTGAATATCATTAGGTTCAGTAATTAAAGCCGCCTTATATTCGGTTGCCGCAGATTTTAACGCACCATCCGGCAAAGAAGCAATAATCGGTTTTCTAGTTCCAAAATATTCATATAGTTTTCCGGCTGAATGCGTTTCAACATTTCTGCAATATCCAACCATCATCCAAAGAACGTCACTAGCCATTATCTTTGATAAGGCTTCGTCATGATTCAAATAACCGTATTCTTTTACGGATTCCTGCAATTCAAGTTTTTTAATTAACTTCCGGTTTTCGTTCCTTAAATATCCGAGGAAATGCAATTCTATATTAGCTGTTACGTCTGGTCTTTCTTTGGATAGTTGCTTAAACGCTTTTAATAAATATTTTGGTGTTATAAATTCGTAGAACAATCCGGAATAAGTCAGCCACATTTTATTATTTACTTTATTCTCTGGTTGTATGTTTTTAAAATCGGCCGGATCAAAACCTTGCGATATAATATATATATCTTCAAAAGTTAGAAATTTATAATGATTAATTATTTTTTCTTTCATTTTCCTGTTGGTGGCGATAATTTTGTCTGCGGCTCTGTTCGCAGCATACTCCATTTTTTTATGCCAATATTTATGTAGCGGAGTGGGATAAAATGCGAATTGATTCCCGTACCATAAATCTCTATAATCTACAACCAAAGGAATGTTAAAATCCTTTTTTAACTGAACAGCTATATTAATTGAAGAAAACGGAGGGGCACTTACAAAAATTAGATTATAATCATCCTTTTTTAACAAATCATGAGCTGCTTTGTATGCCTTTTTAGACCAACCGTTTTTATTGTCGGGAATATAAAATGTATAGCTTAATCGACTAAGAACTTTCCTGATTAACTCAGGAGGCATTTTTATAGTGCCTTTTTTTGCTAACCTGGAATTAATATCGCTTCCGCCAACTCTAATAATTGAAATCCCGGCTTCTTCCGCTTCACGCATTAAATAGTCATCATGAGCATAATAACCGGTAGCCGCGGCAGTTAAGACGGTCGGTTCCCAATTATAGTCTTTCATATATTTCGTGAATTTCAAAGTCCGCTGGACACCGCTTAATCCCATAGGCGGAAAATAATATGCAATAACTAATACTTTATACATTGTATTTAAAACAAACCCCTATAATTTCCAAAATTAAGCATCTAATATATCCCAATTTTACCTAAAATGTGAAATAATTTAGTCAAGAATGATAGTTTGGCGATTCTTTAGTTATGATTACGTCATGCGGATGGCTTTCTCGCAGTCCGGCTAATGTAATTTTTACAAATTTAGCTTTATTTTTTAATTCAGTTATATTTTTTACACCGCAATATCCCATTGCAGCTCGAAGTCCGCCTATCAACTGGTAAATTGTATCAGATAACGATCCTTTATACGGCACTCTGCCCTCTACACCTTCCGGTACTAATTTAGCGATATCATCTTCTACATCTTGGAAATACCTATCCTTGCTCCCTTCTTTCATTGCTGACAATGATCCCATGCCGCGATATGATTTGAAGCTTCTTCCTTCAAATAATATTTTTTCTCCCGGACTTTCTTCAACTCCTGCAAACAACCCGCCGATCATCACCGTGTCTGCTCCAGCTGCAATTGCCTTGGGAACATCACCGGTTTGCTTTATACCTCCATCTGCGATTAAAGGAATTCCTTTTTTCTTGGTGGCACGACTTACTTCGTACACAGCAGATATTTGTGGCATCCCAACACCAGCCACTATCCTCGTAGTACAAATAGATCCTGGACCTATTCCAATTTTAATAGCGTCAACTCCGCAATCTAAAAGATCAAGTGCAGCCTCGTAAGTTACCACATTGCCAGCGATTATCTGTTCATACTTAAATTTTCTCCTTGCCTCTCTTATTGTTTTCATGACTCCCATAGAATGTCCGTGAGCACTATCAATAACAATTACGTCTGCTCCGGCTTTTGAAAGCGCTTCTATTCTTTCAAGGGTATCTGATGTAACACCAACCCCTGCTCCCACTCGTAGCCTACCGTGCTGATCTTTACTTGCATTAGGATGCTTCTTTTTCTTCTGAATATCTTTGAATGTTATTAATCCTTTTAAGATTCCGTTTTTATCGACAACAGGCAATTTCTCTATTTTGTACCTTTGAAGTATTTTTTCCGCTTTTTCAAGATTAGTATTCAACGGTGCAGTAATCAAGTTTTCTTTAGTCATCAACTCATTCACGAGAAGTTTTTTATTTGGCTCGAACCTTAGATCCCTATTTGTTAAAATTCCGACTAACTTACCTTTTTCATCAACTACAGGAATACCGGAGATACTATATCTTTTCATCAGTTCAAGTGCATCAGCTATTGTCTGACCGGCAGTTAATGTTACCGGATTTCTAATCATTCCGCTTTCAGATCTTTTTACTTTGTCTACTTCCATAGCTTGTGCTTCGATACTCATATTTTTATGCACAATTCCGATCCCCCCTTCTCTGGCAATTGCAACAGCCATGGCGGATTCAGTAACAGTATCCATAGCTGCAGATATGAAAGGAATGTTCAGCTTAATTTCCGGAGTTAAATAAGTTGAGAGTTCAACTTCTCTTGGTAATACTGCAGATTTTCCGGGTACCAGTAATACATCATCAAATGTTAGTCCTTCTTGTAAATACAATTTATCTTTCATCTTTTTCCTTTTCTTATAAAATGAAAAAACCACATAAAGTGGTTTGAAAATTCTTTATTCAAAGGCCGCAAAGCCCGTAATATCTTCCCCTACAATTAATGTGTGCATTTCGTGAGTACCCTCGTATGTCTTAACGGATTCCAGGTTTATCGCATGGCGCATAACGGGATACTCATCAATTATACCGTTTGCTCCCAATATTTCCCGCGACATCCTGGCTATCTCCAAAGCTTTTTCACAATTATTTCTTTTCGCCATTGAGACATGAGTAAATCTTAATGTTCCGATGTCTTTTAAGCGCCCCAGTTGCAAATTAAGAAGTTGAGATTTGGTAATTTCAGTTAGCATATAAACTAATTTTTCTTGTGTCATTTGATATGATGCAATTGGTTTATCGAATTGAATCCTGGATTTAGAATATTTCAAAGCAGTATCATAACATGCCATTGCAGCTCCCATGACTCCCCATGCAATACCGTACCGTGCCTGGTTCAGGCACATCAAAGCATTTTTTAATCCGGTTGTTTCAGGTAAAATGTTTTCCTCTGGAATAAAAACATTATCAAAAATTAATTCTGAAGTAACCGATGCACGTAAAGAATGTTTCCCTTTCATTTCAGGAGCCGAAAACCCCTTAAAATTTTTTTCTACTAAAAATCCTCTAACTATATTGTCAATCTTAGCCCAAACAACAGCAACATCGGCAATGGTTCCGTTTGTAATCCACATTTTTGCACCGTTTAGTAAATATCCGTCATTGACCTTTTCAGCTTTTGTGATTATCCCGGAAGGATTTGAGCCGAAATCCGGTTCAGTTAATCCGAAGCAACCTATTTTTTTCCCTTCGCTAAGAAGAGGAAGCCACAATTCTTTTTGTTTTTCACTTCCGAATTTGAAGATTGGATACATTACAAGTGCGCTTTGGACCGATACGAAGCTGCGTATTCCGCTGTCTCCTCGTTCCAGTTCCTGCATTATCAAACCATAAGCTACATTATTTAACTCGGCACAATTGTATGTCTCAGGGAATGTGGCTCCCAATAAACCTAACTCGGCCATTTTAGGAATTAATTGCTGCGGAAAGCGGGAATTTCTGTTATATTCTTCAATGATAGGAATTACTTCGTCAGATACGAACTCTCTTACGGTAGAACGAATCAATTTTTCTTCTTCTGACAGCAAGGAATCAATACTAAAATAATCCACGCCATCGAATTTAAACATTGGTCCCTCATAATTTGAATTTGAAATTTAAATTTAATAGATATTAGTTTTCCGTGCAATAAGTAATTAGTTTCATTTTAATCTGTAAGTCTGAGAGATCTCTTCCAAACCGGTTATACAAATATCTAAATCCTTTAATATTCCGTCGGCAATATTATAAATCCAGCCGTGCACGGCCAATTCTTGACCACGCTGCCATGCATTTTGCACAATTGTCGTATGGCAAACATTCGATACCTGTTCAATTATATTTAATTCGCATAATCTATTAATCTTTGCATTTTCATCTTCAATGGAATCTATTTTAGTTTTATGATATCTATATACATCTTTAATGTTACGCAGCCAATTATCTATTAAGCCATGTTCTTTATTCTCCATTGCGGCCTGAATGCCGCCGCAGCCATAATGTCCGCAGACTATAATATGTTTAACTTTTAATACCTCCACCGCATATTGAATTACGGACAAACAATTCAGGTCTGTATGAACAACTATATTTGCAATATTTCTATGGACAAATACCTCTCCCGGCGGCATGCCCACAATTTGATTGGCAGGCACACGGCTATCGGAACAGCCGATCCAGAGATATTGCGGCTTCTGCTGCTGCGAAAGGTTCAGAAAAAAATCCGGATCGTTTTCCTTAACTTTTTCAGCCCATTTTTTATTTTGTTCAAAAAGATTTTTTAACACTCGCATAATAAATTATTTCGTTTATTTTATAGTTTACAACTTTTATTGGAAATACTAAATTGGGATTTATATTTTTTCCAAATTACCCATCTTTATTAATTCAATTTATATTGGGCATAAAATGGTTGCTCTTCTCCATCTCTCTCGGCCAATTCGGTATCTAGTTTTCCGATTAACCGGATGAAATCGCTGTTGTCTGAGTTTGTTCTTAAAATATTGATCATATTCTTTACTTATTCTTCACAAAGTTAAATATAATTCCATAAGTTTATAAACTTAAAAAATAATGAAAGATTTAGCTCACAAAGCAAAACGCCTATATATTAAATACGGGCACTTCTAAAAACTAACAATTATACTTGATTTATTTTATAAAATTATTTTTTCAAAAAATACGGGGAATTTTTAGGAGTGTAAATAAACTTGTTTAAATGGTTAATATAGAACTTGAGGCTACGCGGAATGAGGCGTAGCCAAACGTAGCTTAGCCTCTGCAAAAGTTCTTGATATTCTATCAGTTAATTTTATCATTATTAATTAACCATTACAGAAAGGACTTACACATATTGGTCTTACCGATAAAATGATCGAGCAGCTAAAAGCCGATCTTTCCAAAGCTAAGAATTACGATGATTTAATGGGAAAAAACGGAGCTATCAAAAAGCTTCTTTCCCGGTCACTCGAAGAAATGCTTGAAAGCGAACTGACCGAACAACTTGGATACGAAAAGAACTCACAAAGAGGTAACAACAGCGGTAATAGTCGTAACGGAACTTGTCAATAGAAATGGGACAAAAAATAATTTTAATTAAGCTACATGTTTTAAGCTTTCAGGTTTATTTATCCAAACTTCATTATCCGGTAATTTCGCTTTCGGCACTCCATTAACAAATCTCTCAGGATTGGATTGATACGCTTTTTGGTATACTCTATTTCTCTTTTCAAGAACTTCATTGAATAAATTATAATGAACCACTTCCGGGGTTAACATAGCAATTCCGGAATGTCTATGCTCATTGTTGTACCAAAAGAAAAAGTCTCGGCAATAAGATCTTGCATCTTCAATCGAACCGAAGTTTTCCGGAAAATCAGGGCGATACTTCAGAGTTTTGAAAGCCGATTCCGAATAAGGATTATCATTAGAAACATGCGGTCTTGAATGTGTTTTTGTTATTCCCAGATCAGCTAACAGTTGTCCGACTAGATTCGATTTCATCGAGGAGCCTCTATCGGCGTGCAGAGTAAGTTGATCTCTTTTAATTCGCTGCTTAAAGCAGCTCTCGGCTATCAGATCTTCGGCCAGCTCTGCCGATTCTCTATAGGCAACCATCCAGCCGACAACATACCGCGTGTATACGTCCATAATCTTGTAGAGATAGTAATATGTCCACTTCTTCGGCCCTTTGAGTTTTGTTATGTCCCACGACCATAACTGGTTGGGTTTGGTTGCTAATAATTCGGGACGGCTATAATTCCCGGCTTCTTTCTGTCTGCGCTGAATGTTCTGCCGGTTTCTCTGAAGTATCCGGTAGATTGTACGCTCTGAGCAGTAATAATGCCCTTCATCAAGAAGGTTGTAGAATATTTCTCCCGGAGCCATATCGCAGAATCGTTCACTGTTAACTATGCTAAGAATATTCTCTTCCTCTTCCTGGCTCAACTTCCGGGGTGACGGCTTCTTCATATTTGATGATGCCGCCTTTGCCGATAACCTTCGGTAATAAGTTGATTTAGCAATTCCCAGAACTTCACATAGATCCGGCTTTGTCAGTATTTTTATGTCGAGGGAATATTCGGTTATCATATTTATTCGAAGTTCTTTCTGTGTGAGTCTTTCTTGCTGAGTTGAATCATTTTTGAAATTTTTTTTTGTATCTCGATCAGCAGTTCCGATTTAGCTAATTTCTTTTCTGATCGTTTTAATTCCTTTTTTAGCCTTTTTATTTCTTCTTCTAACTCTGCACGACTTTTTTCTTTTCTGCCGGGTTTATTTTTATTCTGAGAATCCAATGAAAACTTTTTCTCCCATTTTCTTACCATCGAATAATAGATGCCTTCTTTGCGCAGATAATCGCCTATTTGTCCGTTACCCGATGATCTCAGTAGCGATATCTCTTCGACTACTTTCCTTTTGTAGCCTTCAGTATAATGACGACGCTTCGGGCTATGGGTGACTTCCGGATTTGGCCTTTCATCAGAAACTCCACTCGCCCTTCGGGCTCCTTCCGTTTCTGATGTCCAATTCCCGGTAGCAATTTCTTTACTGTTCATAATACTCAATTCTATGCTCCTTTTTGCCCTCTAATTTAATCTTATTTGTCTTAATATTTTTGTCTCACTAATATAGGCAGAG
>CAVUCX010000018.1:0-63315 GCA_963739955.1 uncultured Bacteroidota bacterium | reverse complement strand
ACGAGAGGCATTAGTGTAATCTGTTGCATGCACTTTTCCTGAAGTAAAATTCCAAATAAGCCAGCTGTCAATTGAGCCTAACAAAAGGTGTCCTTCGTTTGCAGATTGAGCCGCACCCTCTACATTTTCAAGTATCCATTTTATACCGCTTGCAGAGAAATACGGATTGATGTTTAATCCCGTTTTCTCCATTATAAATTTTTCATGACCCGCTGAAATTAGCTCTTCACAAATTTTTTCACCGCGGTTACACTGCCATACAACGGCATTATATACAGGTTTTCCGGTTCTTTTATCCCATACTACTACTGTTTCACGTTGATTAGTTATTGCAATTGATGAAATATCGGAAGGATTAATTTTATTTTTCTCTAATAACGATTCAACTACTTTGTAAGTATTATGAAGGATCTCCTCAGCGTCATGTTCAACCCAACCAGGTTTAGGATAAAATTGCTTATGCTCAATCGATGTACGAGCAATTAAATTTGCATTTGAATCAAACAGTATTGCTTTTGTTGCCGAAGTGCTTTGATCTATGGCTAAAATATATTTCACTAGCATTAAACCGATTTTTATGAATCTGACTTTGAATAATTATTTTTTGAACAATCTTGTCTAAATGTCAAATAAAATTTAGTTGTCTAATGAATTTCAGAGAATAAAACAACTTGTTGAATAAATATATTTATAGCTAAGATTTCTTACTAATTATCATTTAAAAACTTCAAAGCTGCTTTATAAATTCCTTCGCTATCTAAACCATAGTATTTAAATATTTCCGCAGAAGTTCCATGTGGGGCAGTTTCATCAGGAATACCAAGAATACGCATAGGGACAGGATAATTAAGAGCAACAATTTCCGCAACAGATCCTCCCAGTCCTCCGAAAATACTGTGCTCTTCGACGGTAATTATTTTTCCTGTTTCACGAGCAGCTTTTATTACAACTTCCTTGTCAAAAGGTTTAAGAGTGTGCATATCAATAACGCGTGCATTTATTCCTTCATCACGTAATTTTTTGCCTGCCGTTAAACAATGAAAAACTGTTTCACCTGTTCCAATTATTGTAAGATCACTGCCGTCAAGTAAAGTATTAGATTTTCCTATTTTAAATGGTACATTGTCTTCTTCATAAACGTTAGGGACAGCATTTCGTCCAAGCCGAATAAAAACCGGGTAAGGATAATTTATCAATTCATGAACAAGCTTTTCAGTTTGATAAATATCGCAGGGTAAAATAATATGCATACGGGGAAATGTTCTTAGCACAGCAATATCATGCAGACTGTGATGAGAAAATCCAAGCGCACCGTAGCTTACCCCGCCGCTAACACCTAATATTTTTACCGGGTTTTCAGAATATGCTACATCGACCTTTACTTGCTCCAAACTTCTGGCTACATAAAAACACGCCGGTCCACATACAAAAGCTTTTTTTCCGGCAGAGGTTAAACCCGCTCCTACTCCTACAGCATTTTGTTCGGCAATTCCCAATTCCACAAACTGTGCAGGAAGTTCGTTTGCAAATGTATCTAAAGTAACCGAGCCGCGGGCATCCGTTGTAACCGCAATAATATCTTTATCTTTTTTTGCCAACTCTAAGAGAGTATTAGTAAACATTTTGCGGCAAGGAACAGAATTATTATTTGCTGAATTCATATTTTTTTTCTGTTAAACTGTTTATTCTGTTATCTATTTCTATAATTGCTTCATTATACTGCTCTTCACTGGGAACGCCGTGATGCCATTTAGGATTCTTTTCCATAAATGATATCCCTTCGCCCTTAGTAGTGTGAGCTATTATCAGTTTAGGTTTTTTATTATTATAATTCAAATTGTCACATAAATTAACCAGATCTTTAATTATATTTCCGTTAGCATGATAAACTTCCCATCCAAAAGCTTCCCACCTTTTGTCAATTGGTTCTAAAGACATTACTTCCTCAGTTCGACCACTTATTTGCAATTCATTTCTATCTAAAATCGCTATTAAGTTATCAAGCTTATAATGATTTGCAGCCATAACGGCTTCATATACTGAACCTTCGGCTTGTTCACCGTCTCCCATCAATACGAATGTACGGTAGGATTTTTTATCCATTTTGGCAGCCAATGCTACCCCCACACCAAAAGATAATCCATGTCCTAAAGCACCACTATTTACTTCTATACCTGGAATTTTGTTAACCGGGTGTCCGGCTAACCTTGAGTTAAATTTTCCATATGTGTTTAAAATACTGTCATCGAAAAATCCGGCAGCAGATAAAATCGAATATAATGCTTCAACACTATGTCCCTTACTTAGAATGAATCGGTCGCGATCTTCCATTTTCGGATTTTTGGGATCAATATTCATAATATGGAAATAAAGTGCTGTTTCAATATTTATTGATGATAGCGATCCCCCAGTATGACCGCCTTTTGCTGAATAAATTATTTCAACTACTCTTTTGCGTATTTTCTCAGCTTGTAGTCGTAATTTATCTATTTCGTTTTGTTTGGTATTTTTCATAATATCATTTTCGTTTAATAGAAAATATAAAAAAATATTCGAAAATCAAAATAACATAAAAAGAAAATATTCGAAAGCATACGAACCGTAACAGCAGATACATTCATACGCTTTGCAATATCTTCAATCGTTATATATGAGCTGTATTTCATCGTAAATACTTTATTTATTCAATTGGAACTACCTATTTCATCAAAACAATTTTAATTGATTGATAATATGATTTGGCCTTCATTTGTACAAAGTAAATACCGGATGCAAGTCCGCTTCCGTTAAAATTCACTGAATAAGTTCCTTGTCTCTTATAACCACTCACCAGGGTAGAAATCTCTTTACCGAGTATATTAAACAACCTGATTGTGACAAAACTCGGTTTTGCTACTTCGTATTTTATCATTGTCGTAGGATTAAACGGATTGGGATAATTCTGATTCAATTTAAAAACCTTGGGATAATTATTATCGCTGTTAGGTTTTTCAATTCCGGTCGTACTATTAACTGAATCCACTGTTATTATTACCCGCTGATAACGTGTAATTGGTGGTGATCCATTATCCTGAACTGAACAAACTATATGAATGGTTTCTCCTTCTGTAGCATCCTCAGGAATCACAAATGATGCATCTTGATTCAGGGAATCTGATATAGTTATATTTCCTTTGTAAGTTTCTGCTATTTTATATTGCCACCATTTATAAGATATTAAATTACCATCCGGATCATAAGTTCCTTTCGCGCTAAGATTAATTGTACTGCCGGGTTTTGCATTTAAACTTAAAGCATTCTGAAGCTTAACAACGGGTGGATGGTTACATTCGGAATAAGGTTTTACACACCAAGCAGCCCGTGCTGCAAAGTCATTTTGTATTGCATCAATCCACCGCCATATCGGTTTAAAGTATGTCTTAAGCTGCGCATCGGTCGCCGAATTATTCCTCAGACTACTACGACCCCAGGCTGTACTTGTGTACCATCTTCCTGAAGGATAGGTGTAGCTCGGATCAGGAACCGAATCCAACCAGGTATTCTCACGGATTTTGATGTATCTGCCGCCCCAACTACCCCAATTAGGGTGCTCCAGGTTGTCATTTCTCAAGCCCGTGTTAATCAAATAAATAAAGGACGGTGAATCACCTTCACCCATGAATGACCCGTCAGAATTTGTATGGTAAAGCGATAACAAAGGATTACTACTATCTATCAAATTATTCTTCATCCACGTTGATTCGAAGTATTGTGCCATATCTGTCGGCATATTCCAATCCGTCCACCAATATCCAAAGGTAATAAACTGATCCGAGATTATTGTCTTTATGTTATATGGTCTCTCCCAATGTGGTCTGATATATGACTGAAAAGTTCCATCCTGTTCCCAGATAAAATAGAAACGTATCTTATTGGCCACATAAGCCATTTTTTCTGGGTGAGTTTCTTCAATAGTTTCCAAAGCTCTTGCAATAGTATTTTCACCGCCCCAGGAAATTATCCAGATAGGACGGTTGTCTGTTGTGTCCAGCAGTACATTGACAATGAGCTGTGAACCAGGTGTCTCTCCGCTCGTGTCATCTACCGTTTTCACATTGCCGAGCTTGGTAACAGATTTCAGATAATCAGGTGTTGGATAACTTGTATCATGCTTAAGCAAATTGGGATATACTTGTGCATACGCATTCAGATATGGCGTAGTCCAATTGTCTCCTGCCCAATTATGGTCTTCTGCATGGTATTGTGAACTGGTTTTTACAATACCCTCTACATCAAATTCATCTGAGTAAAGCAGAAAACGAATCAGTGTGTTCTGGTCATCAACCTCTCCGTCCGTATTTACAATAACCCTTGTTTTGTTATCTGCTTTAATTTGTTTTATGCCGTAACTTGCAATAAATAAAAAAATAATAAACCATATATGTTTATTCATTAGAATTCCTTACGTCAACAGTTTAATTAATATCAATAAAGCTAATACCACTACATTGCTTGAGGATGAAATTTCATATTGATTCTTAACACCAAAGAGATGGAAGATTTATTCTATTGGAATAAGATGTTATAATAAAAATAAAACATACCAACTATTCCAAAATTTTAAGTCAGCCGGCATTATTACTCTGCACCGGCTGACTATTTTACTTTTTTCTTTCTTTAGGTATTCTAATGATACTATTTCATCAATATCATTTTCTTCGTCAAGTTAACATTATTTCCAGTTAACCTGTAAAGATATATACCGCTCGAAATGTTGTTTGCATCGAACGATGCCATTATGTATTCCCGGACTTAATTGACCATCGACCAATGTTGCAACTTCCTGACCGAGGATATTGTATACTCTTAACGAGTAATTGCCTGATGCCGGAATTAGCAACCTGTATATTTGTTGTCGGATTAAACGGATTTGGATAATTTTGAGATAATTCGAACTTTGAAGGTATGCTATTACCAACTTGTTCAACGGCTGTAGTAGAGTAACTATTGTATAGATCACTAACGTCTTGGGCAGTCAGCGCACGTGAATAGAAGCTGACCTCATCAAGTTTACCATTAAAAGAATTACTCTGACCACTAGGTGATGTTCCCAGACATACCATCGCATTATAACCGTGTGCAGGAATGTATATTCCTTGATCATACTGTGCACCATTTTTATAGAAAGTTGCGATGCCAGTAGTAGTATCAAATGTTATTGTCCAAAAGTCCCAATGTCCCTCGGATAAACTATCAAGACTACCGTATTCCCTGTTGTCAGGATTTCCTCCACGCCATAGTCCTAACTTCCAGTTCGGCCATCTTGCATCTTGCTGAATGGAAAAGACCATACCGGTATCATTCCATGTATCACGCTTATCTATAATGTCCTGATATGTATGACCATCAGCTGGTGGTCCATTCCAATTAGCCCAAAAAGCAACCGAAAATTCCCCTTTTACTCCCATCTGTAAAGGTGAAAATCTTCCACAATCTACCTTATACCATGAAGCATCCCCCGGGAAATTTATTGCTCCGTTTGGAGTACCGTCAAATCCTTGTACATATTGTACCGGACCACCTACTGTATCAACAGCGTTATAATTTCCCGTTTCATCGTTCAAATTTCCGTTAAATTTGTAATGAGCTACTAAAGTTGTATCTGTATTTGTAGATGTTTTAGTATAACTATCGTAGAGGCCGCTAATTTCGTTGGCAGTCAGCGCACGTGAATAGAAGCTGACCTCATCAAGTTTACCATTAAAAGAATTACTCTGACCACTAGGTGATGTTCCCAGACATACCATCGCATTATAACCGTGTGCAGGAATGTATATTCCTTGATCATACTGTGCACCATTTTTATAGAAAGTTGCAATGCCAGTGGTAGTATCAAATGTTATTCCCCAAAAGTCCCAATGTCCCTCGGATAAACTATCAAGACTACCGTATTCCCTGTTGTCAGGATTTCCTCCACGCCATAGTCCTAACTTCCAGTTCGGCCATCTTGCATCTTGCTGAATGGAAAAGACCATACCGGTATCATTCCATGTATCACGCTTATCTATAATGTCCTGATATGTATGACCATCAGCTGGTATTCCATTCCAATTAGCCCAAAAAGTAACCGAAAATTGTCCTTTTACTCCCATCTGTAATGGTGAAAATCTTCCGCAATCTACCTTATACCATGAAGCATCCCCCGGAAAATTTATTGCTCCGTTTGGAGTACCGTCGTATCCTGTTACATATTGTACCGGACCACCTACTGTATCAACAGCGTTATAATTTCCCGTAGCATCGTTCAAATTTCCGTTAAACGTGTAATGAGCTACTAAAGATGAATTAATGTCTTGAGCATTGGTGAGAGAGAATGAAAGCAATAGTAATAGTACTAATGTGCTAAATACTTTAAAAAGTTTCATATACTTACTCCTTTTTCTAAATGACTGAATTATTTAATTATTCTTTAATATTATCTATTCTAGATAATATTAAATTTAGGACATTTTCTACATATCAGAGAAATCATCATCAAAGCATTGTTATTCATAACCACTTAATAAATAATTAAATAGTGGAATACAAAAAGCATTACACTATTTAACAACTAAAAGCCTACTCTTAATCCAAATCTATTTACACCGCCGAAAAAATTTGTATGAGAGTAAGAATAATCAATATCAACTCTAGTTCCTGCCATATTCGTTCCTAATCCTAAACCACCTGACCAGCTAAGAACGTCATTATTGGTTTCATATCCGCCTCTAAGCGAAATAATCTTCATGAATGTATAATCAACTCCGACATTTACTCGTCGGTATAATTATTAGGATGAACGAATTCTGAGAGATCAAAATAGCATTATCCTCGGACAATATTCTTATCTATTACATCCATAATATTCATTCCCAATCCAACCGAAATATCATCGGCAGAGGCGAACTGAAACTTTGATATCTTACGAAAGTGGAGAAATTCCTCATTGACATTCCCAGCCTAAGAGATTCAATTCCCATAAAATATTTGACGCCTAAATCGAAAGCAATCTTTCCCGCATTATTATTTGAAGCATTCCCGTCGGCGTCGACAACTTTGTCCCAAGCATTTGAGTTACATATTTCATTGTTCCGCCTATTGCAAATCTGGTATTAACTGCTTTAACGTAGGTTAAGCCGAAAGAATAAGCTCCGACATTTTTAATATCGCCGGTAAGAGTATAACCGAGAGGATTGGAACCGGCATCAACACTGGGCACCAAACTCGCACCCTGAATCTTACCGTAATCGACGGCAATAAAGCTTACGCCAAAAGAACCGTAATTGCCGGCATTCCATGCAGCAGCACCGGCAAGATATTTTATATCCGCAATCCATTGAGTTGACGAAACAAAAGAATTCGAAATTTGTATTCATCTCCGGCAAGCCGGCCGGATTTGAAAAGATACTCTCAACGCCTTTGCTCAATGCTGTATTGGCATTTCCCATTGCAGAGGCTCTTGGAGATACTCCGATTTGAAGAAAATTAAACGAAGTTTGTCCCGTTCTCTTTATATTAACACCGTTTTCACCAACCCCGTTTAAATCAGTTTGGGCAAACAAGCTTAAAGCGGACACCGATATGATAGTGATAATATATACTATTACACGCTTCATTTAAAAAAATCTCCTATTATTTATTAACGAGTAACTACCAGTTTTTGATATGATAGACTACCGTCCGGTTTTTGGAACACTACTATATAGATACCGCTGGCAATCGGGCTGCCTGTTTTCATTTGTCATATTCCATTGATCACTTCCGGCTTTTGTTAATCGGTTCATTATGGCTCAATTGTTTTTACCAGGTCACCTGCTTCGGTAAATATTCTTATTTTAACCGAAATTACCGGCAGGTTAAAGAACAATATTCCCCTATCGCCAGTAAAACCATATCCTTTCATATTTAGGATCGTTATAGTTATACGGATTAGGAGCTATTACAATTTTGCTAAGATCATCTGAGGAATTTCCTTTTAGCGAATGCCCAGGTATTCTGCGGGTACCAGATTCTACCTGTCCAAATTGTTTTACCTCTATCCGAGGGATATGCGTTTTGATCATTATCTCCAATCTTAACACCGGCTTGAATGTAATAATAATATTGTGCACCGAAAAGAATGTTCTTATCTATCTGTATAAGTATGAGTTGCTGCTTTATCAGATGCCGGAATAGTCGGCTACTTGCTGATAGAAAGTTGTATCGAGCGCCGATACCTTTCGCATTATTCTGTAGCCCTGAAAACCGTTCATAGCTTCGGCATCTGGATCTGACCAGGTTAATTCAATACCTAGACCAGTTCCTATAACAGTAAATGATGTTGGAGGAGGAGGAGTGACAGGTACGTTATAGCCTGATTTGAAATTATATTCAGCCCTTTTACTGCTTAATTTAACAGAATCAATCTCTGTACTTAACCATTTATCTTTGTATATATCTTGTTCGTGGCAGCGCTTGACGGGAATTTGAAGTTAGGCAGGAAATTCACCATTCGGTTTGTTTGGCATAGGATCAGGCTAAAGTTTTTGCCAGCCATTGTTTTCCAATTTCCAATGCTTTCTCACGACTTAAACCCGCATAACCCATAACCTTTACAATCCTTACTTGTTGGCCGGGTTGTAAATCATAAGGCCCATAACTTAAGCACATGGATTCAAATTGATCTGCGGTAGCCGATATTCCGGGTTGACCGCCGGCATTTAGTAAACCCATATCATCAAGATTCTGTCTAAAATGACCGGGCCTGATATCAGCTCCGGTCTGATCTTGACTGCTCAACGTTTGACCTGAAATAAAATCGTACCAATTTTTCTGATCAGGATTGTTTAATGGATACAATTGTAAATTTAATACGTTCTGAAGATTTGCCACCGTAGCAACGCTCGGCTGACTCATATCATCAACATCGTTTTGATCATGGTTGTTAACCATTGTTCCGCTGGGACTATAAGCTTGTTTTGATGCCCATAAAGTAGCAGTGAATGCAAAATCTTTTCGTAATATTCTTCCGAATTCCTGAGTTAATGGCTGCCCCATCTGATCACCGGCTTTATTAGGATCATCGGCATCATATTCATACATTACTCTAACAGAATCAGATTTTTTCGCTCCAATGTAATGCCACCATCTGCTGTTATCTTTGCTGTCAACACTAGCAATGCTGGGATTTTGTCCATCTGCCATAATATTATAAGCGGTCTGATCTTGTACGGAAACGTACATTCCCGTTACAGGTTTTTCACTTGTATTAGTGAAAGTCATGTCAACAACAATATAATTATTATGAAATTGCTGACTCCATCCAAGTATCTTTCTTTGAAGCTGAACGCCATTGGCATATTCTGTTGTTACCGTAACTGATTGATCACTTGTACCTATACACTTTGAAGGATCAACCTTTCCGAGGTCCGTAATAATCGCACCAACATCTTTTTGTTCAACATTATATACCGGATTATTATATCTCACATAATCTTTTAGCGTATCTATAACTTTACCGTTAGTCATATAACTATTAGTGGGCGTTAAAACCGCAAATGGAATTTGTTTCCCATCCGGTGTAGTCCAGTTTGTTTGCGTAATTGATATAAAGCCGCCGAAATTTGTTTCAGCACCTTGAAGGCGGGCACCATAAGCAGCATAATCTGCAAATAGCCCAAGGTTAGGATGACTGAAACTTGTTTTTGCGCCTTCTTCGCTTACACCTCCCCAATATCTATTGATCTGGAAATTGACGATCTTATCTTGAGCATGTAACTGGACTACGAAGGTAAAAAACAATGATATCAAAATTACCGTTCGAACTGATAAAATTCGATTGGTTTTTATTTTTTTGTTCATCTTTTCTCCAATTTTTTTTTAATGTTTGACTAAAATAAATTAGAAGTCAAACCTAATACCGAACCATATATCTCGCGGATCGCCATATGTAAATACATCGTTATCTGGATCATTGATATACGATTTACCAGATGATCTTAAATCACCAACTTTATCATTCCCTGGCTGATAATCAGTTGCCGTTCTAATAGCATCATAGTAATGCTCGCTATATTGAGGCAAATGCAAGGATTTCATATAATTATCGAGATCTGTTCCTGAGCTAAATGCATAGTTGTGCAAAAACACTTTTGTATTAAACAAGTTGTTAATATTAACATATACAGTCATTTTAGTCAGAGGAATATCAAATGTTTTGCTGATCTTCATATTCATCATCCAGTAATCTGGCCACCTGAATTCATTTAATACACCTGATAGGCCACGCGGATTGTAATCGAAGATGTTACCCAGCCGCCACTGCGGTAGGAAGCTGAAATTCCATCCTCCACCATAGTATCCCCAGTTGTCCGGTGTTCTTAAACTTATATTTGCGTTAATCGAAGGAACCGGGTGCGGTCTGCTAGGATCGTTATTATAGAAAGCTGATTCAGCTTCGTTGGTTGAAGGATTCTCAGAGATGAGCCTTCTGCCGGTATTACCTGAAGATTGAAAGTTATATTTAAAATCAACCCAGCCGGTAAGCCAATCGCCAACACTTTTTGTAATTGTAAGTTCAACACCTTCTACATCTGCATATCTATCATCAGTTCTAAAAGGGTAGTCGAGAAGTCCGCTATTATCTTGAATAGTTATACTTCGGGGCAGGCCTGAAACATCTTTATAATAACCGGCTACGTGAATCAAATATTCGTCTAATAAATTATAGTCAACGCCTAATTCATATTGAATTGTTTTTATCGGTGGCATATTCGGGTTTCCAAGGTTAAATAATCCCTTTTTATCCCACCTCTCGTCATAGAAATACAATTCACTGAATGGAGCCATTTGCCTGTATTGTCCATAGTTGAAATAGAATTTAGCTCTATCACTAATCGGGAAAGAAACGCCCAATCTGGGGCTGAAAACCGTCCAGCTTTTTGTAGGCTGCAACAAAGGCCTTCCTTACCTTCAGCTCTTAATTGTGCATCCACTGCATGCCAGCGTTCCCAGATAATCGAACCACCGCTTTGAAGTATTTGGAGCCAATTAGATGGGGGGGGCGTCGGACCAAATGCAGCTGTACTGAACGGATCGCCTGTCGGCCATAGCAAATTGCCGTTGCTGAAATGATCCATACGTATTCCGACGTTGGCAACAATCTCGTTAAATGTAATTTGATCTTGAACATACCCGCCGAAAGAACGCGGGTACACCTTAAAATTATATTCATAAGCACTAAAGTAATTTTGAGCCGGCCAATATGAAAACCTGTTATTGTTAAGATCATAATAATTGAATTCCAACCCGGCTTTTAAATAGTGTACTTTTGTAATCTGGCTTCCGAAATTTAATTTCATCCTCAATTGCTGGGTAGCGGAATGATCATACATAACACCGCCTTTACTATCAAATCTTTCACTTAAACCCGGAACACTTGAAAATTGATCCCAAGTCCAATTTCCAAGCTGATATGATCCTGCATTCACCGGAAGAATAAGCCTTCCGTAAGGCATTTCATCTACAGGTATGGGACCAAACATTGCAAGAATATTAGTATTTCTCATTTGGCTTAAGCTCGGATCAATATAATCTGTGGTTCTTTGGTAACTAACAGTAAAATCATAAAACGTTGTAGCACTTATAGCATGTGTAAGTACGGCGCCAACTAAATAATTCTTTTGTACCCATGGCTGCAGCATTGTATGATACCACCAATAATCAGTATTGAAACCACCGCCTTGTTGTGTAAATAACGGAAGATTGTCTTCCGGCATCATTGCGCCTTGATTAAGACCTGAAGTAAAACCGGTCCCAATATCTCCGCCTAATGAAGGAATTTGATCATCAGCGCCTCTTGAAGGATTCATACCCTTTTCATACATATACATAGCCGTAATTTTTACATTAATTGCCTTTGAAATGTTGGTTTTAATCGCCAGCATTGTATTGCTGCGAAGATCGTAAGGTAATTCCAACGGCTGAATATAAGATGTACGGTTGGTTATGTTTGACAGGTAAAATGTAGCGTCGCCAAGCGCGTGCCCAATAAAAGGTATAGGTCCGCCGAAACCGCCGTCAAAATTGAAATCTGCGTCTTGTCCTTCTTTTAATTGATGATTTGCAAATGCACTTTTCAATTTTGGATCCGTAACTTCCGAACCTAGGCGTGCTTTTTCATCAGCAGTCAAATTAGGCGAATTTTGTAATTGTTGAATTGTTGAATTTAATTTATTCCAATCGGGATTCGCCATGTGCATCCATGCATCAAAAAGGTAGAGGTCTACCGCAGTAAGGGTCTTACCAGATGATTGCAAATTTTTCTTCCAAGTTGCAGGCAAATAAAGGGGATTCGATAAAACGATATCTCCTCTGAATGAACTATTATTATAAAATTGTTGTTTATCGTAGGCTGTTATATAACCTTCTTTAACTGCCTCATCAACACCGATTAAACCAATCATCGGGTCTAAATGGGATCTTAGTAAATTATTTTCAGGATCCTGTAATGATTTTCCGAATCTTTTCATGTGTGCAAGATTTCTTGTAAAAGATACTGATCCGTGATAGCCATCTTCGGTACCGGTTTTAGTAGTAACATTTATAATACCGGAAGTAAAATCACCGTATTCGGCTGACATACCGCCAGCATTTACTGATATCTGTGTAATGGCAGAAGTAGGTATCAAAGATTGGGTTTCACCATTTCTTTGGTTAACGAAAGTTAAATCATTTACAACGGTACCTGTTTGGCTTGCTAAACCGCCGCGAATATTTAAGAACTGACTGTTAGTAATTGAAGCTTGCGTAGAAAGAAAATCCTGCAACGTTCTTAACGCCGGCAGCTTCACTGAATTTGCTTATTATCTAATACAATCTGGCTGCTCGATACATCTTTATGCAGAACATCCCGTTTAGCAGTTACCACAACTTCCTTGCCTTGTATAGCTGTTTGTTCAAGCTCAAAATTGAGCGTTGTGATTCGATCTGTTTGGACAACAACATTTTTTTGCAATACTGTAGTTGCACCGACCATAGATGCTTTTACGGAATATTCTCCTACAGGGACATTTACAATTATGTAATCACCGTCAATATCCGTAGCCGCCCCTAAATAGGTACCTTCGATAATAACATTCACACCTATTAAGGGCTCTCCTGTCGATTTGTCTTTTACGTGACCTACTATTTTCCCTTGGGCGAACACTTCAGCACAAGAAAATAAAAGTAAGAAAATAATTATAGCGCACGACAGGAAGATTTCATTTAACCTTAGACTCATCTTAACTCCTCTATAAAATATGTTTTTAATTAAAATAGATTAGAGGCAACAATAAAGAAGTGAATTGTAAAATTGAAAGTGGTAATTTATTAATCATTATAACTCCTTTCATTTTGGAAAAATATATTCCATATTGCATGAGGATTTTGCATTTTTTTAAGATAAAAAATATTTTTTCGAATCGGGAAATAATATATTTCGTTTGAATATAAAAAGCAAGGTTTTTCTTTTTATTATTATTGTTTTTTTATTATATCTTTCTTTTTATTTGATTAGATCGTTTCTATTGTTTCTCTTTATTTCTTAATTTAATGAATTATTTGGATTTTGGATATGCTTTTAGCCATAAATAGAGAGAGATTGCTTGCTTAATAGAAAGTATTGAGAGTAGATCAAATACTAAAAAGAAAATATTTGGAAAGTTGAAATAATTTGCAAAAACAAAGCATTAGGCATTTTTTATATAAGAAAATTCTTTATAATTTTTATCGTAATAGAAATGATAAATATTAATTCGATAAATCAAACCCATCTTTGTTATTCAAAATTTTTATATCGGATGGAATGGCTGAGAATGGGATAATGACAAAACAAATTATTATTTGAATATATAAATTATTTATTAATTTGATTTTTATTCGGCGATAATGAATTTTACTTCATATGTTTTCAACCATTCAATATCTTCGGGTTTTATCTTTGAATCTGTTATAAGATAGTCTATGAGAGACAGAGGACCTAAACTAGCGAAAGAACTTTTTCCTAATTTGCGGGAATCGGCCACTAAATAAACTTCGTTTGCCGATTCAATCATTGCTCGCTTTACTACAATATCACTTATCCCCGGGTAGGTTAGACCATCTTTTAACGTTATACCGGCAGTTGCAAGAAATAACTTGTCAACGTGAATATTTTGGAAATAATCAGCGGCCTTTTGACCAGTTAAAGAAAGAGTCGGCGCTTTGAATTCTCCACCTGTAACATTGACACTTATTCCAGATTGGCTCCCAAGAATAAGACCAATATTAAGTGCATTTGTAATGACAGTTAAATTGTTAAATCCTTTTATAAGTTTTGCAATTTCAGTAGTAGTAGATCCGGAATCAAGTATTATTGTATCACCATCGTGTAATATATAGTATGGCTTTTTGGGCAATTGTAACTTTCTCTTGAAGGTTATCCCGGTTCAATAATTCAAAATTGCGTACACTCAGATCCATATTTTTAAGATATGCACCACCATGTTCGCGTATTATAAATCCTTTCTTTTCTAAGGACTCAAGGTCATGGCGAATTGTAACATTAGTTACTTTAAATATGTTGCTTAGGTCTATAACCTTCGCATGACCATCCTCCTTGATTAATTCAAGTATTTTTTCACGTCTTTGATTTGAAAGCATATTTTATATTCCTAATTTTTTATTGACTAATTCTTTTCAGGGAGAATCAAATATTTTTCCTTTTTAAATGGAATTGCCATTTATTAACATATTTAAAATATTTAAGTCAACAGTTACAAATTTGTGTTTTCAAAATAAATCACAATTTTTTCTTGAGTGTAATATATTGAATAATACGTCGGACTTTTAATATGTCTTATCAATACATTAGGCGAATACATAAAATATCAATTAAAAATAACAGGGATGCTGCAATTTCAACTGAAGTGCTACCACGACATACCTTCCCGCCATCAGCTCAGATAATAAAATTGATACATATATTTAATTACATGACAAGTAATAAGGCAATCTATTCATTTATTGAATCTTGGAGTTGATCTTCTCAATGGTTCAGCGCACATATTTTGGGATATTAGTACGTATGGCGCCTATTCACATAGGTAGAATAGCCTAAACCAAAACATGAAAGGAATCGTTGCATTCATAATATTCGAATATGATGCCAGAAGTAAAGTGAAAATCAGCTGTATCTACTACTGCAACTATTTACGCGTCATACTCTTTAGGTGATTTAACGGACCAGGAGATACCGATATTTCGTAGACCATTTAAGGTTTTCCTACACCAGTTATTTTATCGCCGGCAGTATTACTATTTTCAGAAGTAGTCTTCTCAGATTTTACACTCCATAATAAAAATCTATCTATATTTCCGCTCTCAAATTTTCAATGAACTGTTTGTTCTTTAAAAATCACTGTCTAAAGCAAACTTTTATATTTCCAATTGCAACTATACTTTTACGAAAATTCATAGTCTAACCCCTGTATTTAATCAATAAATTGGAAAAATAAAGCTCGGATATATTTATAAGCTGAATATTTTGACAATTAAATAATTAATTATTGCAGTAAAGGTTAATTAACTTTTCGTTTGTTTATTAATCCTTTCGAAATTTTACGAAATGATAATGACAAAAGCAACGATAATAATAAAATATTTCATTTTTCTTTTTTCAACCAAACGAAACGTTATTCTAATATAATGAATACTAAAGGAAATGGAACGAAATTAATAAACGGTTAGGGAAAGCAAATGGCGGAATGTGAGAGCTACAAGTTCAAATAAAATAATCTCTTATTACTTCAACTCAGATTAAGTATCCAAACGATACATTTTTAAAAACTAATTAAGATTTTTAATACATCAAATTTTCTTAAATTTTATTTTCATCGGCGATAATGAATTTTACTTCATATGTTTTCAACCATTCAATATCTTCGGGTTTTATCTTTGAATCTGTTATAAGATAGTCTATGAGAGACAGAGGACCTAAACTAGCAAAAGAACTTTTTCCTAATTTGGTAGAATCGGCAACTAAATAAACTTCATTTGATGATTCAATCATTGCTCTCTTTACTACAATATCACTTATTCCCGGATAAGTCAGACCGGATTTTAACGAAATACCGGCAGTAGCTAGGAACAATTTGTCTATATGTATATTTTGGAAATAATCAGCGGCTTTTTGACCTGTTAAAGAAAGTGTCGGGGCCTTGAATTCTCCGCCGGTAACATTGACATTTATTCCTGATTGAGCCCCAAGAATAAGAGCAATATTAAGTGCATTTGTAATGACTGTAAGATTGTTAAATCCTTTAATTTGTTTAGCAATTTCAGTAGTGGTGGAACCGGAATCAAGAATTATTGTATCACCGTCATGTATATATTCCAGAGCCTTTTGGGCAATTGTAATTTTCTCTTGAAGATTATCCCGGTTCAATAATTCAAAATTGCGTACACTTAAATCCATGTTTTTGAGAAAGGCTCCGCCGTGTTCGCGATTTATAAATCCTTTCTTTTCCAGATACTCAAGGTCATGACGAATTGTAACGTTAGTTACCTTAAATATTCTGCTTAAATCCAAAACCTTTGCATGACCATCTTCCCTGATTAGTTCAAGAATTTTTTCTCTTCGTTGGTTAGATAGCATGTTTTAATTCTTTCTCTTGTCTGTATTCGACAATTTGGTTTATAGAAATTAATTTAATTGAATGTTTTTTAGAAATTTCAACTAAATCCTCCAAACGAGCCATAGTTCCATCCTCATTCATAACTTCCACCAAAACACCAGCAGGATTCAATCCAGCTAAACGTGCCATGTCAACTAGCAGCTTCCGTGTGCCCCTTTCGTCCAAGTACTCCCAGGGGATGGCTGATAAGCGGGAAAATATGTCCCGGGCGACCCAAATCTTCAGGACGGGTTTCTTCATCAATTAATGCTTTAATTGTTTTGGCACGGTCAAAGACCGAAATACCGGTTTTACATCCGTTACCAATTAAATCTACCGAAACTGTAAAGTTTGTGCGCATTGATGCAGTATTATTTTTTACCATTCTTTCGAGCGAAAGCGCATTGCAACGTTCTTCGGTAAGCGCAACACATATAAGTCCTCTACCATACTTAGACATAAAATTTATAATCTCAGGACGAACAAAATCTGCCGCAGCAATAAAATCTCCTTCATTTTCCCGGCTTATATCATCAAAAACTAATACCAATTTACCTTTTCTAAAATCTTCTAATGCTTCTTCTATTTGATTTAACCGTAACAATATATTTTCTTTTAATTTCGTTTTTATAACATCAAATATAATTGCAAAAATTTTTATATTCAAATAATTAATATTCGGAATAATTATTTTTAATCACTACTGTCAAGTTAAGAAAACAAGAGAAGCTATAAGTTATTTAGTCCACTAATCTTATAGATATTTTCTCAAATATAGATTTGAAATTCAAACCCAAGGTTTTTAAGTATTTGTAACTAAATAAAAGCTTTCCATTTTAAGCTGAATAATATTGAGGCTAAAATGAATCAAGGGAAATCAATCTAATACAAATTATGAGATTCATACCTAAAAATATTTCAAATGATTCGGTCTCTGGATAAAAAGACAATTATCACCATTGAACTTTCTCTTACCGGGATCAATTTCTCTGTTTAGTTTTTGCTCAACTAACTTTCAGAGAATCACTCCTCGGCTATATTAAATTATAAACTGAGTTGTGAAAAATTCTCTGCTGAGCCGAAATAGATAGTTAAATATACTCTGGGAACTGCCTGCCAACTCCTAAAATCCAAATATAAACCATAAAAATTCATAAGGAAGTATTACTTATGAACCTATACAAAAGCAAGGACTTTTATTTTTCTTGTTATCTTCTGGCCGAAGGATGCAATTTGATTGCCACTCCGGTAAAGAAAGGAATAACAACTTTTATCTTTGAAGAAAATGAAGCCTTACATAATCTAGTAAACGAATTCTACGCGCTGAAAGCCTCCGTAGAACCTACGAATTACGCAAATGCAATAAAAACATTAAAAAGCAGACTGCACAATTCGAAATTAAATACAAATGGTGGAAGATATAAGAATGAATTCAATAACAAATACGAAAGGACAATTAACTGATCCAATAAACAACATTAAAGTATCAGTCGGACTAAGAGTAACGTACTCTTCTTACCTTGATAAAATTACATCCTTCTTTGAAATAACGGATACCATAAAGAACGATACTAATCTGAGAAATAAACTTGAAGCTCTCCGTCAAATTGAATTTGACGACGACCAGCAAGAATATAAGAAAAGCAACCTCCCTTACTTTGTCACATCTACTTTCAAACAGAACCATCGGTTAAGTGAAATGCTTGAATTAACTCAACTAGTGATTCTCGACTATGACCTCGTAAATGAGTTCGCAGTTTAAAAGAAAACCAGCCTAATGAACGATCCCAATGAATTATGTCTGTTTTCCTCTCCGCGAGGGGGCTTAAAAGCCATATACCGGTTTAATGAAGAGACAGGTGATCATGACAAATACACTGCCCTATATAAATATTATGCGAATAGGTTTGGGGCAAGCCTTGGGCTCGAGCCGGACAAAACTTCGGATGCCGCACGTCCAAGATACTTCAGCTATGATCCGGGTCTTTATATCAATTACGCTGCAGAACCACTGGTAGTAAATATTCCGGAAATAGAAATGCAGTTATCCAATAAAAGTGAAAGAGACATAAAGAATATTATAGAGCTAGGCAAGGCTTTTAAGTGGGCTAAGAATGGCGGCCGCAGAACCGCTCTCACCAGATTGGTCGGTATGTTTGTTTCCAGACATATTTCATAGAATAACGCACGGGATATGCTTGCACACTGAAATAATTCGCTTGAAGAACCCTTGCCGGAAGAAGAATTAAAGGATCCTCCTTCTAAGAAGGTGGATTTGGTTTGCCCTCATAGGAGGCTCTAGAAATCAAATCCTTCCTGTTCTTCTTTTCTCTCTTGTTCTTCCTGATAATTTACATATTTCCTTATCTTTTCTTCATCCAATCCTAGGGTATCTACACAATACCCCTTGACCACAAATGATTTCCCCAATATGGTTTCTTCTTGAGTTTCGGATAACTCTTGAATATCTTTATTGACGTTTTGCCTTTCAGGATGCTCATTACTCTGGATATTGATACTTTCGGTGGTACACTTATTATAAGATGGACATTATCCATTTGGATATTTAACTCTTTTTTTTCACAACCTATCTACGCTAATAACATTTCTATATCTTCTTTCAATTGCTCTTTTATTATTCATTCCAATATTCTGAATCGATATTTGGAAGTCCATACTAGGTGATAATCACATCTATAAATTACGTGGCTTAATTTCTTAAATTCACTCATGTACTAAATTTAGTAATTTCCCGGCATATCCAAAAGAACTTCACCACCTTCGAAAAATGTGGATTTCTGAGTTACATTAAAATTAAAAATTACAACCTCAGTAAATCCGGGTTTAGTATAGGTAAATAAATTAAAGTTACCTAAAGCCAAAATAAAATAATTATAGAAGTTATTGAGGATCATAAAGTAAATTCTTAACTTAAAATTATGAAAAAAGTTCAAAACCGAAATAAATATAAAATTTTGTAAAATGAGAGAAACGAAAAGTTTTTTAATGGTCCGGGATCCAAGAACTTTCTCTTTGTCAATCTCATTAAAAATAGTGTAGTGTATTGTATTACTGGATGTTATAAAAAGTACATACAAAAATACATACAGCGAAAATCGAAAAATCATCGGGATTTTTACGCCCCCTAAAACGAAAAAAGCTCGAAAACATTACATTTTCAAGCTTTTTTAGCTGCCTCACCAGGGCTCGAACCTGGACTCTTCTGATCCAGAGTCAGACGTGTTGCCAATTACACCATGAGGCAAATTTAATTTCTCTAAAACACTTATTTACCGGAATAAGAATCTACGGCAATTAACATGGTAAATTATTTTCAGCGGTTAAAATTAATATTTTGTTTATTCTAAAACAAATCAAAACACGCCGGAGTATCAAATAATATTTATCTACGATCATTTATCAAGTTATTGTATCTTTGAAATTATAACCCCGACATTCTTGCTTTTTGCGTTGCTGCTGTCATAAGGCAAATACTTCCCTTCTCCGATAACATCGAACCTGTTTCTGTCAATTCCTTTTTCAAGGAAATAAATATATATCGCATTTGCACGGTTAAACGACAATGTCTGATTAAAAGGCGCCGCATTGTTAAAATCTGTAAACCCTTCGATTCTCCATTTAGTCGAAGAATCTGATTTTATTATGCTGACTATTTTATTTAATTCGGAAAAAGCCGATGATGAAATAATTGCACTTCTGGTTACAAATATTGTTGAAGAAGGAATAACAAACTTGTTCGATGATGACGGCTGGGCTACTTTAACAGGTGCCTTCTTTTCAGGCAAAGTAATTTTAGGCTTTATTGGCTTCTCTATCTGGCCTCCTTTGACCGGACAGCCTCTTGAATTTACTTTTACTCCGTGCGGTGTGTGAGGACATTTATCCAAATAGTCAGGTACCCCGTCGCCATCGCTGTCTAGAGGACAGCCCAAAGAATCAACTTTTACACCGTGAGGCGTATTGGGACATTGATCTTTATAATCAGGCACACCGTCACCGTCACTGTCCAAAGGACAGCCCGTTGAATCTACTTTTACTCCTTTGGGAGTGTTCGGACATTTATCCGTGTAATCTGGAACGCCGTCGCCGTCACTATCAAGAGGACAACCGGCAGAATCTACTTTTACTCCTTTCGGTGTATTTGAACATTTATCCAGGTAGTCAGGAACGCCGTCGCCGTCACTGTCAAGAGGACAACCTATGGAATCTACTTTTACTCCCTTCGGTGTATTAGGACATTTATCAAGATAATCCGGGACACCGTCACCGTCACTGTCTAGAGGACAACCTGTTGAGTCTACTTTAACTCCTTTCGGTGTACCCGGGCATTTATCAAGATAATCCGGAACGCCGTCGCTGTCGCTGTCCAGAGGGCAGCCGTGTATGTCTACGACAACTCCTTTTGGTGTATTAGGACATTTATCCATATAATCCGGAACACCGTCACCGTCGCTGTCCAACGGGCAGCCGCTTGCGTCAACTCTTACCCCTTCGGGTGTGTTCGGACATTTATCATGTGAATCTTCTACACCGTCGTGATCTGAATCCTTACTTGCAAATAACGCATAAGAAACACCTATGTTTATTTGTGAATATGTATCGTTACTTCCTTTCTTCAAATCATCCAGATAGTCGTTTGAATTAAAATTTTGTGTAAAACTGATGTCGGCCGCAAATTCATCGGTAAAGAAATATCTTAATCCTAATTCCAAATTTCCGTTAAACGAACTCTTCGAATAAAGACGCTTCGCGTTATTGGGAAGTTTATGTCCGTTAGGATCTCTAGGATCAAAAAATAATGAGGTAGCTCCCCCGAAAATATAAGGATAAAAATTATCCCCTATTTTATAACCCAATTCAACACCTTCCCCAATATAAAGAATAGTTGTCTTGAATTCCGGAGGCAAACCTGCTTTTAGAAAACTATCTTTTTTTCCGGTTAGATAACCCGTTCCACCGTATATCCTTACTCCGGCAAAGATGTTGTTGTATAAGGGTAAAAAATATTCACCGTATCCGCGCCATCCATAGCTCAAGTTAGAACTCGGATAATCTGTCTGACTTATAGTTTCGCTGTATTCTAATGATAATAAAACTGATCCCGACAAAGGATGGTAAATTTTTTTATTTTCTTGTGCAGGCAAATTAGTCGTTAGCAAAAAAACGAATATATTTAAAATGAGGAATACAGCTCCCGTTCTTAAAGAGCTCCTGTAACAGTCTTTGTTCATTTTTGACCTGAGTATAAAAATTTTTGAAATAGAAAATAGCTATATAAAGAGTAAAAAAAATATTAAGTAATTAAAACATCTTTAATAATATTAAAGGATACTATATTTAACAAGACAGAAATTTTTTATTTGTATTTTAGTCCCTTTGTATCGATAAAATAACAAGTCCGTACTCCCCGGTAGTTTAAGCATATTTTGGAAATTTGCCCTCTTAATATGATAAAAATATTTTAATTATTCACTTTTATCTTTTTATTTTAATTAACTTCCCGTTATTTTCATGTATCACATTTTTTATAGTAAGATGAAAAAAATACTTAAATCATTCATATTCAGCATTCTGCTGATCGTGTCGGCTTACTCCCAAACATATAGATTCACGCGCAGCATTGGTAATTTTAGACAAGCAACGTCTTTTTATATAACATCCGCCGGTATTTTTTATATTACGGACAGTGGCACAAATGAAGTTTATAAGGTCGATACGCTCGGTAATATTCTTAAATACGCCGGAGGATTCGGATGGGACGAAAGCCAGTTTGATACTCCGTCAGACGTTTTTGCTAATCCCCTTTCTGTTTACGTTTCCGATAAGAATAACAGCAGAATAGAGCGATTCGATAAAGATTTAAATTTTGTATCTTCGTTATTCACCCGCAACAGCGATGATAAAGATGAAAGATTCGGCTACCCGTTAAGCTGCGCATTATCCCAGCAGGGTGATCTTTATATACTCGATTCCGAAAACAAAAGAATAGTTAAGTTTGACTTATTCGGTAATTTTTCGCAAAATTTCGGAGGTTATAACGCCGGCGTAAATGCTTTATCAAAACCTAAACAGCTTGCTGTTTCACCGGATAATAGAATTTTTGTAATTGACGGTACGAAAATTGTCGTTTTCGATCAGTACGGAAATAATGTTGCGGCTTATAATAAAAATATTGATTTCCTCGGAATAAGAATTATTTTCAATAACTTAACTTTAACCGCCCCTGACAGCATATATTATTCGGATTTAAGAAATCCTGACTTTGGTTTAACCAGACTAAATATTGAAGGTATTGACAGCACTACCAAAATGGTTAATTCCCTAATTTTCGGACATAACTTATATATACTTACTCAGGACAGAATATTAGTTTTAAAGGCCGAATAATGCCCCGGTCTTTTAAAAGATTTCTTACTAAGAGCAAAAGTCTAAGACTATTGTTTTTTATAGCGATTTTGATCTGGTGCATAGGCTTTGCTTCACAATCACTTTTCCCGGATTCGACATTTGCCGTTATCACTTATCCTATATTAAAAAGAACTTACGCTACTGTATGTCATCAACTTGACATAAAAACGTTTAGTTTTTTAGGACATAAATTATTTGTTTGCGCCAGATGCACCGGGATTTATTTGGGCGCCCTGATAATGTCGATAGCTTCCCTTATCTTTTTCCCAAAACTCAGTCTTAAGCTGAAACTTCTTTATGCCGCAATTCTTCCTGTTGTATTCGACGTAATTATGTCTACATTAAATATATATTCTTATTCAAAATTCGTTGCTTTTTTAACCGGACTATTTTTTGGTTCCGTTGTATTTCTTTATATTTTGGAAACTGTTGAAAATTATTTTAGTAGGGATAGAATAAAGGATGATAAATAACAAAAGGGTTTTTCCGGCTTTGGTTTGCGGATTCGGAGCTGCTGTTTTAACCACCATACCGGTAATAAAAAATCTCGGATGCTGTCTGATAGTTCCGTTAGCCGCTATTTTTGCTATACTTCTCGATAACAAGATAAACAAAGTTCCATTCCCGGTTGATTTTAAATCTGCTGTTTTTTCGGAATCTTAACAGGGCTTTTCGCGGCCTTATTTTCATCTTTTTTTGAAGTTTTGATTACTTATATAACCAAAACGAATGATTTCGTCGAAGCACTTCCGCAAACGGAACTTCTGATCCGCCAGTATAATCTTGGAGTTTTACTTGATCAAACGATGACACTTCTTCACCGAATGGTTAAAGAAATTACTACTTCCGGGTTCTCTCCTTTGTATACAATAGGCATTTTTTTCAGTAACATCTTTGTGGACATAATTTTCGGATTGCTGGGAGGATTGCTGGGTATGGCTTATTTCAACAAAAGATCGAATCAATAGAAAGATATTTTAAATGATCGCGGCAATCATCTTTTCCGTGCATATTATTTTTGCTTTAATAGTATTTACGAAGAAATGGCAAGATGAAAATATGACTGCTGCCTTTCTCAATATAGCACTCATCGGTATTTTATTTTCGATTGGGTGGACTATTACAGGGATGTTTTCGCAGGCAATAATGAGCCCGAAAGGATTCGGATTTTATTTTGACAGGGATGCTTTTTCGCTTTCAATCCTGACCGTGGCAGAATATTTTTTTTACAGGATGTATTATAGTAATCTCTTTACTGAAGACGATAAGGAAAAACTATAACCGCGGTTTGAGACACCTGCTTTTGATTCTGATCTAAAGGTTCAAATCTCCATTGTCTGAGAGAGTTTATCGCGGCATTTTCAAGACGCGTATCCGCTTTAATAAGCGGAACTATAATTCCTACCGTACCGTCTGGCATTATACTAAATCGCAGCCTGATATCTATTTCTTTCTCCACACCCTGGGGATATGCAGGCAATATATAGCTGTATATTTTCCTCTGCCCTTTTCCTCCCCAGTCAATATCGTAGCCAAAACTGCCGTTGCCGCTGGCTTTATTTCCTTTCCCGGGAGAATTTACGTTTGAATTAGCCACCTGATCGGTTTGTTTCTTAGCGGTTTTGTTTTCGTCTTTTTTATTATCTGCGGGTTTAATGACATTATCTTCCGAAGTATTTTTAGCAACGGGGAGATCGACTTTTTTCAATTCCTCTTTTTTTTCTTTAGTTTCTTTTTTAGGTTCCTCTTTTGCAACCTGTTTCTCAACGTTGTTTACCTGGTCTCCCAGTGCACCCGAAGATCCGGGTTTTCCGGTTTTACCGAAGGTAAGCTCGACATATTTAACCGGCGGATATGTAATCGATATATTAACCAAGAGAAATATTATTAAAAGTATTATGTGAAATAATATCGAAGCCGCGTACGAAGTATTTTTTATCGAATGATATGTCATAAATTATAATTGTTTTAAATAACGCATCCCTGAGTTATAAGTTTGCTTTTTCAGTTTGAATAGTAAATTTATCGATACCTGATACTCGTGCCGCGTCAATTACTTTTATTACAAGGTCTACAGGAACAGTTTTATCAGCCCTAATTATCAAATTGCCTTCCTTAAGATTGCCTTTAATCATATTCAGTTTTGCGGGCAATTCGTCTATGCTTACCTGTTCGGTGCCTGCGTATATCGCGCCTGCAGATGTAAGGGTTACAACAAGGTTCGACGATGCGGTTTTTTCATTCGTTTTAGAACTTGGCAATTTTACCTTTACGCCGGTCTGTATAACAAACTGCGAAGTTAAAAGGAAGAAAATTAATAAAAGCATTACGATATCTGTAAGCGAAGAATAACTGAAAATGCTTAACGGTTCGTTTTGTAGTTTGAATTTCATTTTAATCCTTATAAATCAATTTCGATTTCTTCTTCTATATCGGTTTGGCTTCCGGAAGTATCCTGAATAACATCAACAACATCGTTTGCTACGGTTTCCATATCGGCAACAAGTCTTTTAACTTTGTTTAAAAAATAATTATAAAATGCCAGCGCCGGTATTCCGACAATTAAACCAAATGCTGTTGTTACAAGCGCTTCCCATATTCCGCCGGCAAGGTCACTCGGATTAGCGGCGCCGGCAAGGTCTTCAATCCGCATAAACGCGGATATCATTCCGGTAACCGTTCCTAGAAAACCGAGTAAAGGCGCAATACCTGCAACCGTAGCTAAAACTGAAAGACCTTTTTCCAGTTTTGCCACTTCCTGTGTACCGGCGTTTTCAATTGATTCTTTGACACGTTCGTGACCGAGTTTATACTTTTTTAATCCTTTTCTGATAATGTTAGCTACGGGTGATTTTTCTTCCATACAATAACTGATTGCTCCTGAAACATCGCCTTTTTTTAATAATCCGCGGATCCTTACCATAAACGCAGGAATATTTATTTTTGCTTTTCTTAATACAATATATCTGTCTATTATTACTGCAAGTCCGAGTATCGAACATAACAATATGGGCCACATTATTATCCCGCCCTTTAAAAACATCGATAATAAATTCATAGTCTACCTTCTTGTTTTATTGATTCTTTTTGAAAAACTGTTCGGCGTCTATTAACGTTTTAAAGTTGCCTACCTTTACACGGTACCAGATACCTTTACCTTTTACATTTGCCTTTTCTACTGTACTTTGATAACCTTTATCCTTAAATCTGTCTGCTACTTTTTTCGCCATAAACTCGGATTGCCATGATGAAACCTGTACTACATAATGCCCGCTTGATTTGATTATGTAATCTTTTATTTTCAGAGATTCAATACTTTTCTGCGGTTGTAATGTAGCGCTGCTTTGAGTTATTGCACTTTCGCTATTTTCTTTTTCCGGAGTGACGGCCGGATTATTTTCGTTCCTTGAATTTGTTCCTGACGAAATTCCCTCTCCTTCTTTTTTTCCTTTAGGAGGATAAGGATACGTCACAGGGACATCGTATTTCCGTTCAACCATTGTCGGTGCAGATGCCGGCATTACTTCATTAGTTTTACCGCTTATTGCAACATCCTGAGAATTCAGTCCTCCGTCTTTTAAGAATAAAAACAAAGCACCTCCGACAACGATAATTGCAGCCAAGGCAATTACAAAAACCAGCGAAGAATTTTTTTTGCCGTAAGGTTTTCCGCGGTCTAATTTTTTTACCGTATGCTTTTTTTCCTGAATCGGTTCTTCGTAGGGAATTTCAGACGATTTAGTTTCAATTACTTCCGTTTTTTCTTCATCAGCATCCGGTGGATTTTCTAAAGTTCTTTCTTCACTTATTGCTTCTTCTTTATTGATTATTTCTTCTTTAAAGATTGCCTCTTCATCGAGAAAAGCACCTACTTCCGGCTCATCAACAGTCGCGTTTCGGTCTTCATCCGATTCAGGTAAATATTTATCTTCATTCATTCCCGATTTAAATGCGGTGTCGATGTCATCAACTGCCTCCGAATCAAGAATAGACTTTATCTGTTCCGAATTTTCATCAAGCGCCGATGTAAGCGACTGCACTCTCTCGAATTTGTTGGTGTCCTCATTTTCAATTTCATTTGTTGCTTCGGGATCTTCAGTATCCTTTGATCTTTCTTCTAAATGTTCAATTTCGCCGGCATTCTCTTTAATATCGGCGGTATCTTCTTCTTCACCAGGAATACCAAAATTCCATTCAAGATTTATTGCGTCTTCCAGGTCATCCGTAAACGATCCGCTTACATTTGCGGAATCAATGATGGATTCCTCTTCGATTTGTTTAGAAAGCTCATCACCGAAGCCCCACGCAAGATGTTCAAATTCGGTTTTGGTATCTATTTCGGTAGTAACCCGATTACTCTTTTCAGCTGATGGTTTTGTTTCTTCTATCCTGTCAGACCATTCAAATTCAAACTGATCGTTGCCTTGTTTTTCAGGTTCAATTAATAAAACCTCATTACCCTTAGTGTATTTATTTAATATCTCGGAGTTTTCCAGAAGCTTATCCACCTTAGTTTCAATTAATTTTTTCAGTTCATGACCCGAAGGCGGACTGAAATATTCCGCATCATTAACTCCCTCCAGAGGGATTACAGGTTTACCGATGCTTAGGCTGAAATAAGAATCTACATTACCAAAAGCATCTTCTTTAATAGCCGGGACATTAAAAATCAAGCTTTCGTCGGAACTAACTTCATTATCCTGCATCGGGAAAAACACCATTAAATCGGCATATATCAGGTTATTTTTGTCATCAATATTTGATTGCTTTATTACTCCCTGTCTAAGCTGGAAATAACCCGTTCCTTTAATTTTAACAGCCTCGCCCCTCTTTAATAACGCCGATGCTTTTTGTAAAAATAGTTCGAAGAATATCTTTGTTTCCTGATCGGGAACTCCGCTTCTCTTCGCTAGTTTTCTTATTAATTCTGCTCTTGTCATATCAATTAATTTTAAAAATAAAATGTTTCATTATCGATACATAGATAACAAAAATATATCGTTTATTCCATTTCGCGGCAATATAAAATTTTAATTACCATCTCAGCCCTATTCCGGCGGAAACATCAAGAGGTATTTCCTGATATCCATTCCATAAATAGTTTTTGCTGTTGGTTAAATTTTGAATATTAAGTATTAAATCCAGGTTGGGTCTCCAGCTGTATCTGAACTTCAGCCCCAAATTTACGAAAGGATTTAACAAATTTTTATTTTGAATGTCAGTATACATACCCGAATAGTATTGCAGTATTGCCTGAGCATTCAGACCGAATGCAAAATCGTAACCGTAATTAAGAGTTAATTTAACCGCCGGAGAATAAGGAATAACATTGTTTGCGGTATCTCTAACATCGCTTGCTTCAGCAGAACCGTAAAAAACCCCGTAAGGTCCCATATGAAAAAGCAAGTTCACAAATCCGGTAAAATTTTTGCCTTGGGTAGAGATAATATCAAAGCGGCCCTTTTGTCTGATGTCCGAAAAATACGGCATATAATCCGAAGAATAATATTTAAATCCTCCGTCAATTTCGAAATAAGTAAAATATTCATATCGCAAAGTTATGTTGAAGGCAGAATTTTTCTTTTCGTAGATATTTGTGAAATTCGAAGCTTCGAAATACGGATTAATATTCACAAAGTGCCCTGCGCCGTAAAATTCGGAAGCCGGAGAATATTCTCCGAACAGTGTGATTCCCTTATCAAGGTAAAAGGCCAGACTTATATAAGGTGAGAAGGAATAATCCGTATCTATTTTGGAATAATTAAAACCGAAAGCAGCTTTAAACAATTTCGAAATATTAAAACCTATATATGGCTGAGCATAGAAATAATTATATATGCCGTTGTTTAAAAAGTTATTTGTTATAAACTGTTTTTGATAGTTTAAATTAAGTCCCAGATTAAAATTTTCCAGTGAAAGTTTAGCGGATCCCAGCAGATTAAATAGATTCTCGGAAAATTTTTCGTTTCTGAACGATGATACGTTATCGTTAGCCCTCAACGAAAAAATAAATACTTTGCTCAGAGTGTTTTTCAGAGAAACCGAAGCTTTGCCGGAATTAAAATACCTTTTGAATTGCGGATAATTGCTTCCGAAAAGTTTGTATCCGTAAGTACCGAAGTCTCCGTGAAATTTAATTTCCGAACCGGGTAAAAAGCTGCTTTGATTATTGATGAACAGCATCAAATTACTTCCGCCCGTCAGATGGTATTTATCGCTGTTGCCTACATATGCTCTTTGATTAAGTGCGTTGCCATATAATTCAAATAGCCCGTTAGTAAAAGGATTAGTAAAAACAAAATCTGCGCTGGGAAGAGTATAAGAACCTAAAGTTGCGTCTAGTTTGCCTCTTAAAAAATTTAACGAATCGATTAGATCCATGCCCCCTTTTACGGGAGTCTGCACTTCTTTAACCGGCAGATTTGCCGGCGGGAAAACCGGCTTAACAAATTTCTCGGAAATTATAGATATAAAACTCGGAGGAATTTTTTTAGCCTGCTGCACTTTTATTACATCTTTACCGGTAATGACAAAATCAGGTAATTCGACATCCGGGTTTTGCTTCTGCTGATTTTGAGCAAACATTGACGCGGAAAATAATAATAATATTATTATTGATAAATTCTTTATCATTTCAACTTCCTGAGTTTTATTCCGGCTTCTTTTCCATATACATCCCCTTTATGTTTTGTCAAAACGGCCTTGTACATTTCTTTAGCCCGGGCAAAATCTTTAGTATCGGTATAACAATCGCCAAGTTTCAAATAAGATTTTGTAACCCACTCGTTATAAGCAGGGAAAATGGTTCCTACTCTTACAAATGCAGTAATTGCGTCATCGTAGTCTTTTTGTTCCAAATAAGATTCACCTAAATAATACTGCGCCTGGGCGCCGATATCGTCAGTTCTGTTCTGTACTAAATTTTGGAAATAAGGCATTGCATCATCATATTGTTTAGCTCGCATTGAAATAAGTCCGAGCTGCAGTTTTGATTTTTCCGCAAAGATAGTTCCGTCATAATTTTGAGTAATCTGATTAAAAACATCAGACGCGCTGTCGGGAGATCTTTTTATTTAAATATGTCATCCCTTCGTTATACATTATTTCCGGATAACGTAAAGTGTTCGGAAGTGAGTTTAAAGCTTTATTATAAACATCTATTGCCTGATCCGTATTTTTTCATTGATTGTAGATATTTCCTATTTCAATAACGATGACGGTGCCGCATCGCTGGCAGGATACGAATTGAACACTTTGTTGAAGTTGAATATTGCTTCTTCATACTGCTTGAGGTTTTCGGCACTTTTGCCCTATCCAATAATATGCCTGCGGAATTAATTTGCTGCCGGGATAGTTTGCAATGAACTCTTTGTAACTTACTCCGGCTTGTTTATAATCCTGGAGGCTGTAATATATATCTCCAATTTTATAATAAATTTCATCCGCAAAACCAAAGATGGATTTTGATTTACGAATTGCTTTATAAATTTTATAGCTTTTTCAGGCTGGTTCTGCGCAACATAACTGTCCTGAATTCCGTTAACGGCATCGTAAACATGAGGTGAAGCCGGATATCTTACAAGTACCTTCTGATAATTGACAATTGCGGAGTCGTATTTGCCCATATTAAAATATGAATCGCCTATGGAATAAAATACTGTCGGGCCCAAAATTGAATTTGGATAACGTGGCCAGTACGTTTAAATAATTAGATATTGCTTCCTGATAGTTCCCTTCCTGAAAATAAATCCAGCCGACTACAAACAGACGACTTGTCTCCGTATTCCGAGTTGGGAAAATTCTGTTGCAATGCTTTGAACTCATTTATTGCGTCCTAGCTTTTCATTTGCTTTATATAACGCCTGTGCATATTGATAATAAGCATTCGGATTATTCAATGCTTTCTTGTCGTAATGGAACATTTGTTTGTAGATCCGGCTTGAAGCCGCAAAATTCTTACTGCCGTAATAGCTGTCGGCTAACCTAAGCCTTGCATCCAGAGTTCTGGAATCATGAGGAAACTTTTTAAGATATTCAGAAAATTCGCGTGCGGCAACGGTATAATCCCTCATATTAAAGTAACAATAAGCCTTGCCGTACAAAGCATAATCATTAAGTTCGGCGTTATCTGAAGAGACAAGATTATATCTTTCAATAGCATCGTGATATTTACCTAAAGAATAATAACATTCTGCCAGATAAAAATTTATTTTATCCTTCTCAAATTGAGGATCTCTGAAATTTACATCGAGCATATTGGTAATTGCTTCGTTATAATTTCCGGTAAAGTATTGAGCAACTCCCAATCCGAACGAGGCCCGGTTTATCAGATCTTCGGTTATACCTTTTGAATTTATTGCATTTGTAAAATTATTCTTTGCCGCATCATAATCTTTCGTTGTAAGATCCAATTCTCCTAACATAGTTAGGGCTTTAACCCTGATATCCTCGTTTGGAGATTTTAAAGCGCTTCTCAGATAGCGTATGGCGAGATTGTTTTTGCCGGTATTATAATAATAAACTCCGAGTTGAAATTGCACCTCGGTAACAAGTTCGTTGTCGGGATACTTCTTCAAAAAATCCTGATAAATATTGAAGGCCGCAAGGTCCTGCCCTGCATACCTTTTAGATTCTGCTTTCCAGTAAAATGATTTTACGGCAATGCTGTCCGTACCATCGGACAAATAATTAAATATTTTATAAGCATCGTTATAATTTTTTTGTTGAAAATACGACCAGGCTAAGCCGTATTTGGCATCTTTTATTTCTTCGGAAGACGGATACTTATCTATAATTTCCAGATATGATTTTTCAGCATTTTTATAATTTTTTAATCTGTAATATGAATTTGCCAGCACATACAAACTCTGCGAATAAACGTTATCCGGCATGTCCTTCAAAACTGGGTTATTCAATTCAAGTACGGAAGAATCATATTCTTTTAATTTAAAATAGCACAAACCTATTCTTATATGCGCTGCTGTAGCAAGAGGGCTGTCGCTGTGATAAGACAATAGATCATCGTAATATTTAACGGCACTTTCGTAATCGCCGATTTTTTCATAACTATATGCAAGTGTAAAGATTGAGTAATCGATATATTTATTATAGGGGTGATTCTTTATTGCATCTTTTAGAAAAACGATCGCTTCTTCAAGCTTCTTTTGTTTTGAATATGACTCTCCAATCCAGTATAAAGCAGAACCGGTATAACTGCTTTCCGGATATTCATCAAGAATTTTTTGCAGTCTTGCACGGCATTTTTCATACTCTTCCTTCTGGTAGTATATCAAACCGAGTTTATAAAGTGCTTTATCCCTAAAACTCGACCATGTAAATTGATTTACCAGATATTCAAACTCGCCGGCGGCGGCTGATTTCTTACCTAAATTTAAGAGGGCGTCGGCATCGTAATATTTTACAGTCGCATAAAGTGCGTCTTTAAGCAGGTATTTTGAAAAAAATTGCTGAAACAATCTGTCTGCAGTTGCATAGTCCCTCGAATGATATGCGTTCATCGCCTCCGAATATACTTGGGTATCAGTCTGAGGAAATACTCTTGTAAGCGGTATAATGAATATTAATATCAGTAATAAATATTTTTTTTCCATTTAAACTTTTATAATTTCTTTTAAAGTAACTAAAAATACTGCGCCGGCTAAAGCAGAGATAAAATTTACAGAGTCGTTGTTCAACCATTTGACGCCTTTTATTAAGGACGTTTGACTGTTACAATGAAATTTTCGTTCGGTAATTTTACCGCATCCCTTACATAGATATTGTACTTGGAAAACAGCGCCTAACAAACTGTCTACTATATTTCCCAAAAAACCGCTAATAGAAACTAACATAATTGAATTAAGCCAAAATAAGGATGATAATGGAATAATGAAAGCACCCAATAAGGCTCCTGCGCTCCCTGGAATTGAAACTCCCCCGGAAATTCCTTGTTCTGTTTCCTTCAGATCAATAATATTAAAAGTTTTATTTTTAAATAACGTTCCTATTTCTGTACCCCAGGTATCGGAACAAACTACAGCCAGAGATGAGACGTAAATCATGTAAAAAAGTTCCGACGGAAAGATAGCGTTAAATAAAACAAGTAATCCTCCCAAGCCTCCGTTAGCAAGGACCTGAAATGAGTCTCTAGTATCGGATTTTTCAAAAAATGTTTCGGCTTGATTTTTATTTTCAGACTTAATTTTTGATAATAAACTTGATGTAATAAAAAATACCAAGATCGGTACTGTCCATTTCCATCCGCCAAAGCCCAATATTAGAAACGCTAATACAAATTGATAAAGCGCACCTTGATACGTTAAGTATTTTAATTTGAAAGAAAAAAACGAAATTACGGCAGCAGCCGTAAAAGCTATTTCAAAATTATTTGCAATACTACTGTTAGACCTGTTAAAACTTATAAACGTTACCAAAGCGATTATAATCGGGAATAAAAAATTTCTTAATATTTTATTTCCTGTGTTATTAATTATAGCTGAAATAATCGAAATAACAAAAGCAACCAAAAGAAGTTCTAAAAGTGAAAAAGTACCGCCCTGGTTGTTCCTACTTAATAAAAACTGGGAGTTACTTGATAAAAAAAATAAAATGACAATAAAAGAAACAAGAGTAAATAAAGGGAAATGCATATCTAACTTACGAAAAAAGTATTTGTTTTTCTTAATTCGACTTTCCCAAATCCCTAAGATACTGTTGCCAAAAACAAATATTGCAAAAGTGAGAAATACTGGCCATGATTGAAAAGACAAAGTTATTTCCAAAATAATAAACGATAATGCAAGCGATATTTCGCGAAACATTAAATCGGAGGAAAAGTTTCCGGTAAGAACTATTGTAACCGAAAAAATAATTAAATAACCTAACGATATAAATAATATTAATGAAGAGGAATTTGCAGAAAAAACAGTTCCCACAATAACAACAAGACAAAATCCTAATTCGAATAAAGTCCCGAATAAGTCGGATACTACCTGGTTTTCATTCAGTTTTGATGCTTTATTACTCGTAATTTTGTCTGCCAAAATTTTTGTGTTTATCTTTCAAAAGAATTTGAATTTATAGAACTAATATAAGTTTTATGTTTTTATAATGTCAAGGGAATTAAAGGAATACATAACTTAATTAAAGAAAGGTATTAACTAATTTATATAACTAGCAACACTCGCTTGCAAAGGATAGTATTTTATTGCTGATTTTCATTCTAGAAATATATATTTTGTATTTGTAGAAATATAAAAATAGGAGATTTCATGAAAAAATCAGCGGTATTAGGAATTGTAATAGTTTTATTCCTCGTTTCGCAGACTTCCATAAAAGCACAAATGTTGAGATTCGGAATTAGCGGAGGTATTACATCAATTACATCACCAAATACATATACAAATTCTGTAGAAGAAAACGGATATGGCTTCAGTACAAATTTTCACCTCGGTGCCCAGGTAAGAGTTGACTTACCTTTAGTACCTATTACACCGATAGTTTTTGTAGATTACCATCTTTTAAGAGGCGACGGAAACAGGAACGGTATACAAATAAATAATTCACAAGATATATTATCGATCGGTGTTGAAGGCGAATATTATATTTTACCCCTGCCTTTTATAAAACCCTATATCTCACTGGATGTAGCATTAAATAAAATAGGAGAACTTAAAGAAAAATCTCAGTTAAGCACAGGAACCCAGCCCGGTTATTCGAGATTCGGGGGAGGTATCGGAATCGGAACTGTAGTTACTATCTTACCGGTAGTGGATCTTGATGTATCATTAAAATATGAGACTCTGAATCTTGTCGGGAAAAACAGTAATGAAAGTAACATTTCTCTGGTAAATTTTAACGTAGCAGTAATTTTTTAATAAAGTTAAAGCAGAATATATTTAAATAACTGTCTCTGAAATAATAAAGTATCCTAAAATTCATGTAGAGCTTTTTTATAGTGTTATCGGCTCATTAAGCTTAATGCTAATTATTTCTGAGGCAGTTTCTTTTTATCCAAAAATTTCTGCAGAATCGATAAACCGAAAATTGTAATTTTCTTATCGAATATTTCCAGGCATTCGATTATATTTCTAATTTCCGCGACACTCGCTTTATTTCTGTATGCGCCGTTAATGTGGGAATATAATTGACTTTCAAATTTTAAAGTCGAAAGTACCGCAACATTAATTAATTCTCGCTCCTTTAACCTCAATCCCCTTCTGCTGAGAACCTTGCCGTAACCTTCAACCACTAGCCATTCGGAAAGCTCAGCGGAAAAACCCGAAACGTTGTTAATGAGTTTGTCGTATTTATCGCCGTAAATTTTTTTGCACGTCTTCTCCCCGCTTTCTTTTAATTTTGAATAGTCCTTTATAATATGATTATTCTTATTTAAAATAAAATATTCGCTTAATATTGAAATCGAGATTAAAGCAGAGGGGAAACCAGCAAACAAATAGGTTTGTAAAAGCGTTTCATATAATTTTTTTGCGTTAATTTTTTGTTGTACCGCGGTCCGCAAAAAACTTCTTAACGCATTCTCTTTTCTTAAAACCGCTGAAACGGCAGCATAAGTAAGAAGCTCTAATTCTGGTATATCTGTAAGAGTTTGTTGAGATGGGTGCTTATTTTTCATTTTATTGGAAATAAGAAAAAGACTGCCCGGACAAAGGAAGTAATTCTTAAATTACTAACAAATAACAGACAGCATCATATTAGAAAACCTTGTTAAATGCCGTCATTTTTTCCGGACAATCTTTAGAAGATTATTTTTATTTCAGAGCAGTTAGTTCGTATTCCGCTAATTTTTTATATGTGGGGTCCTTTTTTGCTTTGTCAAACATTTCTTTGGCTTTTTCTTTTTCGCCTTTGTTTTTATAAGCAACTCCCATATAGTAATAAGGGCCGCCGGGACCGATTGTGGATTTATATTTTAAAGCATTCTGTGCGGCTTGCAGACAGTTATCATAATCGCCGGCATCTGAATAAGCTTTGGCCAGCGCCAAATAAGCTGCATCGTAATTTGAAAGAGCAGTTGCCTTTTTATAATCTTCAATCGCCTTTTTAACATCATTATCATTGGTAGCTTCATTACCCATCTTGGCATAAACCAATGCAAGGTTTTGACTAATCCTTTCCTTTACATTAGGATTTTTAGCCGAAGCAAGTACTTTTTCAAAGTTATCCGCTGCGTCCTGATATTTACCCATTGCAAAATAAACGCCGCCTAATGCATTAAAAGCAGCTTCAAAATCGGGTTTTTGTTTTAAACAATTTTCAAAAGAGCTCATTGCACTGTCTAATTTACCGGTAGCTTTGAAAGCAACTCCTCTCTGATAATAGATCCGGAAATCCTTCTCTATTTTCAAAGCGTCGTTATATTTTCCCAAAGCGGCATCATAGTTACCTTCCTTTAAGAACTTATTGCCGTCGTTGTAAAGCTTTGCAGCATCAGGTTTCATCTCTTGTGCTGACGCAATTCCTAAGAAAAGAATCATTAGAAATAGGCAATAAGATACAATTGATTTAGTTTTCATAAGTATCTTCCTTTGTTTTGGTTGGTAGAATTTCGCTGTGCGGAAGACGGGACTTGAACCCGTACGCCTGTTAAGGCACTACCCCCTCAAAGTAGCGTGTATACCAATTTCACCACTTCCGCAAAAAAAAGTCCTAAAAAATAGTCTTGTTAAGTAATAAAATCAACCCCGAAAATTTATTTTTCTACTATTTTTTAGAAATATTTGTTCCGTCTGAATATTTGTTACTTTTTCCATTTAGCACGCTCTTTGAAAAGTACCTCTCTTATTTCGTCTCTGAACTTCTTTTCAAAGATTAAAAGTTTACAAATTTGTTGGTAAGATAAGATATCGGGAAGAGAATTTACAAATTCAGCCCTATTTTCAACTATTTGGGATTCTATATTTAAATATTGCTCAATTAACTTTTTATATTCCGGATTATTATTGCTAGTGTCTTTTTTCACAATAATGTCCATCTGGTCAAGAAGTTTTGAGGCCTCTTGCATCAATTTCCCCTGTTTTGATCTGTTTTCGCTTCGGCGGGCAAAAAACTTTAACGTGGTTTGTTCATTTAATCCTAATGCTTCAATTAATTTTATTTTTTCAAGTTCTTCTATCTTTTTGAATGCATCTGAATTATGATGTCTTCTGTCTTGAGCAAGTGAAAAACTGGCAAATAAAAAAATTACTGTTAGAGAATAGATAAAATTCTTCATTTATGTAACCCTTTTAATAAATCCTTTTATGTAATAATTCATTATAAATTTGATCGGCTTCCCGATTATTTATACCCTGAAGCATTGACTGCAAATCGGTCGTAACGTTAGTTGTTGTTAAGTCACTTAAACTTTGAGAAGATAAATTTAATTCATTTGAAAGCATTACAGAAACTACAGAATCCAAATTTGAATAATCATTGTTATTTAAACTGTTTATGTCGAATTGATCATGTAACGGGCTATAATTAAATGTATAATTATCGATTACGGAATCTATATTAGTTGAAGAGTAGTTAGGCGCAATGTTATCGGAACGATTTAAAGTAAAAAGTAAAAGTAAAACGACTGCAGTTATTGCTGATAATACGAAAGCAAATTTCGGGATTAATCTGGATTTTGCTTTTGTGTTAAGATTCTTTCTGAATTCGGGAACAATATTAATAAAATAATCCGGTTCCGTTTTTATATTTTTTAAAGAACTTATTCCGTCCATAAATTGCTTATATTCTTCCATCTCGCTTTTTAACTGCGAATCCGAGGCAAGATCTTTTTCAAACATAGAGCGGTCTTTCTCGTTCATCTGACCGTCAAGGTAAAGAATTATTTTATCTTTATTTTTCATTTTCTTTCATAAGCTCCATTAATTTTTTCACAGCATGAAAATAATTAGCTTTTAATCCGCCCACACTCTTTCCGGTTATTTCCGAAATTTCATCGTAGCTCATTTCGTCCATATTCCTTAGAACGAATACCTCTCTCTGCTTAGAAGGTATTTTTTGCAGAGCTGTTTCCAGCCTGTGATATTTTTCTTTCATTTCGATATCGTTTATGATGTCATCTTTACTTCTCATATTATCCGGAACTTTGTCTTCAATTGAAAATACTTCCTTTATACTTCTTTTCTTAAGAAAATTAATGCTTCTTGTAACAGTTATTCGATAAATCCATGTATAAAGTGAAGATTGAAACTTAAAATCTTTCAATTTATTAAAAAGAACAATTAAAACTTCCTGGACAACCTCATCAGCGTCAAGATGATTACCGGTCATCCGTCTCGCATGCCAATATATCTTTTGCTGATATTTTAATACAATTCTATTAAAAGCACTTTCATTTCCTTCAATAAAGCTTTTAACAAGTTCAAAATCTTCGTTGTTGTCCGTCATCTTCTATTGTAAATTGTAATTATTTGACAACATAGCCCTTTAAAAGGTTTAACTTTTTTATTTAAACCAAAGTTAGTATTCCGGTGTCAAAAGAGCAAAACCTGAAATAATAAGGAGAATTAAAAATGAAACGGCTTGTAATATCAATAATAGTAGTTTTTACATTAGTAATTATCGGCAGCGGTATATTAAATGCTCAGCCAGCTGGCCAGAATAACAAAATGGAAGGCCAAAAGTTTGGAAGGATGCACAATAATATAGGAATGTACCGTGCTGAAATGTTAAAGAAACTTAAACTTACTGATGAACAAAAAGAAAAAATATCAACTCTCAGAATAGATTTCCAAAAAAAGATGATAGACCTTAGAGCTGATCTTCAAAAAGATAAATTAAACCTTAAAGAGTTAAAGGTAAAAGGCGACTTCAACAGAAATGATGTTATTGCCTCAGTTGAAAAAATTAACAAAAGCAAAAACGCTATTGCTTTGGCGGTAGCAAATCATTTACTCGACGTATATGAAGTTTTAACTCCGGAGCAGCAAAAAATCTGGAAAGAGAATTCTCCGATGATGAACGGCAGAATGCATCGCGGTAATAAAATGATGCAGCATAAGTGGATGTCGCGATGACTTAAAAAGCCCGGTGCCTCCCGGGCTTTTTTTTCCTCCTCCCTATTTTAATTTTTCAATAATTCAATTATTCTAAGTATACCTTTATTATCCGAAATGTTTTTTACAGGCGGTAATATGAGCAATTTTTGTCTTGCCTCATTCACGACGAGCCTACTTTCCGGAGAATCAAGATAAATACCCGACCAGACTAAAGCTGCGATTGCTGTTTTAAGAATAGATGCTTTTATTCGAATAGAATAAACTGATCTTCTTCCCGGATGGAAATGAATATATTGTTTTGCGTTTTCGCCTAACCTTAATGTCCAAAGCGAACCATCTGACAACTCAATTAACTTATACATGAGTTTATTTTTATTAAGCCATATGATGTAATCGGATCGTTTAAATATTTCTTTTTCAAGTAGAATGTTTTCAATTTCTTTCGTGATTTCAAAAGGCTCCAAATTTCCGTAATAAAAATCAGTTCTGGAATCACCTATATTCTTCAATTCATTCTGAAGCACTGGAAGTTCTTTGGAACCTCCTATGATGAATTGTTCAATTTTCCTCTTCACAAATATTTTGTGATGTTTCCAATCATTGAAAATAAACGGGGTCGCAGGCAGTTCATGCATAGTTCATCTCAAATAAAATAACGGCTCTAATTATTAATAGAACTTTTTATTGAGTAATAATTTTAAAAACATCTTTATTCAATTTACATTTTTTTATAAGTGATTTTAAAATTTTCCTTGCGTTAAGAATTATTTTGGTTATATTAGCACTTCAAATTTCAACGCGGATCAATTTTAAAATATCAATGAAAAACATTCTCGGAAAAAATAGCATTAATTTTTGCTGCATGATCTCATGCTGTATGTGCTGTTTAATGCGGTGAGAGGCTTTTCATTATAAAAATTTTTAATCCAAGCCTTTCATTTTTTATGGAAGGCTTTTTTTATTCATAAACCTAACTATTAATCAGATGATCTATTCAGCAAGTGCCGTTAAATGTTGTTGTTTACAATACTGCAAACATTGCATGCCGGTTTATGCATGTATGTGTTGCATGAATAATTTTCTAACGGCGGAATTATATGTAAAATATTAAATTAAAAAATAAATATTTAAACCAAAACCCGCTGCTATAATAAAATCAGCGGGTTTTTTGTTTTAAACCGGTTATAAGGAACTCTAAATGAATTTAAAAGAATTAACAATTGAAGATGTAATTAAAAAAAATTCCCGGGAAAAGCTGAAATATGAAAAAATGCCGCTCGATATTATTTCGGAACTCCCAGACTTGATTAAGAGAGGTTATGAAGTTGTTAGCGAAGATGACATTGTCCGCCTTCAATGGTACGGTTTATATCATCAAAAGCCTAAAACCGGAGGATTTATGATGAGAATAAAAATACCGGACGGAATTCTTACTCCTATTAAGTTTAGGACCGCGGCACATATCGCAAAGCATTACGGCTCGGGTTATGGTGAGTTAACAACAAGACAGGATATACAAATTCATTCGGTTAAAATGGAAGCTCTTCCCGATATATTTAATTTACTTAAAGAACAGAATTTATCAACCGTCGGAGGCTGCGGAGACACGGTAAGGAATATAACCGGCTGCCCTGTTGCAGGTATATCAAGTGAAGAATTATTTGATGTGCGTCCGGTTATAAAGGAACTGAACGATTTTTTTGAAGGAAATAGAGAATACTCAAGTTTACCCAGGAAACATAAAATCACCGTGGCCGCATGCCCCTATCAATGCAATCTGCCTGAAATTCATTGCCAGGCTTTTATCGGTACTAAAAAAATAATCGATGGTAATGAAGTAAACGGATTTGCGGTGCGGGTGGGCGGCGGTTTGTCTACCGTACCCAGAATTTCCAGATCACTGGGTGTTTTCATTCCGGTTGATAAGGTAAAAGACTTTGCAATGGCGGTGCTGGATATATGGAAAAATGATCTTAAGTATCGAAGGTCTTTTATAAAAGCCAGAATAAAATTTATGGTCGATGATCTGGGAGTGGAAGAATTCAGGCTGAGGCTCGAAGAAAGACTGGGATACAGACTTGAAGACCTAACAGAATATCCCGAGCCTGAGCAAGAGACCGATCACTTGGGAATAAACGAACAAAAACAGGAAGGATTATTTTATATAGGATTTCCGGTAACTGCGGGAAAACTTTCAAGCGAACAGATGATAGAGATTGCTGATATCACGGAGAATGCCGGAGGCGAGATCAGATTAACTCGCCAGCAAAATATCATCCTCTCAGATATTAAAAAAGAAATGATCGACAAAGTTTTAAATGGAGTTCGACAAGCCGGATTAAAATTAAGCGAGGGACTTCTCGGTAAAGGAATAGCATGCACCGGCGAGCCGTATTGCAACTTTGCGGTAGCCGAAACTAAGGGAAGGCTTGCGGAAATCATTGCGCATATAGAAAATGTCTTCGGTAATGAATCGGAAAATTTAAGGATAAATCTCGACGGCTGCCCGCATGCATGCGGTCATCACTGGATCGGGGACATTGGTTTAATGGGAACTACTGTTCGAACACAGAACGGAGAGAAACACCCTGCGTACGATATTATATTGAGAGGCGGCAGACTAAGAACCGCCGCAATCGGTAAACCTATCGGAAGGAGAATTCCTGCTGAAGATGTAAAGTATTCACTTGAAAGACTTATTAAGGAATATAAATCTGAAAAGGGAAAATATAACGGCACATTAAGTTTTCAGAAATACTGTATTGACACAGATGAGACTAAACTTAATGAAATATTAACCGGCTCACTAAAAGGATAATTCTAGGTTCGAAAATTTCAGCAAAATGAATTTCAAAATTTTAAAGAAATATTTAGACAAAAACTGACTTTTAACTTTTAATAATAACAACAGGAAAATAAATGGATACTGCAAATTTATATCCGGTACTTGATGAATTGGAAATAGGCGAACTTGCGGTTGAGTTTGACGATAAAGAGCCTCAAGAATTGCTTTCCTGGGCCGATGAAAGATTCGGTTCTAAATTAGCCATTATAACCAGTTTTCAATCCGAGGGTATGGTCCTGATTGACATGGCGGTTAAAATTAATCCATGGATAAAAATCATAACGGTCGATACCGGCAGGTTGCCGGAAGAGTCTTACGAATTTATCGAAGAAGTACGCGATCATTATAAAATAAATATCGATATAAAATTTCCCGGACAAAATGAAGTTGAGAAACTTATTGACGGGAAAGGTCCTAATTTATTCTATCAAGGCGTCACATCCAGGTTACTTTGCTGCCAGGTTAGAAAAGTAAGGCCGCTGCTTAAAGCTCTTGATGGATTTGACGCCTGGATAACCGGTTTACGAAGAGAACAATGGGCATCGCGTATAAATATCAGGAAAATTGAACTGGATCATGATCACTGTGCAATTGTAAAACTAAATCCCCTGGCCGACTGGAGCGCAGATGAAATTGAAGATTATACTTTATTAAACAATGTTCCGCGTCATCCGTTATACGCAAAGGGATATACAAGTATTGGTTGCGCTCCGTGCACAAGGCCGATTGCTCACGGTGAAGACTCAAGAGCGGGAAGATGGTGGTGGGAAAAAGATGCACCTAAAGAATGCGGTATGCATTGCAGTATTGAAACCGGCGGATTCGAACATGAGCTTAAAGCGTTATTAAACGAAAGTACAAAATAATTTTCGGGTAAAATAATATGACTGCCTTAAAGGAAGAAGAAAAGAAAATTTTGTCTGAAGAATTAGAACTGCTCTCCGCTAATCCGGAAATCGGAAGCAAATTATCTAAAGAACTACTTTGTCTTCAGTCTGATATTAAAAACGGCTCTCTAGATGAGAACAGCTCATCTATTTTTTGCTATGTTCTGGAAATGCTGCTTGCATCAGGAGAAATAAGGAAAAAATACGGTTATAATGAAGAGCTTTTAATTTTAAGACTTTATAAGAATACAAAATGGGGCAGCGAAAGAGAAAATAATATGAAGCAGGTAAATAATGCTTTGATAGCATTGCAAGATCACAAAATTGATCAAATATTTTTTTCTCTGAAACTGCCGGGTGTATATGGCTTGGTAATAAACACAGACAAATGCCAACTGCAATTTGAAATAAATCAGTTTGGGATTCAGCCGGACAAGATTGAAATGGAATTATGAAAGGTCAAAGGATGCAAGGGAATAAAAAATGCGGAAAGGTATATCTGGTAGGAGCCGGGCCCGGAGATCCGGAGCTAATAACAATGAAGGGGTACAGGCTTCTGCAGTCAAGCGATACAATTGTCTATGATTCACTGGTTAATCCCGAACTTCTGAAAATAGTCTCGGATTCGGCGCATTGTATATCCGTCGGAGAATCGCGAAGTAAAAACAGGTATTCTCAAGATGATATTAATGATTTAATGATTCATGAAGCTACCGCAGGAAATATCGTTGCAAGGTTAAAAGGCGGTGATCCGTTTGTCTTCGGTAGGGGAAGCGAAGAAATAATTGCTTTGAATAACGCCGGTATAGCTTGGGAAATAGTTCCCGGAATAAGTTCCGGTATTGCAGTACCAGCATATTCAGGAATTCCCCTTACTCATAGAGGAATTTCATCAAGTGTTGCTTTTGTAACCGGACACGAGTGCCTCGGGAAAAGCAAATCGATTGACCTTGTGCGGATTGCCGAATGCATTGATACAATCGTAATTTTTATGGGACTGAAAAATTTAAATGCCCTTGCACACAGGCTATTATCCTTCGGGAAACCGGCTTCAACTCCCGTTGCTATCATAGAAAAAGGCACACGCGATGATCAGAGAACGACAATAACTACACTGGGTAAGATTAATAATTTAAAAAATAGTTTTATCTCACCGGCCTTAATTGTAATAGGCCAGGTGGTAAATCTAAGAGAAATAATACTAAATGCCGATGAAAAATTGTGGAAATATCAAGAGGTAAGTGATGAAATATTTTCCGGTTTATCTTGAACTAAGAAATAGGAATGTATTGATAGTAGGCTACGGTCCGGAAACTTTATCTAAAATAGATCAGATTCTATCTACAGGCGCAAATGTAAAATATATTTCAGATACTATTCCTACTTCCCTTTCTGACTATCTGAAAAAACAGCACATTGAATTTAGAATAAAAGAATTTCAGAAAAACGATCTGCAAGGAATCTGGCTGGCAATTTCTTCCTCCGAAGATGAAGAGTTAAATAAAAAAGTATTTGAGTCGGCAGCGGCTAAAAACATTTTTACAAATGTTGTAGATGTGACAGATTTATGTTCCTTTATTTTCCCGGCGATAATTACCGAAAAAGATATTAGTATAGCTATCTCCACAAGCGGTAACAGCCCGGCACTTGCGCAGCGCATAAAAAAGGAAATCTCAGGAATTATTGGGGAAGAATACGGCTATTTGGCGGAATTAATGGGAAGAATTAGACCGTTAATTTTAAAACGCATTTCAGATAAACAAAGACGTATTCAACTCTTCCATCGTCTGGTAAATTCCGAATTGCTGGATTTATTAAGACTGAACAAATATGAAGAAGCCGAATCCTCGGCGTATAAAATAATATTTGAAGAATTTAAAAATATCTAAAATTATTTTAATGAAAAGCATAATATTATGAACAGACTTAACAGTAATAATATTTATTCTTATAAATCAGACGTCCAGTTGGCACAGAGAGAATTATTGAATAACCATAAAAGCCTTTGCGTATGGTTCACCGGTTTATCAGGCAGCGGTAAATCTACAATTGCCTCACAACTTGAGAAAATGTTATACGAGAAAAAAATAAGAACATATCATATTGACGGCGATAATCTTCGTACAGGATTAAATAGTGATTTAAAATTCAGCCACTTTGACCGTAACGAAAACATTAGACGGGCAGGTGAAGTTGCAAAATTATTTGTTGACGCCGGTATTGTTGTAATAGCTTCATTCATATCTCCATTCAAAAAAGACAGGGATTCGATAAGGAATAAACTGCAGGATGGGAAATTTATTGAGGTATTTGTAAACTGCGATCTTAAAACTTGCGAAGAAAGAGATCCGAAAATGCTTTATAAAAAAGCGCGTGCAAACGAAATTCTTAATTTTACCGGAATATCTTCTCCTTATGAAAAACCGGACAACCCGGAATTAATACTAAGCAACGGATTGAATTCAAACCTTGGTAAAAATACCGAACAGATATATCAGTATGTAATGCGTAAAATTATTTAACACTGAGCGGAGATATATAATGCAAAGAGAATCTACTATTAGATCAGTACTAAAAGCCGTATCATGGAGGTTTTTGGCTACTGCCATTACAGTTACTCTTGTTTGGCTTTTTACTAAAAGAACCGAACTAGCCTTATCAATAGGCGGGCTTGAAATGACGTCGAAACTTATAGCTTATTTTCTACATGAAAGGATGTGGAATAAAATCGATCTGGGCAGGCAGGAAAATGATTAATTAACTAAAATTATTAGCGCACTTTTTAATATAACCATAAACCGGGAGAACAATGGATCATTTAACTCAACTGGAGAACAAAAGTATTTACATTATGAGAGAAGCTTTTTCTAATTTTAAAGATCTCTGCATGCTGTGGTCAATCGGTAAAGACAGTACCGTATTATTGTGGCTGGCAAGAAAAGCGTTTTTCGGACATGTTCCCATTCCCCTGGTTCATATCGATACAAGTTTTAAAATTCCCGAAATGATTACTTACAGGGACAGACTCGCAAAAGAATGGAATTTAACGATGATTTACGGACAGAATTCCTCCGCGATAAATAACAAGAAGACTTATCCGGACGGTGCGGTAGACAGAATTACATGCTGCGGGCTTTTAAAATCAACCGCCCTTAAGAACACTTTGAGCGGTGAATTCAAGAGATTTAAATTTAATCATCAAACCGATACCTACGAGAGCGATAAAAATACTTCTCCGTATACGGGCGTTATCGTCGGCGTGAGAGCGGACGAAGAAGGCAGCCGGTCAAAGGAGAGATATTTTTCTCCGCGCGATAAAGAAAATCAATGGGGAATTGATGATCAGCCGCCGGAATTCTGGAATCAATATAAAACCGATTTTGCGCCGGGCGTTCATATAAGAATACACCCGCTTCTGGACTGGACTGAATTGAATATTTGGGAATATATTGAAAGAGAAAATATCCCAATTGTTCCATTATATTTCAATAGGGGCGAAGGCACCAGATACAGATCTCTTGGATGCTGGACTTGTACAAATCCTATAAAATCAGAATCAAATAATTTAAAAGAAATCATCGAAGAACTAAGGAGCGGGAAACTTAAGAACATTGCCGAAAGGTCAGGCAGAGAACAGGATAAAGCCGACGGCGGTTCGCTTGAAACGTTAAGAAGACAAGGTTATATGTAGCTACCGAATTTAAATTTAACGAGGACAAAAAGTTTTATGAAAGAACAAATGAATATAGTAATTGTGGGACACGTTGACCACGGCAAAAGCACTATTATCGGAAGACTACTTGCGGACACAGGGTCTCTGCCTGAAGGCAAACTCGAACAGGTAAAAGCCCTTTGCGAATTTACATCAAAGCCGTTCGAATATTCTTTCCTATTGGACACCTTAAAAAACGAACGTTCTCAAGGCATCACTATTGATTCGGCAAGAATATCTTTTAAAACTGCAAAGCGAGATTATATTATAATTGATGCACCCGGCCATATCGAGTTCCTAAAAAATATGATTTCCGGAGCCTCAAGAGCTGAGGCTGCTCTTTTGGTAATCGATGCGGCTGAGGGTATTCAGGAAAATTCAAAAAGACACGGATACATGCTTTCCATGCTAGGCATAAACCAGGTTGCCGTTGTCGTTAATAAAATGGATCTGGTTGATTACAGTAAGGAAGTTTTCGATAATATTCAAAATGATTATACAAACTTCCTCAATGAAATAAATATTAATGCGAAATATTTTATCCCCGTCAGCGGAAGGAATGGCGCTAATATTACATCCCGTAATAATATGAATTGGTACGACGGTCCGACATTAATTGATATTCTGGACGGGTTTGATAAAGAGAATTTGCTGGCAGAGAAGCCGTTCAGGATGCCGGTCCAGGAAGTTTACAAATTCACAAACGGAGGCGATAACAGAAGAATAATAGCGGGTCTGGTTGAATCGGGAAAGATAACCAAAGGTGATGAAATAATTTTTTATCCGTCGGGAAAAAGAAGCAGAATAAATACTATTGAAGCTTTTAATCAGCCGGTACAAACCGCTGTTGAGGCAGGCATATCAACAGGTTTTACACTTGAGGAGCAAATATACGTACGAAGAGGCGAGTTAGCTGCCAAAACCGATGAAAGCAGTCCGCATATATCGGATAACCTAAAAGTCAGTTTATTCTGGCTGGGTAAAAATCCTTTTGTTACGGGAAAAGAATATTACTTAAAAATAGGAACTGCAAAGGTACCAGTAAAGCTAGTAAAGATTATCAGAACAATTAATGCAACGGATTTAAGCACATCATCCGAAGTAAATTCAATTCAAAGACATGATGTAGCCGAATGTATTTTAAATTGCGGCAGTCAAATTGCATTCGATACCGCCGATCATATTTCCGCTACCAGCCGATTCGTTATAATAGATGACTACGAAATAGCCGGAGGCGGTATTATACTTGAAGCGGTTAACGATAAGTTTTCCTGGGTTCGCGAAAAAGTAACTCTTAGAAATTATAAGTGGGAAAGAAGTAATCTGTCTTTTAAGGAGCGCGCGGGCAAGTATAATCAGAAATCCATGATGATTCTTTTCAGCGGAAATCATGATTCCCCGAAAAAAGAAATTGCCAAGATGGTTGAGGCAAAACTTTTTTCAAACGGCAAATTAGTTTATTTTCTAGGAATCGGCAATCTATTATACGGAGTTGATTCCGATATTAAAAGCAACGGATCCCATCGCGAGGAACATTTAAGAAGACTTGCGGAGGTAACTCATCTAATGCTTGATGCCGGATTAATTCTTATAATTACCGCCACTGATATCAGGAGTGATGATCTTGAAATTTTAAAAACCATTGTAGATCCTGATAAAATATCCACTGTTTGGATCGGAGATGATTTACCTTCAGACTTAAAAACCGATTTGATATTCAATGAAGTACCGGAAACCGAAACTTCAGCAGATTTAATTATTGAAACACTCGCCGATAAAGGAATAATTTTTAAACCTTGATCCGGAAATCTTGCCCCATTTATATAGAACTTAGTATTTTGAAAAAACCCGGCAGCTTCCGGGACCAGGTAATTTTTATATTAATGAATTCTTATTTGATTTATAAAAATAATAAATCGGTCTTTTGAGCTTCTGAGATGTATTAGCCTTGAATCCGCATCACTCCGGATTTTTATTGGAAACTTTAAAACTTTATTCTATTTTGCCAAAGGTTATTTGCACTTCATTTAATTTACTAGCGGGAGAAATCTATGTTCTGGTTAAAACTCATTAGAGATTTTATCAAAATTCTCCGTGAAGGCCAAACACCGGCTCAGATTGCCGGAGGATTTGCGGCGGGATCTATTGTAGGGCTTTCGCCGGTGCTGACTTTGCAAGGTATAATCATATGGCTGCTTATTTTTATGATTGATGTTAACATTTCGGCAGCGTTATTATCATTTACTTTATTCAGCATTATTGCATTCCTTCTTGATCCGGTATTTCACTGGCTTGGATACCAGATATTGACACAGGTTTCTTTTTTAAAGGATCTCTGGATTTCTTTATACAATGCTCCTATTGCTCCTTTAACCAGGTTCAATAATACGGTTGTAATCGGAAGTTTTTTATCGGGCATAGTTCTATTTTTTCCTGTTTTTTACGGAATGAAAAAATTTGTAATTCAATATAGATTGCATATCGGTTCAAGAGTGGAAAAGATGAAAATATATCAGGTACTAAAGAAAAGCAGCCTGGTAAAACTTTACACAAGGATACGGGATTTCGGAGGCATAAAATGAGGAAGAAATTTTTCTTAGCTGTGCTAATTCCCGTATTCGTTATATCACTCGTTATTTACTTTTTTATCGACGGGTGGATTGAATCAGGGTTGGAATATGCCGGTGAAAAAGCCGTAGGAGCTAAAGTAGAAATCAATAATCTGCATGTTAATTTAGTCCCCTTAGGAATTGAATGGAAAAGCATGCAAGTAGCTGATCCCAGAAATCCGTGGAAAAATTTATTCCAAACAGATAAAGTCGCCTTCTCAATGGATCCGTGGCAATTGCTCCGGGGTAAGATAATTATCGAAACCGCGGAGGTAAATAATTTATTAACAGGCACTAAACGAAAAACCGACGGGTCACTCCCGAAGGATAATTCAATAAAAACTTCTTCCGGTAATTCACAAAATGCATTTTCTAAGATTGCCGATAACGCAATGAAGCAGGTGGTTACCGCGACGCCTGTATTCGATATTTCAAAATTGAAAAAAGGATTCAAACCGGATAGTCTATTAAAATCATTCGATTTTAAAACTATAAAACATTTGGATACATTAAAGGCACAAGCTGAAAAAACATATAAAGAATGGGCCCTGGTAAAAACGGATTTTGAGAATTCCCAAAACCGCCTTAAGGATTTGCAGAATAAATTAAAAGAAATCAACCCCTCTTCGCTCAATAATATAGCCAGTATTACTTCCGCAATTACCACGGTTGATAATGCAGTTAATACCGTAAAAGATGTGCAGCAAACAGTTAAAAACAGAAGCAGTTCTATTAGTGACAATATCCGCAATTTGGCTTCTTCGGTTGATTCTATAGACAATTACGCGAAAGAAGATTTTCAAAAGCTCAAAAGTATGGCAAAACTACCGAGTATAAATTCGCCTGCAATTGCATCTCTGCTTGTCGGCAACGAAATGTACAACCGGATTAAAAGCTATTTATACTGGGTTGATTTTGCCAGGACCAATATAAAAAAGTACCAACCTGAACCGGAATATACAAAACCGCCCAGAATGAAAGGTGAAGATATACGCTTTCCTATAACAAAAGGATATCCGAAATTATGGATCAAGAAGATACTTATCTCCGGAGGCAACAGCAGCGCCGATAGTTCCGGAATCGTTTCGTTAAAAGGCATGGCACAAAACATTTCAAGCAATCAATCGATTACAGGCTTGCCAATGACAATAAATCTTGAAGGAACGAGTAAAAAACGCACATTAAAAATAAGCGGTCTTTTCGATCGAAGGAAAGCTATACCGTTTGATGAGTATAACCTTAGTCTCAGCGGGGTTCCGGTAGGCCAGTTTGAACTCGGTAAAAGTGATTTCCTCCCGACTAAAATAATAAACACTTTCGTTAATACCAGTGTGAAAATTAAAGTACCCGGAAACAATTTCGATTCCGATATCGATATGAAATTCAGTAACGCTAAATTTCAATTCCTTTCGCAGCCGCGTAATATCGGGGAGCGTGTAGTTCAGGAAGTATTAGCAGGACTGCATTCATTTTATGTAAATTTGAGGCTTTGGAACACAAAAGGAAGTTATGATATAGCGCTCTCTACCGATCTGGATAATCAAATTGCAAAAAGGCTTGCCGAAGTAGTCGGCGCTGAATTCGCGAAACTTCAGAATGATCTAAAAACTAAGTTCGATGTCTTTATTTCTCAAAAGGAAAAAGAGTTCCAGGATAAGTACGGTACACGAATAGAAGATATTAAAAAACAAATAGGGACGTATAATTCCTTAATCAGTGAAAATTTAAGTTTGATTGACTCAAAGAAAAAAGAGTTAACCGAAAAACTCGAGAAACAAAAAAGCGGTATACTCGGGAATAAACTGAAGGATATTTTGAAGTAGGTTTAACCGTTATACATTTTATCAGACTTATAAAAATGTTTATTTTTTCTTTTCTTTCGGCGGAAATTCCTCCGCCGAATTCTTTAATTCGTTGAAAAGTTTATCGACTATGTTTATCCTTTCGTTTAGAACATCAATATGAGAAATCTTATAAGACTCTTCGGAAATAAAACTTTTATATTTTTCCCATAAATCATCGAAATATCCGGAGGGTTTTTCCTTTATAACGGCATCGACTAACTGCATAAACTTAGGATCCCCTTTTGCCATCTCATTCATAATTAAAATAGTCAGCATTAATTCAAGGCGATCTATTTTAATTTTAACTTCCTGAAGTTTATCAGACATTTTTCTGCCCTGCATTTATTTATAAAATTAATATGCCTAATACCGCGGAATTAGTTAAAATCAACATTCCCCGAATAGTTTTAAGCTTTCCGGACAAAAATATGAAAAAATACGGTTCCTGAATAATTAATATGTATGGAAAATTCAGATATTCGAAAATATTTAATTATTTGGGGTTAGTCGGCCTGAGATCAATTTCGCTGATCAGCGCGTTTACCGGCATTTTTAATACCGAGATAACACTTTCGGCTACATCCTCAACTTTTAATATTTTTTTACGGTTCGGTTTTAAGTCCGTCCCGTTGAAAAATTCAGTATCCACTGAACCGGGACATATAGCGGCTACCCTTATGTTATATTCCCGTACTTCTAGCATTAAAGAGCGGGTAAATCCAAGAGCCGCGTATTTGGAAGCCGAATACATACTTCCGGTTACGAAGGAGTTTTTTCCGGCCAGCGAAATTATATTTATTATCGAGCCGGACCTTCTCTCAATCATCGAAGGCAGGCATGCTTTAGTAAAATTAAACACTCCGTATAAATTAGCGTCTATTTGTTTTTTAAAATCATCTAGCGAAGCGTCGATTACTTTTTTAAAAACGCGAGTTCCGGCATTGTTAATCAGATAATCTATTTTTCCGTATTTTGATAAAATTTTATCTATGGAACTATTTACAAAGTTTTCATCCGAAACATCTCCCGTAAATATTTCACTTTGGACATTATAAGTATCTAATTCCTTTCTGGTTTTTTCAAGCGCCTTGAGGTCCCTTCCGAAAAGCAAAATATTATTTTTTTCGGCCGCTAATCTGATTGCCAGCCCCTTTCCGATGCCTCTGCTGGCGCCTGTTACTAATGCGATCCCATTTTCTTTCATTTTTATAAGTCTCCGGTTAACGGTCTAATTACTATCTCCTCCGGTACCATATTCCCCTTCTGCAGATAAACCCATACTATCAGTCTGGCCAGGTCTTCCCCGGTCATCATTTTATCCGAATTTTCTTTCCTGACTTCAATCGGCCACATTGAGGTTTCCGTAGCGCCCGGTATAATATTCACGATTTTAATATTGGACTCTCTTAGTTCTTCGCGAAGTGAATTTGTATATCCGAGCAGACCCATTTTAGAGGCGGCATAAGCGCTGCTGTTGGTAAAAACTTTTTTGGTAACAATTGAAAGGATGTTTATTATTGTCCCGCTTCCCTGCTCTAACATATGCGGCAATACATACTTAATTGAATAAATTGATCCGAGAAGATTTGTATTAATTATATCGTTTATTTCCTGAATAGAATTAGATTCCGCCTTTTTAAACGATGTTATACCCGCGTTATTTATAAGGCAATCTATCTGATGTTCCGCCGTAATTTTTTTTATTGTTTGATCTATGTTGGCAGAGGACGCAACATTACATGGGAAAATCTCGGTGCTTAGTTTTTCTTTTGCTAATTCGGCATTCAGTCTTTCCAATTCTGTTACCCGTCGCGCGGACGCAAAAACCATTGTACCAACGCGGGCAAATTCCATTGCGGTAGCTTTTCCAATTCCTGAACTTGCCCCCGTAATCCATATACCTGATTTTTTTTCTGCCATTATAAATTTTTAATGGATATTAAATTAAAAAATTCAGCTCTTGTGCGCGCGTCTTCTTTGAATATTCCATGCACCGCGCTTGCCGTTGCGGATGAATTCTGTTTTTCAACTCCGCGCATCATCATGCACATATGATAAGCTTCCGAAACGACAGCGACGCCCTTCGGCTGAATATATTTATTTATAGTGTCGGCAATCTGCTGCGTCATTCTTTCCTGTACCTGAAGCCTTCTTGCAAAGACTTCCACTATTCTGGGAATTTTACTCAATCCAATAATCTTACCGTCCGGTAAATACGCGACATGAATTTTACCGAAGAACGGGAGCATATGATGTTCGCATAAGCTATAAAAATCAATATTTTTTACCAGAACCATTTCATCGTATTTTTCGGTAAATATTGCATCATTTAAAACTGCTTCAATATCTTTGTTATAACCTGCCGTAAGAAAGCTATATGCCTTAGCAACCCGTTTAGGCGTGCCGCGAAGACCTTCCCTTTCAGGGTCTTCACCAATTTCACGTAATAAATTCTTTGTAAGATCTTTTACCGCATCTAAATTCAAATTTATTCTCCTTTGTATTCAAAATAATTATTTTCCGTTTCATAAATTTTAACGGAATAAAGTTTACCTTTCGGAATTTTGTTAACGAGTTGTTTCCAAATAGCTACGGTAATATTTTCTGCGGTAGGAATCAATCCTTTCAAGAATTCCGTTTCTGTATTTAAATTTTTATGATCTGTATGTTTTATAACATTTTCAATAATTATATTCTTCAAAACTTTAAGATCAATCAAATATCCGGTACTGGGGTCAATTTCACCTGAAACCACTACCTCAAGCACATAATTATGTCCGTGCCAGTTCGGGTTACTGCATTTACCGAAAATCCTGGAGTTCTCTTCATCAGTGAACTTAGGATTATAAAGTCTGTGAGCCGCACTGAATGTTTCTCTCCTGGTTACATAAACCATGTTATTCCCCGGTTAATTTAACTCTTTAATGCTTCCTTTACTTCTTTATTATGGTCCGGAACCTTCACCTTGTTAAATATCTTTTTAATCTTGCCTTGAGAATCAATAATAAAAGTAGTTCTTTCCACACCCATATATTTCCTGCCGTACATACTTTTCTCTTTCCAAACGCCGTAACTTTCAAGAACTTCTTTCTTCTCATCGCTTAATAACGTAAAAGGCAAATTAAATTTTTCGGCAAATTTTTTATGAGATTCAACCGAATCCGGGCTAACCCCTAAAATTACCGCATCAAGTTTATTAAATGATGGGAACTCATCTCTAAAGTTACACGCTTCGGCTGTGCAGCCTGAAGTATTATCCTTAGGATAAAAATACAACACGACATTCTTTCCCTTAAAATCACTAAGAGCTACCGTATCACCGTTTTGATCTTTTAATTTAAAAGCGGGTGCTTTTTTCCCTTCTTCCAGCATAAATTTCCTCTCCATTGTAATTATTATTTTTGGAAAACAAAAATTAAACTTTCTTCCGCTCAATATTTTGAGATACTGCCGTCTACTTCATCTACCCAGGCATCTATTCCACCTTTTAAATTTATAACATCTTTAAAACCTGCATTAAAAAGATAAGAACATACCCTCAAACTTCTTACTCCTTTATGGCAGTAAACTATGACTTTTTCACCGGGGTTCAATAGCGGAACAAATTTAACAAACCTGCTGAGGGGCATTAACTCAGAACCGGAAATCTTGGCAATTTCATATTCCCATTCTTCTCTAACATCAATGAGCCTTAATTTTTCCCCGGATTGTATAATTTCTTTAATCTTTATCGGAGACAAGTTTTGAATCATATGTGTCTATTATAATTTTTCCAGGGTATCTTTAATAGCCTTATAATCCGGTTGATCTCCCGGAGAGGCACAAATTTCAGTGTATTTTATTTTCCCATCCTTGCCCACCACAAACGCAGATCTCTTAGCTACTCCTTTGTAATCATATTTACCCGGCGCGAATGTTTCGTACAACGAATCATATTTGGGAGCTACCTGTTTATTAAAATCACTAAGCAAATTAAAATCAAATGAATTTTTCTCAGACCACATTTTGAGTGCGAAGGGACTATCAACACTGATTCCTAAAACTTCGGCGTTCAATTCTTTTAATTTATTAAGATTGTCCCTCATATAATTCATTTCGGCAGTGCAGACCGAGGTATTAGCAAAAGGGAAAAATAAAACCACCACATTTTTTCCGGCATATTTATTTAACGCAATCTCTTCCCCGTCCTGATTTCTTAAACTAAATTCCGGTGCAACATCATTATTTTTAAGAGCCATGTTTAAATCCGGTTTTGTGAAAATAGAAAAAATTTAGAGGAATTAATGAAGTTTTTATCAATTCCTTACACAATAAAATTACTTAAATATAAAAGTACATTCAAGTTAGAGCTTTAACGATACCTTTTAAAGCACATAACAATATATTGCATCGAAAAATTCAATTACCATCTTGAAAAAGATTCAGTCGCTGTTTTTATCAAATAGTATAAAATTTAAAGAAGCTTTTTCTCCTTCGTCCAGTTATAAAATCCCTTTTCAAGTTGTTCGAATGATTTAATGGCGAACAAGACGGGCTGAAGGTGCCAAACATCATATTTCTGGTTTACGATTTTCTCAGGATCGAAATCCTTTACGAGAACTTTATTGGACAAGGCATGCTGTACTTCACCGAGTGAAGACATAATTCCGGCGCCGAATAATCTTAGTCCTTCTTTTTTCTTAATCAACCCGAATTCAACGGTAAACCAATGGAACGTCTCAAGATTTTTTCTTTCTGTGTTCGAAGCATGCAAGGCAGCTTCGCCGAATTTCTGATAAAATGCGGCGAAATGGGGATCAGTTAGCAGCGGCATGTGTCCGAAAATATCGTGAAACATATCCGGTGCCGGCGTGTAATCAAGCTCATCCTTACCTCTAATGTAATCTGTTGATGGAAATACCTTCCTTTTAAGTAAAGCAAAAAAATCTTCAACGTCAATCAGTCCCGGAACTCTGGCAATAGTCCAGCCGGTGGTTCTTTTTAAATATTGAACTTAACTCTTTAAGAGAAGGAATTTTCTCCGAAGATAATTTTAAAACTTTAACACCGTGCAGATATTCATCGCAGGCCTTACCCGGCAAATGTTTCATTTGTCTTAGGTAGAGGAATTTCCAGGTTTCAATATCCGATTTAGAATACTCTGGAACTTGTATTTGATTATCCTCTGGAACCGCGCCAGTTAGTTTCAGCGGTATGCAGCGAGGATCAATTGTTTTTTTCGAGGCGCTTTCTTTTGCGGAAAAAGAGTTTTTCTGAAATTTTGATTTACTCATTTTTTCCTCCTTCTCTTATTGACCGGCTTTTGACCGGTTGTCGGAGTAGTTTTATATTCCTTGTGGTTATGCTTTACTTTGTCAAATTTTAAGATAAGTTAAGCAGAAATACTTTACTTTTGCAGTAATTTGCATCACTAAAATTGTTTTAGAGGTTTCGGACATTTGTTTAACTTAATTGATGGAAATGAATAAATCATATTAATTTCGGAGATAACCAATGTGCGGAAGATTTGAAACGATCCCTTCTCTGCAGACTTTACTTGAGATATTAAAAGATCATGACTTGGATGTAAGCGTAGATCTTTCCTCAAATTCCGTGAAAGCCGTAAACATTGCCCCTACCGAAGAAATTTTTTCTATATACGGTTCGGATAAAAATTTACATCTCTTAAAAACAAAATGGGGAATAAAATTCAGTTCGGATTCACCTTTGATATTTAATTCCCGAATCGAAACCATCAAAGGAAAAATATTTTGGGAAAATCTTTTTACCCAAAACAGGGCACTCGTACCTATGTCCGGTTTTTATGAATGGAAGAAAGAAAAGGACAGAAAAGTTCCTTACAGAGTGTTTCTGCCTGATGAAGAATTATTTTTTGTACCGGCTCTATATTACATTGATAAGGACAAAAATTTCTGCACATCATTAATTACGACAAAACCGAATGATTTTATAAAACAAATTCATCATAGGATGCCCGTAATTCTTAAATTAGAAGAAGGCAGATCCTTTCTTAATTCCGCGAAAGAAAGTATAATAGGAATGTGTGTGCCTTTTGAAGGAGAGATGCGCATGGAGAAAGCGGAAATATGATAGGCCTTTCCTCTATAAAAAAATTTCATGGAAATCTGAAATATTTTATTTCCCGTCCAGAAATTTTTCAGCTTCCTCTAAAGTCGGGACATATTTTAATTGATAAGCTTCAATGGATAATGAATAATTTGCAAACTGAATTAATCCCTCTTTAGAATTGCCCACAACTCTAACAACCCTGTTAACGTTTTTGGAAATTAAAAATTTCATAATTTCGCTCAATACACTGCCGGCTTCTTCCTGCCCGTGTATAAATCTGGAGATATCATTTATCAAATCAAAATTCGGCCGCATATCTTCTACTTCTTTTTCGAGTTCATCTTTAATTTTTTTAGCTTCGGTAATGGATACTATTCCGCTTATTGTTAAATAAAGTCTGTTTTTATTGATATCTTTTTTAATTCTGTACATTTCCGTTTTCCTTCATTCAAAAAACTTTAAAACCTAAAATAATTTCATCTATTATTCAATGAAATTTCATTTTTTATATTAATAAATGTTAATTTCTTCCTTTAGAACAATTCCGAATTTATCACTAACGGAAGCTTTAATCTTTTCGGACAGTTCTAGTATCTCACCGCCTGTGGCACCTCCGTAATTAACAATCACCAAAGATTGTTTTTCATGCGTACCGGTATTCCCAATTCTGGTTCCTTTCCATCCGCATTTTTCAATGAGCCAGCCGGCTGCTAGTTTTACTTTGCCTTCACCATCCGGGAAACTAACAATATCCGGAAATTTTTTTTTCAAAGATTCAAACTGATCGGTGGGTATTATAGGATTCTTAAAAAAGCTTCCGGCATTACCAATTATTTCCGGGTCCGGTAATTTTTCCATTCTAATTTTACAAATAACTCTGCTGACATCCTGAATTGTAAATTCCTTGCTCCCCGGATTTTCCATTTCCTTTCGAATGGTGCCGTAAGAAATATTCGGCACAGGATTTTTACTTAAACTCAGTCTTACTTTCGTAATAATAAATTTATTCTTTAACTCATGTTTAAAAATACTTTCCCGGTAACCGAAACGGCAATCGTCTTTAGAAAACGATTGTTTAATTCCGTCACGGGTGTAATAACCGTCCAAACCGGAAAAAACATCTTTTATTTCCTGTCCGTAAGCGCCGATGTTCTGCATAGGAGCGGCACCTGCTGTTCCGGGTATTAAGGATAGGTTTTCAATACCGCCCCAATTTTTCGCGACACAGAAATTTACAAGATCGTTCCAGATAACACCCGCACCTGCTTCAATAATAACAGATTTATCGTTCTCTTCGCAAACATCTATGCCTCTAATGCTGTTTTTAATGACCAGTCCGTCAATATCACCCGATAAAAGGATATTGCTTCCGCCTCCCACAACAATCTGCCGGTTCCGCTTAAAAATATTTGTTGAGAATAATTCCAATAGTTCTTGTTCAGTATTGATCTCCGCAAAGAACTTTGCGAATACATCTATACCGAAAGTATTGTATTTTTTTAACGATATGTGTTCTGATATTTTCATTATTATTTTTTTATCGGGATGAAAAATAACTAAAAATGAACTAATATATTCCAGTGTACCGAAATTATATTATGAAATTTTTAGTTACATCGCTGCCCAAGAAAAAATAATTTAATTGGAACAACAATTAAAAAAAGTTTTTATTACTTTATGTTGTTAATTGCGGATGATTATTTCATTTAATTTTATATAACGGGAAAATGCAATGAGCAAATTCAAATACAGCCAGGGATCTTTCGGTAAATATTCTACTATAATATTGTCTAACGAAAGTACAGGCGCAAATCTTGAGATTGCATACAGAGGCGCGACCGCGCTGAAATTTAATATCCCTCACAGAGAAGGTTTTGTAAACATTTTAGACGGCTTTTTAACACCTGAAGAAATGGAAGAAACAAAAGGCGCAAGAAATTGGATCATGATCCCGTTTGCAAACAGAATAAGAGACGGAAAGTATACCATTAACGGCAAAACTCTTCAACTTGAACCTGTCGCACCGAGGAATCAGGTAATGCACGGATTTTTATCGAATATAATTTATGAACTTTCAGGCGTTGAAAGTACAGCGAATTCAATTACTGCTACTTTTTTCACTAAAAAAATACGGAAAAACAATATTAAAGGTTATCCGTTTTCCTTTGATGTTTATATCCGGTACAAACTTGAAACAGATAAACTGACTGTTACCGTAACCGGCGAGAACGTTGGAGATGAACCGGCTCCGTTCTTTAGCGGCTGGCACGGATATTTTAAAACGGGAGAAAACGGTATTGATCATCTTGAACTAACCGTTGATGCCGAAAAGGTTATCGTAGTAGATAACACTTTAATACCCGAGCCAGGAGAAAAAGCTTTGGCGAATATAGCGGATTTCCCGACACTGGATTTTAGGAGCGGAAGACTCCCGGATCGCAGGATTCTTAACGACAAAATACTCGATACCGGCTTTGCCGAATTATCAAAACATAAAGACGGTTATTCAAGAGCTACTATTCACGATAAGCAGAACGGATTATCGCTCTCAGTATTTCAGCGGGGCGGTGTTACTCTTGTATTTACAGGCGATACTCTCCCCAGCAGAATTAGAAAGGCAATTGCGATTGAACCAATGCAGTATATGACAAATTCGTTTAACCGGATAGAAGTATCGGAAGGAATAATAGTTCAGCCCAGTAAAAATACGGAGTTTACTTTCGGTGTTGAGATCATTAAATAATATCTACTTTAATTTTATTATTAAAAAATTTTCATTATTTCGGGGATTTGTTTTTGAAGGTAGAATTTAATTTTAACCAGTCGGGAGTTATTCCATACAGAAGAAATAACCAGAGATTAGAAATACTTCTGATAACATCTGTTAAAAAAGAGAAGTGGATAGTTCCAAAGGGATATATAGAGTTTAATTTAACTGCCTTCGAATCGGCAAAAAAAGAAGCTTACGAAGAAGCTGGTGTAATAGGGGCCAACGAAACGATAGAATTAGGATATTTTGAAAACAAAAAATCCATAGGTGTTTGCCATACAAAAATCTTTGCACTCGAGGTAACCAAAATCCTGGACAATTATCCGGAAAAAAATATAAGAAAAAGAAAATGGTTCGACGCAAAAGAGGCAGCCGATACCGTTAGTATTCCGGAAATTACTAAAATGATTCTATCCTTGGAAGCTAAAATAAAAGTAAAATAAAAGATCTATTCTTCTTTAAAACACTCGTCAACTGCTTGTTTAATAGTGTCATAATCATATCCTTTTCCGTATAAAAATGTAACCAGTTTCAGTTTGAATTTGTCGTCGGTAAGCTTATTGCGGTTTAAAGATTTTATTTTTTTTTGAAGCAGCAATGCAGCATTTTCAATTTTATTACCGCCGGACAATTTTTCGGAAATTACTTTCTCAATAACATCTCTGGCAACGCCTCTTTTTAATAACTCGGCTTCCAGTTTTGATTTACCCCAAAGTTTGTTCCTAATATTTTCTTCGGTAAACTGAAAGGCAAATTCATAATCGTTCAGATAATTTTTCTCGGTTAACTCGTTTACGATCTCTTCGATTAATTCAGAGTCATAATCTTTTTGCCTCAATTTTATTTTAAGTTCCTTCACCGAATGCAGCCGTCTTCCCAAATAACGAAAAGCTTTTTGTTTTAAATGAAAGAGCCTATTCTCTTTTATAAGAGATAAAAAACGGTCTTCGGATACTTCATCGTTTTTCCTCAGACCGCTTTTCAAAAATACTTCGTAAGATAGAAATAACACATCACCGTTGTTGAAATTTACAGTTACAGTCTTATCGTCTTTTCTTACAATACTCGTGATTAACATAGAGCCGGATTATTTATTTTGAAGATTTTTTTTCTTTAGCCGAAGATTTTTCCTCAACAGGCGCTTTTTCTTCTTTCGTCATTCCCAGTTTCTGCTGAACTTCTTTCCTTAGTTTTTCATACACTTCAGGCAATTCAATTAGCTTTTGTCTGAATTGTTCCCTGCCCTGGAAGCGGTCTTCGTCGTATGTAAACCAGGCCCCGCTCTTTTTAACTATACCGAAATTAACAGCTAAATCCAGAAGATCGCCGGTTTTGCTAATGCCCTCGTTGTATAAGATGTCAAATTCCACTTCCTTAAATGGAGGAGCAACTTTACTTTTTACTATCTTAACTCTAGTACGGTTACCTACTACATCCGAACCTTCTTTTATCGCGGCGATTCTGCGTATATCCAGCCTTACAGACGCATAAAATTTCAAAGCATTACCGCCGGTTGTGGTTTCGGGGTTACCGAACATAACACCTATTTTACTTCTTAACTGATTTATAAAAATAACCGAAGTTTTGGATTTTGAAATAGCTCCGGTTAATTTTCTAAGCGCCTGGGACATGAGCCTTGCCTGCACTGCCATAGTTGCATCGCCCATTTCTCCCTCAATTTCAGACCGAGGCACTAACGCGGCCACAGAATCGATTACAATTATATCGAGAGCATTACTTCGAACGAGAGTGTCTGTTATTTCCAAAGCCTGTTCGCCGTAATCCGGCTGAGACAATAATAAATTGGCAGTATCAACCCCCAATCTTTTCGCGTAGTTAACATCAAGTGCGTGTTCAGCGTCTATAAATGCGGCCAAACCGCCGGTCTTCTGCGCTTCAGCTATTATATGAAGGCACAAAGTAGTTTTGCCGCTGGACTCAGGTCCATAAATTTCAGTAACTCTTCCTCTAGGCACCCCTCCGATACCTAACGCGTAATCCAAAGATAAAGCACCGGTAGGAATCGCTTCTACGTCACTTATAACGCCGTCGCCCAATTTCATAATTGAGCCTTTGCCATATGCCTTTTCGATTGTCAAGATGGCATCTTCGATAATTTTCATTTTTTGTTCTCTATCAGAACTCATTTTGCCTCCGAATCATTTTAAATTATAAGTTTTAATTCCAGTGTAAATAGATCCCGATTTTAACAAATCGCTTTTATATAAAACCACTTTTGAAGCTATAAATTTTACCGGCGGTACATTAAAATTTTCAAAACATTTGATAAATTCAGCTCCTTCGTTCCCCTTGAGCCTTTTTAATGTAAGATGTGGTACAAATTTTCTTTTTTCAGCAGGGATGGAAAATTCTTCTAACAAAATATTTAATTTTTCGACAATTTCAAAAACTTTATTTTCAATATTTAATCCGGCCCAAAGTATTCTGGCTTCTTTTTTCATGTAAAAAAAACCGAAACCGTTAAATGTACAATCCAAGCTGCTAAATTCATTTAAGAATTTCAAAGAATCTGCAATATTTTGGACAAAATTTTCCTTTGTCTCGCCGATAAACTTCAAAGTAACATGAATTTTATCAACCAGTTCCCACTTAAATTTATTTGACTCGGGAAAAGCTTTATCCCTCATCTCAAAAATTATTTTTTTTATCTCATCCGGGATTAAAAGCGCAATAAACAATCTAGTCATCAAATGGAATACCTAATATATATCTTCTTACCATATCCAGAGCCGCCTGAGAGGCACGCTGTTTGTTCAATAACCTGTCGTCACCGAAATTGAATTTTTTAGCAGTACATAATTTATCGTCGCAGATGCCGATAAAAACCAGTCCAACCGGTTTATCTGTACCGCCTCCGGTTGGTCCCATAATTCCCGTAACTGCAAGACCGATAGCGGTTCCGCTAATAGATTTTATGCCTTCGGCCATTTGTCTGGCAACTTCCAGACTGACTGCGCCATGTTCGGAAATGGTATCTTCCTTCACCTTTAAAATTTCAACTTTGGAAGCATTACTGTATGAAATGATGCCCCGTTCAAAATATTTACTGCTTCCGCTGATATTGGTGAGAAGATTACTAATATGACCCCCGGTGCACGATTCCCCAATTGCAATAGTTAAACTTCTTTCTTCAAGAAGTCTTGCGACAACTTTTTCCAAAGGAATATCTGTTCTTGAATAAATAAACCTGCCAACCTTACTGCGTATTCGTTGTTCGATTTCCACCAGTTTATTATTTATTTCCTGGTCATTCTCCCCTTTCAATGTAATTCTTAATTTAACGCCGAATTGACTGGGAAGAAAAGCCATTTTAGCGTCTTCCAGTAATTCCTCAAGATTACCGAGTTTTTCGAAAAGTACCGATTCGGGAATTCCCGTGGTAAGAAGATTAAATTGCCTCTGAATAATTTCAGGTTCGCCTATTA
>CAVUCX010000017.1:0-3765 GCA_963739955.1 uncultured Bacteroidota bacterium | reverse complement strand
ATAAATACCAGCACTCACCGACCTTTCAATTCGTTCATTTAAATATTCTACTGAAAGCATATTTTTATATACAGATTGAGAAAAAATGTATTCCGAATCCTTTTGAGTTAATTGTTGTGTTTGTACTTTGTTGCTCGGGAATTTCCTTATCAACCGGATAATGATATTGAATAGCGTTTATCAACCAATCGACCTCTTTACCTTTTGTTAAGTAAGGTATTTGCCAATCATCCACAGCTCCAAAATATTTATCTTCTACATTTAAATTTTGAATTAAATCAACAAATTCTTTTCCATCTTCGCTGGACAAATAAATCCACCTTTCTGCTTCGCTTCCTTGTACCAGGAAAGAGTTCTTTTCTCTAATTAATCTTTGAAGCTGGTTTTCTACTATAAATCCAATAATACTAAGGTTATACATTTCGTTTTTTCGGAGGAAACTAATAGCTTCCTGTTTCTCTTTTTCCGTCATTTGTTTAAATATCTATAAAATTTATAAAATCCAAATTATTTATTAATTGTTAAATTTTTGGTACATATTTGTGATAATTAATAAGTATGTTATTTTACTTAGTAACAAGAATCCGGTGCAAAAAATGAGACAAACATTAACTATATTTATTATCACATTGATGGCCTTAAGTGTTGGTTGCCAGCCTAATAGCAATAAAAATAAAATATATAAAGATGAGAATGTAAATATGACAGACCAAAATACAAAATTAGATACTGCTACGTTTGGCGAAGGATGTTTCTGGTGTACCGAAGCTGTATTTGAAAGACTCAAAGGTGTGAAATCGGTTATTTCAGGATATTCTGGTGGAACTGTTGCTAATCCTACCTATGAGGAAGTTTGCACGGGTACAACCGGACACGCAGAAACCTGCCAGATAATTTATGATCCGAAAGAAATAAGTTACCAGGAATTGTTAATAGTATTTTTCAGAACTCACGATCCGACAAGTTTGAACAGGCAGGGCGCAGATGTTGGCACGCAATACCGCTCTGTAATATTTTATCATAATGAAAAACAGAAAGAGCTGGCAGAGTTTGCAAAGAAAAAAATAAATGAAGAAAAACTTTATGATAAGCCCTGTTGTAACAGAAATTACACCGTTCACTAAATTTTACAAAGCAGAAGATTATCATCAGAATTACTATGACAAAAACCCAAACCAAGGATACTGCGCTTACGTAATTGCTCCGAAAGTAGAGAAGTTTGAAAAGCTATTTAAAGATATGTTAAAGAAATAAAACTTCTTTTGGGTAGAGACATGCTATAGCGTGTCTCTACAATTAATGGTTCCCGTACTTTTTCTCACCCGCAGTAACTTTCAATCTTAAATAATTTTGCTTTGGCGGTAATGGGCAGGTTGCGAAGGGCGTAAAAGCACACGGAGGATTGTATGCCTTATTAAAATCCAGAATCACATTACCTGTTGAATCAGGTTTACTTGTGTAAAGAAATCTTCCGGCACCATAAGTTTCCTTTCCGCTTGTTTCATCAGCAAAAATTATAAAAAACTGGTTTCCCTCAACAACAGGATCAAGCTTATATTGTTTTCCCGTTCTTCTCAAATACCAGCGCACCTGGTGCTTTTTCTTCATCTACAGTACCTATAATAGTAGGAATTGAAATTGATTTTGGCGGATTATAAGGTTCATATTTTGCATTTATTTTCCAATCTTCATTTATCGGGTAAGTATCTATTCCCGTAAATTCACTTAACAATTCTGAACTGAGATCACGTAATCTAACGCCATATTTATCACTCCTTTTAATGATAAACCATTTTAGAAAGCCCAGTGTTAAAACAGTCGGGTCACCAGACAAATCGGATTTCAATTTCATTTCTTTTACCGGTTTACTGTTACTAGTAACTTTAATTCCGTTGTTTATTTTTATTGTTACTGTGCTATCCTTTAAAATAAATATCCCTATCCTTCCGGGAGCTTTACCTTTCGGAAATACAATATCATTACCGGGGTTTGTCCCGAAAGTATTTTCTCCTTCCTTAAGCCAATAAAGACCCGCCAGATTCAGCCACCCATTTTCCTTTTTAAGATTTTCGATTCTCTTTTGATGCCATAATTTAATCTGACTTATATATTCTGGGCTTCCTTTTTCACCATTATTACCGCTGCAACCAGGCAGCGCTATAAATGAGATAATGAAAAACAAAAATATTGCAAAATTAAAATACCTGTTGGTTTCCATCTCTGCCTTTTAAATTTTAATTTATAATAGTACCTGACATTATACATTCTAAATTATACATTTTCAACTCATAGGTTGTTTATAAAACTTTCTGTGAAATCTGATTTTTACTTTTAAAGGACGCTCAAGATGAAACTCAGTATCTTTCCTCTCTTTCTTTTTCAATGCTTCTTGCTCTCCCTGTTTTATCACAGGAACCCTCACATTATTACTGGGGAAAATTTACGCGGGCTGATACTCTCCGGGGAATGTTAACTCCCTTAAGAACCTGCTATGACGTAACTTACTATCATCCGGATATCAGGATAAACCCGGCAGACAACACAATAAAAGGTTCAAAAGATGTTGCGGATATGTGGATTCACGAAAGCTTTGCCGATTATGCCGAAGCATTATATGTTGAATATAACTGGGGAAGAAAAGCTTCTCTTGATTATATTAACGCGAAAAAACAAAATGTAAGAAATCAGAGACCAATAATCGGGCCTTATAATGTTAACCATTCAGGCGATGAAGATATGTATGATAAGGGTCAACTGGTACTGAATACACTCCGGGATGTGATAAATAATGATTCGCTCTGGTTTTCAATATTAAGAGGAATTCAAAAGAAATATTACCATCAAACTGTAACCGCCGAGGATATTACCAACTATATTAATATTGCAACAGGGGAAAACTATGATTATTTTTTTGATCAGTATCTTCGTTATCCTAATATACCGGAACTAATCGCAATAGTACAGCAGAAAGGAAGCGAAACAACAGTAATGTACAAATGGAACGCAGATGTTAAAGATTTTCATATGCCAATAAAAGTAACTACCACAAAAAATGAATTTGAATTCATTTACCCGACGGAAAAATGGCAAATGTCGAAATTAAATAATCTTGATCCGGAGGATTTCAAAATTGCCGGGAATCTATTTTATTGTAAAACGAATATTCACAGAAGTTACATAGACCCGAACAGCACAATACAAATTGACAGTATATTTGGGAAATAAACAATTATGATTAAAGACATTTTAGTAAAGAAATAAAAGAAGCATTAATATTTTTTACAATAACTATTTATCGAAACGGAACACATATAATTTACGAGGGTAAAAACACCATCAGGTATTTAAGAGAAGGGCAGACGAATTATCTGGAAATACATCCGTTTGAAGGTGTAAGATAATAATTTTACTTCTCATGGAATAAAAAAAGGAGGCCGAAAAATGAAAACTATTTTCTTATCACTTTTTTTGTTGGTTCTTTCATTTCAAGAAAACACTAACGCTCAAAATAATTCTGTAAAAAACAAACTAATGCTTCCTTCCATTTTTTCTGATAATATGGTTCTTCAGCAAAAGGCTGAAACACCGTTCTGGGGAAAAGGAACACCAAATAAGGAAATACAAATCAAAGCGAGCTGGGGAGCCTTTGCCAATGCTTATGTAACTAAAGACAGTTTATGGATTACAAAAATAAAAACTCCGAAGGCCGGCGGACCCTACAACGTAACTGTAAAATCAGGTAATACAGTTATTCTATATAAAAAT
>CAVUCX010000016.1:0-3765 GCA_963739955.1 uncultured Bacteroidota bacterium | reverse complement strand
AAATTTATCAACCTTAGGATTCATATTATTCATTCCTTTATAGTTTTACATTCGCTTGCCCACAACATCGCAATACACACAATGTGTATATTAGAATATTTTACGGTAATTACGTATAATATGACTATAAGATTATAGTTATTTTTCAAGAACTACTCAAACCATTTAATTTTAGCAAGGCACCTAATGACGCGCCTAACCCGCCGCCAAGAACCTGTGCGGCAGGTAAAAAACATTTTTTACAAATTATTTTTGTCAGGGTATTTTATTACCTATTTACTTTTTACTTACCTGCTTGCCTCGCACTGCGATGGTCCGCCTTTGGCGCATTAAAGAGGTTATATTGCCTATGATTTATTCTTAGCATTTACTAAAATTCCAACTGGACTTTGTAATAGTCTTCCCTTTTTATTTATGTGTTCTCTTACTCCATTTATGATATCAGTTAATGAAGATAAACCCGCTAATCCACCTATAGTCGACGACCAAGATGGTAGGAAATTTCCAATCAAAGGCTGTAGAGCTATTGTTAATGATACAATAAAAGACGTGCCTTTTATTGCTAATTCATTACGCAATACTCTTTGAAGTGAACCTAGTTCGTTTTGATGCTTTTTGAATAATTCGCTTAAATTAAAGTCGATTTGAGAAGATATTTTTTCTAAATCCGAAATTGAAATATCTCCTAACATTTCAATTTCGGAAGAAATATTCTTTCTGAAATCAGAAATAAAACCATTCTTCCGAACAGATATTAAATCTTCCAAAGAAATATTGCCCAACCACTCTTTATCTGTAGACAACAAAGAATTAGTAACTCCAAGATTAATGTTTTCATAATTATTATTTAAGAACATTTTCTGGTTTTCTAATATTTTAGTTTTCAACCAATGAAAAGATACCGGGGCTGCTATCAATGGACTTGCGTTAATTTCATCACTTCTTACAAGGACATCATTTATTTGCATTAATCTTCCGGTAAGTTGTAAGAAAAAATATCTTGGGTCACTTATATCAAATGGTAAATCGTTATTTTTCAAACCCATCATCCCACTTTTCTTTACTGATTCTAATTGTGCTAAAATATCTCTTGGCGAATACTCGTCCCACCAGATTAAATCAGGTTTATGGATTTCCTTATATACTTCATCGATGTTTTTAAATTTAGATAAAAATTCGTATGATTCTTCTACTGAATTCAATTTTATATCAAATAAACTATTAAGAATAATTATACTGTCGATATTTCCATACTGAGTTAATTCTGAAAAATTTAACTTTGATTTACCAACAAGTTCTCTATCGGGAATTAATAATGCCATAGGAGGATTTATATTTGAAAGATACACTTCTTTATTATATAGCTGGTTAATAGCATACTTAATCAAATAATGACATTTTGTTACATCAGATGCTGGAAGTGTTACAATTCTTAAAATAGGATCTGGAATTATTATCGTGTCAAAATAAAGTCCTACTCTTTGAAATATTTTGTCATCTTTATGTGGCCCAATATCTCCACCAAATCTTGCTTTCATACCAGGAATCGAATTATAAATATTGTACAATGCTGTATAATTCCTATCCCAGAAATTTTCTATTAATTCTGATACTGTAGGAGTAATTTTTATAAGACTATTATGAAGATTTGTATTATTCTCAACATCTTTGACTATATTTTCTGGACTTACATTATGTCTTGCCGATTCTTTATAGAATGGCAAATAATATTTTTCCAAAATATCAAAATATTCAGAATATATTTTTGCTAATTCTATCATATTCAATTTAAAAACAATATAACGTTGCGGCTAACGCGTCTGCCCCGAAGGCAAATATTTTAATTAGAACAAACTTCCCGAACAAGAATATTTAATCGAAAATTAAAATGCCAATTGTCTCTAAACCTCCGTACCGATTTGGCAGCCGCAGGTTAGCTACCTATATTTTGACTTACTGTTTGAGCAATATCTTTGATTTTTATTACGTTAATTGAAGTATGAAAAGAATTTCTATACTCTTGTTCTTTTTTGCTAATTCGTATAGAACCCTTAAAAGGATTTAAAACAGTACAATTCATTATTTTATTTGAAAGTTCTTGAATCTCAATATTTAACCATCTTTCCATTTCATTAATCTCATCAATTTGTTTTTTCCTTTCAATTTTATCATTTGAGTATTTACCAAAATGATTGAAGACGTATGTATAATCACAATCTTCGTGATTTTCAACTGCATTTCTAATTTGACTATGAATGTGATTGTAAGAAAAATGATTTCCACATCTAGAAATTACAGGATTACAACCTTCACGATTATCACCAGTTTTACCAATGTATAATCTTGTCCCTGTATTAGAATGAATAATAACTACATATACCGCAAATTCTCTTTTCAGGCTTTCTTTATTTAACTTAAATAATTGTGCCATTATTTTAACTATGATTTATAATATAAATAAACGAACCAGACTAAAAAATTATTGGTAGCTAACGTTGCTACTAATACGTAGCCCAGAACAACAATGCTGCTTAACTAATAAACACCAATAATTATTAAAAACTATTTTTACCTAAACTACTTTTAACAGCAACTTAGTTTTGTTTACCAAACTTGAAAATCTTAACCGAGTGCATCGAAAGAGCGGTCGGCTTGAAGAACAGGTTATAAATTATTTTCTTTTTCAAATAATGCTGTGCTCAGTTCAATAACCTCAATAGGACAATCTCTCCAGTCATGCAACCAGCATACTATCAGATCACATTCGTTTATATCATGTCCATGTTTTACAAATGAACTGCTTTTGAATTCAAATTCAATTCTTACTCTTTGGTATTTGCCATTCCCTACTGGACGCATTGCAATTGCATCAGGAAAACCAGCCTTTATTTCCTCAACATGAGAAATGCCCAAGTCTTGTAGATAATAACCAAATAATAATATGACTCCTTTTTCATTCAAAGGAGCATAGTTTAGAATAGGGAGGTCAACTCTTTCCCCAACTATACCATATAGAGGTTGTTTGGGTTTTGGGATGGGTAATTCCCTTTCTTCATCATCTAAATCCTCTTGCTGTTCTACAATTTCTTCGATCAATTTATCCGAACTTTTTTCCGAGGGTGGGGAAAAACTTTCTAGTTGGACAAGAATTTTTTTAAAGAATGTATTTGTATTTACCTCTTCATCTAGATAAACAAAATTGTTATTTAATTCTGAGCTATAATCATTTACAATATTGTAGATATAATCTCTTAATTGTGGCTTTTTGATGGCAATTATTGATTTAACAATACCACCGGCAAAAAATTCCCTTATTTTAGATGATTTTTTTGAAGAAGTTTGAAAATCTTCACTAAATCTATTCTTAAAAGTAACTATTTTCTTGCACTTTAGAATCCAATCGTAGCTAGCATCAGACCAAGGCACTTGGTTTTGATTTGTTACTCTTTCAGCACTTTCAAAATACCAAATAGCTTTAACACCGTAATTTGGACCGCTAATTCTAAATAGAATTAAATCTCCCTTAGTTAAAGATGGAAGACCTATGCCTTCTTTTAAACCAAAAATTGTTTCTTTGTTACATGGTTCCCAATTTTCTGGTCTACAATTAGCAATATATGCATTCATATGTACCCTAAATCAAAATGATTTATAATTATTATTTTAGTCGAATCAGCGGTTTTCAATTCGGGTGTTAATTATTTAAAATTATTCCTATCTATGCAACTAGAATTAAAAGTACACTTATTATATCCATCCCGATTT
>CAVUCX010000015.1:0-12293 GCA_963739955.1 uncultured Bacteroidota bacterium | reverse complement strand
ATTATATTTTGCCAGGTTGTTCCTGAATCGGTGGAGCGTAAAAGCATCCCGCCGTCTCCTCCGACGAAAACCAAACTGTCATTTAAAGCAAGTGTGCAGTAAATATAATGATACTCCATTTGCGGCATTGGGTACCATTGTGCGAAAAGTTTTTCTGAAAATGGTCCCGCTGATAATACTAAAATTAAGGAGACTAAGATAATCTTTTTCATTATGCGCTCCCCTACTTATTGTGTTTAAATCGTATATTTCAAAAGTTTCTTTTGGATCGAATTGAAAACAACAAAACATTCTTAAGAAAGGGGAATTCCCGCGAACTCGAAATTTACAAGGTATGTCTAAAATCTATATTTCTAATTTTATCCCCTAACTCGCCTTAAATTATAACAAATAAATAAGTTAAATTCAATCTATATATTTTCTGAAGCAAAAGATCCGATTACTCGGATCTATATAAAAACCATGAAATAAAAGTATAAAACTTCTGAAGTAAAATTAATTTTATACTCTGTAATTCCCGTTTTAAATTAAAAAAACCCCGGCACTTCGCTTTAAGTAAACCGGGGTTTCGAAACATCGATAATTATTATAATTCAAATTAAAAATACAAGCATCATAATTCAGGCGATGCATAAAAATTACTTCAGAAGGATCAGTTTTTTTACCTGGATAAACTTACCTGCGCTTAATCTATAATAATAAATCCCGCTCGCTAAATTCTTTCCGTTGAAAACAGCGGAGTGTTCTCCTTGGGTTTTAAATCCGTTTACCAAAGTCGCAACTTCCCTGCCTGTTTCGTCATAAATTTTGATCGAAATATTTCCGGATTCAGCTAAAGAATATCTTATGGTTGTAACCGGGTTAAAAGGGTTAGGATAATTTTGTTCGAGTTTAAAATAATTAATAAGGTTAGATGCCGGGTTTACTCCGGTTATACCGTGCACGGGACTTCCGGACTCTACCCACGCTGTGTATATCAAATCCGCCAAACGGTTGGATGCGTTCTTAAACAACGAGTCCGTGAATGTTCCGGCTATTTCCCAGAACTTCTGAAGATAAGCAGACCCTTTGTTGGTTCCGGCAAATGAGGTGGCCTGTTTATCAGCGCTGAGAACAGAATCAACATACTGATAATTATAATAAATATAATTAAACACGTATGACCTTACATCCGGAATGAGTTTCAAGCTGTCGAGATTGTATTTAATTTGCGATGAATAATTGTTTATAAGATCAGTTTCATATCTTGAATGAACACCCCCTTGATTTGTCTGGTAACCGTTATAATTGCCGGTAAGATGCAGAGGCATATGACTGTCGCCGACATAATGCCCAAGATCCGCGGCAACCAGTCCGGCCCTGTTCCAGTCGTTCCTCGCAAATGCCGCTTTCAAAGAATCGAAGGTATTGATGATTGTCCAGGGCAGGGTACCGGCATCAATAACAAAATTTTGTCCGTGCAATGCAACCACCGAATCATAATACATACTAATCTTTCCGGTTTTTTTAAACTCTGGATAAGTATCTATATCTATAAAATGTTTAGGCGATTCGGTAGGATCGGAGCTTTTCCGGTAATCTGCATCAGAAGCATGACTGATAATCTGGTTTGAGATATAGCTTAACGGTTCCGCTTTCCCTTTAAATAAAAATGTTGCATCGGTACTTATTATGCGATGTCCTGTGGCTCCCCAGGCGCAGAGAAATAATGAAAACAGAACGATTAAACCGGGGGCACTCATTTTATTGAACTTTTTCATGTACAGCCGTTCATTTAATTGATAAAAAGGAAGTAAAAATTAATTGTTTCGTTGTTTTAGAATTTCAAATAATAATACACCGGTTGCAACGGAAACATTTAAAGACTGGATTTTCCCTTTCATCGGAATTCCGACCAGGAAGTCGCATTTTTCTGCTGTTAACCTTCTGATCCCCTTCTCCTCATTTCCAACTATTAAAGCAACTGGTATTTTGTAATCCGGCTCGGTATAATTCTTAGAATTTTCAAGAGTGGAGCCTACAATCCAAAATCCGTTTTTTTTCAGTACCTCAAGTGTATTTACCAGATTATTTACGGTACATAACTTAACATGCTCCGTTGCGCCCGCAGATGTTTTAACAACAGTAGCATTTACCGGAGCGCTGTTATGCTTTGTAATAATAATACCGTTTACCCCGCAGCATTCTGCGGTTCTTAAAATTGCCCCTAAGTTATGTGTATCCTGAATAGAATCCAAAATAAGTATCAAAGGATATTTCTCTTTTTTAGACTCTATTATTATTTCATCAAGCTGGAAGAATTTCTGTTCCGACTTAAGCGCTATTACGCCTTGCGTATTGGGATGGTCAGAATAAGATTTAAATTTACCCGAAGGAATCTCGTTGCATTTAATGCCCTTCTTTTTCGCGGCAATTCTTATTGCATCTATTATCGAACCTTTTTGTCCGTATAGTAGATATACCTGCTCAATCGACTCGCCTGAGTTTATCGCTTCGAGCACTGGTTTTCTGCCGAGAATTAAATTCATCTTTCTTTTAGCGCTTTCACTTATTTAATTCGGCTTCTTCTTTTCGAATTTCAAAGGAGGAGGAACGAATTTAGGAAATTTGTCTTTGTTAACGCTAAGGTAATAAAATCCCAGAGTACCTATTACCATCATTACAACCGATATTAATTGCGCCTCCGATAAACCGAACAATAACCTCGGATTTAACCTAATGAACTCAACGGAAAATCTTTCCAAGCCGGCCAGAATTAGATAAAGCATAAATATTTTACCGTCGGTCCAGTCTTTTTTCCTCAAGCTCCACAATATATAAAATATTAACAGAGCCAGTAAGAACTCATATATCGGAGTAGGATGAAGTCTTATTATTTCATCAAACTTTGTAATAGTACCGTAGTTATCCGTTTTTACAACTTGAGACGACAATGCGTAATAATGATCTTTGGCAGCCAGAGCAGGATGTTCCTGATAATACTGCATTAAAGCATAATGGGGTTTTATTGTACCGTTAGCATAATTCATTCCCCAGGGAAGTGAGGTCGGTATACCGTAATCACCGTCGCCGGCGAGCTGGCAGCCCAAACGCCCTATGCCGTAAGCAAGAATAAGCGAAGGCGAAGTTGCGTCAGCAATATAAAGGAATGACAGTTTTTTCTTTTTAACATAAATAAGAATAGCTATTGTGGCGAGAATTAATCCGCCGTAAAATGTTAGTCCCCCCGGTGAAAAAGCAATTAAGGGATCACGTATAAATACACTCCAATTTTCAATAAGATCCAATGCTTTGCTGCCAATTATACCGAAAATTATCGCAAGCAGAGTTATTTCCGTGGCATAAGCCGGGTTCAACTTACGACGTTCGAATTCTTTAGTAAGTATATAGCTTGCAACAATAAAAGCTATACCAAGCATCAAGCCGTAGCTGTAAACGGTAAAAGGTCCTATCTTAAACAGTTCGGGATACATCTATATTTATTCCTTTTTAAAACTCTTTAAACTCGCCCTCTTTTGGAAAATGGTAAGGAAGGTATAAAGTTAAAGGTAAAAGGTTTAAAGTTTAATTTCCGGTTCGTAAAAAAAATGAGTCAAATTTATTAAATAAATTTTTTTTCAACTCTCCACAACCAACGTCCTACCTCCAACCACCTACATCCAACCTCCAACAAACCACACACTCCACCCAAATCATTTGATAATATCAATAATCTCATGATAATTTTTTATTTCTACCAGTTGCTGTTCACCGTTTTCCATATTTTTCAAATTCAATTTACCGGCCCGGTACTCATCGCCACCGGCAAAAAGCACATGCCGGGCATTTAATTTATTAGCTTCTCTCATTTGAGCTTTAACGCTTCTCTCGAGATAATCGAACTCAACTGTATAATTTTTATTTCTGAAATATAAGGCCAAATCATATACTTCGGGAATTAATTCTTTATCCAGCCGGATAATATAAAGATCTAATTTTTCGCCGGGCAGATTAAGTGAATTCTCATTTTCGCAGGCTAATAAAATTCTTTCAATGCCCGCTGCAAAGCCCACACCTGGAGCCGGAGTTCCTCCCAATTGTTCAATTAAAAGATCGTATCTCCCGCCGCCGCATAACGCGCTTTGCGAACCGACTTTGCCGCTTATAATTTCAAAAGTTGTTTTAGTATAATAGTCCAAGCCTCTCACAAGTTTAGGATCGATTTCATATGCCACTCCGGCTTTTGTAAGAAGATTTTGTACGACTTCAAAATGTTCTCTGCTTTCATCATCGATATATTCGGTAAGCATCGGGGCATTTTTTAATATCGCCTGATCCGCTTCGGATTTGCTGTCGAATACCCTCAGTATATTAGTGGCAAATCTTCTTGCGCTGTCTTCCGATAATTTGTCCTTATAATCTTTTAGATACTCTCTCAAAACTTTTTTATAATTGTCCCTGGAAGCAGGAACACCCAGCGAATTAATTTTTACGTTCAGATCATTTAATCCGAGTTTCTTGAGAATGTTAAACGCAATTATAATCATTTCCGCATCCAACAGAGGCGAGGAACTGCCGAGAGCTTCGGCACCGAACTGATGAAACTGTCTGTATCTTCCCGCCTGCGGCCTTTCCTGCCTGAACATCGGAGATATATAATACAATTTATTAAGCGGCTGCTGTTTGCCGAGCGAATGTTCGTTAAAAGCTCTTACAACCGATGCTGTCATTTCCGGCTTAAGTGTTAAGCTAGTATCGCTTCTGTCGCTGAAGGTATACATTTCTTTGCCGACGATATCGGTTTCTTCGCCTATGCCTCTGGCAAACAGCGAAGTTTCTTCGAACACGGGGGTTCTTATTTCCTTGTAATTAAAATTCGTGAATATTTCCGAAACTGCATCTTCCAGATATTTCCATTTCGCTATTTCCGAGGGAAGGATATCTTTTGTGCCGGTAACTGCTTTGATCATATTACAATGTTTTTGGAAGTGTTTAAAATTGTTATAAAATGCAATAAAGGCTAAACCTTAGGTTTAGCCAGAATTTAATGCCGGATATTTTATTATCAGCATAAATCAAATATACTTTTGAAATAATTTCGGAGCTGTTAAACTTCAAAATAATTTTCTTCTTCTTTTTTGAATATTTCCAGAATTTCTTCCGAAGTTTTAGCTTGAATAAGCTTTTCTCTGAACTCGTCCTTATTCATCATTCTTGAAATTCGGCTTAATAATTTTATGTGTTTGCTAACAAGGTTATCTTTACCAACCAGTAAGAATACCAGGTAAACCGGATGGCCGTCCAGCGAATCATATTCAATCGGGCGTGTTGTTTTACCGAATGCAGCAAGTATATCGGTAACCGCATTGGTTTTACCGTGAGGTATTGCAAATCCTTTACCCACGCCTGTAGACATTATTTTCTCTCGTTCCAGAACTGCGTCTCTTACTTTTTCAAGTTCAATAACTCTGCTGTCGTCCTTAAAAAGGTTGATAAGCTCGTTTATAACATCTTCTTTTGTTTGTCCCTGTAGGTCGGCAACAATGCAATTTTTGTTTAATAAATCAAGTACTTTCATTAATTTCCGCCAATTATCTAAATATTGGATATAAAAAAATTTTAAAACTAGTATGTTAATTTAAGAATATCGTAAAAGTTAAGCAATGAATTAAATAAATAAGTTATAGAAAAAGGTACCTTATGGCGGAAATCACCGCGCGGAAGTTCAGTTAAGCAAAGCAGCCATTCTGATAACCGCGTCCTGCGCCGGTTCATAATCCGGATTGAATATTAAGGCCCTGTTAAAACATTTTAATGCCTCGAGCCATTCGCCTTTCTTTTCGTAAATTTTTCCCAGACTGTAAAAAGGGAAATGCTTCGGTTTATAATGATATGACCGCACTGCTTTTTCGAACCATATTACGGCCTTATTCGACTCGCCAAGGTTTATGAGATAATTTCCGATATCATTATATGGATAACCGTAATTCGGATCTATATCTATGGCTTTTTTGCATTCATTAATCGCTTCCGAATACTTGCCCTGCAGGCTGTAAGCCTCCCCAAGATATGTATGCGCTTTAGCGGTAGGATGAATCTCTATGGATGATTTGTATTGTTTTATCGCTTCTTCGATTTCGCCGTCGTTCTGAAATTGAAATGCCTTATTAAAAAATTCTTCAGCAAGATTTATTTTTTCGTTTGAAGACATAGTATAATTTGAAAAAATGGATACTAAATTGATTTATGTACATCTGAATTAAACTTATAAAAGCGTAAAATCAAATTACTTTCGATAAAAGGTAAATACGGGATATAAATAACATAATAAACCGACAGACAAAATTTCGGCACCGATTGCCTTACCGGTCAGTTTAGCTTAATTTAGAACATTAACATTTTTACATACTAACTAGCCGGGAATAAAACATGAACATCCAAAATAAAACGGTACTGGTTTTGGGAGGCTGGGGCCTTGTAGGCAGCGCCGTTGCTCGTAAGCTGGTTGAGGATAAACCCAAAAGGATTATTATAACCTCACTAAAATATTCCGAAGCACAAGATGCGGTAGCAAAGTTAGAAGAAGTTTTCCCTGATGCCGGAAAATCTTTTTTTATCCCTTGGGGCGGAGATATTTTCGTTCGTAATGAGTTCAGAGAGCAAAACAGGCTGCAGCTTTTGAACGATGCGCAAAAAAGGAAACTCATTATGCACGATACAATGGAAGAACTCACAGACGATATAATAAAAAATTCTTCCGTTTATAACCTTCTGATCAATTATAAACCGGAAATAATAATCGATTGTATAAATACCGCGACAGCTATTGCTTATCAGGATATTTATTCCTCTTTCAGAAACGTAACAAGCCTCATAAAAAAAGAGGGGGAGTATAATGAACTTATCAACGAAGTAGAAAAAATGATGTGTACTTTGTATATACCGCAGCTTATAAGGCATATACAGCTAATGTATACATGCATGAGTATTATTAAAACGGAAATTTATGTTAAAATAGGAACAAGCGGCACAGGCGGAATGGGCTTGAATATTCCCTACACGCACAGCGAAGAAAAGCCCTCAAGGGTTCTGTTAAGTAAATCATCAATTGCCGGCGCCCATACTTTATTGCTTTTCTTAATGGGAAGAACTCCGGAAGGACCAATAACAAAAGAAATAAAACCTACCGGCGCCATCGCCTGGAAAAGAATAGAATACGGTGAAATTAAGAAACGCGGCGAGCCGATTAGACTTCTCGATATACCCGTTACCGAGGCGGTACCGCTGAAAGACAAGTTTGTAATCTGTCAGGATAAACAATACAAAACTACGGGCGAAACTTTAAAATCGGTGTTCATCGATACGGGAGAGAACGGCATATTTTCAAGAGGAGAATTCGAAACGATTACCGCGCAGAAACAAATGGAGTTTGTTACTCCCGAGGAAATTGCTGAAGTAGTTGTATACGAAATTCAGGGCGGAAATACCGGACACGATATTGTAAGCTCTCTTGATCATGCTACTCTAGAACCGACCTACCGCGCGGGTTATATGCAGCATATGGCAGCGGAGAAATTGGGAAACCTTGAAAAAGAACATAACGTTACAAGCGTTGCTTTCGAGCTGCTGGGACCGCCGCGTTTGTCAAAATTACTTTACGAGATTCATCTGATCTCTTTGCATTGCAAATCTATGAAGGAAATTTTAACCAAAGACGCTAATGAACTTTCCACATTATGTTTCGATACGGTAACAAATAATTCTCAGTTGAGAAGCGAAATACTTTCTATAGGAATTCCGATATTACTTCCGAACGGCGAAAATCTGCTCAGAGGGAACAACATTAAAATTCCATCTTTCAGAGGCGAAAATGTCCTTGAAATAAATAATGAAAATATTGAGCGGTGGTCAAGTGAAGGATGGGTTGATCTTAGACCTGCAAATATGATAAAATGGAAGAAAAGGATTTCGGAACTAATCGAGGAATCGGAAAAAATTTCTCCGATTGATACAAGTTCTCAGCATGTCAGAACAAAAGACTACTGGAAAAATTACGACGAGATTAATATCGGGAAAATTTGCAGCTGGCTGTTTATTCATGAGGAACACGGAAACAGAATGAAAGCTTAAAGAATGCATGATTGCATGGATGCATGGCTGCATGCATTCATGCCGTCATGCAGACATGCCTTAAAAATACCTTCATTTCGGAAGTCTGTAATGATCAATATTTATAAATAAATTCATACCCCTTGCTATGTAATTTCTTCGCAAGATTTTTCAGTTCATCTTCGGATAATGCGTCCTGAATTTTAGGGAAAAAATTTCTTTCTTCGTTCTTAACGTGCTCTTCCAGCAGCCTTCCGAATTTGTCTAGTTTATCCTCAAGATCTTTTCCGTTTTTTAATTGTTTGATCATTTTTCTCATCGCATCATGCTCTTCAACGAGTTTTTTAAAGATCTCGTCTATTTCAGAGCTTATTCCTGTAATTTCCGGCTGCAGAACATGCTCTTCAATATAAAAATGATTTTCAAGTTCCTGCTCGAAAAAATGAATTGTATATTTTGCTTTCCCCTCCGTGGTTACCGGCATTCCGTCCGATACCTGACTTCCCTTTTTAATCATCTGCGCCAGCATTAAGCCGTGAAAATGATCATGCGCAATCGAGAACAAACTTTTTGTGTTGTTCATTTCGTTCCGGTGTTTACTCCGTTTTAAATTATTTTACTCATTTACTTATATTCAATATCTAACACCGGAAATATAAGCAATAGCAAAATTTTAAATATCGCATCAAAAAAAAAATGGCTCCAAATCACAGCGCTGTGCCGCTTATTCGATTTTTGAGTTGATAATAAGTTCCTCAAGCTCAATAGATCTCGGGAAAAGTATGTTGTTTTCAAGATGAACATGTTTATGCAGATCTTCTTCAAACTCTTTTAACTCTTTAAAATATACGGCAAATGTATTGCAAGCATCAACCGGAATAACATAATTGGACGCAAGTCGCCTTATTTCAAATAAACCGTCTCCCGCGGTTTCGTGTTCAGCTTCCATCATTTTAATCGGATTCGCTATTTTCCCGAAATAAGGAGCTTCATACTTCATCGATTTATTTTTAACCTTTACAAGCTTTTTTATATGCGGAAATAAAATCTCTTCTTCTTTTATAAGATGCTGTCTCAAATCCTTGTAAACAGCTGTAAATATTTCAGCTATTTCCGATAGTTCCGGATGGTTTTTACCGTGTGCTGCCAGAACTTTTTGACTGTGCGCAGAAATAACAGGAATTGTGTCCCTTACATAACGGTGATGCATGTTGATTATATAATCTACAAGAAAATCCAATTCCCAGCTATTGAACCTCGAATCCATTCCGGAAGCTGAAGCCTCGACATTAAGCAGTTCTTTATTTATTTCGGAAGGATTCAGACCTTTTTCACTGCACGCCTGTCTTAAAGGTTTATTACCCTTGCAGCAGAAATCGAGATCGTATTTTTCAAATATACGCGCCGCCTTATAATTATTTGTAACAATTTGCGCAAGTGTCATTTCACCTACTTCGTCGTTTTCTACTGTGTAATTTTCTGTTTCGTTCATTTTTGTTTCCTTTTATTATTTAATAATTTCTATTTTGATTTCAACTTCGAAGATTCTTTATCTAATTTTTTAATCGCCGCTGAGCCGGTCGGATGCCCGTAGGAATCCATAAGTTTATAATGAATTAAATACTGTTTCTGGGTAATGTTATTCTGCCAGTGTCCGGTAATCATACCAATGCCGGTAACAATCATAAAAACCGCAACCACTCCAATTGCGACCGTTTTTTTTGATACTTTTCTTTTGGTTACAACAGACTGAAGGTAAAGAGTATCGGCAACCGGACAAGCATCTACGCAGCTCATGCAAGTACTGCATTCGTCGGATAATACTGTTTTAACTTTATCTACTTTAATTGCGGAAGGGCATGCTTTTGCGCATAAACCGCAATCGATACAGCTTACTGTGTTCCTTTTTATTTTATGAGGGCTTAAGAAAGAAACTATGCCGAGTAAGGCACCGTAGGGACAAAGGAATCTGCACCAGAAATTCCTTATAAAAATAGAAAGAATAAATAAAGCGAGAATGATTACAAACGCCGCCGCAGAAATATCGGCAAAGAAAAAATACATTTTTAAATCGGCAACCTGGTTATAGGGGCTGTTCAAGAACATTTTTACCGCCGCGATATTCATCATAAAAAACACAGCGTAGAATAAAAATCCCAGAAGTATGTATTTTAAACTTCTTAACGGATAATCAATCCATCTGGGAAGAACTGTTTTTCTTTTAAATATCTTTTCGCCGAAGTCGCCTATCATTTCGGAAATAAATCCTATCGGACAAAGCCAGCTGCAGAATGCTTTACCGAATAAAAGAGATACCATCACAACCGCCATAAAAATAAACATGCCGGCCGGATGAGCATTTTGAATTACCCCTGTTTTAACAAACAGGTAGAAGCTCATCATCGAACTTATCGGCAGAAAACCATCAACTCCCGGCGGTCTGCTGAAATATGCCGCAGCTCCCCCCGTTTCCAGGTAATGAACGAAGAAATAAAAATCCACCCCGATCCACAGACATAAAAGCATAAAAGCAGACTGAATATAGAACCTGTACTTTTGAATCGATTTTTCAACGTTGCGAATTATTTTCTTTTTTGTTTTCATTTTCAGATGTTTTTATCTGATTTATGTATAAAAAATTTTAATTAAAGCCCTTGCAATTTTCTGATAGTTTTTTGTTTTAATTGATCGAGCGTTTCATCGGTTAACATATTGTAAGCATTGGATCTTAAGACACCCCATTTTTCATGCAGGGGACACGGATTTTCCGGAGTGCATCTCGGAAAACCCAGTACGCAGCTGTTAAAAATATCCAGTCCGTCAATTGCGGCTACAATATCAATCAATCTGATTTTTTGAGGATCTTTGGCCAAAGCAAATCCGCCGGACTTCCCTTTCTTGGAATAGACTATTCCGCTTTCCGTTAAACTTTGTAATATCTTCGAAACAAATTCCTTAGGGATATTCAGCTTTCCGGCAATCTCATCAACCGGGACAACATTGTCATCCTCCAATGCCGCCAGATACAACACCGCCTGAAGTCCGTATTCACATTTTTTTGAAAATATTACAGTCATTCCTTAATCAGATTTTTTTGTCTGATTAAATATATCGAATTTATCTTTTTCTGTCAAATTAATTTTTTAAAATCATTTTACCCGAAACCATAATCAAACTTTTACATCATACTGTTGCGAAAATTAAACTTAGGATTATAAATGGAAGGCACATTTTTTTACGATACAAAAGTTGAATGGAGCGAAGGCCGAAAAGGGGGTCTGAGTTCCGACGGATTCCCGTTTATTGAAGTTGCTACTCCACCCGAGTTTAAAGGAGTTCCCGGCATCTGGACACCTGAGCATCTTTTTGTCTCGGCTGTAAATATATGTTTGATGACTACCTTTCTCGCTATCGCAGAAAATTCTTTTTTATCTTTTACCTCATATTCATGCAGCGGTAAAGGCAAACTGGAAAAAGTTGAGGGAAAATTCATGATTTCCGAAATTGAACTTCAGCCGAAAATTATCGTTAAAAGAGAAAAAGATAAAGAAAAAGCTCTGAGGATAATTGAAAAGTCGGAAAAAGCATGTCTTATTTCCAATTCAATAAAATCTAACGTAATTTTAAAACCGGAAATTTCCGTAACAAATGCGGATAATTAATTGAAGATAAGATCATGGGAATGTATGAAAGCATGATACTCTCTTGGACTTGGACCTACCTGCCGGTAGGCAGGCTTGAACTTAATCTTGAACTTAAAAAAGAAAGAACCCTAATGCCTGTTTTTGAATACAGATGTTCCGACTGCAATACCAAATTTGAAGTGCTTCACAAATCTCAGCATTCGGATGAAAAAGTGAACTGCCCGAAATGCAGTTCTGAAAGTAATAAAAAATTATTCTCCTCTTTCAGCGCTTCGGTAGACGGGTCGACCGGTAACTATGGTAGTTACGAACCAAGCGGGGATGCGGGATGCTCATCATGCGGATGCGGCGGCGGCACCTGTGGTTTGGATTAAAGCAGGATTGTAATCCAGTCTGTATAAATCCAACGCGCATAGTATGAGGCGCATACGCGTCAAATTAATTTGGTACATGATGTGGTAAGTTAAGTGAATAACTACGAGGATTTACTTTTTTTGTTCGTGTATTTTCTACAATTATTTAAACTCTACAAGGCTAAAGACAAAAAAAACAATTAGTTTA
>CAVUCX010000014.1:0-4612 GCA_963739955.1 uncultured Bacteroidota bacterium | reverse complement strand
AATGGGTATTTTGCGGAAGGTCTTTAATTACGCCCGTAACTTCAAATAAATTCCCGTCAACAGTAGTAAGCGTTTGTCCCACCGGATCATCTTTATCTAAAAATCTTCTGGCAAAACTTTGTGTAACAACCATTGTATTGGGTCGTGTCAGAGCTTTTTCCGGATTTCCGCTGATGAAATCAACCGTAAAAACATTAAACACTGTGGAATCGGCAAAATAAACACTGTCTGATTCAATCTCGTACCCGTCTTTTTTGAAATAAAGCGTTCCTGCATCATTAAAACGGACATACGTTTCTATTTCGGGATCTTCGTCTTTTAAAGTTGGCGCTAAAGGAACCTGTGTTACACTGAATTTTTCGTCCTTGTTATCGATATTAAAATGTCCTTCCAACCGGTATATCCGCTGATAATTTTTATTATACTTATCATAAGAAAGTTCGTCTTTTACATACAACAAAATAAAAATTGCGGCGACTATACCTGTTGCCAGGCCGAAAATATTTAATAACGAATAAAACTTGTTGTGTAGCAGATTGCGCAGGATGGTTCTTAAGTAGTTTCTAAGCATTTGTAGAAAATTTATCTGGATTTTTTAAAAAATACATGTGATTTTTTGCATACTTTTTTATTGTCTCAGTATAATAGACGACCGTATATGTGTTTTAGTTACAATCATTCAATGAGAAAATTTACATCCGGGACCGGAAATAATGTGAAATACAACCTCAGGGAATCACCAAATTCTGTGCCACAAGGTTTTATAAATTGAAGCCGTCTCAATAGTTTATAATTTTCTAAGTGAAAACGCCACATCCGGGACAAACAGAAATATGTAAAAAGTTTCACTATCTAATATAAATGCCGAATTTACTTTTAGTATGACCTGAATTAAAGTAAAAGCTGAATTACTGATAAAATTTACGGGCAAGTTCAACTATTTTATCCTCATCAATTTTCATCATGCAGTTGAAATGATCTTTTGGGCATTTGTCAAAGCCAATTTTTGAACAGGGCCGGCACTTTAGTCCGTTTACCTGAATGATTTCCGATTTATCTGTCAAATAGGGATACATGCCGAAAGCCGGAACAGTATTTCCCCATACGGATATGATTTTCTTTTTAAAGGCTGCTGCAATGTGCATCAGTCCGGTATCGTGGGTAATTACCACTTTCGATTGCTTTACAAGGGAAGCGCTCTGGTTAATGGAATATTTTCCGCATACATTTAAAACATTGCCTTTTACCTGTTTTAAAATATTTTCTGCTTTATCGTTATCTTCTTTTCCGCCCATCAGAATAACCGGAAGTTCCAGCTTGTTGCAAACAGAAATGATTTTTTCATCCGGCAGTTGTTTGGTAGCGTGTTTACCACCTATTACAAATGCCACATAACCATGTGAAAAAGCCCTGGGGAGAGAAGACATATCCATTTCATCCTCAGGTGGTATAAAATAATCGAGTCCCTTATTATCGTTTTTCACATCAAACAAAGAAACTGTTTTTAAATACCGGTCGACAATGTGGGTATCCGGCAAACGGTCAACCTTGAAATTTACAAGCAGCCATTTCTGCAGATTGAGTTTATTAAAAGAAAAAGTCAGAGCATTTAGCCGGTTCTTAACCAAAGAGGTCCGCAGATTTTTGTGCAGGTCGATCAGGTAATCGAATTTTTCTTTTTTCAACAAAGAAATCAGTGCAGACATATCGTCTTCAAGTAAATGGATCTTATCAATATAAGGATTGGAAGACAATACCGGGGCAAATAGCTTTTTGGTCAGATAATGTACCTCAACATCTTCTACCTGTTGTTTCAGACATCGGATGACAGGAGTTGTCAGAACAATATCTCCTATCGAACTAAACCGGATGATCAGGAATTTTACCAAGTGCTGTTTTTAGTTTTTTTTATTAAATATAAAAGTAAACAAGGGACAATATATCTCATATCAATTGGACAAATGGAGTACTGGAATGCTGGAATATTGCCCCCATACTATTAAATTCGTGGTATGCTGTAATCTGCATCATTTTATAAAATATCTTCTCAATCACCATTTAACATTTTCTTTCAAAACCCTTTCTTAATTGTTTAAAACCTCTGTTTATATTTATTCATTCCATTATTCCAACAATCCATTTCCTTTAACCCACTAATACATCTTTAAACAATTTACCATCTAAAATTATACAAATTTAAATCTGTACTCCTGAATTATTTGATTTTTTTAAAAAACAACAGCAGTTCCAGCCAGTATGCTTCACTGTCTTTATTTGAATTCCAAAGGGCTTTTGCTCCATGTGTTCCCTTACTGTCGGAAGGCGTATAAATGGTTTTCAGTTTCCCTGGTACAGCATCCATCATTTTTTCCACATATTCATTTTCCAGTTTGGAAGTTGCTGCAAATACAGGTTTGTCGAAACCTTTTAATGCATCTCTCATGGTTATCTCCGGCCTGAAATATTCACCCGGACTAAATGCCACAACGGCTTTTACTTTCGGATTGTTTTTTGCCACGAGCAAACACAGCGATGCGGAATAAGAACTTCCAAACAACACCACGGGTTTTGAGCTTTTACCGGCAATATAATTAATAGCAGCATTCACATCCGAACGTGCATCTATAAACCGGTTGGGTAAATGTTTTCGTTGCGCATCAAGAGCAGTTTCATTTCTTACAAAGTTCATGTTGTCGCCCGAGCGCAGGTCCACCGCCAAACAATTATAATCGAGGTTCAATAATTTTTTGGCAATCTCGCGGTATTCACCCCTACTTGATTCGGCCTGGTGAAAAAGTAAAATAAAAGGATAGCGATAGTCTTTCAGATACATGTCAGCTGTAATATACAAACTGTCGGGACCATAAAAGCCAACTTTTTCTTGTGCAGAAATACTTGAATAACATAAAAATAAAACTGTCAGAGAAAAAAATAACTTCATCCTGTATTTTGAAAAAGTCCTAGACTACGTCAGCCAGCACGATTACTTCGTTTTTCTTTACTTCTATCACTCCACCTGTAATTTCAATATGAGAAGTTTTTCCATCCATTGAAGTAATATCTATCATTCCATTCTCAAGGGTAGAAATGATGGGGGCATGATTATTCAATACCTCAAACGACCCCTTGCTTCCGGGCACCTTGATAACTTTCACATCGCCGGAATACAGGCTTTTATCGGGAGTTAATATTTCTAATTTCACTATTAAGGAATTTAAAATGAGTTAACTTCCTGCCTCTGTCAATAATTTCTCTCCTTTGGCAATGGCATCTTCGATAGTACCTACCAGGTTAAATGCCGCTTCGGGATATTTGTCAACTTCTCCATCCATAATCATATTGAAACCTTTTATAGTATCTTCTATGTTAACAATTACTCCGGGTATTCCGGTAAATTGTTCCGCTACGTGGAAAGGTTGAGAAAGGAAGCGCTGAACACGCCGGGCACGTTGTACAACCAGTTTATCCTGTTCAGAAAGTTCGTCCATCCCCAGAATAGCAATGATATCCTGAAGTTCTTTATAACGTTGTAGTAATTCTTTCACGCGTTGAGCCGTGTCGTAATGAGCTTTCCCGACAATTTCCGAAGAAAGTATCCGTGAGGATGAACCCAGCGGGTCGACTGCCGGATATATACCTAATGATGCAATTTTACGATCAAGTACAGTAGTGGCGTCCAGGTGAGAGAAAGTAGTTGCCGGCGCCGGGTCGGTAAGGTCGTCAGCCGGAACATAAATGGCCTGCACCGATGTAATGGATCCTCGTTTGGTAGAGGTGATCCGCTCCTGCATCAATCCCATTTCGGTAGCCAATGTTGGCTGATAACCCACAGCTGAAGGCATACGCCCTAATAACGCCGATACCTCGGAACCTGCTTGGGTAAAACGGAAAATATTATCGACAAAAAACAAAATATCACGTCCTCCACTCTTTTCATCACCGTCGCGAAACGATTCGGCAACAGATAATCCGGATAACGCAACAGTAGCACGGGCTCCGGGAGGTTCATTCATTTGTCCGAATACAAGCGTTGCCTGCGATTCCTTTAATGCTTCATGATCTATTTTACTTAAATCCCAATTGCCTTCTTCCATGCTTTTTTTGAACGCGTCGCCATACCTGATAACACCCGACTCAATCATTTCACGGAGTAAGTCATTCCCTTCCCTGGTTCGTTCACCTACACCGGCAAATACTGATAATCCTGCGTACCGTTTGGCAATATTATTAATCAGTTCCATAATAATAACCGTTTTGCCAACACCAGCGCCGCCAAAAAGACCGATTTTACCTCCTTTGGAATAAGGTTCAAGCAAATCTATTACTTTAATTCCTGTAAATAACACTTCTGTCTCTGTGGAAAGCTTTTCAAAAACAGGAGGCGCATTATGTATCTGATATCCTTCTGAATTGTCCAGCGCGCCAATGCCGTCAATTGGTTTTCCTATTACATTCAGTAATCTTCCCCTAATCTGGTCACCAAAAGGCATTTTTATCTGGTTGCCGGAAGAGCGGACTTTCATATTTCTTTGTAATCCATCCGTAGAATCCATCGCTATAGTCCGTACCGTATTCTCCCCTATGTGCTGCTGACATTCAATTATTAATACCT
>CAVUCX010000013.1:0-3898 GCA_963739955.1 uncultured Bacteroidota bacterium | reverse complement strand
ATGTATTGCTAATTTATTCTTAAAAATGGAAAATTTATTTGGCAAAGTTGAATTAAATCCATTTTTTCTTCAATATTTTGAAACAAAGAATCCGGATTCTTTTAGAAGTGAAGCTAATGATTTCATAAATGAATTAGAAAGAAATGAGCTCATTATTATAGCAGATAGAGGTGATGGTCTGACTATATCTAGGCAAAATGGTAAACTAGTTCCTGTTGAGAAAGTGCTGGTAAAGGTAAGATTAACAGTAAAGGGTTATGATTTCATCTCAGAGAGAAATATTCGATCTATTAACAATAGAAGTATTGTAATAAATATAATTTTAGGAGTTATTATTGTTGTAATCACTCTCTTAACTTATCTACGATCTTCTAAAAATGATTATTCTAATAAAGATTTGCAAAATATGATAAAGGCGGAAATTGAAACTGAAGTTCAGCCTGAGAAAATAAATCAACGCATTATGGAAATAGAACAAAAAATTTTAAAACTTGAAAAAAATGATTCTATAAAATAATGGACTATTTAACCCTTTGATGGAGTTAATAAATAATTGAATTAAAAGATCCGATCTATCCTTATTTATAAGTTATACAAGAATAAAGATAAACCATGTATATCAGCAGGTAAAGTATTTTACTACGATTTTTTTGTATCTTGCATAAAATTGACAGAAATGAAAACAAATGATCTAATTAAGGAAATCCAAAGATTACCCATTTCCAAGCGGATTTATGTGATTGAGAAAACCATACACTCTATAAGGACACTGGAGGATAAAAGCCAAATGAAAAAGGCAGCAGTTGCTTTATATTCTGATTATAAAACTGATGCTGAATTAACTGCATTTACTGAACTTGATTTTGAGCATTTCTATGAAGCAAAATGAAGTTTGGTTAATAAACCTAGATCCAACTGTTGGGGCAGAGATCAAAAAGACCAGACCCGCTATAATTGTAAGTGATAATTCATTAGGTAAATTACCGCTAAAAATTATTGTGCCCGTTACAGATTGGAAAAGTCATTATGAGATTGCACCGTGGATGATTAAAATTGAACCTACTAACAAAAACGGATTGATAAAAGAATCGTCTGCAGATTGTTTTCAGGTTCGTTCGGTATCACAAAACAGATTTGTAAAAAGACTTGGTGTGATTTCCGATTTATTAATGGACGAGATACGAATAGGATTATCAAAAGTATTATCAATTGATATTGAATAAACTATCATACCTGATAATGTATGCTGTATTTATAGCAAACCATTTATGTCGATAAACTCTTTCCATTGACACTTCCTCCAAATTTTATTACTTTTGCGCAAACTTTAAACATCTATTTATGAAAGCATATGTTTTTCCCGGTCAGGGAGCTCAGTTTACAGGGATGGGAAAGGACCTGTATGACAATTCGACCCTGGCAAAGGAACTGTTTGAAAAGGCCAATGAAATACTTGGTTTCAAAATTACCGATATAATGTTTACAGGCAGTGATGATGACCTGAAACAGACAAAAGTAACCCAGCCTGCTATTTTCCTGCATTCCGTTATTCTTGCAAAAACACTGGGCGACGATTTTAAGCCCGATATGGTAGCGGGCCACTCACTGGGTGAATTTTCAGCCCTGGTTGCCAACGGAACCCTGTCGTTCGAAGACGGGCTTAAGCTGGTGTTTAAAAGGGCACAAGCTATGCAAAAGGCATGCGAGCTTGAGCCGTCGACCATGGCAGCAATACTGGGACTTGATGATGAAGTAGTTGAAAATGTTTGTGCTGAAATAGATGAGGTAGTTGTACCTGCCAATTATAACAGTCCGGGTCAGGTTGTGATATCTGGTTCTGAAAAAGGCATTGACATGGCTGTTGAAAAACTAAGCGCGCAGGGAGCAAAACGGGCATTGAAATTAAAAGTGGGTGGGGCTTTCCATTCTCCGTTAATGGAACCTGCCCGTAAAGAACTGGAAACTGCTATCGAACAAACAACCTTTAATCAACCGGTGTGTCCTGTTTATCAGAATGTTTCAGCACTGCCTGTTACCGATCCTGAAGTTATAAAGAAAAACCTGAAAGCGCAGCTTACAGCGCCTGTAAGATGGACTCAGACCGTTAAAAACATGCTGGGCGATGGCGCTAAATCGTTCACAGAAGTCGGTCCGGGAACAGTATTGCAAGGACTGATAAAAAAAGTCGACCGGCAAGTCCCCACTGCCAGCGCAGGTTAAAATTCAGTCAAAAGATAAATTTGGGGGCAAAGGCCCCCTTTTTTATGTGGTTTTGTATTATTTTTAAAGACTTTTTAATATTTATATACTTTTATCAATGAGAGTACTTAAGTTCGGCGGTTCTTCAGTCGGTTCACCCGATAAAATAATGGATGTAAAGAAAATCGTGGAAGATCAGGACGAGAAGGTTATTGTCGTCGTTTCTGCCTTTAAAGATATAACCGATCAGCTTATCAGGATGGGTAACATGGCCGGTTCAAAAAACATAAACTATAGGGAACATTTTGAAATTATTGAAAACCGTCATTTGACTGTAGTGAATGATCTGCTTTCCGGATCTGAAAAAGAGGAGGTGACCTTGCAGGTGAAGGATCTGTTAAAGGAATTAAAAGATATTACCGATGGCGTATACCTGCTGAACGATCTTACTCCAAAAACCCGCGACCGGATAGTCAGTTATGGTGAACGGTTGTCTGCCTATATTATCAGCAGGGTAATAAATGATTGTGAATTTTTTGATGCACGCTCCCTGATTGTAACCGATAATAATTTTGGAAATGCACGGGTTGATTTCGACCGGACCAATAAGCTTATTAAAGAAAGTTTACAAGGTATAAATAAAAAAGCGATAGTGCCCGGTTTTATTGCCAGCAACAATGCAGGAGAAACCACAACTCTTGGAAGAGGTGGTTCGGATTATTCAGCAGCTATAATTGCCGCTGCTCTCAATGTTAAACGACTGGAAATTTGGACAGATGTGGATGGATTCATGACCGCCGATCCTAAAAAGGTACCCAAGGCTTTTGCCATCGAATCACTCAGTTATGCCGAAGCAATGGAATTGTCTCATTTTGGCGCTGAAGTTATATATACACCGACCATTCAACCTGTTTATAAGAAAAATATTGAAATAGCAGTTAAAAACACTTTCAATCCTACGGCACAGGGAACCATCATATCCAAGAAATCCGAATCCGTGGATGGTACACTGATAAAAGGAGTTTCATCTATTGACGATATTACACTTGTAACAATCCAGGGTCCCGGCATGGTGGGTGTTAAGGGTATTTCCATGCGGTTGTTTGGTGCCCTTGCAACAAGCAATATTAATATTATCCTAATTACACAAGCTTCATCGGAATATTCCATCACTTTTGCCATTAATCCTGATGATACGGAAAATGCCTTATTGGCACTCGAGCAGGAATTTGAACCTGAGATAAAACTACGTCATGAAATAAAGATAGTTGCCGAACGCGAACTTTCTATCATAGCCATTGTGGGGGAACGAATGAAAAATACTCCAGGCATATCGGCCAACCTTTTCCGGTCGCTGGGTGCCAATGGTATCAGTGCCATTGCTACTGCGCAGGGTTCTTCCGAGCTGAATATTTCTGTAGTGATCAGCAAAGAAAGCCTGAAAAAAGCGCTGAATGTCATCCATGAAGGTTTTTTCCTTTCTCATTACAAGGAACTGCACCTGTTTCTGGTCGGCATCGGTACAGTCGGGAAAATTCTATTACAACAGATCAGGCAGCAGCAGGAAAAGTTGCTTGAAGAGCACCGGCTAAAGATAAACGTAGTAGGGATCAGTAATTCCCGAAAAATGTTGTTTTGTCCCGAATGCTTTGATCTGGAAAACTACCGGAAAGATCTCGACAGCAAAGGGGAGCCGGCA
>CAVUCX010000012.1:0-25411 GCA_963739955.1 uncultured Bacteroidota bacterium | reverse complement strand
GAGAGGAAACATTGTTAACGATATTTTTATCCCTTAAAAGTAATCCGAAATTTGCGCATGTCAATTGATCAAATACCTCGTCGGAACTTACACTTAAAATCTCTGTAGCAGCCATCAAATCAGCAAATGAATTTAATTCTTCCGAAAACTTTCGACTCTCATAGGTTAGTATATTTAGACGAAAATTCTCAATTCTTCTTAAACAGTTACTTGCGAAGGAAAAAACCTCCCTCATATTCTGCCATTTTGCCGAAGATCCGGAATAAACGCAAGTAAAGGAATTTTTATTTTTTCTCGCTATCAATTCCTCCGATGTAATTTTCTGATCTGTAATCGTCTTATTGTTTATGACGGATAATTTCTGCGCTGAATTAATAATTCCTGCGTACTCCGATAAAAGATAATTTTTAAAAAATTCCGAAACGACTACTACATGATCGGCTTTTTTTATTATGTGCCTTTCAAATAACCTGAAAGTCCTTTCACTAATACCGTTTTTTTTCCACTGCCCGAGATAAATTTGTTCCTCAACAAAAACTCCGCGGTTGTCGTATATTAGTTTTAATCGGGGATAAAATAATTTTATAAAAATGCTTATAACCGCAGGATAAAGGCTCCTGGCATGAATGATATATATTTTTCTTTCTTTAACAATTTTAGCTGCGGACATAATGCCGCTGACAAAATAATTAATCCAAAACGGTATAAATGAATACTTCTGTAAGTCAATTCTAAAGAAAGAAACCACCCCGGAATATTTATCGAGGATATTTTCATATTTTGTTCTCTCTTTGCTCGCGGGATTATATTCCTCAAATGAAAGCAAACTGCATTCGAATCGATTAGACAAAAATTTAAGCAGTGGTAATCCCTGAGAATGCAATACCGGGCCTAAAATACTGCTGTCGCTTATAAAAAGTATGCCCTTTCTGGTTGTCTTATTCATGTAATTTGGCGGTCGCTTTACTTATTTAAAATGCTTTATTTGTGTAAAAGTTGATAATATTTCGATAAGCAGCTTTAAAGTTGTTTTTTTCATCTTTTTGCCTGAACAAAGTTAAATGTTTCAGAACGAACATAAGCACAACAGTTTTTTTTATCATATTAAATTTGAATGACGAGTAATGCTTTCTAAAAAATTTAAATTTACTTTCATATCCGAGTTTCATTCTTAAAGGCATGTCTTTGCCGGTTACCAAGCTTTTCATATGAACTATTTTTTCATTTAAATAGTAAATGACTTTATACCCGGTATATTTTTTCGTCCGGTAACATAAGTCAACTTCCTCCGTAAAGAGGAAATAATCTTCGTCGAATCCTTTAAGCTTCCTATAAAGATCCGTTTTTATCAGCATGCACGATCCGAATACATAATCAACTTCTAAAATTTTCTTCTTTAATATTTTGAAATTTATAAAATTGGATAATCTCGTTGTTCTTATGCTAAAGCCGGATAAGTCTCCAATTTCCTTAAAGAGCCCGGGAAATTTTGCAGTGGATACCTGGAATCTTCCGTCTGGAAATATCATTTTGGGTCCGATAATTCCGAAATCTGGATGTTCTTTCGCAAACCGGTATAATCCGAGAGGCATATTATCTACTAGGTACGTATCCGGATTGAGCAGAAGTATATATTCCCCTTTTGCTTGCTCAAAGCCGGAATTGTTACCGTGACCGAAACCGAAATTGGTATCCAGAAGCAGAAACTTGAAATCGGGGAATTCGGATTTAAGATTCTCAATCGAACGGTCGGGAGAGTTGTTATCGATTACTATTACCTCATAGCGAATTCCGTCTATATATTTTTCTACCGATTTAAGCAGATTCCTAATACTTTCCGTCAAATTATAATTTACAATTATAATCGATATATCAATCTTATTTTCCAAATTCATATTTCCCGAATTAATCCAAGGCTTTTTCCTTAAGGATTTTCGTATCCTTATTCAAAGCGCTCCTTCTTTCGAATTCTATATACGCGAATAAAATGGCAATTAAGGCATTTGTCTTATATTTTATTAATAACGGCGAAAATATTCCCAAAAAAGACAAACCTATAAATCCTCCGATCAGACCGAGTGAGATAATTCTGGCATTAAAATCGCTGGAGTTTTTTAAGACATAAAACGCCGATTTAAAAAACCTGACAAATAACCAGACAAACAGAGCAAATCCGATTATCCCTCCCTTCCACAGCATGTAAAGCCAGGAACTATCGATATAATAAACCGGAAGTCTATTAAAAACCATGATTTTGTACTTTACATAACTAGCCAACCCGTCTCCTAATATCGGATGTTTTAAAAAATCCTCCACGGCATAGTACCCCAATTCGACCCTCATAAGAAATGACGAATCGTCAAGAGGATTAGAAAGAGATTCTGCTCTAGCTTTAACAGATTGATTTACCAACGCTTTTGTCTGAATTTTCTTTACCGAGTCGCCGGAAATGATAACAGGGAAAATTAAAATCAATATCAGGAAGGAAGTCTTAAATACGGTTAACTTATTATTATATTTTAAATAAATGAGATATACCGAAAGCATTACTAGAAAAGTAACTACCCAAAGAGTTCTGGTAAGCGTGACGAAAGTGCCGATTATTAAAATGCTCAGTATGATAAATGAAGCCAGCTTTTTATCTTTATTTAATAGAAAATATGCAAACATTACTCCGATAGTAAGAGGAAGAAAACCCGATTGGAAGGTTACAAAACGGCCTCTGAATATTAGTAAATCAAAGACTATATATTGTAAAGAGATAATTATAGAGAGCACTAATAAAAACTTAAGCACCGATAAATATTTATTGCGGTGTTTCAGTAAGTAAAGTATAGGGAAAACGAGCATGTATAAGAAGAAGTGGGTGAATTCAATCAGTATCCAGTAATTATCTCTTCCTTTAGTAATTGCAATTAATGCGCTTAATCCAAAATAAGTTACTAGTGAAATTACCGGCAGTTCCAGGTAGCTCATCTTAATGGATAAATCTCTTTCGTTAAGAAGATATAAACACACAGCAAATAACGTCAATCCAAACAAGGGAATAAAACTTATCATTTCAAGATGAAAATCGTAATGTAAATTATTATCAAGCAGCAGCAGAGGGAAAAAATTTACGATTAGCAGATAAACAGAGAAATCTTTTAGAAATTCAAAATATAAAATAACGGAAAAAAGGAAGAGTATGAAAAATATTAAGAGAATTAACGCATACTTTGAAATTAAGCTGACAACAGCAATCTGTATTCCGAAGCTCATTATCAAAATCAGGAAAAGATAGACCATCTCTCGAGTCGATATTCCTTTTTTAGCTGATAAATGCATAGATCCTGGTTCTGTTTATTTAAAAGCCTTTAATATTGTTAAAAATTCGTTCGCATTTTGCCGGTTAAATTTCAAACTGACCGGTATATAAAATAGAAGAGCCGATATAATCAGCACTACGAATAATTCCACACTAGTCAAATAATTTATCAACAATATTTTAATTAAATAAATTAATATAAACATACATATACTAATTATAAAAGTTTTTCCGAAACTCACGACAAAGTCACCGACATGCAGATCGATTAACTTAAAGGGGATTAATAATCCCGGATATATTGTTATTAGATTTGCGATCAGATATCCAACCGCAACTCCGTAGATACCCCATTTTAAACCGATCACAAATGATGTTACAAAAATTACTCCGGTAACAAGACCCCATCTGAACCAGATATCTGTCCGTCCCTTTGCCTTAAATATCGTTCCCGCCGGAGTATATACTGATTGTATCATTCCAATTGGCGCCAATATTATTAAAAGAGGAATAGTAGGCAGCCATTTTTCACCTAATAGAGATTTTATTAAAACATCAGCCGAGGCTGTAATCCAAAGCATTAAAGGAAACGATATAAGAGCGATGTTATTTGCCAATTTAACATACATCTCCCTAATCTTCGGATTATTACCCTGAAGTTTTGCATATAAAGGAAACATCACCCTGGAAAAAACCGCGGTTATATTTTGAAGAGGGTATAGCATCATTCTATATGCTATATTATAATAACCGAGCTGTTCCTGCCCCAAATATTTCTGGATTAAGACATAATCAGCATTCCTTACAAAATAATTCACAATATTAAAACCTGATAAATTTGCACTGAAGTTATAAATCGACTTAAGTTCAGAGAAAGAGCATACTAAATTTTGGCTTAAAAGAACTTTTCAACAAAAGGATTAAAGAAAGTGTTAGGGCATTGGCCAGGCTTTGTATCACCAGACTCCAAATCCCGAATCCCATTAAAGCGAGAGTTATCGCACAAACCGAACCCACAATAACCGCGGCTGTTTCATAAAATGCGATCCGTTTAAACTTTAATTCTTTTTCCAGCAGAGTCTGATGCATAATAGTGGCACTAGTAATAGGAAAAGTGAACGAAAGTACTTTCAAAATATTGGTTAATTCTTCGGCATTATAAAATTCAGCTATGGGATGGTGCGGAAAAATAAAGCAATATATTCATCACGATTCCGATCGTTAGAACGACCCAATAAATACTGCTGAGAAATTCCTCGGTTACTTCCTGTCTTTGAATTATAGCCGCGGCTATTCCGAGGTCTTTAAAAATATTCAAGAATCCGATTACTACAACCGATGATGTAATCAAACCGAACTCTGCCGGTTCCAGCAAACGTGCTAATATTACCAGAGTAATTATTTGAAAAAAATGAATGGTTATCCTAGAAAGCGCGGACCAAAATATACCGGAATGAGCATCGGATTCGGAAATCAAATTATATCTCCGTTTATAAAAATCTTATTTTTCCGATTATATTCGCAAGGTAGTAAAATAATTTATTTGTCCCGTTTCCCGCAGATACGATAGGATATAAAATGTTATATGCCTTTTATTTTTTCCCTCGGCCGCATAATTATAAAAGCCTGAGAACCGTAGTATATATTTGCCGTTCTTAATATTTCCCCCGGTAATATATTTTTATTATCAACAAATTTTCCATAGTAAATTTCAAATAACCGATTTATTGTATCAACCTAAAAAATTTATTTTGAGAAGACTGTCCCAAATATTTGCACCTTAGAGGACCTAAAATTATTTATGAATTATAGCCGCCTGACTTCCACTTAAATAAATTATTTTTAATATAAATGTATTCATTCGAGCCGGCTAGTCTTTTATTCTCCTTTAATAATATAAATACTAAAGAGATCAGCATTAATACCATTGTAATTAAAAAGGCCAGAATAGTTCTTTTAGGGAAACTTCTTTTTGCGGGCGGGATAGCCGGATCGATTACCTGTAGAATAGGAACATCCTTCTGTTCCTGAAACTTAGCCTGCTCGTAAAGAGGCAGTTCAAACTCAAGTATATTAGTATAAATCTGGACATTTCCGTACAATCTGAAATAATTTATTGCATTCTGGGGCAGCTTATTCAACGACAGCATTGTGTTTATGCTGTCTTTACCTGTCTCTATTTGTTTCAGTTTTAGGGCAAATTCTTTCGCAACAATTTTAGCATTTTCAGCTTGTGCAGAATTATCTCCGTAAAGCTGTTTATAGATGGAGTATTCTGTTTGTTTTTCCGCAATTTGCGCCTGGAACTTTGCAATTTGTTCCAAAATAGCTTTAGTCTGACTTTCGGCTTCATACATCCCTGTGTTCTTCTGAAATTGCTCTAATTTATCTTCAGCATATTTTAAGCTGTCTTTAACATCATTTACACGTTTTTCAAGGAATTCTCTGTTCAGCTTTGCTTTTTTAATTTTGAGAGTAACAATTTTATCGTTCAATTGTTTCACTATAAAATTCGTCATTTCAGCTGCAAGAAACGGTGTAGGTGCGGAAACAGTAATACTGTATGTTACTCCGTCATCATTTAAGCCAGCGTTTAAACTGCTTCTGAGCTGTTTTAAGGTAAGTTCGTAATAATCCACAACGGTGGTATCAATCTTATAGACTTTTATTAAATTGAATTTCTGAATGACAGTATTAAGCAGGGTTCTACTGTATACAATTGAGTTATAGATATCAACGTCTGAATTTTCGCTAAGATTTCCCAATCCGAGCGGCAGCCCTTTCAGTTCCGACAATCCGGAGAGAATACCGCCGGCACTTTGATCGCTTGATGGCAATAAAAGAGAGGACGAGTCATACCTTTCATTAACAAAAAAATAGATTGCCAAATAAGACAATACCATTGAAATAATAAAAAGGAAAATAAAAAATCTCTTCCATTTTACTAGAATTACTAATAAATCTAAAAATCCGAAGTTCTTTTTATCAGACATTCTTTTTTACCCGAATATAATAATTGTTTTAAGCATGAAAATTAACACAAATATGCCTGTTATTGCAACATTATTTTTGCCGAATAAAGATATTTGGAAATAATTTCGGAAAAAATATTAAAAATTTAAGTCCTTATCCCAATATTCGAATTAAAGGTATGAAATTTCCGGCATGTTGCGGGTACGAACGGAATAAATACAGGCTATAATTTAAATTCGTTGTTAAATTCTAGTAATAAAATAACGACTGTTACACACAGAAACAAAAGAAATCATTAGTTGCCTTTGTAAAAGATCAAATAAGTCATTACCAAAATATCCGACACTCGAAATACTGCTCAAATTCAGTCACAAACTTCCTCTTCATATTATTTCAGAATAATCATTTTCTTCACACTGTTGAATTTTTCCGAAATAATCCGGCAGAAATAAACACCGCTGGGCAAAGAGCCGGTATTAAAATTAATAGTATAACTTCCCGCTTTTTCAAATTTTTTGACAAGAGTTCTAATTTCGGAACCTGTTATATCATAAATTTTCACGGTTACAAATTGGTCTGCGGGTAGATCATAGCTGATAGTCGTCTGGGCATTAAATGGATTCGGGTAATTCTGAAATAACAAGAAGCGCGCAGGTATTTCATTTGTATTATTACTTACGGTAAATTTCTGCTCCTTCGCGAAAACGGATGCATTGAAATTATTATCAACCGACTGAACGTTCCAGTAATAAGTACCCTCGGGAAGATTGTTTATTGTTTTAAATGTATTGAAGCCCGCGTTGCCGATTGCGAGTTTAAGTCTTTTGCCGGTTACCAGATTTGACATCGGTGACAGAATATCTATTCCGCCGGATATTTTTCCTATTCTTAAATTATAAGAAAATTTCCTTGAAGTATCTTTTTCATCAGGGCTGCTCCAACTTAATTTAACAGACCGATCCTTTTGTACTTGTGCCGATAAATTAATCGGCGGATTTAATTTTCCTTTGGGATTAAAACTTTCATTAAAGACTGTATTGTTTCTTAAAATACCGCTAGTACCCATTACGTCAAGATCGCTGTCATTATCAAAATCCGCAAATGATAAAGGTGATGGCATAGAAAGTTTCTGAAAATTAAAATCACTGTTATTTTTAAATACAATATTTTCTGCGGGTAAAATGATATCAAGATCACCATCATTGTCATAATCTCTACAGTAAATATATCGCAAAGAAGAATACCAGTGAGCATGATACAAATATGGAACAGAAGATGCTATTGTGTATTCGCTAAATGTTTTATTACCGTTATTACGAAAGACTTTCAAATAACCGTTATTTTGATCATTAACATATGTCTCGGTTGAAATAACACAAAAATCTAATAATCCATCGTTATTAAAATCACCCCATTCACCCTTATTATATTTTCCCTTTATATTGATAACCTCTTTAAAATTTCCATTACTATTTTCATAAATTTTAATGAAATCCAAACCACATAATAATAAATCTTGATCCCCGTCATTATCAAAATCACCCCAACTTGAAGAACCCTCCATTACACCTGCAAAATCAGAGTCCACCTCTGTAAACTTATCATTTCCTTCATTTCTGTAAAGTCTTGTAACTCCTTTATAAGGATCTGTTGTATTACCAGTAACTATAAAATCTAATTTGCCATCATTATTATAATCAGCCCAATCTATTGAACTAAATTCCATCCCTGTTATACCAGCATTAATATCAAACAAATTCCCAGATATATTTTTTAATATAATGGAAACTCTTTTACCTTGTTTATAAGAAAAGCCCGAATAAAAAAGATCATATAAACCATCATTGTTATAATCTGCCCAACTAATGGAACCATCTTTTAGCAATGGGAAGCTGAATTCCGTTTTTATAAATACACCGCTATCGTTTTTATATAGATTATATTTTGAATCTGCATTATATCCCTCCATTGCTAAAAAATCATTAAAACCATTATTATCAAAATCAGGAGTAAAAATGCCGATTATGTTGGATAATTGCTTATATAGACTAGGAGTTGCGCCTACAACCTCAGAAAAATCACTTGTGTTACCATTTAAATCGATAGAATTAATTTTAAGATAATATGTTTTGCCGTTTGTCAAACCTTTGAGCACTAATGTTGTATCGTTTATATCTGGAATGCTGTATAATAATGAATCTTTTAAATTATCAGATTCGAAAATATTGTACATCTTAAAATCATTATCTTTAAATTTGCTCCATTTTAATTCAATAAGATTATTTCCTGCAATGGCAGTTAATTTGGGTGCTGCAGGCCTCGGAGGTGGGAGCGGAGGTATAGTCGTATCCCCGTATACAATGCCATTAATTACCGCTCCCCTTATTAAGGCTGTGCTATTTGAACTATATCCCTGCACTTCATCAGTATATCCGCTGTAAATTTCAACTAATCCAAAACCTTCCGCAGTACTATATGTATATGACCATATATGTTGAATCATTACATAATTAGTATATGCTTTCTGTACTTTGCGGTTCTTGAAATTCATGAAATCCATTTCGGAAGATTCTATTTCTTCTGCTTTCCATTTAGTTGAATCCCTGTCATATTTTACTCCTGAAGCGAACGGGAAAGAACTATTTATATAGAACTGGTTTGAATCAGCTCTCCAGTATTCATATGCAGTATTAGTACCGGATGTATATTTAATTTTGCTGAATTTCTGGCCCGAAATTATTGTGTCCGAGACTACTTCATAAATATTAATTTGATTTGAATGACCGTTTATAGTAAAGATCCATTTATTTCCGATAGATAAGGGGACCACATTTTGCGCTTTTAAAAACAGAATGGGACATAAAACAAATAATATGTAAACGTATTTTTTCATTAAAAATTCCGAAGAATGTTATAAAAATATTAAAGTTCTATTTATTATGGGAATATATTCCCGGGGAGTATCTTGACATTATCGGAAGACTACGAGAATTGTTTGTAAGGAAATAATAGAAGAAAGGAAATATATTTTTTTCATTTCGGCCCCCCATGAAATCTTAAATTCAACTTATTATAATGGCTTTTAAATGTCAAGTCTTAACATAAGCGCGGATTTTTGTTATAAATAAATTTCTTATGAATAAAATATTGCCCGGATTTAGTATTTGGAAAAATATTAAAATACCATATTAAAATTTAAATCTCATTTTATTGGTTTTATATATTTTTCTGATCTTAAAAATTTTCAGATCGAAAGAAATTTTAAATTATTTTTTACTCTAAAAAGTAAAGATAAGTATTTATTATCATGTAGTTAGAAATTTTCCTGCTTGACTTTTCAAAATTTTTCTGTATTTTTAGACACAAAAACAGGAACTATTTTATAGACGGTTTGCTACAAAGGACAAATTTTAACTAAATTTTAACACCGGAGTAGCAAAGATATGCCGATTTTGGGAATACAATCCTTCGGAAGGATCTTTCTCTGGTCGGTTTTTTTGTTTTTAACTGGAACTTTTATTTTAGGAGATTGTTTATAGCAACAAAACGATACCGATTTATTAGACACCGGAACTCACTAATTAAGAAAGGACGGCAGCGATGAAAACCATTAAAGCCAAAATCGATAACCCTTTATCTGACCTAATTAGCGACGATATTTATGAGCTTCTCAGCTCGCAGGGTTTGATCGATGAAAAATCTGTTCGAGATTATCAAATAAGAAAAAAATTTAAACAGCTCAGAGCCAGTAAAATAAGCGCCGGGGATGCAATAGACTCAATAAGAGAAGAATATCCTTATCTGCAGTTCGATACTATCAGGAAAATTGTCTATCAAATCAGTAAGTAGCTTTTTATTTCTTGACAAATATCGGTTTAGGTTTTATATTTCTGTTGACTCTTTCAGAGGGTTCTCCCCTGCCCTTTGATGTAAAATGAGTCTAGCCCGGTGGTACCCCCATCACCGGGCTTCATTTTAATTTTTGGAGATATTTATGGCAAAAGCAGTAGCAAAAAGAAACGTTAGAAAAGGTAAATCAACAAAAGTATCAAAAATTTCGCCTTTCAATGCCTATTGGGAGAAAACTAACTACTTTATTCTTTTTGCGGGTATTGCTGTTTTAATACTCGGATATATTTTCATGTCTATGGGTCCGTGGAACAGTTTTACTTCACTTGATATTTCACCTATCCTGTTTGGTAATAGGATATCTTGTGATTCTTCCTGCAGCCATCCTGTATAAGAAAAGAAACGGCAAAGGTTCACCAGAAGTTAAGGAACCGGTTACTGAAAATACTAAACCTTAAATTAATTTTCCGCATATCAGGGGCGAACGTCGAATAATTTTTCGATGAGTTATATTCTTTTCATTTTAGAATTTTTTAAATCAAAATTTATTTTGTTATAAAACTTGAATAGTTATAACGAAAAAGGAATTATAGATCTTAATCTATTGCTGTCCGTTGACGGTATCGGACCGGGTAAAATTCGCAATCTTCTGGTAAAGTTTAAAACCACAGAAAATATAATTTCGTCAGATTATTCCGACCTTATTAAAATACCGGGAATAAATAAGAACCTGGCAGTAAGAATCATAAATGCCCGAAAATTAAAAGGACAAATAAGGGAAAAGACTCTTACGGAGCTGAATAAATTACACAAGATGAACGCATCTGTGTTAACAATGTGGGATGATGACTATCCGCCATTATTGCAAAAGATATATGACCCTCCTTTAATTCTTTTTTATAAGGGTCGGTTAAATAAAAGCGACGAATTCCCGCTTGCAATTGTCGGAACAAGAAAGCCTACCGGTTACGGAAGAATTCAGACAGAAAAATTGACGTCGGAATTGGCTAAACATAAGATAACTATAATTAGCGGACTTGCCAGAGGAATAGATTCAATAACCCATTCTGCTGCTTTAAGGAACTCAACCAGAACCATTGCCGTTATTGGTTCCGGGCTTGATATTGTATATCCTCCGGAAAATAAAAAATTATTTGAACAGATTTCAGAAAACGGTGCGGTTATATCTGAATATAATTTGGGGACAAAACCGGATGCCCAGAATTTTCCCAGAAGGAATAGAATAATTTCCGGTTTGAGCCTTGGATGTATAGTAGTTGAAACCGGAATTACCGGCGGTGCCATGCAGACTGCCGCATTCGCACTTGAGCAAAACAGAGAAGTATTTGCAGTTCCGGGTAATGTCGGAATCAAGCAATCCGAAGGCACTAATTTATTAATTCAACGCGGTGAAGCAAAGTTAATAACTTCAGCGGAAGATATTCTTGTAGAACTTAATGTTAAACTTCAGCCCGCGGAAACAGGCGAAAGAAGCAGGAAAAGCACCGATATTAATTTATTCGAAGAGAAAATTTTATCTGCCATTGAATCGGAAGCATTATATATCGATAGAATTGCATCATTAACCGAATTAAGTACATCCGATTGTCTGGTTCATCTTCTTACTTTGGAATTTAAGGGTTTGGTTAAACAACTGCCCGGGAAAATTTTCTCCACGATTTGATTCAATATTTTTTCTTGTTTTTCCAGAGCGCTTTAAGCCGGTCTTTCAGGTTTTTCTCCTGTCCGTTTTCTGTCGGGAAATAATACTGTCTGTTCTTCAACTCTTCCGGTAAGTAATTTTCTTCAATAAAATGTTTATCGAAATCATGCGGATACTTATAATTATTTCCGTAGCCTATTTTTTTCATCAAATTTGTAGGCGCGTTTCTTAAATGAAGCGGTACGGAATAAAGCGGACTGTTTTTTACATCCGACATGGCGTTTTCAATTCCCATATAAGCAGCGTTACTTTTGGGAGAAGAAGCGAGATACGCGGTGCATTGAGCCAGAATAATTCTTGCCTCAGGCATCCCTATTTTATCGATTGCCGAAAACGCTGCTTCGGCAAGTACTAACCCGTTCGGCGATGCATTTCCTATATCTTCAGATGAAAGAATAATTAATCTTCTGGCTATAAAAAGCGGATCCTCACCGCCTTCAAGCATGCGCGCCAACCAGTAAAGAGCGGCATCGGGATCACTGCCCCTTACACTTTTAATAAACGCAGATATTACATTATAATGTTCTTCTCCGCCTTTATCGTATACAATGTTTTTCTTCTGAACTATATTTTCAAGCACTTCCTTCGAGATTGCTACCAGATCGGAATTAATCTCCTGAATAACCGCCGCCTCAAATATATTTAATAATGATCTTGCGTCGCCGCCGGATAAATATATTAAAAAGTCAAAATCGATCTCGCCAATATTCAATCCCGAAAGGAACTCATCTTTTTCGATTGCCGTGTTCAATATATTTGAAAGGTCATCATGAGATAATTCCTCAAGTATATAAATTCTTGCTCTGGAACGAAGCGCGGGGATGACCTCGAATGAGGGGTTTTCCGTAGTTGCGCCTATCAAAGTGATAAGGCCGGATTCTACAGAGCTTAAAAGAGCGTCCTGCTGAGCCTTGTTAAACCGGTGAATTTCATCTATAAATAAGATCGTCCGTTTATTAGCGCTTTTATTGAAAGCGGCCAGATCAATTATAGCTCTGATGTCTTTTACACCGGATGAAACGGCATTCAATTGATGAAATTCGGAATCGGTGTGTTCGGCTATAATTTTAGCGATCGTAGTTTTGCCTGTTCCCGGCGGCCCCCAAAGAACAAACGAACTGAGCGTATCGTTCTCAATCATCAGCCTTATCGGCTTTCCTTTCCCCAGTAGGGCCTGCTGTCCCATAAATTCGTCTATATTTTTAGGCCGAACTCTCTCTGCTAACGGTATCTGGGGAAGATTAATTTTATTCAACTTAAATTCTACTTTTCTATTACCTTAATGCTTTTTTCGCCTTTACGAATCATATTATATTTTTCGCGGGCAACCTTTTCAATTTTAGCCGGCACTTTGGAACGAAGCGAATCGATAGAACCCTGAAGTTTTTTATTGTTGTCTTCCACCTTGCCCACTTCCTCTTTAAGCGAATTTAATTTATTCTTTAGTCTGAGATATTTCAAAATGCCGTTCTCGTTGAAGAAAATATAAAATAGCCCCAGTATGAAGAAAATTATGAACACAAATAAAAAATATTTTCTCTTCTTGGTTGAAGCCATTTATAAACTTAGTTTTATTATTTTATCAATTAATTCTTCGAACGTCATTCCGGCGGCTTTTGCCATTTTAGGTACAAGGCTTGTGGAAGTCATGCCCGGCAATGTATTTACTTCCAGGCAAGATGATTTCATATTATTATCCAGCCGGAAATCCACCCTGCCGTAAACCGAACAGCCTAATGCATTGAAAGCTTTTATAGCCTGGTTCTGAAGCTCTCTTTTCACTTGATCGGAAAAATTAGCGGGAACTTCATATTCGCTCATCCCTGAAGTGTATTTACACTCATAATCATATATCCCGTGTTTGGGTTTGATTTCCAGAACTGGGAGAGCTCTATTCTCAATAATTCCGACGGTTACTTCATGTCCAACGATAAACTCTTCAATAAGAGCTTTACCGGAAAATTCAAGTGCAAGGTTTACGGCATCACCTATTTCTGAACTGTTCTTACAGACTGTTAGACCTACCGTAGATCCTTGATCATTGGGTTTAATTACACATGGAAAACCGACAGTTTCTTTTATTTCTTCTGCAAGATTTTTTAAATCGGTTCGTGAATCGGCAACCAGCCATTTGGGAGTATCTACACCGTAATGCTGAAACAAAATTTTCGACATATGTTTATCCATTGCGATTGCGCTGGAAACAATATTTGAACCCGTGTATTTTATCCCGCGCAGTTCAAGCAATGATTGTATTGTGCCGTCCTCACCCCACTTACCGTGCAATGCAAGGAATGAAATGTCGACATCATCAAAGATTTTTGAATTAACCGATTCGACATAATTTCTGTTTGAAATTTCAGTGAAGTTTTCTTTTTTAAAATAGTCTTCCGGATTATCAGGCTGGTTGTTACCGAAAGCCGGATCAATGAGAATAACATCATAACCTAAATTCAGCAATGCTTTATAAATTGATGAAGCTGAAGATTTGGAAACATCTCTTTCCGGTGAAGTACCTCCAAGTAAAAGAGCAACTCTTATATTTTTTTTATTCGGCATATATTATCCAGTCCGCAATTAAGTTAGTTAACAAGAATAAAATTATAAATAAATTTTTTCATACTAAACAGAGCAAAAAGTCTCTGTTAGTAAAACAATTTATAATTCAAAAAATTTTTCCCGAACGGTTTTTTTCTTCCAATTGTTCCATTAATTTCATATTAATAAAACCGTCATAGCCGGAAACCGGCGGAGGTTCGTTTAGATGAAAGGAAGTCTGCACAGCCTTTAAAAGGCTTAACAGTCTATTGCCTCTTTTCCTGAAAGCTTTTTTTGCTTCGCCGTCAAGCATGATGGTTAATTTAGAGGGGATATTTTTTGTGCCAATTAATTTTTCAATTGCCAGGGCGCCTTTATGTCCCAGTATTTCAATCCGGTTAAATGATTTTTTATTGTTATAGGAAACATTAAAATAACCGTAACCGCTTTTTTCAAATTTTACAATACCTGCGGCAAAGTCTTCTACTTCGCTTATATAAATAATATCGTCAACAACACCGTTAATATCTTTTATTTCACCGCCGAAGTATCTAAGTAAATCCAGCATATGAGTTCCCAAGTCGCGGAATGCGCCCCCGCCGCTTAATTTTTTCTGAAACCTGAAATTGTTTCCCGGCGCCATATCCATGTTGTAATTAAGATTTATCGAAACAAGTTTCCCGATCATCTGGCTTTCTATCAGTTCTTTTGCCTTTGATATCAGAGGATGGAATCTTAACGGATAGTTCACAGCAAATCTTACGCTGTTTTGCTCGCATGCTTTTACCATTTCCTCAGCTTGGACTGAATTTATCGACAGAGGTTTTTCGCAAAGTATGTGCTTTTTCGCTTCAGCTGCTTTTATTACCTGTTCATAATGATCCGAATTTGCGCTGCCGATATACACAGCATCAATATCGGAGTTTAAGAACTCGCCGTAATCCGTATATCTGTTCGGTATACCGAATTTTTCGCCAACTACTTTTACTCTAGCTGAACTGTGGCTGTATATAGAATTCAATTCACTTTTTCGAAGCAGATGGAGAGTCGGAATAAATGAGACTTCGGAAAAATGCCCGCAGCCCGCTACTCCCCATTTTAATTTTTGATGCGATGCTCTTCTGGTTTGTTTCATTATTTTTTTAATTTTCTGGAATTTACTTTACTTATTCGATAATCTTTTTCTTCTTCAATAGATCCATTAATTTCACAACGGGGGTAGCATTCTGCATAATATAAAAATGAACGCTCGGCACATCGTTTTTGAAAAGTTCTTCAACCTGTTTAGCTGCCCATTCAACTCCGACATCCATTATATGCTCCGGTTTAGCCGAGTAAACCTCGTCGACAAAGTCATCCGGAAGATTGATATAAAAATTCTTGGGTATATTTACAAGATGGGATTTATTAGTCAAAATTTTCAGACCCGGAATTATAGGCGCCGTAATCCCCTCTTCACGACACGCGTCAACAAATTTGAAAAAAACAGAATTATTAAAGAACATTTGAGTTACAACATAATCCGCCCCGGCATCAACCTTATCTTTTACGTAATGGATATCGGTTTTTAAATTCGGCGCTTCAAAATGTTTTTCCGGATATCCGCTGACTCCGACACAAAAATCAGTGGGCTTCGGATCGAGGAGACTTTCTTCCAGATATTTTCCCTTATTCATGGCAGAAATTTGTCTTACAAGATCAACCGCATGAGTATTCACACTTTTACCTTCCGGAATCGGTTTCTTATAACCGCTGTCGTCGCCTCTTATAGCAAGTAAATTTTCAATTCCCAGATAGTTCAATTCTATTAAAAAATCTTCAGTTTCCTCGCGGGTAAATCCGTTTGTTAATATATGAGGTACGGCGTCGATATTATATTTATGTTGAATCAACGCGCATATACCCAGCGTGCCTGGTCTTTTTCTTTTTATTTTTTTCTGGATACCTTTAGAAGTTTCTTCGTAAATAATTTCTGCGGAGTGGCTAGTAATATCGATAAAGGGCGGTTTGTATTTTATTATTTCCTCAATTACCGCAAGTAAACTCGTAATGTCTCCGCCTCTTTTAGGAGGAATAAGTTCAAAACTAATTAAAGGTTTATGCGCATTTGTTAAATGTTCTATTACTTTCATTATTTCTTCAATATTTTTTGATCGTTAAATTTAATATAATAAACTCAAAACTACACTAGTTTAACGAATTAGTAATGAGCAAATTTTTTATCTCAGTTATGATATTTTAATGCAGGAAGCTTGTGATAGAATTTTATCCCTTTTACTTATTTATTATTAGTAATTTATTTTTAGGATTTTCAATAGAACGCAAATCTGTTCTGATCTTTAAATATCTGCCGTGCAGCCACATTGGAGTCATATCTTTGTAATGCCTGCTAATAACATTTCCCGACTCGCCGGTGGTAAGAATAAGATAAAATTCATTCGGATGGGCAAAATCATAAATATACCTTACAACCGGTCCGAGATTATTTTCATATTCTCCATGATCAAAGCCGGGAATATTACTTATTCCGGTAGTAAAAGGATATTCTGTATTAAACACGGTAGTTCCGTCTCCCCCGATGGGAAACGGTCCGATATTTACCATATTATCAACAATAGAAGAATACCCGCTGAAAAAATGTTTGAAAACCACATAATGCATTCTGCCCCACTGCCAGTTGGTTAAGTCTTTTCCGTATTTGTTTTCAAGCTCCGTTAAAGCTTCATCGAGACTTTTTCTAATTACTTCATCCCTATTTTCGATGATGGGAGTAGAAGGATCATCGAACCAGGTACTGTTAGGGGTATGCATTAATTGCATCAGACTGCGGAACGGAATATTCTGTACTAACACAAATTCGTTGTACAAACTCTGCCCCATCTTATTCAAGAAAATATTACGCAGCAAATGCTTGAAGAATACCTCATATATGGCGGAGATCTGTTCACCCGCACTGAGGTTATAATTCCAATTCTTAAATAAATTTATTGTAATACTTAAATTCTTATCGGTGATCTTAACATTTTTAAAAGCATTCAGTATATAATTTGTAAGCGAATCGGCATAGGGTGAAATAAAATCGTTTTGAAATTTTTTAAAATCATCGACGGTAAATTTATTTTTTGAGGATAATAATGTCGAAATTCTCTCTATCCTGGAAGGCGGCTCCCACAGATTTGTTATATAATATTTGAAATTCTTTTCGGTTTTATTATTTGCGGAAGCGATGTAATTTTTAGGAGGATTGTATAATGAAGGCAACTCGTCTTCAGGCACAAACCCTTTCCAATTATTATCACTGTTTGTTCCGTCATAAATAAAAGAAGGACTGTTAGAAGGGCGAATGGGTAATTTAGCACCGAAGAGGTAACCTATGTTGCCCTGCCTGTCGCCGTATATAAAATTTTGTCCCGGCAGACTATAAGTAGTAAATGCGGATTTAAATTCGTTCCAGTTGCTTGCTTTGTTTATTTTATAAAAAGTCAGTAATTCATCACTAGGATAACTTCCGAGCCAATGCATACTTATACTGGAATTAAGAATATTCTTATCCTTCAACAGCATTCCGAAAGGATGAATATCCGAAATAATCGGTCCGTGAGCAGCAGATTTGATATTGAAAATAACGTCGGCGGAATCTTTTACTTTTATTGTATCTTTAATAATATTCAACGGATACCATTGACCATTGTATAAATAATTATGCCCGGTAGAATCAAGCTTTTCATAGTAAAAGTCAGCATCATCTTCCATTATATTTGTTACAGCCCATGATATATTCTCATTTTTACCAATAACAATAACAGGCGCTCCGGGCAATGTTACTCCGGCAGCGTCCCAGTCTTTACTCTTAATGACCGCGGCAAACCATTTGCATGGTGCGCTTAATGCAAGATGTGTATCATTTGCGATTACCGGGCTGCCGCTATTGGAAAGTTTTCCGTTTACGATCCAATTATTCGAGCCGATGTGTGTGCCTCTCCACCCTATAAAATTTCTGAATGCCCTATCCGTTTTGAGAAAATCACCTGCAAGTTTAAGATGATCTTTAACCTGAGGTGGAATAATATACGGAGCGTTTTCAGGGTATTCGGGTAAGATTTCTTTTACTTTATCATAACCGAGTTTGCTGATCAGATCAGATAAAGCTATATCGGACCACCATCCGATATTCAATTCCCAGCCCATCATTCTTATAATAACGAGGCTGCTGACAGGCGTCCATTTTGCCGGAGTATAACCAAGCACATCAAATTCTACGGGCAGTTTATTTTTGTTTTTACTTAAATAATAATTTACGCCTTCTGAATATGATTGAAGAAGAGACTTTGATTCCGGGCTTAACTGCGGATAAATATTTTCGGCAATTCGCTCAATTCCTATTGTCCTGAACATTTCATCAAAGGGAAGAGCTTTGGGACCCAAGATTTCGCTCAGCTTCCCCTCGCCTGCTCTTCGAATAATATCCATTGTGAAAATACGTTCCTGAGCATGAACAAATCCCAGAGCAAACGCAACATCTTTGTCATCACCGGCAACAATATACGGAACCGCCATGCTGTCTCTGTAAATTTTTATTTGATGCGAAACTCCCGAATATTCCATCTTCCCGGAATACTGCGGTAAAGTGGCGGTAAGCATTTTATAAAAAATAAATCCGCCTACTAAAAGGACAATAATAAAAGAGATAATTATGCTTGCGGTTATTTTGAGCCAACGGGGCATTTTATTATTTTCTGTTTTTTTAATAAACAATTTATCAGAGATATAACAATTATAATATTATTAATGCATAATTTCACTTAAGTTATACCGGTTCATTCAATAATTGTTTTTATATTTTGAAACCAAACTAGGCTTTCTATTGTCTAAGGTTCGTAAAAATTTTAATCTAAATTAATGAGTCGGAAAAATGAAAAATTTCATATTTATTTTATCGGTTTGCGCGTTATTTCTTATAAACGGATGCAAAGGGGACAAAATAAATAGTACATGGAAAACCCAAGACATAAAGATCGATGGAAATGATTCAGATTGGGGAAAAACATTAACTTATAATAAAGACGATAAATTCCTCTTCGGAGTTACGAATGATAACAAGGATTTATATTTATGCCTGGTTACAAACGATCCCGATCTGGAAAGAAAGATTTTGCATTTGGGATTAACCGTATGGTTTGACAGGGAAGGAAGTGACAGACGGGTATTCGGAATAAAATATCCGTTAAATTTTCAGGATATGGACAGATCTTCATTCCGAAAACCGGAAGACGAGCCCGGAGGGGAAGATGTGAACCAGGAACAAATGGAGAAAAGATTTTTAGAAAGACAAACCGAAGTTGAAGTTGTAGGAAAAAATGAAGATGATGTTTCCAGAATTCCTATAACCGCCCTCAAAGGACTAAAATTAAAAATGGATATTAAGAATTACCGCATGGTATATGAAATGAAAATTCCTCTTCACCCGTCAAACGATGCACCGTATACAATTAATACTGATACCGGCAGCACTATTAGTGTAGGTTTTACCACCGGCACTATTGATCGATCAAAATTTGCGAACAGAAAACCCAGAGAAAACGGAGTAGAAGGTGGATATTCCGGAGGCGGCGAAGGTGATTACCCTAACGGCGGAGGGGGACAGGGTGAAGGTGGTATGCGAGAAGGCCGCAGAGGTTACGGAATGCGAAAAGAAGGTGGAAATGCCAGTATGAACCTGGAACCTTTGGAATACTGGGCGGAAGTAAAATTAGCCGGAATGAACAAATGAAATTAATTTGAACCTCTTGAACTTGATCTTGAACCAGCAAAGAAGTTTAAGATCAAGTTAAAGTTCTAGATCAAGAATTCAATTCTTATAATATTTCATTGCTTCGGGTATTTCCTTTTTTATATTATCAATTCTTGTTTGGTCCGATGGATGGTCGCTTAGAAATTCCGGCGGCGCTTGACCTTTTGTTGCTGAAGCCATCCTTTGCCAAAAGTCCAATGCTTCATGCGGATCGTAACCGGCTATTGCCATAAAAATTAATCCTAAATGATCTGCCTCACTTTCCTGTACCCTGCTATACGGCAGTAAAATTCCCACTTGTGTACCGACTCCGAATGCTGCCAAAAAAATATTCTGTGTAAGTGCCGGTTTATCCTTTATTGCTTCCGTAAGCGCGACGCTTCCCAATTGCGTTAAAAGTTGCTGACTCATCCTTTCGTTACCGTGTTTTGCCACAGCATGAGCTATTTCATGACCCAAGACAACAGCCAGACCGGCTTCTGTTTTTGTTAAGGGTAATATTCCGGTGTATACAACCACTTTTCCGCCGGGCATACACCAGGCATTAGCCTCGTTATTTTCTATTAAATGAAATTCCCATTTATAACCGGTCAATTGACCGGACATATTTTTTTCTTTAAAATACCGTTCAACCGCATCGGCTATTCTGCCTCCGACTTTTTTTACAAGTGCCGTTTCTTCCTGATTTGTACTTTCTTTATTCTCATTTAGAAATTGGTCGTATTGCTTAAAGCTTAAAGACAGCATTTCGTTATCCGGAATCAGGTTCAGTTGTTTACGACCGGTTATGGGAACAGTACTGCAAGTGTATAACACTAGCGATAAAACTAAAATTATACAGCTAACTACATAGTTCTTTTTCATTGGTAAACTTTCGAATTTGAAAATAGTTAGGATGAATAATCTCTTATGCTAAAGTAATAATTTTTAGGTGGTATTGAAAGTGAATTGGATCAGATTGTCGCAAAACAAAAGTATCGAAGTTTTTTTTTCAAACAGACTACTCAGCTGCGGTTGATTTTAGAGAATAAAAAAATAGAAGTGAAAAAATTATTTCGATCCTATTTATAAAATTGCCGGATGTTTGAAGTTTTCAAGCAATTTATAAATTATTTACCGATATTAAAATTTAAATGGCTCTTAATTCTGCCTTCTATGAATTCTTAAACAGATAACTTAAACAATCGGGGAGGAATTATGCAAATAGGCATCGTAGGTTTGCCGTTCTCGGGTAAATCGACTTTATTTCAGACAATTACAAAAACTCATCTCGATCAATCCCAGCTTATGAAATCTGAGTCTCATCAAGCGGTTATAAAAATTCCGGACAGCAGACTTGATAAATTAGCGGAAATTTTCAAACCGCTGAAAACCACCCACGCCGCAATTGAATTTGTAGATGTTATCGGGTTACAAAAAGGCGATTCCGGTTCATCTCAATTTACGGGCAATTTTTTGGCAAACGTTAAAAATAATGATGCCTTAATACAGGTAGTTAGGCTTTTCAATAACGAAGTGGTTTTGCATCCTGACGGTTCTATAAATATGCTGAGGGACATCGGAACTTTCGAAACAGAATTTATCTTATCGGATATGTCGATAATAGAAAAAAGGATTGAAAATCTTAAAAAACAAATCTTGAAAATACATGAAGATCATTTGAGAAAAGAATTATCCGCACTTGAAAAATGTTATGATTTTCTTCAGAATGAAAAACCATTAAGAGAGGCAAATCTCGCAAAAGAAGAACTGGAGATTCTAAAGACATATCAACTATTAACCGTAAAACCTATGCTTATTGCTTTAAACTGCGATGAATCGCAGGTTAACGAATCCGAGAAATATCTGGATTCATTAATAAAGACTAAGATAGGACATAATACAAAAGCCGTAACCTTTTACGGGCAAATTGAACTCGAAATGTCCGAACTGAATAATGCGGATGCCAAGATATTCATGGAAGAATACGGTATACAAGAATCTGCGTTAACAAGTATTATAAGAGAATCTTACAATCTAATGGGCCTGCAGTCATTCTTCACGGTAGGCGAGGACGAATGCAGAGCGTGGACAATTCATAAGGACATGACTGCTCAGGAAGCCGCGGGCGTAATCCATACTGATTTCTACAATAAATTCATTCGCGCCGAAGTAGTTCATTACGATGATTTTATAAATTACGGTTCTTTCTCAAACGCAAAGGAGAACGGAGCCTGGAAACTGGAAGGTAAAGAATACGTGATTAAAGACGGAGATATCATATCGGTGAGACACGGGTGAAATTCGTGCTTAAGTTCAAGTTTAAGTTCAAGTAAAACACAAAATTTGTCTTAAAACTTCTTGAACTTAAACTTGAACTTTCTCATACTTTAAGGACCATTAGAGCAACCGCTATATACGGCGTTACCGTTGCAACCAATCCCCAGGTATTCCACTTTTTCGATAATTTATTATATTCATCCCAACCGAATTTTTCTTCGCTTCCCGCTAATGCAAGTATTTGTTTTTGCACCGGGGTAACTTTGGCCATAAACGCGTAAGCGGAAATAATTAATAAAACTATGGACCAGAAAATCCAGGGTGTTTCAACAAGACTTAAATTACCCTGCATCGCTGTACCGACTCCGAAAAGGAATAAAGCGGTTACAGAGGGCATTGTAAAAATTCTATCCGCCTTAATAATATTTTTAAAAGCGTCCGCAATTTTCAGTCTGTCTTTTGATTTATCGGCTTGGGCTTTCCAATATATACCGAATGTTATATTACCCAGAAATATTATAACAGCAAGAATATGCAGCAGTTTCCAGACATTGTAAACCATTTTTTTCCCGAATTAATTTAAGATGATGTTTCAAGCGTTTAAATTTAAGCGGCTTTGTATACAAATTCAAAAAGGATTACATTGACTGTGATAAGGAATGCGCTTGCCAGGTAAAACGAATATAATAAAACTTTAAACTCATATTTACATTCCTCTCACTTTGTCTGCGGCTTTAACAATTGCATTAATACTTTTCCGGATATCTTCTTCGGTTGTTGCCCATGAACAAATACTGATCCGCATTATTGTTTTGCCCTGCCAGACGGTTCCGCCGCACCAGCAGGTTCCGTCGTTTTGAATTTCTTCAATTACCTTTTTAGTTGTTTCGGCATTACCGAAAGAAACAAGTACCTGATTTAAAACGACATCATTAATTATTTCAAACCCTGCTTCTTTTAAACCGGCTTCAAACATTTTTGCATAATTGCAGTTTCTCTCTATTAAATCTATTAAACCTTTTTTCCCGAGAGAATATAATGCTGCCCATACTTCGATGCCGCGCGATTTTCTTGAAAGCTCAGGCGTGAATTGCGAAGGCTCCCGCCGGTATCTCTGCGGAAGATAGGATGCCGTTAGTGTCATTGTCGATCTTAACGTTTCTTCATCTCTTACCAGCGCAATGCCGCAGTCGTAAGGAACGTTAAGCCATTTATGTGCGTCGGTTGCCCATGAGTCGGCTTTTTCAATCCCCTTTACCAAATAAGATTTTTGAGGCGATACAGCGGCCCATAATCCGAAAGCTCCATCAATGTGGAGCCAGGCATTCATGTTCTTCGCAATCCCGGCTATTTCATCTATCGGATCGAACGCTCCGGTGTTTACATTTCCGGCCTGCGCGCAAATTATGGCCGGTCCATTTACGTTAGGTATTTTTGACGCGATCATTCTGCCCTGCTTATCAACCGGAACTTTAATAACTCTCTTCCTTCCCATTCCTAAAAGGCCGAGCGCTTTGAAAATTGTTACGTGTGCTTCCTCGCTAACAATCACATTTATTTCCGGCGCACCGAATAATCCGTCTGCCTCAACATCCCAGCCGGCTTTACTTAAAACCGAATGTCTCGCTGCGGCAAGCGAAGTAAAATTAGCTATAGACGCCCCTGTGACGAATGCGCCGCCGCATGCAGGAGGAAGAGATAAAAGTTCCAAAATCCATTTTAAAGAAACTGATTCTAGAAATGCACCTACAGGAGAGCCGGCGAATAATCCCGCATTCTGATCCCATGCAGATGAAAGCCAGCTTGCGGCAAGAGAAGCAGGTAAAGAGCCGCCGATTACAAAGCCGAAAAACCTCGGCCCGGATATGCCTATTGTTGCAGGAGATCCGATCCTATCGAGAAATTCTATAACATCTTTTTCATCAACTGGATTTAAGGGTAAGGGGGTATCAAAATCCGCAAGATTCTTAATTGCATCTTCCGATGGCGCAACGCTTCTGTCCTGTATATTTTTACGGTAAGATATCGCGCGTTCCGCAGCATCACGTAATAACAATTCCATTCTTAGCTCCGTATTATCCACGGCGCAAAATAGTAAAGGAAATAATAAAATAAAAATTGTCTTAACTGCAGGAGAGGAATAAAACTTATGAGCTGCAAATATTCTTTAGTTTAAAATTTAATTATAAAAGATTCAAATAATTATTTAATGCCCGCTTAACCACAGTTCAAAACTTTTGTTGGACTCTCCGTTTTTATAATTCCAGTCAGGTTTAAGACACAAGCCGCTGTCACCCTTCCAGATAAATTCAATTGCATCCTTAATGTCCGGATAATTATTTACGTCCATTAAATAAATTTCATTTTGAACTAAGCCAATCTCAATTATTTCGGAGTTTATATTTTGAGCAAGTAAAGAATTTTGAATAATCTCAGCTTGTCTTAAATCAAAAGTAGCCCAGACAATTCCGCCTTTTCCTGAAAGAAAATCATTTTCATCTATAGTAATGGAAAGCTCCAGGTTACTTCCGATCGGTATTTTAGGTATGGTTTTATTACTTAATTCGTTCCATTCAACTATTCTCATAGATTCAAGCTCAATTTTTCCGACGTCTTTATAGCTTCCTTTAATTTTTATAAGTTTCATAACTTTTCCGAATTACTGTTTTGGAAAGTTGAAATTTCAGAACTAAAAGCAAATTAGTTGATCTCGGAAGTATTGCATTTATCAATCAAATGCCGGTATCTATCACGCATTAGGTTGTTTTATTTAGCATTGTACATTATCAACCCCGCCGCATTCGGCGGGGAATTTCTCAAAATAATTATTATAAAATTCAAATCTGTCACTTATAAGAATTAGTCACTTTTTACTACTCCCTTTTCGGCGGTCTTGGAAATTTCAAAAGATATTGCCCGGCAAAGATTCCTAACTGATTCATTAGTTGAATTCTTAGCAGCTTCAAAAATA
>CAVUCX010000011.1:0-40312 GCA_963739955.1 uncultured Bacteroidota bacterium | reverse complement strand
AATTGTGTTAAATAATTATTTAAAAATTGCGATCAGAAATATTATTAAGAATAAAGTTTATTCATTAATAAACATCATCGGATTGGCCATAGGAATTGGTTGTTCAACGGTAATTTTGATTTATGTATTGAATGAATTGGGTATTGATCAATATCATAAAAACATTAATAACATTTTCCAGGTGAATCTGAAATGGGCGCAGAATGGCAAGATAGGTTACCAGACAAATGTAGCTCCGTCAATTTCCGGCATTTTACAAAATGGATATCCGGATGTTACCAATGCTGTTAGGACCGGCAACCTTGGCGAAGTTGTAGTTAAAGCAAATGATAAAATGATTATTGAACCAAATGGGATTGCTGCCGACCCTTCAATTTCACAGATTTTTACTTATCCTCTTTTAGAAGGAAATGTATCTAATGTACTCAAAGAACCTCATTCAATAGTACTTACAAAATCTACAGCAAAAAAATATTTTGGTGAAGAAAACCCTATGGGCAAGGTTGTACAGATTAATAATAAATATGATATGCTGGTAACCGGGGTGATGAAGGATTTGACTCGTAATTCTTTCCCCAAATTTGATTTCGTTGTACCGTTTTATTTCTTGAAAGACCTGGGATATGAAATCAAAGGCAGTCCGTTCTTCCCTTGCAGTTATTCAACTTTTGTAATGCTTAAAAAGAATGTTTCGTACAAATATTTGAGCAGTAAAATCGGAAAAATCATTTTTTTTAACGGCAATAATATATCATTCTCTATTTGTTTGCTGCCGTTTAAAAATGCTTATTTGCGCACTACGGATGGAATTACAAAAATTACTATCCTTGCACTTATAGCATTCTTCATATTGATTCTTGCCTGCATCAATTTCATTAATCTGGCAACTGCGCAATCCGGTATGAGGAGAAAAGAGATTGGTATCCGTAAAGTCATAGGAGCACGAAAATTTCAACTTTCAAAACAGTTCTTAATAGAAACTAACTTGCTTGTAATTATTTCTGCTGTAATATCATTATTGTTTAATGAACAATTCCTATCTTTATTAAATAATCTTACAGGCAAATCGTTATCAATTCCATATAAGAATCCTACTTTTATATTTGGTTTTATAGGGCTAATCATAATTACAGGAATCATTGCCGGAATTTATCCCTCAATTTATTTACCAATGTTAAAACCTGTTGAAATATTCAGGAAAAAATCTTCCGGAAAAAGTAAATCAATGATGCGCAAAGCATTAATTGTATTACAATTTTCACTTTCTATTGCTTTTGTTGTCTGTGCTTTTGTAATGAGCAGGCAGATCGATTTTGTAAATAATTTTAATCTGGGATTTAATCAAGACAATATAGTTTATGTAGATCTGAAAGGAAATATTCGCGAAAAGTACGATCTTGTTAAGACCAAGCTTTTAAACAATCCGAATATTATAAATGTAACGTCTGCTTCCGATTTACCTGGTGCAATCGTCACGGATTCTTATACAAATTGGGGAAAAAACGATAACATCTCCCGTAAAATTTTTATAACAGATGTTGGTTATGATTATCTTAAAACCTTTGGACTCAAGATATCGGGCGGGCGATTTTATTCGAAAGATTATCCGGGAGATGCAAAGGGTTCTATCATTGTAAATGAAGCTGCAATTAAAACATTAGGGGTGAAAGCACCTATCGGTAAACCATTTTATTTCCAGGGAGCAAACCTTAATTTGATAGGCACTATCAAAGATTTTCATTATAATAAATTATTAAATACTGTACCTGAACCTCTCGCGATAAGACTAAATCCCGATGGTAATAAATATCTTTTTGCTAAGATTAATCCAAACATAAAGGACCTGTCTGTAATAGCAGAAACAAAACAATATATTCAAAACATCTGTAATCTATTTAGCCCCGATTATCCTCTGCAAAGTAAATTTCTAAGCGATTATTCATTTGAAGAAGAAAAATCCACGGAAGCTATAAAAGAAATTGTATTTTATTCAACAATACTCATTCTCCTGATTTCGAGTCTTGGTTTATTTGGATTATCAATGCTTATAAGTCAACAACGTACAAAAGAAATCGGTATACGAAAAACTTTGGGCGCTTCGGTTTCCGGTATCGCTGTTATGCTATCAAAAGAATTTTTGCAATGGGTTCTTATCGCGAATATTATTGCTTTCCCGGCAGCTTATTTTGTAATGAGCAAATGGCTGCAGAACTTTGCATATAGAATAGAAATTGGCTGGTGGATTTTTGCTTTAGCCGGCGGAATAGCTTTGATAATAGCTTTAACAACAGTGAGTTTCCATGCTATAAAAGCTGCAACCGCAAACCCTGTTGAGTCACTCAGATATGAATGACGGAATATCGTTTTACGGGATTGAGAGTTTGTGGTATGAATGCTTAGCCTATTTCTAAGGACTCTTTTGAGAAGAGTATTTTCTCAACCGAATGCTTTTGGCGAATAAATGATTGCATCAATCCTGAGTATATACGTTAAATTAAAAACCGCACTACTTATTTAGAAAAATGATTAAGGTTATTTTAAATAAATAGAAGAAAAAATTATATCATCAGTTAATTTCAGCAATATATTGTTTCGTGATCTTTTCTGCAGTTTGTCTATTTCCCCTTGTTACAGTAAAGGCACAGAGTGCTGAAGAAAAAATTATTAATAATGAAAAGGCTGTACTCGAACGCCGGAAAAAAGGAGACCCTTTCGGATTTATTGATATTGCCTCAGATGATATAAATAACCTTGATTACAGTCTTAAAAAACGTATTACCGGTATAAAAGAATTTAGTAAACATCTTTCATCATTTAACGGAACATTTAGTTTCGCGAGTTATAAATTACTAAGTTTCGAAATACAGCGTTACGGATATGCATGGGTACTTACTTGTAATTTTACCGGATATTCAAACGAAAACAAAAAAGTCTCCGGAATACTGCGGAAGTTTATCATCTTTTTAACGACGATTAGAAGATCATAAGTTCACATTGGCGCACACAAAATCGAAATAATTACTATTCTTTTATAAAATATTGTCCGCTTACGAACAGTTGTGTCCGCTGACGTACAATGATCTTTTTTATTTTAATTAATAATCTCACAATTTGAACTTACTTTATCAACATAAGCATGGATTATTCCTTTTATCATCATATTTTATCAAACCATCAATAAATAAAAATGATGAACAGCAATTGGCTAAGTTGGTATATATATTGTTCATTTGATAAGTACCTTTTAATGTCAGATTCGTACAAATAAATAAAGGTTAATATAAATATATTGAAGGTTTATTTATAACAAGCAAAAAATTAATCCCATATTAAACTCTTTTCAATTTGTCGGAGTATCGTTAATGTTTATTAATTATTTTAAAATTGCGCTGAGAAATATAACAAAATATAAAGCATTTTCTTTTATCAATATTGTAGGATTGGCTGTGGGTATTGCATGCGCAGTTGTAATAACCCTATATGTAAATAATGAATTAAGTTACGATCAATTCAACAAAAATGCGGACCAAATTTACCGGGTACATTTAAAAGGGAGAATAAATAATAACGAAATAAATATGGCAATGAGTCCGGCCCCGATGGGTTCCGCAATTATGCGTGATTTTCCTGAAGTTCTTGCTTATACTAGAATACGGAATTTCGGTTCGCCGGTATTAAGGTATAAAGACAAAGTATTCAGTGAAGGTAGATTTTATGATGTTGATTCAACATTCTTCAATGTATTTTCGGTAAAATTCTTAGAGGGAAATCCTAAAACCGCTTTGACAAAGCCTGATCGGGTTGTGATTACCGAATCAATGGCAAAAAAATATTTCGGTGATGAGGAAGCTATGGGAAAAATACTGAATGCTGATCACAGTAGAAATTGGATTGTTACAGGCGTGATTAAAGATTTTCCTAAAAACTCACATTTCCATTTTGACTTTCTCGGCTCACTGACAACCTATAAAGACAGTAGAAGTACATATTGGCTCAGCAATAATTATTATACTTATTTTGTTTTGCGCAAAGGAACTGATCCCGCAGAATTTCAGAAAAAGTTAAATGAAGATTTGTTCAAATATATTGGTCCAAAAATTCAAAAGGTTACCGGAATATCGCTGGAACAATTAAAAAGCAAAGGCTTGAAATATGGATTTGTAATTCAACCGTTAACATCAATTCATTTGCATTCGCATCTCGATTATGAACTTGAGCCGAACGGCAGTATAAGTTATATATACATTTTCTCAGTTATCGCATTGGCAATCCTTCTTATTGCATGTATTAATTTTGTTAATCTTTCTACTGCAAGATCCGAAAAAAGAGCTAAAGAAGTAGGCATAAGAAAAACCCTGGGCTCCAACAAAGTTCAACTAGTAAACCAATTCATTGCCGAAGCCGTATTAACCAGTACTATTGCAGTAATGCTGGCAGTTGTATTTGTTGAAATATTTCTACCAGTATTTAATGATATTTCGGGGAAAGAGATGATACTGGGACTGTTTGAAAACATATACACAGTTCCGGCACTTATTATTCTGGCTGCAACTGTCGGTATTATGGCAGGAAGCTACCCTGCTTTTTATTTGTCTTCATTCCAGGCCGTAAAGGTAATAAAAGGAGAGTCGAAGAGGAGTAGAAAATCCATGCTTAGAAGCGGTTTAGTGATATTTCAATTTGCCGTTACGATCATTCTTTTTATCGGCACTTTTACCATTTATAACCAGTTAAAATATATTCAAACCAAAAACCTCGGATTTAATAAAGAGCAGGTAGTTATAATTAATAGAACCGATGATATAGGGAACCAGATCCAATCTTTTAAAAAGGAATTATTGAGTAATCCGGATGTAATAAGTGTCAGCAATTCAAATGCTATCCCCGGAGATCAAAAAGGAGACGATGCTTATAGAATCGAAGGAACTTCAAATGATCGCATGCAGGACTTAAGGCAGGTGTGGTGCGATTACGGTTTTGTTAAGACGTATAATATAAGAATGGAAAAAGGAAGGTATTTCTCAACAGAGCATCCCTCAGACACAACCGCCGTTGTAGTGAATGAAGCAGTTTTAAAATATTCGGTTTAAAAATCCTATCGGCAAATATTTAATTGCCCCTGATCCGCGCAGTGAGAGAAGATATAAAATAATTGGTGTGATGGATAATTTTAATTACGAATCTTTACGACAACCTATTCGTCCTTTGGTTATTCATTTATTCGGTAATACTGATTATGGTAAATTTGTGTCCGTAAGAATAAAACCCGGAGATTATCAAAGTACAATTTCATCCCTTGAAAATATATGGAAAAAGTATGCGGGCAATGAAGCATTTAACTATAACTTCTTAGACAGCGACCTGGCGCATTTATATGTTGCAGATCGGAGGACCAGCAAACTTGCCGCTACCTTTTCCGTACTTGCAATCTTTATTGCTTGTTTGGGATTACTGGGACTGGCTGCATTTGTTACCGAACAAAGGACAAAAGAAATAGGAATTAGAAAAACATTAGGCGCAACTGTTCTCGAAATAATCATTCTTCTTTCAAAGGAATTCATCAAATGGGTCGTTTTTGCAAACATAATTGCGTGGCCGGCTGCTTATTTAATTATGCATGATTGGTTGGAGAATTTTGCTTACCGGACAAATATCAACTTGTGGATATTCTTACTATCCGGAATTATGGCTTTAATAATTGCGTTGGCAACAGTAAGTACGCATGCAATAAAAGCGGCCGCGGCAAACCCTGTAGAATCTTTGAGATATGAATAATCTTTAACAATACGCCTTTTCATTCAAAATATTTTCTTTGATTATTAAACAAAATAAACTTCATCTATTACGGATTATTACGAGGATTCGAAAACATGAAAAGAATTATTTTAACATCTGCTTTAATAATAACCTTTATTTCGCAGGTGATTTGTACTGTATATGCACAGGAAAATTCAGTAATCAGCGATTCAATCTATTCAAATATTTTAAAGGAAGAACGGTCGATCAAGATTCAATTACCAAAGTCTTATAAACCCGGATCAACCGATAAATACGGCGTAATTTATGTAACGGACGGAGAGTGGTCGATGAATCTATTTTCGTTTATTTACAAATTCGCACAAGATGAAAATTATGTTCCTCCTGCAATAATAATTTCAATTCCTAACAAATATATTAATAATAAAAATCAGCGCGAAAGGGATTTTTTACCCGTACATGTCTCCCAGGCTCCCTTATCAGGCGGAGCAGATAATTTCCTTTCATTTATAAAAAACGAATTGATTCCATATATCAACAATAAATACCCGACTAACGGAACTAATTCAATATACGGACATTCATACGGCGGTATGTTTGTTTTGTATGCGTTACTTACTGAACCTCAGTTATTTGAATCATATTATACTTCAGATGCTCCGTTCAGTTGGAATAATGATTATTTGATTAATATTGCCAGCAGGGAATTGAAAATAGTGATCCTGCAGGCAAGATCTTTTGGATTGCTGGTCTCGCACAACTTTAAAGGAATAGGGAAGCGGACGTATGGATTCACTTCTTAAAATTAAAGCTTCCGAAAACATGCATTGGAAATTTGTTATATATAAAAATGAGATGCATAATTCAGTCAGATTAAAAGCAATGTATGACGGAATTAAATATGTTTATTCAGGTTATGAAAAAGGTCCTCTTGTTATTAATCCCATGAACGGTATTTTGTTGAAAAACAAACCGATAATGATATACATAACTAATGAGAATAAATACCCTGAACTAAGATATACGGTTGACGGAACCGAGCCGGACCGTACATCTTCTAAAGTCGGGTCAAATTTTACAATAACAGGCCCGGCTAAATTAGTAATTAGATCTTTTTCAAACAGCGGGAATTATGACAAAACGGCAAGGGGTAATTTCGAGTTAGGTAAACCGATGCTACCGATTCCAAAACCCGGAAAGATTATTTCGGGAGGTATAAAATATTCATATTACAAAGGAAGCTGGAAAAAACTACCGGATTTTAAAAAACTAAATCCCTTTAAAACCGGTATTGCGGATAGTACTTTTAATTTTAACGAACTACCGAGTAAGTTTAATTTAGCAGGCTTGTTTGAAGGCTACATAAAAATTGTAAGAAAGGGCTATTATATTTTCGGGCTTGTTTCGCAAGGAGACTATAAATTGTATCTTGGAAATAAATTAATCATAGACAACGACAGCGTTCATTCAGATGTGAGCGGAAAGTCATTTATTCTTCCTCTGGAAAGGGGCTTTTATCCGGTTCGTATTGAATATCTTCAAAAAGATGAAAGTAATGGTTTTAAATTATTTTATATGAATCCCGAGTTCATGAGACATCCGATAGGTATTCCATATAAGTACCGGTATTATAAAGATTAGATAAATTGAACTTGCTCTGCGTTAAGAAACATTTGACATTCAATGCGAAGATTTCTATGAGTGCTATTCGTGTATGAAATATTAAAAATCTCAGCGCAAACTGCAACATTTTGCTTTTTGCGCTTTGCCTGTTTAATATAAAGGGGCAAAAAGTGTTAAAAAATTACTTGAAAATAGCCGTAAGAAATATTTTCAAAAATAAAACCTATTCCGTCATAAACATCTTCGGTCTTTCAATCGGGATTGCCTGTTCAATTTTTATTATTCTATGGATTTATGATGAATTAAGCTATGATCGCTTTCATAAGAATTCATCTGATCTTTTCCTAGTCATTAATAAGTATTACACTCAAAACGGAATCGAAAATGATCGTAGTTTACCGTATCCGGCTGCTGAAGAACTAAAGAGAGATTATCCGGAGATCTCGAATGTTTCAAGAGTATACTATTCGAAAGAATTTTTATTTGTTCATAAAGATAAACGCTTTATTGAAAATCAGATTCTAATGGTTGATCCTGAGTTCCTTACAATGTTTTCTTTTCCATTAATACACGGAGATACCGATCTGGCGCTTGACGATCCGAGCTCTGTGGTTATCACAAAAAAAACAGCTCAAAAATATTTCGGTGATGCTGATCCCGTCGGCAAACTGTTTCGGGTAGATAATAAATATGATCTGAAAATAACTGGTGTCCTTGATGATATACCGCGTAATTCTATTTTTGATTTTACAATACTCATACCTTTAAATTCCCAGCTAATAATACATGAATTCGAAACCGATAGATGGCAATTTACCGATGTTGTTTTTAATACATATGTCTCGTTAAGGAAAAATCAAAATTATAACGACGTCAGTAAAAAGATCGCATCTATAATGCAAAAACACATAGAAGGCAGCAAGGACGAACTTTTCCTTTATCCATTGACAAAACTACATACCAATCCGGATTTTGCGCCTTTTGAATCTCGATCGATCGATATGAACTATATTAATATTTTTACGGTCATTGCATTTCTTGTTCTTCTAATCGCATGTATTAATTTTATAAATCTATCAACAGCCCGTTCTTCAACTAGGGCAAAAGAGATCGGTATGAGAAAAGTAATCGGCGCCAGCAGAATTAACCTGGTATTTCAATTCTTGGGCGAATCGATTCTTTTTGCTCTGATCGCCTTCTTTATTGCCGCCATTCTCGTATACATTTTGTTACCTGTATTTAATGAATTTTCAGGAAAGGAACTTTCATTTAATATACTGGGCGATAGATTTATCATTTATATTTTAACGAGCATGATTCTCTTTACTGGTATCGTTACCGGTATTTATCCAGCCTTATTCTTATCTGCATTTCAGCCGATTACAGAATTGAAAGGTAGATTTGCGGTGAATTATAAAAGAGGTGCATCCAGGAAAATATTAATTGTAATTCAGTTTGCACTTTCAATCGGCTTTATAATAGGGGCAATAATTTTCTACGATCAGCTTAATTATATGAAAAATAAAAAAGTGGGTTACAGCAAAGAACATTTGATTACTGTTCCTATGATCATGCCGTGGGGGCAAAGTCTTAGAAGTTATAAATATGATACTTTCAAAGCCGAACTGATGAACTATCCAAATATCAAGGGAGTTACTCAATCGTTCTCCTCTCCTGCCGATATAGCGACTGCCGGTGATGATGAGGCCGACTGGGACGGTAAATATCCCAATCAGTCGGTAAGAATCCATTGGCTGACTGTCCATTTTGATTATTGTAAAACTTTAGGCATTGAAATTATTGAGGGCAGGCCGTTTTCCAGGGATTATAAAACCGATGTGTGGAATGATGGTAAAGTATCCTTTATAGTTAATGAAGAAACCGTGAAACGAATGGGTGTAAAAAATGCCGTTGGTAAGAGACTAACATTATTTCACAAAACCGGACCTATTATCGGTGTTATGAGGAATTTTCATTATCACCATATGAAAACAAGAATAGAACCGATAGCGCTATTTATAATGCCGTATTTTAATAAGTATATTATTATTAAATCTTAAGCCGGGGAATATAAAAGAATCTCTTGGATTCATTAAGAAAACCTGGGGAAGGTTTAGTCCGGATTATCCGTTCGAATATAATTTTGTTAGCAGTGATTACGATAGGTTATATCTGCACGAAGAAAAAATGGGGAAAATCATTGCAGTATTTACGATATTTGCATTATTGATTGCTTGTCTGGGTTTATGTGGCTTGATTTCATTTATTATCGAAAGACGAACGAAAGAGATCGGTATCCGGAAAGTGCTTGGTTCTTCCGTGTTTGAAATTATAACATTGCTGATTAAAGATTTTGTCCAATGGATTCTGCTGGCTAATGTAATTGCATGGCCCATTGCCTGGTATGTAATGAACATGTGGTTGCAAAATTTTGCATATAAAACAAATATTAGCTTGTGGGAATTCGTGCTTTCCGGCGGAATTGCATTGGTAATAGCATTAACAACAATTGGTTTTCAGACGATTAAAGTAGCCACGGCAAATCCTGTTGAGAGTTTGCGTTATGAATAGGAAAGCCTAATCCCCACACCCTCTTCCCTAGAGGAAGGGGGTTGCGTTCTGTAAAAAGTAGTATAGCCAAAATGGAAAGAACTTTAGAAGTCCTCCCTTTTGGGGAGGATTATAGGTGGGGCTGTCCATATTTAGGACGTCAATGTACGGATTCGAACAGTGTTCCGGTTATTCAAAAAAATGAATATTTAGTTCCTCCATTGATACGTGCAATTTTATCGCCTATGTGCATTTTTAGCCGGTTGTCAAATAAGCTTCAATTTAAATTTTGTTTTAAAATCCTACATTAATGGTATAAATCTTGTCCCAATTAAGATATATTGATTATCTTAATAACACTTCAATAAGCAGGGTTAAATTATGTTAAAAAATTATTTTCGAATAGCATTTAGAAATTTAAGGAAATACAAAGCTTTTTCTTTTATAAATATTGCCGGACTTTCTATAAGTCTTGCCGTTGTATTATTGATTGCCGCTTTTACACAAAATGAGATGCATGTTGATAAATCCCAGCCTAATCTTAATAGGATTTATAAAATAAGTAAGGGCACTACTCCCGTTCCTATTGCAAATATAATCCGAACAAACGTACCGGAAATAAGGAATGTCGCTGTAGAGGATATTCTGAATGCAAAAACAATTACTGTTAAATATGGTGAGAAACCGTTATCAGTTAATGATGTAATATATGCCGACACCGAATTCTTTAATATCTTTTCTTTCAAAACAGTCCGGGGTAATTTAACTGCTGCTTTGAGTACTCCGATGTCAATAGTCCTTACTCAAAATGAAGCCGAAAGAATTTTTGGAAACAAAAATCCGATAGGCAAAACTATAAAAATGAATAATGAATTTAATCTGACAGTTAATGCTGTATTAAAAGATATTCCGAAGAATTCGTCTATGAGGTTTAGCGGTGTCATATCGTTGAAAAGCCTGAAGACTATATACGGAAAAAATCGTGATCCGTTTGATTGGTCGCAATGGAATTATTGTACCTATGTTTTATTCCCCCGTAACGCCGATGCACCGCTATTAATAAAAAAAATAAATACTGCTCTAAAGAAAAATATTCCCGAAGCAGACAAAAAGATTAATGTTGATGTAATTCCGTTTAAGGGAATGTATTATTTACCCGATGTGTTCGGTTTACAAAAATACGGCAGTGTTGAAAAAAATATTGCGTTGATTTCAATCGCAATACTGATCTTATTAATAGCCATAATCAATTATATAAATCTTTCAACAGCAAGAGCTTTAATAAGAGTAAAAGAAATAGGTATACGAAAAACGATAGGAGCATCAAGGTATACTCTTGTGAAACAATATTTAAGCGAATCCGTATTATTTGCTATCATTTCGATGGCACTTTCGTTGGCATTTGCAGAGTTACTGCTCCCTGCTTTTAATATGATAGTAAATACCGATATTACATTATTCCCGGGTTCGGCTGCAAGTAGTGTATTTATTCTAATATTGGCTGCAATAATATTAGGAATAATTTCAGGTATATTTCCGGCTTTTTATTTAACGTCATTCAAGCCGGATTCTATCTTAAGAGAAAGCATTGGCATCAGAAACGGGAAAAATATTCTACGCAGAGGATTAATCATTTTTCAATTTACGATAGCCGTTGTTCTTATCATATCAACGATAGTTATCTATAACCAAATGGAATACATGAGGAATAAACCTCTCGGCTTTACGAAAGATAATATAATATACTTTCCCACCAACAACGAAATATATAAAAACAAGGATGCCTTTAAATCGGAAATTCTTCAGCAGTCTTCGGTAGAAAACTTTGCTTATACTTTCGACGTACCCGGCAAAATGATGATGAATTGGGGGATGCCTTTTAAATATGAAGGAAAACAATCAAAAATTTGGTTCACAGCAGCTTTTGCTTCTTCTGCATATATGAAAATGATGAATATGAAAATAATTGAAGGAAGAGGCTTCTATGAAAAAGATACTACGGATTATTGGAGTGCAATAGTAAACGAAGCCTTTTTAAGATCATATCATGTGAAGAAACCGTTCTCTGCAAGTTTCGCGGGTGGACAGAAAATTGTCGGAGTTGTAAAAGATTTTAATTACCAGTCACTCCGTTCCGGAATTAAACCGCTTGTCTTTTTTAATGTCCCGGAATTTAACGACGGTGTAATAAAATTAAAATCATCAAAATACAGAGACATAAAAACAGTTATTCAAAAACTTAAGACTACCTGGAAAATATATTCTCCTGATTTCCCCCTCGAATATAATTTCCTTGATGAAAGCCTTGCAAAGCAATATCGGTCGGAAGAAAGATTCGGAAACGCGTTCCTAGGTTTTTCCATTTTGGCAATTCTGATTGCGTGTCTCGGTTTATTCGGATTAGCGTCATTTACAACCGAACAAAGGACAAAAGAAATAGGGGTACGAAAAATTCTTGGTGCAACTGTTAATAATATTACGGTTATGCTGTCAAAACAATTTATTTGGCTTGTTCTTATATCAATTGTTATAGCTGTTCCAATAGCTTATTATTTGATGATTAAATGGCTTCAAAATTTCGCATATAGAATAAATATTGATTGGTGGATTTTTCTTTTAGCCGGAGGAATTGTATTTGTAATTTCATTGGCAACTGTAAGTATACAGGCTATTAAAGCGGCAACGGCAAACCCGGTAGAGAGTCTGAAATATGAATAGGAATTATTTTATTTGAATTGAAGTTTATTATCTGAATAATAATTTAGGAATTACTGATGAAAAAAATGATTAATATCATTTTCATTCTAATAGTATTCGGAGTCTGTGATTCTTCATTTGCGCAGCCTTCATTTATATGGGGGAAACAGTTCGGAACAGACAAAGATGATTCCGGGCAGGGTATTGTTACTTATAAATCAGGTGATTTTGTCCTGGCAGGTACGACATTCGGAAGTTTATGTTCTGATAATTTTGGTGCGAGTGATGGATTTATCATTAAATATGACAGTACCGGCAACGAGATCTGGAAAAAACAATTCGGCACTGCCGATAAAGATAGAGTGTGGAAATTGAAAAAGGATATCAATGGTAATCTTTACGCAGTCGGAAATACTTACGGGACAATAAATGGTGAACAATACGGCGATCAGGATATGCTTATTTATAAATTTGACCCTAACAGTAAATTAATAAAGAGTAAAATAATCGGTACCGATAGTATCGATTACTTGAGTGAAATATGTATCGATAATAATCTTAACGTATATATTGCCGGCAACACTAAAGGTAAATTAGGCAGTAAAAGCTATGGAGATTGGGATTATTTCATTATGAAGCTTGATAGTAATTTTAATAAAATATATACATTTCAGTTCGGTACGGATAAAAGGGATTATTGCAGGGATTTTAAAATTGATAAAAACGGTAATATATTTGTCTGCGGATACACTATGGGAAATCTTGGGAGTAAAAATATCGGCTTAACTGATGGATTCGTTGCTAAATATTCAAAAGTGGGTAAACTGTTAAAAATATGGCAATTTGGTACTAATCAATATGATGATGTTAATTGTCTTTCAATTGATAAAAATGAAAATATATATTTAGCCGGAACTACGTTCGGCAATATTGCATCAGCAAATAAAGGAAAAGAAGATGTCTTTTTAATGAAGCTGGATAAGGATTGGAAGATAATATGGGAGAAACAATATGGAACGCCTTCCTGGGATGAAGCATGGTCTATGGAATTAATTAAATCAGATTCCGAATTATTAATTAGCGGCAGCAATAATCCGGATGCATACATAAGGTTATATGATAAGGACGGAAATCTGAAATGGAACGAAGTATTTGCCGCAAGAGGAAAAAATGCAGGGACCGGGGGAAGGCATTTTGCTGTCTATAAAAATAAATACATTTATTTCACCGGATTTACGTTTGCAGATTTATTCTGTAAAAATCCAAATCAGAAAACGGATGATGCTTTTATTGTTAAACTTGGTTTATAAATTTGTGTGTGTTAATAATCTCGGAATGAATTGCCCTTGGCGTGTAAGTTTCCATGCAATTAAAGCGGCAACACGCATACCCGGTTAAAGCACTCAGGTATGAGTAATATGATCAAATTCATAAAGGCAAATGAATTTATGAGCGGATCCTTTTATAAACTTCTTTGTGAAAGCTATGCCGGCTTATTAAAGTTTATGCCGGATTATAAGGTAAATTTAGAGAAGATTGAAAAACCTTTGATGATAACATATTTAGATTTCCCGGTTCCATAGGTAAATGCGTTCTGGTTAGCGTACTTAAAAACGAACCTATCGAATTTGTTTCGCATGATCCTAAAAGAATTCCCGAATTAGGTGAAATCGGGCAAAACTGTTATTATCCCTGTTCATCGAGGCAAAGGTTACGGCAGGCTGGCAAATAAAAAAAATCATAGAAATTTTTCGGTTGGAATCAGCGTATGCTGTAAAAGTAACAACTGCAAATAATTCTTTTTTTCTACCTCCCGTAAAATGTATGTCTCATGCGGATTAAAAGAAACCGTCCGAAATTATATAAACGAATACGGAGGTATTGAACTAATTCATTATGAAATGAAAATATTTAATGCAGATTAAAAACGACTAATTAAAACAAAATAATCCTTATTTAAATTTTTCTTTTATTTTATAAAAATTATAATTAGGTTTTTAATACTAACTTGTCCTTTTATTAAAACATAAATATTATGTAGAAGCTATTAACGAATGCTCGAAAGAATTTAAACAAATAAGGAATAATAAAATTGTCTTCTAATAATGTTGTTAAAACCGGTATTTTAGTCTTAGCATTAGTCTTATTACTCGGCGTACTAACAATGGCTTTCGGTTATTATGACAATAATATCGGTTTAATGTACGCAGGGATCGCTGTTATTTTTCTTACAAGCCTGAATATACTATTGCAAAATATTTTATCTAAAAAAGAAACTAAAAGAAAGTTTCATCTTAATAGTAACGGCAGGATGAATTAAGACAAATAATTATAACCGGGGAAAATAAAATGAGGGATAAAATGGGAAGCCCTCATTTACAAAACTTTTCGCAAAAGCTCTCTTCGGTAATTGTAATAATTATTTTATCACCATAACCTCTTTCTGACAAGGAAAAGGAGCTTCATACTCTAAACATAGAAGTGTTTTGGAATAATATTAAGCTCAATTCGGAAACAGAAAATTAAATATACCAAGAGGAGTGAAAATGAAAATCAAAGAGCTTCTATTGGATTTCATTTTATTGTTTCTTATAGCCTTTATTACCGTATCGGCCGTTACCTTTCTATTTAATATTCTTATACATAATCTAAATGAAGTAGACTGGGCTACATCTGTTCGTTTGGCGATTATCTTCGGTATTTTCTTCCCCCGGCTGCATTACCGGGAAAGAGGGCAAAAGGCACAATAAGCCTTAAATAATTATTAAATGCCATAATATTAAGTTTGTTTAACCGTTCGTTTACGGACACCATTGTAACAAAAACGGACGATGGATTAAATTAAATATTGATTTTCTTTCCGATTTCTAAGGGCATGAAATTGGAAGTTACATTTCTACAATTAAAAGAGGGAGAGAATACATCCACTCTTAATATGAATAACTGCTTCGATTATAATACCTAATATTCTGTCGTTTGAGAGGAGAAAACTTAAACCCAAATATAATAATAGGGAGATGCACAATGAGAACAAGTAGTTTTTCAATATTTAAAACATTTATTAAAAGGACGCTGTTTATAAGTTTTTTTGCTTCCATTTGTTATTCATCCATTTATGCACAGGCAGTTTATGTCGATTGGAATAAAGGTAGCGATAACAATGACGGAACTAATGAATCACCTGTTTTTTCAATTCAAAAAGCTGCCGATATTCTAAGAAGTAAAGACAATAATATCTATACAATGAAGATAAATCCAGGAATTTACGTCCTTAACCGTCATGTATCTGTCTCCACGGAAAAAGATATGACCGGCAAACGCATTATGATCGAAGCTGCTGTTTTACCGGGTGATACCGCCTGGACGCCCGAAAAAATGCCTGTCATAATAAATGCCGCAAGAAAAGGGGAATTAAAAGAGTTTTATAATTTTGTCGCAGACTTTTTAATTAACGAAAGCAGCGTTACTATCAGAGGATTAAAATTCCATGGTTACACTTATCCCAATACAAGATTTTTCCCTGTTGCCAGATTTAATAAAGAGAAGTCCGATTTGATTGTTGAGCAATGCATGTTTGTCGGAGACCGGGATGCCTCTCATATTCAGGTGGGCATTATTGCTCATGGTGATAAAATAAAAATTGACCATTGTATTTTTTATAATGCAAAAAATGCCGTAGTATTTTGGCAGGATGCCGGAACAGGAAGCAAAACGGGAAATAGTTTTACCAACAATATTGTTTACGGCGCATTTCAAACTGCGGTTTGGACTTCGTGGCCGGACAGGGATTTTTCATTTGAAAATAATGTAATCACAAAATGCAAACATGCCTGGATTACAAATTCATTTAATAAAACAAAGTATGCTTTGAAGAATAGTGTTATAGTAAACAATCAGTATTACCAGGGAATTGCGGATAGTACCGGCATTCACCCGTCCGAATTTGAAATTACGGAGGATAACATTGTAAAAGAAGGCAGTGTTTTGCTGAGCTTACCGGACGATAATTTAGAGAAGCCTTTACCGGTAGACTATCTGCACGTTGTACCCGGGTCGCCGGGATATGAACTGGGAGCCGGGTTATTTAAAAACAGGGAGGAATAGTAAAATTTCAAAACCAGGTTTGCCTGCCTCAAGCAGGTTTAAGAAAATATTTATTAGTCCGCGATTTGTGGAAAGATAAATACACTAATTATTAATATCATTGTTGCTGGTATCTTAGTAGTGTTTATAATCGAAAGGATAATGATATGAAAGAGATAAGTATTCCCCTGCCGGATTTTCTTGATAAACAAATTGCCGAAATAGAAGTCAAAATAAACGGAAAGAAAAGGCAGTTCAATTACCGGATAGAATCCTTCCGCTGGGAACCGGAAGATGAAGTGTGGACGGTTGAAATGAAGATTAAAAAACTTCAGGCAGGACTCGAAAGCTGTTCGGAGACTTGGGAACTGATTCAGATTTTCAAACCAAAAGAAGGTTCAAAATTTGTCCAAGCTTTGTTCAGGCAGAAAAGTCAGGCTATTTAACTTTATATTTTCTTCAGTAAAAAGGACGGTAATGTTCCAAAATTATTTTAAAATCGCAATTAGAAATATTTTTAAAAATAAATTGTACTCTGCAATAAATATTTCCGGATTAACATTAGGCGTCGCCGGGAGTCTTTTAATACTCATTTATGTCGCCAGTCAGATAAGTTATGAATCTTTCCAAGTAAACCGGAAGAATATTTATAGGGTCTCCATAATGTTCGGAAACGGCAGGTCTTCGATTAAAATGGCCGGCGCATTTGAGGCGTTGGCCCCGGCCGCTGCGGCTGAAATCCCTGAAGTTAAATCGGCAGTTAGGTTCAGAGTTGATCGGGATGCGGTGATCGAAGCGGGAAATAAAAAATTCACGGAAAGTAATTTCTTTTTTGCCGATTCAAATGTTTTTAATGTCTTTACTTTTCCCTTAATCGCCGGCAACAAAAATACGGTCTTGAACAATCCTTCGTCGATCGTTATTTCCAGACAAATAGCCCGGAAATACTTCGGCGATTCCGATCCGCTGGGAAAAAGAATTACCTACAACGGTAAATACGAGTTTACTGTTGCCGGGGTTATGAAGGACGTTCCAGTTAATACCATGCTGCGCTGCGAATTGATAGCACCTTATTCAAAGGCAATACAGATCAATAGGCCAGAAAACTCCTGGACGGAATGGGGAAAGGATTATACTTACCTATATCTTCGGGATAATGCTTCTATTAAAAAACTTAATAGAGATCTTACTGAAATATACGGGAAGAATACCAACAAAGTTATGGCCTCGATGCTTCATTTTGTTATCATGCCCTTGAAAGACATTTATTTTAAATCCGATATGATGGGTGAAACAGGGCCTACAGGTAACTATACTAGTGTTTACCTTTTCGCTTCGATCGCGGTGCTTGTCCTGATTATTGCCTGTCTGAATTTTATAAACTTATCCACTGCCAGATCGGTTAGAAGATCTAAAGAAGTAGGTATGCGAAAAGTACTGGGAGCGAACAGGGGAAGATTAGTCATACAATTTCTGGGAGAGTCCGTTTTTATAACGGCTATTGCCATGATATTCGGTGTTGTAATTTTTGAAATTATTAATCCCGCGCTTTATAAATATTTCGATGTTCCGGCGTCAGTCAATGTCATTTCGGATGCAAGGTTTTATTTAATTGCGGCAGCAGTTTTTTTATCGGTCAGTCTCTTTGCGGGAATTTACCTGCTTTGTTTTTATCGTCATTTAAACCTGTTGATTCGCTTAAAAATACAAAACTGCCGGGATTATCGGGTTCAGGTTTGCGGAAAGCTCTGGTTACGCTTCAGTTTGTTATAACGATCTTTTTAGTTATCGGCACCGCGGTGATTTATAAACAGCTTAATTACATGCGTAATTCGGACCTTGGTTTCGAGAAGAAAAATGTTGTTGTCTTAAATTATCCGCATTCCGGAAATAACACGGGGGGAAAATATGATCTGATCAGGCATGAATTCGCTTCTGTTCCGGGTGTAATTGATGTCTCCGGAGCATATACGCTGCCGGGTATAAATAATAAGGAAACACTATCGGTGCTGCTTCCCGGCAAACCGGATAACGAATACAATATGTTCGGCGCGATTGGAGTGGATTACGGATTTATCCCGGCACTCGGTCTCCAACTGATTAAAGGAAGGAATTTTTCGGAAAAGTTAGCCTCCGACACCGTAAATTCAATTATACTGAACGAAACTGCGGTTAAAGAGCTCGGGTTAAAACATCCTTTAGGTGCAGAGGTTTTGGTTCCCGGAAATAACAATTCAAGAAAAGCGGTTAAAGTTATCGGCGTGATAAAGAATTTTCACGTTACATCATTCTATAATAAGATTGAGCCGATGTTATTGTACATTAACCCTGCGCGTTATTATAAACTGGCTTTGAAAATAGGCGGGGAGAACAATTCAAAAATACTTGCGGAACTAAAATCCGTTTGGTTGAGAATATTCCCGGGAAAAGATTTTGAATACACATATCTCGAACAAACATACAACGACCTCTATCGATCGGATGAAAAAACCGGCAATATGTTTATAATATTTTCTGCAATTTCGATATTAATTGCCTGCCTGGGACTGTTCGGGTTGGTTTCATATACTATCGAGGTAAAAACAAAAGAAATCGGTATCAGAAAAGTATTGGGTGCCGGTTTTAAAAATATTGTATTCTTACTTACAAAAGAATTTATCAAATGGACTCTTATCGCAAACATATTTGCCTGGCCTCTTGCTTATATTGCCGTTTCAAAATGGCTGGATAATTTCGCCTATAAAACCGATGTAGGGGTTACTGTATTTATATTATCGGGAACCGTCGCATTTTTGATCGCATTAACTACGGTAGGTATCCAGGCAATGAAAGCCGCATCGTCAAAACCGGTAAGCTCTCTGAAATATGAGTAAAAGTGACTCACGTTGTCAATAGGTACTGATTTTAAATTTTTGTAGTCAGTTTAATATAAAATCAGTAAGTTAGAAGAAAAAAATCCGGATTAAGATGAAAAAATTTTTATTTTTTTTCGTATTGCTACTGAGTGTAGGGTATTCTTATAATTATTCATTTGCAGACGACGGATACAGGCTGTGGCTTAAATATGATCTAATTTCAAATCCGCAAAAACTCAACGAATACAGGGAGCTCATTAAAGCAAAAATGTTCGAAGGATCATCACCGACAATTGAAGTCGCTAAACATGAATTGAAAATCGGACTGAACGGACTGCTCGGAGAGAATATACCTGAAGTCGGCAATCTTAAAGATAACGGAACATTAATAATCGGGACAGTTAAAAACAATCCGCTGTTGAAAAACATGGAGTTAGGCAGCAAACTCAAACAAATAGGCAGTGAAGGTTATTTAATTTTTAATAAAGAAATAAACGGGAAAAAAGTAATAATTATTACGGCGAATAATGATGTCGGTGTTTTATACGGGGTATTTCATTTTTTAAGATTGCTTCAGACAAACCGGGAAATTACCGGCCTTGATATTGTCTCCTTTCCAAAAATTGATTACAGAATACTTGATCATTGGGATAATCTTAGCGGAACAATAGAAAGAGGCTATGCGGGTTTTTCTATCTGGAACTGGCACACTCTTCCGATATATATTAAACCTCGTTATATAGATTATGCCAGAGCAGAAGCATCGATAGGGATTAATGGTGCGGTTATGAATAATGTAAATGCCGATCCTCTTATACTTACTCACCGTTATCTCGTTAAAGCAGCCGCACTGGCGGACGTATTTCGTCCATACGGAATAAGGCTGTATTTATGCGCTAACTTCGATGCCCCCATAACGATCGGGAAATTAAAATCGGCCGATCCTTACGATCCGAATGTAATTCAATGGTGGAAGGATAAAGTAAAAGAAATATATAAGCTGATTCCAGATTTCGGAGGTTTTCTTGTAAAAGCAAATTCGGAAGGGGAACCAGGGCCGAGAGATTACGGAAGAACTCAGGCCGACGGCGCAAATCTTCTCGCCAATGCTTTGAAACCGTATAACGGTATAGTAATGTGGCGTGCTTTCGTTTATTCATACGACGCAAAAGACCGGGCGAAACAGGCTTATGAGGAATTCACGCCGCTTGACGGGAAGTTTGCCGATAATGTGCTGCTTCAAATAAAAAACGGTCCGCTCGATTTTCAGCCCCGTGAACCTTTCAGTCCATTATTTGGTGCAATGCCCAAAACCCCTCTTATGGTTGAATTCCAGATTACTATGGAATACCTGGGACAGGGTACCAGCACGGTTTTCCTTGCTCCCCTTTTTAAGGAATGTCTCGATTCCGATACATATGCGAAGGGCAAAGGTTCTACCGTCGGCAAGGTTATCGATGGTTCACTTTATCACCACAAAATTTCCGGGATTGCCGGAGTATCAAATGTAGGAGCCGATCGTGACTGGACCGGTAATGAGTTCGGTCAGTCAAGCTGGTATGCTTTCGGCCGACTTGCCTGGAATCATGATCTTACTTCAAAACAAATTGCGAACGAATGGATAAGAATGACCTTTTCCAACGATACGACGGTAATCAAACCTATTGAAGATATGATGCTGGCTTCAAGGGAAAATGTAGTTAATTATATGGATCCTCTCGGACTGAATATGATCTTCGGTTATGATAATCACTACGGACCGGGACCTTGGATTGATTATTCACCCCATCCTGATTGGAATTCTACTTATTATCACCGGGCCGATAGTATCGGCGTAGGATTCGATCGTACTAAAACAGGAAGCGATGCGGTAAGTCAATATAATCCTCCTCTCTCAACCGAATTCGGTTCGCTGGAAAAATGTCCCAGAAAATTTTTACTCTGGTTCCATCATGTAAGATGGGATTACAAAATGAAGTCGGGCAATACGCTTTGGGACGAGATTTGTTATCATTATTATAAAGGAGTGGACGGCGTAAGGGAAATGCAGAAAACCTGGAATTCTTTAAAAGGTAAAATCGACGATGCCGAATTTCACAGTGAGCAGATGTACTTGGAAATACAAGAACAAGAAGCGGTCTGGTGGAGAAATGCATGTGTATTATACTTCCAGACATTTTCAAAGATGCCTATTCCAAAGGGATTAGAGAAGCCGGACAAAACTTTAAAATATTACGAGAGTCTTTCATTCCCTTATGCGCCGGGGACGCCGGGTAAAGGATAAATATATGAACCGGTTCAGAGTTACCGTAATATTAAAACTTATTTTAATTACTGCGTTTATTGTTGCCGGAATACTTGCCGTTATCAGGTACGATTCTAGAATCATTGCGCTGCTGCTGTTTATGGTGGCAGCGTATCAGATATATTCAATATTCAAGTTTATCGATAAAATTAACCGCGATCTTAAAAGGTTTTTAACTTCGATCAAATACTCTGACTTTACCCAAACCTATCTTCAGAAAAATTTCGGCAATGCCTATAAAGACTTATATAACTCTATTGTTGCGACATACGGAAACCTATCCTCTGAAAGATTAAGAGCAGAAGAGAATCTTCAGTACTTAAAAACTCTTATCGAACAGGTTCCTTCCGGGATAATTTCATATAAAGAAAGCGGGGAGATCGAACTGATCAATAAATCGGCGAAGCAATTGTTGAATATCGGTGATATTCGAAATATAAACTCGATAAAGAAAGAAAAAAATTATCTAAAATCCCTCCTTGAGAGCCTGGAAGTAGGACGAGAAAAAACCACAAAATTTTATGTCGGTACAAAGGAGAGAAATATTTCCGTATTCGCTTCCAAGTTCAAACTAAGAAATCAATTATATACTCTGGTTACTTTTAAGGATCTTGAAGACGAACTTGAAAAGAAGCGGCTTGAGAATGAACTGGATATAGCGCAGGATATTCAATCTAGTCTTCTGCCGAAGAAACTTCCCGAACTAAAGGATTATGAGATCTCCGTTTTATTCAAGCCTGCCAAAAGGGTTGGAGGTGATTTCTACGATTTCTTTGAACTTGATAATAACAGAATCGGAATTATCATCGGTGATGTTTCCGGGAAGGGACTTGGAGCGGCAATTTATACTACGCTGATAAAGGGAATATTCCAGACGCTGGCTTATGAAAGTTCGTCAACGGTGGAATTGTTTACGAAGGCTAATTTGCTGATTTATAACATGCTTGATAAGAAGTCGTTCATTACCGCAATATACGCGGTACTGGATACTTCCAGCAATACTTTAACTTATTCAAGAGCAGGGCACGAACCTGTAATTATATACGAGTTCGGAAAATCTCAGTTTAAATACTTTAAAAACAAAGGTCTGGGACTTGGATTGGATAACGGTGATATGCTGGCAAATAATCTGGAAGAGCTGGTTGTTAATATAAAAGTAAAGGATACTGTTATTTTATATACAGACGGATTGGTTGATATGAATAATTCATCCGGCCAGGACGATGCGATGAATAATTTTAAGTCTATTGTCGAAAATAATTATGAAAAAAGTACGTCCCTTATACTTAAAGAATTTGAAAAGCATATAAATCAGTATACCGAGATGTATGAACAGTTTGACGACATTACGGTCATAGCCGTAAGAAGAAATTTATAATCGTAAACCGATATATTATGCGGTATGAATAAACCGCTAAGTACGCTAAGAAACGCAAAGGGAAAAGGTGAAAGATCTAAAATATTATTTTAAAAAATCCTTGGTGCATCCTGGCGCTCTTTGCGGTGAAAAATAAACCGCTAAGTACGCTAAGAAACGCAAAGAAAAAGGGGGGAAATGAAAGAGAATCAAATTGGGGAGATATTAGTTGATTGTGCTTTGAAAGTACATCGAGCACTTGGACCGGGTTTATTGGAATCTACATATGAGCAATGTTTAAATTATGAATTATTTTGTGCAGGTTTGAAAGTTGAACGGCAGAAAGCATTACCGGTCATTTATGAAAAGGTAAAATTAGAATGCGGATATCGAATTGATTTACTTATTGAAGATAAAGTAATTGTTGAAATAAAATCAGTAGAGGCTCTTAATGATATACACTTTGCTCAGATCTTGACATATCTTAAGTTATCTGATGTTAAACTGGGTTTCCTCATAAATTTTAACGTAAGATATATTAAGAACGGAATTAGAAGGGTAGTAAATAATCTTGCCGAATTTTAGCATTCATTGAGGAAAAAATAAACCGCTAAGCACGCTAAGAAACGCAAAGGGAAAGGTTAAAGATCTAAAACATTATTTTAAAAAATCCTTGGCGCATCCTGGCGCTCTTTGCGGTGAAAAATAAACCGCCAAGGACACGAAGTAACGCTTATTAATTCTGAACCGTAGGTACGAAATCATTCGGGTTATAGCCCTGCTTTTTTAGGATTCCGAAAATTGTATCCATGTCTTCGGAAGATAGTTTAGGGGTACGGCTTAAAATCCATCCATATTTTCTAGACGGCGTTCCGACTATCGCGTATCTGTAATCTTTATCCAGGCCGATTATCCAATAATCACCCCAGAACAAATTTATTCCTAAAATTCTTACGAAACTTACCTCAAGCTTAGAATTAGTTTTTATGTCGCTTACTTTTGCAATACCTTTGGACTCGCTTATGCTGCCGTCTTCCTCTACGCAGCGGTTTACAACATCTATTTTCCCGTCGCTTCTCAGCAAATAAGTCGCAGTTGTATTTCTGGCGCATTTTTTCTGGAAACTGTTAGGTATTCTGGCAATTTCATACCACATCCCCGTGTATTTTTGCAAATTTACCGAATCAACGGTGATCGGCGGTTTTTCATCCTGGGCTCTCAGCAGTGAAAAATTAAAAAAAGATACCATAAATAATAGGACGGAAATAAATAAAATGATTTTAATTTTCATAAAATGTCGTCAGTGATAAATTATTGATTAAATATACAATGATTTTTCAGCTAAAAAAATTCCGTCTATAATTAAACATTTTATTGGCAAATGTAAAAACGTGAGCCATCGTGTTGAAAATCATAACGGCGTGTCAGTATTAACTTACGGAGTATAAATATTTAATTATATTGCCTTCCAAAACGGAAACTATCAAAACTTAAAATAAAACTTCACAGTTTCATAAACAAATTGTGATAATTTTGTTACAATATAAAACTATATTTCTCAATCATTAAAAAGATTAAATATGAAAAAAGTATTAATAATCGAAGATGACAGGGAAATTTCCAACTTGCTCAACATCCACTTAAAAGATCAGGGATGTGAAGTTGAAAGCTGTTTTGACGGCAGGAGCGGATTAAAATCCGCGCAGTCGGAATCTTATGACCTGATTATACTTGATATTATGCTTCCCGAACTTGACGGATTTGAAGTTTGCAAAGAGTTAAGAAAAGCTGAAAACATCACTCCTATTATTATGCTGACATCCAAATCGGATGAGACTGATAAAGTGCTTGGCTTGGAATTCGGAGCAGACGATTATCTTACCAAACCATTCAGTATAAGGGAATTTTTGGCCAGAGTGAAAGCCATATTCAGGAGGATAGAAAGCATCAAGAAAGAAAAAGACGGCAACGGCGAACTCAAGTTCTGCGATTTGAGGATAGATTCAACAAACAGAATTGTGCTGCTTAATCAGAACAGGATAGAGCTGACGCCTAAAGAATTCGATCTTTTATTTCTGCTGGCGTCACACCCGGGAAGAACTTATACAAGGGAAAATCTTCTGAATTTAATCTGGGGGACTCAATACTCCGGTTACGAACATACTGTTAATTCGCACATAAACAGGCTCAGAACTAAAATTGAAAAAGATGTATCGGCACCGACTTATATTCTGACAAGCTGGGGTGTGGGCTACCGCTTTAACGATCAGATCGAATAATAAAACAAAGCTAAAGAAAATGAAAAATTTTTTCAGCTCTCTCTTCTGGAAAATTTCCGCTGTATTTTTATTTATACTTTTATTGATCTCGGTTGCATATATGCTGATATCGATAAACACCGCAGAATTATATTTTCAGGAAACCAGGCAGAAACTGGACATAAATATAGCTTCGCATATTGCTGATTATAATAATTTTTTCTCAGGCGATTCCATTAACCGGGCAGTACTGAAGGACGTTTTTCACAATGTGATGGTAATAAATCCAAGTATAGAGGTATATCTACTTGATACTACGGGTACTATATTATCTTATTACGCACCCAACCAGTCGGTTAAACTAAAAAAAGTCCCGCTCAAGGCAATTAAAGAATTTATTTCCTCACAAGAAGAAAATTTCCTGCTGGGTGTTGACCCTAAAAATCCAAGTACAAAAAAAGCTTTTTCAGCCGCCAAAGTTTTGGATAAAGGAAAATTTAAAGGATACATTTATGTAATACTTGGCGGTCAGGAGTATGAAAATGCTTCGCAGTTATTTTACGGAAGTTATATTCTCAGACTGGGTATCCGCTCGATGATTATTGCTATGATTGCCGCAACCATAATCGGATTTTTAGCTATCGGTTTTATAATCCGAAATATAAGAAAAATTGTAAGCGTTATACGCGAATTTCAGGACGGGAATTTAAAAGCGCGAATAAATTTTAAAAGCAAAGGCGAACTTCAGGAATTTGCCGATTCGTTCAATAGCATGGCGGATACCATTGTAGGCAATATTGAAAAAATACGATCCATGGACAACCAGAGACGGGAACTGGTTGCTAATGTTTCCCATGATCTTAGAACGCCGCTGGCAATAATTCGCGGATATATCGAAACGGTATTAATTAAAGAAGACAGCCTTTCCGCCGGGGAACGGAAACAATATCTTGAGACAATTTTAAAAAGCACGGACAGACTGTTAAATCTGGTGGAAGAACTTTTCGAACTATCTAAACTCGAGGCAAAAGAAAAAATTCCTGAGTTAGAGGAGTTCTCACTTGCGGAATTACTGCAGGATATTCATCAGAAAAATTTAATATCCGCGCAGGTCAAAAATATTAATCTTAATTTGCATCTTAACGGTTCGTATCCTCCGGTAATGGCGGATATAGGAATGATAGAAAAAGTATTTCAGAACCTTCTGGATAATGCGCTGAAATTTACTCCCGATTCCGGGCAAATCAATCTGAGTCTCGAAACTAAAGAGCGGCGGTAAATTGATCGCAAAAGTATCGGATACCGGTCCGGGTCTTCGTGAAGAAGAAATAAAGCATCTGTTCGACCGTTTCTATCAGGTTAAAAGAGTATCGTCTGAAAAATCAAACGGTATAGGATTGGGGCTGGCAATTGTAAATAAGATAATGGATCTTCACGGGTTTGAAATAAAGGTAGAAAGTAAATTATCCGAAGGGACATCCTTTATTTTAGTTTTTCCGGTCAGCGTTTTATAAACTATCCGGACTGTTTAATCATCTTCTCAATATTCAAAACTATTTATATTCGGAAAAAATTTAGTGTCTTTATACCTTCGTGGCAAGACAGTTTTGAATTATGTTAACATCCACGTATTCCGGCACAAAAACTAAAAGTATAAAGTAAATAAACACTAAGCGTCTAATAATTTCCCGCATTCAGTTTTCTTTAAATAAAATGTATTTAAAAAAATGGAGACACCTGTTACAACTATTCCGGAAGTAAGTAATAACTGATTTCCGGTTAGATAAACCGTAACCTCGGTACCGAGCATTAAGAAGAACATAAGCATACTTAATAATATCGGTTTATTTTGCAGTACCGATATAATCACTCCTTCGCTTTTATCAGTTCTAATTATTAAAGTCACCAGAGAAATCAACCATACGACAGTTGCAACGCTGCCCATACCAAAAAGCACTCCTCTGGCAAATTCATATAACGAAAAATCGGAGATTGAAACGTTTGGAAACACGCCGAGGAAAATCAATATTAAACTTAACGAAGATAATATAAGCACAAGGCGTTTTATCTTTCTAACATTCATTTTATATCCTTTCACTAATTGATCGTTTCTGATAAATCTTGTTTAATTTTAGTTAGTTCTTTTACAATCGGTTCATATTCTCTTTTGAATCTGAACATCCTGAATTTTATACCGCCCCAAATAGTAGCCGCAAGTATAACGGTTACCGCAGCATGTAATCCTATCCTTGGCCATATTTGTAGGTCTCTCAATAAATCGATATCTAACAAGTTGATGCCGATGATCAGGGCGAGTCCGAACATCCAGAATCTCTCCCTGAATAATTTTTTCTGCTCTGAAAAATTATCAAGTACCTCGTCTATAAAATCCAGACTGCTGGAGCGGACATTTAGTTTATTTACCCTTAACTGGGTTTTCCAGTAGATTCTTAAAAATACCGCGGCGGAGATTACAAGCCAGACAACAGCCGCAAGCTTTACCGGCGAAAATGCGGTCGCAAAAAGCATTGCCCAGATCAGGTAAATAAAGATTAGTACTATGCCGGTTGTTTTGAACATGTTTATTCTGAACTGCTTCTTCTCAAACTTTTTCAGTTTAGATAAGGATTGGTCGGTAATTTTTTTCAAATCGACTTCTTTTCCCGCTGCGGGTTTTTGGTTCTGCCAATTCTTCTTCAATTCATCAAATTCAATCATTTTATCTCCTCCATGGTTTTGGCTAAAACCGATTTTATTCTGTTAATTTTTACCCCGACGTAGTTAACGCTGATGCCAACAATTTCGGCTATCTCTTCATAACTCATGTCTTCAAGGAACAAACCGATTATTATTCTGTCCTGTTTTTTAAGTTGTAAAATTGCTTTATGCAATATCTTTAATTCTTCTTCGTTGTTATTTTGGAACGGATCATCCGACTGATGGTTTTCATCAATCACTAAAGGTTCGGTATTCATAAACCTGTTTGATTTTGTTTTGAATCTTTTATTATAAAGCAGGGCAGTGTTTACAGTGATCCTGTAAATCCATGTGCTCATCTTTGCTTCTTGCCTAAAGCTTTCAATACTTCGCCAGACATTCAGCATAACTTCCTGGAACAGATCATCAACTTCGTCCTTGTTGTTCAGGGAAGTGTAACAAAGTCTGAAAATGATATCCTTGTTTTCCTTGAAGACTCCGGTAAATAATTTTTCTTTTTCAGATGTCGTCATTTCGAAATAAATCCTGTTATTTGTTTATTTAGCCAATCGGGATTATCTAACATAATAAAATGTTTAGAATTGTCGGAAACAATAATCGTTTTGTATTTAAGATTTTCATACTGCTCTTTCAGAATATTTTCAACCTTTTCTTTAGTAAACCCGTACTGCTCTTTTCCTTTCCATGTGCCGATGACAAGAGTTCTGCAATTTATGTTTTTCAAATCATCTCTTAGATCGGTAGATGCCATTTCATAAGTTGCCTCCGCAATTGCATTTCTATCCGACGCAGTCATCCAGTTAAGTACGGTATCAATATTTCTCTTCGAGCTTATTAAGGTAGGCAAAACCATTTCTTCACTTTTTTTGAATTCATCATCGCTTTGTTTTAAATACATATTCTTTATCATCGTTGCCTGCTGAGATGCCTGTTCTATTGTAACCGCCGGGTTTATTGCAGCCATCGCAAAGGGGTATGAATCGATAATAACCAGCTTTGAAAAAACTCCGGGGTTTTCAAAAGCAATTTTAAGAGCCAGAAATCCGCTAACGCTGTGTCCCATTAAAATAGGATGCTGAAGTTTTTCTTTTACAATTAATTTTATCAAATCTTTTGAAATTCTTTCCATGCTGAAATTTCCCTTTAAACGAGTACCTCCGAAACCGGCGATTGATATTTCATAGCATGTAAAATTTTTATCTAGTGCATTGACGGCGCTGTTCCAAACGCTGCCTTTGCAGCCGAGCGCCGGTAAAAATATTACCGGCTGACCGCTGCCGCTTTTGGTGTACGATATCGAACTTTGCGCTATTATATTTACGCCGCCTAATGATATTGCAAGAACTAACATTAAAAATACTTTTTTCATCTACACGTTTCCTTTTTTTTAGAATAATTTTTCTCATCTACAATACTTTAGAGAATACTAAAACTGTTTTCTTACAGATTTATAAAAATATTTTTTAGACAGGTTTTAAATCCAGGTGATTTCGTCTTTAAATCACAATAACGCATACCGTTAAATTTATATATTCAAAATCATTTTGTGATTTTTTCGTGATAACTAAAAACTAGATTTGAACTGTTGATAAAGAAACATTGTTGTAATGACTATAAGGTGCGAGAATGAAAATGAATTTTTTAATTTTATTGTGTACCGCAATTCTAATAACCGGCTGCGCCGAAACAAATTCCAAAATTGATCAAAATAATTATAAGGTTGATATGGAAGGTATGGAAACAGCAACTTTTGCAGGCGGGTGTTTCTGGTGTATGGACGCGCCGTTTGAAGAACTTCAGGGTGTAGTTAATGTTATTTCCGGGTATGCCGGCGGACATGTGAAAAATCCTTCTTATCAGGAAGTGGAAACCGGTACAACAGGTGCCGTGGAGGCAGTGCAGGTAGTTTTTAACCCTATTGTTATCAGCTATTCCGAAATACTTGATGTGTACTGGAAACAATTTGATCCGACTGATCCGAGCGGATCTTTTTATGACCGCGGCTCCCAGTATGAATCGGCTATTTTCTACGAGAACGCAACTCAAAAAGAAGTCGCCGAGAAATCAAAAGAATTGTTGAACAAATCCGGCATCTTCGATAAGCCTATTGTCACTAAGATAAAGAAATTTACCTCGTTCTATCCGGCAGAATCTTATCATCAGCATTTTTTCAGAAAGAATCCGGAACACTATTACAGCTACAGAAAAGCGTCCGGAAGAGATTCATTTATAATGGGAGTCTGGGGCGATATGGAAATAGACAGATATAAAAAGCCGCCGGACAGCGTACTTCAGAAAAAATTAACGCCGCTTCAATATGACGTAACCCAAAACGGCGCCACCGAAGAGGCTTTCAACAACAGGTACTGGGAAAATCACCAAGCCGGAATCTATGTGGACATTGTCTCCGGCGAACCGTTGTTCTGCTCCACCGACAAATTTGAATCCGGTACCGGATGGCCGAGTTTTACTCAGCCTATTGATCCACGGTACTTAACAAAGGATATTGACAAGTCCGACGGTATGGTAAGAATTGAGGTCAGAAGTAAATTCGGTAATTCCCATCTCGGACATGTGTTTAACGACGGTCCGGCGCCGACTCATTTAAGGTATTGTATAAATTCAGCGGCCCTGAGATTTATTCCGAAAGACGAAATGAAGAAAGAAGGTTACGGACAATTCCTTTGGCTGTTCAACTGATAACCTTGCAACGAACCTGTTTACCCGTTCCACCTGCCTGTCCGTTAGAATCATTCAGACAAACCTCTACTACGCTTTTGTCCCTCGATCCTGCAGGCAAAAGCACACGGATGATACAGATGACGCGGATCTCCACGGCCATCCCAACAACCACTAAAGATTTTCGATTGACTATTTTCTATTGAATAATCAAAGGATGCTGTTAAGATATTCTCAATGTTTCTGTGGAAAAATTAACCGCCAAGTGCGCAAAGGCCGCAAAGGAAGTGAAAACCTTTTGCATTATATATACAATCCTTGGCGTTTCTTGGCGTTCTTTGCAGTGAAATAAGAATCACTATTTTCACGTTCAACCATATCTACCGGAAGGTTGGCCCTCTCATGGTTCGACTCCTCTCTCCATGACAGGAACATTTTTTATAATCAACACTACAAACAACATACTATAATCCAAATTTTAAAAGCTATTTGTAACTTTACTAACCATAATTATTTTCACATTCTCCTGAAAAAACAAAAAGAATTATTTATCTTTAGTTTGATGAAATAATAAATTCCTCAAATTTTTTTTAAGGAAACCGGAATGAAAAAATCATTTCAGCTTGCAATAATAATTTTAATTTCATTATTAACATTGACGGGAACTTGCTTTTCGGCTGCAAGAGCTGGCGAAGTACAAATCTCCGGTCAAAAAGAAAACTTCAGACCTGAGCATATTATGTTCAATGTGCCCGATCCGTTGGCAATGATAAAATGGTATTGTGATAATTTAGGAATGGTGGTAGTCAGAAAGGGAACGGCACCGACATATTCATCGTTTATAGCCGATTCCGGGAAACACATGATGCTCGAACTCGGAAATTTTGCCGATTATCCGAGGATGGATTTTGCAAAGATCGATTTGAATTCAATGCACCTGGCTTTTGTAGTGAACAATATCAAACGAATAAAAGAAAAATTAATCTCAGCGGGCGCAACAGTAGCGCAAGATCTATTTAAAACTCCGGGCGGCGATCAGGTAATGGTATTGAGGGATCCATGGGGATTAGCAATTCAGTTTCTTGAACGGGCCGATCCTATGTTCAAAAATACCGGGATAAGAATGGAACACCTCGAATTCAATGTTTCCGATACTCATAAAAAAGCGGAGTGGTATGAAAAAAATCTGGGAATGAAGGTAATGCGCGAAGGCGGCGCTCCTACTTTTAATATGTTTATCTCGGATCCCGAACATAATATGATGATGGAATTAAACCAGAACAAAGATTATCCGGTGCTCGACTTTTGGAAAATCAGTCATATGGCTTTCCACTTTGCTTTCATGGTTGATGATATTCAGGCTGCCAAAAAGAATTTGATTGCCGGAGGCGCCCAACTAGTTGATGATATAACAAAAACTCCCGGCGGTGATTATGTAATGATGATGAGAGACCCTTGGGGAGAACCTATACAAATTGTACACAGGGCTGATCCTATGTTAAAATAATATTACTCAAGTTGACCGCTTAAATTATTTTTGTGAGAAAAACTGCTCCTTTTATCCTTTACCCACGACTTAAGTCGCGGGTAAAGGATAAATAAATTCTTATTTCAAACTATTTATTAAGTTTATAAAAGGAAGCGGTCAACTTGAGTAATATTATTTTCATCTTATTATATAATAGCGGCAAATTCCATCCTTTTTATTCAGATAAAAATGCAATATTATTACAGCTTAATAATGACCGGTGTTATTATTGAAAACTATTTTAAGTATGGTCGGATTATATTTATTCAGCTCCTAAAGAAATATCATTTAAGGGTGAGAAATGAAATTTTTTACTAGCAAAAAGGCACATCTTTTATTTCAGGTTGCATGTTTTACCTTCTTCTTAATTTTTGAAATTCAGCCTTTTACTGCTTCACAATCCAGGTTGCCGTTCCGGGGAAGAGAAATATTTCTTAGCGGAATAAATATTGCATGGGCAAATTACGCTGCCGATCTGGGGCCGGGCGCGGTAGATATTAATTCTTTCAGTACAATTTTCAAAACTGTTCATGAGAACGGCGGAAATTCACTTAGGCTGTGGCTGCATACCAACGGAACCAATACACCGGAATATGATACTAACGGTTTTGTAACCGGACCGGGAATTTACGCTATCCAAGATCTGAAACAAATACTCGATACTGCCGGGCATTACGACGTCGGGCTGCAGCTCTGTTTATGGTCATTTGATATGCTGCAGGATTCCGAATTTACGGATACTGTCAGATTAAATGATAACCTTAAAATGCTTACCGATACCGCGTACACTAATTCTTACATTAAAAACTCACTGATACCTATGGTAGAAGCTCTGAAAGGAAATCCTAATATACTTTCGTGGGAAGTCTTTAATGAACCTGAAGGGATGAGCGAAGAATACGGTTGGTCCGGCGTCAGGCGTGTGTTGATGGCGGATATTCAGAGGTTTATAAATCTGGTTGCGGGCGCGATTCATAGAACAGATCCGGAGGCATTGGTTACAAACGGCGCGGGAAGTTTAAAATATTGCTCAAATGTAAATGCCGTTTCTAAAATTTCTGCGATAAATAATATAGAAAATATGTCTGGATCTAAAAGACAAGAGATAACGCGGGAATTCAATTCGATCCACCGCCTTAATTATACAACGGATCAATATATTTCTTATTTAGAAAAAATCGCCGCTGTTCCAAATAAAAATTATTACAGCAATGATGAGTTAATAACAGCCGGAGGAGATTCTCTCGGTACTTTAGATTATTATACTTCACATTATTATACAGTCGACGCAACGGCTCTTCAGCTTTCGCCGTTTAACCATCCGTATTCATACTGGCAGCTTAAGAAACCGCTTGCAATTACCGAATTTTATATGCTTGATAATACTAACGGCATATCTTATTCAAAGCTGTATTATACGCTTTATAATTCGGGTTATGCCGGTGCAATGAGCTGGTCTTGGAGCGATAATTATCAAGGAGTACAGCGTTCAAGAACTTTGTCATCGATGAAATATATGTTTGATAATTACAGAAACGATGTTTTAGTAAATCCTCAAACAGGCACAATATATAAGTTCTATGCGGATGCGCCGACATTACAAAAAGGCGATAGTACAATTATTCATTGGGATGTTGAATCCGGTTCGACCGTTACATTAAACGGACAAAAAGTTAACGCGCTTGATAGCTTGATAATTAAACCTTTAACAACTTCAACATATGTGCTTAATGCTTCGGGCCAGGTTAACGATTCAAAAAAAATAACCGTGACGGTTTTATCGACAGGTAAAATAATATCCTTTAAGGCAGTTCCTTGTGAAATTGGAATAGGAGAAAATGCTACTCTAATGTGGCAGGCGGTAAAAGGATCCAAAGTAAAACTGAACGGAAATATTGTAAATGTAACGGACACTCTTATTGTTTTTCCGGATACTGTTCATAATAAATATCAACTTGTAGCTTCTGGTGATATTAAAGATTCCGTTATGATTACAATTCATGTATTGCCGCCTGATTCGGCAAACAGGGCTTTGAAGAATTTTGTTGCAGTAAGTTCTAATGATACTGCTTTATATAAATACAGTAAGCCGCAAAATATAAATGACGGAAATAACTCTACGCGATGGCAGGCCGCAAGCGGGAACAATCAGTGGGTAATGATTGATCTATTAAGATCTATAAAAATAAAGAAGATTGTAATTCATTGGGGCGGGGCACAAGATTACGCCGCTAAATATAACATACAAGTTTCTGTCGATTCCGTTAGTTGGACGGTTCTTCAATCCGTATTTAATGGAACCGGGGGAATAAATAATATTGAAATTCTGGATAATTTAGACGGCATCGGTAGGTATGTTACTTTTCAGCTGCAAACCATGGCGGTAAATCCGGTTTCAATTGCGGAAATTGAAATTTACGGAATACCCGCGACAATAGTTTCTGTTCCGGAACCGTCTGATAAGCCGGCAGCGTATTCACTTTCTCAAAATTATCCGAATCCTTTCAATCCTTCTACTGAAATAAGATATTCTATTCGTGCAGCGTCGAAAGTGGAGTTAACAATTTACAATATACTGGGACAAAAAATAATTACCCTTGTAAACGCACAGAAAGCCGCAGGTAATTATTCTGTTAAATTTGACGCATCAAGATTTAGTTCGGGGGTTTATTTTTATTCGCTGAAGGCAGGTGACTTTTATGAAACAAAAAAAATGATCCTTTTAAAATAAAAAATATCCGGCGATGACAAAATATAAATTCTTGGACTATATCTTTGAAAGAGATTACTCTAGCGGAGAAAAATTGGCAAGCGGTTAATTCAAAGGAAAATGGATACGGTAGTCGTATGATTAGTGCAATTAGCGACGTGCCTTTTCGCCACGAATTACACTAATGTGAATTAAATATCTCTTTTAAAGAATCATCAATAGATTTTTGTGAAATTCCAAACGATTGAAGTTTACCGGTGTTTAAAGATACATCGGCTACCTGTGGATAATCAGGCATCTCATCCATAGCAGCGCCGCAAAGAAGATTTTTATCCAGCCCCGCCGCTTCACACAGTTTATATCCCAATTCAAATCGTGATATTCTTTCACGGCCTCCTAAATTTATTATTTCGCCTTTTATTTCTTTTTCGCAAAGTATACTTATAATTCGTGCGGCATCAATTAAGGAAATAGGAGTTCTGAACTGATCCGTAAATAGTTTTACCGTCTCGCCTTTTTTTAATTTATTATACATTTGATGGAAATGGTTTCCTTTACCGTTCAGTCCGAATCCGAATAACAATGCCGTTCTCAAGATTATGTAATTATCGAATGTTTCTTGAATTTTAACTTCTCCCATTAATTTGGTCTCGGCATAAATTGAAACGGGTATTTTCTTTGCATCTTCCTTCAGCAAAGATCCCCTGTAACCGGCGTAGACAAGGTCGGTGGAAGTATAAATTAATTTTGAACAGTATTTTTCACACATTTCTGCAATATTCTTTGTAGCATTTACATTTGTCGCATAAATCTGTTTTGAAGATAAATTTCCCGCCGCCGACGGAGAGGAAACTGCTGCCGTATGAATTACAACTTCAGGTAAAAATGAAGAAAAAACGCTTCCGGTTGATTCATAATCTGTAATATCAAACTGCCGGAAATTATAATTTTCGCAATTCCTGGTTTCTGTTTTAAATGTAGTAAGTATTTCATTTTTCATAGACAACACATTATTTAAATATTGTCCCAGTAATCCGCTTCCGCCGGTAATAAGTATTTTCATTTCTCTTCTCTTTTTATTTTTTAGCAGGTGTTCTAAATATAATAAACGGCAGTATATTTATCCCGGAATAAAATAATCATTCACAAGCCAAATTGGAGCTTCATAATATTTTAAGCATCATAACGGATCTTACTCAAATAATGACTTCTATAATCAAACCTTTTTTCATATTTTTGCGGAACATTGATATTTATTATGGTAATCTGTTTTTTTGCTTTTTCTTAAGTCCTTCGTAAATTTATTTAACAATCAAAGAAAATTATGAGAAAACTAATAATTACCGTTTCGTTGATAATTATAACTGCATTTTCGGCCTTTCCACAGGAATCTTCATTTTACGATGCGCCCTTCGGCGGCGGCGGCGGATACACCCCCTTCTGGTTTGTACCGGATATGAATGCCGTTAATACTCAAGTTAAAGCATTCGGCGTTCCCGCATTTCCCAAAAGCGGAATGTTTGTTTCCGGCGGCGGAGGATTTATTTATCTTGGTGTCGTTAAAAATTTAAGGATCGGCGGAATGGGTTTCGGAGGTTCCTCATCGAATTCCTCCTCAATAGGAGGAGTAAACAAGGAGATCGATTACTCATTAAGCGGCGGCGGACTTACAGTCGAATATACAATCCCTTATATCAATTTTGCTGCTGTTTCAGTCGGTGTTATTCTGGGCCGCGGAAGCCTTGAAATTTCGGAATATAGTAATAACGGTAGTCAGAGCTGGAATAATTTGTGGTCAGGAAATTCAACCAAATATAATTCTGTTATTACCAACAAATACTGGATTGTCAATCCTACGGTGAATGTTGATATTCCGGCTTACAGGATGCTGGCTTTTCGTATCGGTGTAGGATACCAATTTGCACTCGGAAATAAATGGACATACGATAACGGCCAGGATCTTTCCGGCGTGCCCTCGGGAATAAACGGTAATTCCTTTTTTATTCAAACCGGAGTTTTTGTCGGACTGTTTTCTTTTTAATTAAGGAGTCAAATGAAAAATATATTGGTAACCGGCGGTGCCGGATTTATCGGAAGTAATTTCATAAATCATATATTGAATGTACACGATGATTACTACATAATCAACCTGGATAAGCTTACCTATGCGGGGAATCCGGAAAATCTGAAGCAGTCAGAGAACAATAAAAATTACAGGTTTGTAAAAGGTGATATATGCAATGCGGAACTGGTAAATTATATTTTTGAAAATTACGGAATTAAATATGTAATAAATTTTGCCGCTGAATCTCATGTTGATCGCAGTATTCTAGGTTCCGAAATCTTTTACCGTACAAACATTATCGGTACAAACGTTCTGCTTGAAGCCGCTAAAAGATTCGGCGTTGAAAAGTTTCTGCAAGTTTCAACCGATGAAGTATACGGAAGCTTAGGAAAAGAAGGATTATTTACGGAAAAAACACCTCTATCGCCTAACAGCCCTTATTCATCGAGCAAAGCCGGAGCAGATATGGCCGCACTTGCGTTTTATCATACATACGGACTTCCGGTTACTGTTACCAGATGTTCGAATAATTACGGTCCGTATCAATTCCCTGAAAAATTAATCCCGCTGATGATACTCAATTCGTTGAATAATAAAAAACTGCCCGTATACGGCGACGGTATGAATATACGGGATTGGATCTATGTCATCGATCATAATATTGCAATTAACATGATCTTTGAAAAAGGAAAAAACGGCGAAGTTTATAATATCGGCGCAAGCAATGAAATGCCGAACATTGAAATTATAAAACTGATACTAAAGTATTTAGGGAAAGATGAAGACTTAATTCAATACGTTAAAGACCGTCCGGGACATGATAGAAGATATGCGATAGATTCTTCCAAATTGCAAAATGAATTAGGCTGGAGGCCTAAATTTACTTTTGAACAGGCAATTGAGCATACAATTGACTGGTATGTAAAAAACAAGGAGTGGTGGAAGAAAATAATTTCCGGCGAATATTTGAACTATTATTCAAAACAATACATGATGTAAATAAATTATATAAACTCTTAAAGGTTAATGCTGATGAAAAAAGGATTGATTCCAATTTTATTGCTTATTATGATACAAACTACTTATTCACAGTTTGATACTAAGACTAGTAGTAATAGTCAATCACTTCTATTAATGTCAGGAATTTCGGTTACGATCGGCGGGGATTTTCTGATTACCGGTTCTTTTCCTGCGCTTGCTACTGAAAGGGTAGACCAATTTGTTACAAGAATCTACAACGAAGCCAAAGAAAAAGCATTAGGTACGATTACCGACCCTCAGCTTCTTGAAAAAATAAATAAGAAACTTAATGAATACTCATTAAGAGATATTGTTTTAAAAAGGTCTGACGGAGAAGTACAGCATATCGATTTACTTAAATTCAGGGTAACCGGTGACTTTAAATACGACCCTTATCTAAAAAATGACGATGTCCTAATTTTTGCACCGGCTGATTGGGATAGGGGCTTCTTTACGATAGACGGTGCGGTAAATAAACCCGGGAAATTTTTGTATGTTGACGGAGATAAGCTTTCCGACGCAATTTTGTTGGCACAGGGCATTAATCAAGCCTATAAGAACGTAACTAAAGCTGAAATAGACCGCCTTAGCTACGACGGGAATTCTATGAAAGTTGATACTGTAGATGTAAACAGCGATTATCCGTTGAAACGGGGAGATAGAATTATTGTTCTAGCCAAAGAAAACCAAAGAAAGGAGTTTTCGGTTTTAGTCTTGGGAGAGGTGAATAAACCCGGAAGTTACCCTATAACAAGAGACAGTACAACCTTAACCGAAGTGATTAATAGGGCAGGCGGAATTAGATCTACGGCTTCACTTGTAAAAGCCCGGGTTTTTTCCGGAAATACAGTCCCGTTACTTCTGGAAAAAGAGTACGGAATTAGCCTAAAAGACAAACCTGATATTATTAATATGCAGATGACTAATTTTATAGTCAGCCAAGAACAATTGATGATGGTAAGGTTGTCAAATTTAACTGAAGAAGATACTAGTTATTTTTTCCTTGAAAATCAGTTAAGAGTGCTTCAAAACGGAAGCGGTATAGATTTTACAAAACTTGATGATAAAAATTCGGAAGCATCGAAATATATCGTAAAGAACGGTGATATTATATTATTGCCAAAAAAGCAGTTCGCGGTATATGTATTCGGGCAGGTAGTGCATCCGGGTTTAGTACCTTACTCTGAGGGTCAGGATTATAAGTATTATGTAAATAAAGCCGGAGGGATGGGTCCTTACGCAAAAGATGCTGTAATGTTAATTAAAGCAGGTTCGGAGGAGTGGATTTCGGTGGATAAAAATCCCTCAATTCACGATGGAGATTATATCTTTGTACCCAAAGAACCGCAAAGATCATTTAATTATTATGTAGGCCGGGTTGGACAGTATTTAGGAATAATAAGCAGTGTTGCTACAGTTGTACTACTGCTTGTTTCATTGAGAAAGCTGTAAATACATTTATTGAATAATTTTTTGAAGAGGCTGTCTCATAAGCCGGGATCATGTCATGTAAGGAAAGCGAAGTCGAAGCACGAATTTGCTCTGAAAGCACTGTTCGACTCAGCTCACTGTGACTTTCGAAGCACTTGTGAGACAACCTCTTTTTAGTTTGAGACTACTGTTATTTCAATAGAAGAAAGCACTTAAATCAGGTACCGAATTTTAACATTAAATCAAATATTAAAATTTTATTAAATTTTCTTGAAAATTATTTGTTTCTTTAAACAAAAAACATTTTATTAGAAACTCTGCTTTTTTAATATTTGCAGACAGTTATTTGAAAAGATGAAAGCACAGCTAAAATGTTAATTCGAAAAAATGGTCACATTTTTTTAATACGAACTTGACATTTAGTAAGAAAACGATATATTTGGAAGGCTGAATTTGATTTTGTCTTCGCGATAAAAAGCGAAAAAAATCAGAAATAAAGTTTGAAAATTTGAAAAAGTCTCTTGACTTTCGGTTAAAGAGGCAGTAAATTTGAAGCCCTTCTTAAATGAAGGAAATAAAGTTTTTTAGTGTTCTTTGAAAGAGTGAGTGCATTTAACCAGTCAATGTTAAATGGTTTCAACTAAGCGTCTAACGCCAAGATTACATACAAATTAAA
>CAVUCX010000010.1:0-27627 GCA_963739955.1 uncultured Bacteroidota bacterium | reverse complement strand
CGGAAGACCCAGAATAATTTTCTCTATGCTTTGCTCATTAACTATCTTCTCGAGTTCTTTAATTGTTTTGGAATCATTGACGATAGTCTTAAAAGCATAAGCAAAAGTTTTCAGCGGATCGCATAAAGCCAACCCGATTCTTTTTGTACCGTAATCGATACCAAGAAATCTCTTATTATTGGGTGAGTCCATTTTTACGCCTATGCACTTTCAAATCTTTCTACTGTATAAACGCCTTTTAATTTTTTTAAACGCTCGATGATCCTAGATAAATGTTCAAGGTTATGAACATATAATGTAACACTTCCTTCAAAGGTGGAATTGTTTGTATTAATATTTATAGATTTTATATTCGTATTTTGATACGAGACTATAGTATGCGAAATATCGTTTAATATTCCTGGCGTATCTTCGCCGATTATACTCAGACCTGCTACAAACAATGTACTTTCGGCTTCAGGCCATTGTACGGAAACGAGTTTATTTTCGTCTTTTGCGGTAATGTTCAATAGGTTCGGACATGTTTTTCTGTGAATTTTGATACCTTCACCCACAGTAATATATCCTATTACAGGATCACCCGGTATGGGATTACAGCATTTGGCATAAGAGTACATTATTCCTGATTTTTTGCCGTCGACGAGTACACCGCCTACGTCATCTCGTGCTATATTAGCAAAATTATCAAATTCTAATACTGTTCCTTTATCCTTCTTTTCCTTTTCCTTGGTTGCGGTTAATACTTCATCAAGATTAACCTTGCCTAGAGCTATAGACTTGAAAAAGTGACGAGGGCTTTCGTACTTTAAATTTGTTATAAGCTTTGTTACGTCACTCGAAGTAAAAGACAATTTAAGTTTTTTTACTTTCTTTTCCCAGGTTTCTTTTCCGGTATTTATAATATCGTCTTCTTCTTTGTTCAGCCATTTCCGTATGGCCGTTTTTGATTTATGAGTAGCGACAAATTTTATCCAGTTCTTGTTCGGATGCTGATTTTTAGATGTAATTATGTCTACTTGATCCCCGCTGTGCAGCACGCTGTCAAGCGGTACGATTTTGCCGTTTACCTTTGCTCCGATACAATGATAACCTACTTTGCTGTGAATATCAAAAGCAAAATCAACCGGAGTAGAACCCACGGGCAGCCTCCGTAAATCGCCTTTAGGTGTAAAGACGTAAATCTCGTCCTGGTAAAGATTTAATTTAAAACTTTCAAGTAAATCTTTTCTGGCTTCGTCCCGAGAAGCATTCTCAAAAATGTCTCTGATCCAGTTTACCCAGTTTTCCAGATCTTTATCCGAAGCAGTTTTATTCTCTTTATACCTCCAATGCGCCGCCACGCCCTTTTCCGCAACTTCGTGCATTTTCCTGGTACGGATTTGCACCTCAACAAGTCTTCCTTCCGGGCCAACTACCGTGGTATGAATTGACTGATAATTGTTTGTTTTGGGAATGGAAATATAATCCTTAAATCTGTCGGGAACGGGCAGGTACATCTGGTTTACTATGCCGAGCGTAGTATAGCAGTCGTTCGTATTTTCGGTTTCCAGAATAATTCTGATAGCGAATAAATCATATATTTCTTCGAAGGGTTTATTGCGGTGAACCATTTTTCTGTATATACTGTAAAGATGTTTGGGCCTTCCGTTGATCTCGAATTTCAGTTTGTACTCAACAAGTTTTTCGATTATAGGGTCGGTAAATTTCTTAATATACGATTCCCTTTCCCTCCTCTTGCTCTTAATTTTTTTCGCTATCTCGTCGTAAGCTTCTTTATTAAGATATTTGAAAGAAAGATCCTCAAGTTCCCACTTTACACGTCCTAAACCGAACCGGTTTGCAAATGGAGCATATATCTCAAGAGTTTCCTGGGCAATTCTGCGCTGCTTATCCGGATTAACGTATTGCAGAGTCCGCATGTTGTGGAGCCTGTCTGCAAATTTAACGAGTATTACCCGAACGTCTTTTACCATAGATAAAAGAAGTTTTCTGTAATTCTCCGCCTGAGTTATTTCCTGCCCCTTAAAGATACCGCTGATCTTCGTAACACCGTCTACTATTTCGGCAGCTTCACTCCCGAATTCCTTGACAAGGATCTCCAGATTAAACTCAGTATCCTCAACTACATCGTGAAGCAGAGAACTTACAATTGTAACATCGTCAAGAGGTATTTCTTTCGCAACGATCATGGCTACTTCAAACGGATGAGTATAATAAGGCTCACCCGAAGCCCGAAGATCATTTTTATGAGCTTCAAGACAAAATTCCCAGCTCTTGGCTATTAGCGCTTCGTCTACGCTGGGAAGATGCTCCCAGCAGACCACTAAAAGTTCCTCAAGCATTTTTCTATGTTTTTGATTTGTTATAGCCATACTTTACTTTTGATAATCAGGGTAAATTATTGACTCAATTTAATTTATTTCGATGAATTGTTAAAGTCAGCAATATGCGACATTTCACAACGGACTATCGGGAAAGTTTGTTTTTCAGATCTTTGACTCTATCAAGTCTATGTTTTAGCCTATTCTGAACATAATCGGTGAGGTTTTTCATATTTAATATTTCGTCGCACAGCTTTAAGGCTTTGTCGTTTTCTCCAAGTTTATAATACTGCTGTGCAATAATATGCATCAAAACAATTTCATTGTAATGGTTCGAACCCGGAATTTTTTTGTAAGCATTCAAAAGCTGATTGTATACAGAGATTGCTTTTTTAATATCAATACCTTCGTATGCTCTTGCCAATCCCCATTTGAAAGATCTGTTATCGGGATATTGGGATAATACTTTTTCTGCAAGTTTAATTGCGCTGCCGAATTTTTTCTGATCAATATAAATCCATATTAGCGAATTAAAAGCCAGATATTCGTTATACGCAAAATGATTTGTGGAAATAATAAGAAAGTTGATTCCTTTCTGTTCCTCGTTATCCACAAACGGAAGCCATGTTAAAAATTCTGTTTTCCTGCTTTTCCAATATTTAAATGATCCTATAGCAGTATAACCGTCGTAAAATCTCGGATTTATATTTAAACATTTTTCAAAGCTCGAAATGGATTTCAATCCGTAATTCATTGCTTCGAACCAATTCTTTTTAAGCGCATCAAAGTACGCATAATAACCCTGGCTCAACGCCGAAAAATAATAATTCCATGGATTTTTATTGTTCTTGTCGATTAATTCTTCTGCTTGTTTTTCCGCGTTATTCAAATTAGTATCAATATACACCGCATTAAACTCAACCGCCCGGTCATAACTGCTGGCTATTTCGGTTGCCGCGAGATAAATTTTACCTAATGGGATTTTCGGATATTTTTTGTTAAGCTGAGTAAAAACAGTTTTTGCGCTATCGTACTTCTGATTAATAATTTCGTTTATACCCTTCTTCATCAACGAATCGATTTTTGAATCGGGATAAATCTGAGCGAATGTTCTGCCTCCCAGAATCAGAAAAAGGACAAGAATTAGAATTGAATTAAAGCGTACCAAATGTTCTGTCTCCAGCGTCTCCGAGTCCGGGCAATATATAGCCTTTATTGTTCAGTTCTCTGTCAAGCGCGGCTCCGTATACTTTAACGTCGGGATGATCGATAAGAAGTTTTTGTATTCCCTCCGGAGCGGCTACAAGGCATACGAATATTAAATTTTTAACTCCGCGTTGTTTTAAATAATTTATCGCTTCCGAGCTGCTGCCGCCGGTGGCGAGCATCGGATCAATTAAAATTACTTTGGATAAGTCGATATCCCGGGGAGTCTTATAATAATATTCAATCGGTTTTAGGGTTGTTTCATCCCTTTGTAAACCGATATGACCTACTTTTGCGCCGGGAATAACCCCCAGAAATCCGCTGACCATCCCGAGCCCGGCTCTTAAAACCGGCACCAGTACGATATCGTAAGCCAGTTTGTACCCAATTGTTTTTTCCAGAGGAGTCTCAACTTCAATTTCTTTTAATTTTAAATCTTTACTTATCTCGACCGCAAGTATATTTGAAATCCTTTTAACGGCGGCTCTGAATATTTCAGGCGGTGTATTTAAGTCTCTTAATACGGTAATATCCTTTTTAACTAAAGGATGATCCGTTAAACTAAAATTCGGGAAACCGGAACTCATAGAACTGCTCCTTAAAAATTATTGTTTTACCCCTTTTATTAAAAGAAGGACATTACTTAGCTTTGAACACCACAGTAAAAGGTACTCCCTCAAATCCGAAATTCTTTCTTATTAATTTTTCCAGATAACGCTTATAATGCTCCGGAACATTCTTGGGATAGTTTGAGAAAAAGAAAAACATCGGATAATGATCACCGGCTTGAGTTATGTATTTTATTTTTACTTCTTTCCCTGTTTGAGTAGAAGGCGGAGGATTTCGTTCGATTTCAGGCAGTAAAATATTGTTTAATTCGCTGGTGGAAATTTTCTTTCTTCTTTCTTCGCCTACTTTTAAAACCAGGTCAACCAGTTTATAAATTCTTTGTTTAGTTAATGCTGATATAAATATAATCGGGCAATAGTCAATAGAGCCCAGCTTTTCTCTAATGGTGTCCTCAAAATCTTTTGCCGTGTTCGTATCTTTTTCAATCAGGTCCCATTTATTAACCGCCAGAATAATCCCTTTACGCCTATTAACCGCTTCATCAATAATCTTTTGATCTTGCTTTTCAATTCCGAACTTAGCATCGAGCATTACAACGGCAACATCGCAATCGCCTATTGCTTTTAATGTTCGTACCATTGAATAAAATTCGACGCTGTCGTCTATTTTTTTCTTCTTTCTTAAACCTGCCGTATCGGCAAGTATAATTTCCTGTCCGTAATATTTTAATACCGAATCGAGGCTGTCTCTTGTAGTTCCGGGAATTTCGGTTACAATGCTTCTGTCATAGCCGAGCAGGGCATTGGTAAGAGAACTTTTACCTACATTAGGTCTTCCCACAAAAGCGACTCTTAATCTGAAATCAGTCCTTTCCTCTTGCGATACCGGCGCAAAATCCGCAGTAATGTCTTCAAGCAGATCGCCGATATTTCTTCCGACAAGAGCGGATATGACATACAATTTATTTATACCCAGTTTATAAAATTCGGCGGCTGAGGCTTCAAAATTTTCCGAATCAACTTTATTTACAAGCAGGAAAAAATCTTTTTGTGCATTTCTCAACAATCCTGCAATTTCAAGATCTATCGGATTTATTCCGGTTCTTACGTCTACTACAAACAAAATAGCGTCTGCCTCGCTGATGGCAATTTCAACCTGCTCCCTGATGGCTCTCTCAAATAAATCCTTGGATTCAGGTACATAACCACCTGTATCAATTAACTGAAATTCTTTTCCGTCCCAATCAACTTCGCCGTAATTTCTGTCGCGCGTTACGCCGCTGATATTATCTACAATTGCTCCCCTCTTTCCCAATAACCTGTTAAAAAGAGTTGATTTACCTACATTAGGTCTTCCGATAATTACTACAACTGGTGTTTTCATATATTCATTGTTATTATTTAATAATACAAAATACCGCATATATACAAAAAAAGCGATTCTTTTAAGGATAAAAGTATCGCTTTGAATAAATAATATTTGGATTTAATTAAAAGTTCACCGAAAGATGCATTGTCGGTACAAATTGCTCACCGGCGGCATAATGATCTCTTTCCATTCTGAATTTTAGTGCAATGGAACTGTTATATCTGTCTGTAGTCCAAATTGCGTCAAGTACACTTAAAAAGTGATTTATATAAAGAAAAACAACCGCAGTATTCCCGTTTTTGTAATATTCGTTAGCCAATCCTCTTTGATGAGAATACCATAAAAACTGATCTGTTAGTACGTGATAATCAGTATCATCAAAATTACTTGTAATCCATCCATGGCTGTACTGAGGATATTTTCCGATCAACTCGTAATACTGCTGCTCTCCCTGCGAGGGTAACTGGTGTGTATATCCCCTTCCTAAATCAGATTCCAGTCTGTTTAGTTCTCCCCAGTTCACCACGTTATTTAGCTGGCTCCAGTTAGTATTATTGCCTGCGCTACTCCAGTCAAAATTATTACGAAAGACATGATAATTGGCCGGATTAACATCGCTGCCGGGATTTATATCGTTAACATGTTTCAATGTCCATGCGGCGTATTTTGAAACATCCCAGTTTGCGTTGGCATAGGTTTGAAAGAAGTTTGTCTGGAAATCTCCTTTATGATTATATATCAGCGCTGTTGTAAGTGCGGCAGCCTCTACAACGGTGAAAATGGCACCCTTCAAATATGACCCGGCGTAATATTCGCCTGCTCCCGGCAAGATTAATGAGAACAAGCCTGCAAGCCATCGTGATTTCTTAGCGGGCATCTGCAAATTGATCTGCTGCCGCTTAACAGTATTATTTTCAAAAGCAATATTACCGGCATCCAGTAATAAAACGCCGGTTAATCTTGTGCTGTCTTTTTTAATTGTTTGTGCTCCGGCAGAACTCCGGCAGGCTGTAAAAAGGACGAGTCCCAGAATTAAAACAAGACTAGTTTTCATTATAATTTTTCCAATTTTTAATTTTAAATTTCAAAGCCGAACAGCAATCCTCCGTAAAACCTCCACTCTTTACCGTAAGTTATAACATCGCCGTTCACTACTTTTGTGAATTTATCGAAACCGTAAGACGCGTTGAAAAACAAATCGGTCGGGAAAATGTAATATGAATTCATATGAATTCTTATTTCTGCGCCCGCGCCTTTTTTAAGAGCATTAAAATCGAATTTTCCGTTCCAGGCATTTCCGACGTCGGCTTGGAATGACATGAATATTTTATCGAGATATATTTGTCCGATCCTGGTATCGATGTGCTTGATCAGCGGAAATCTGTAAGTAAAATCCAGCCAGCCAACACGGTTTCCGTTTATCGCATAAAAAGGATAAGCTTTCATCCCTATAATTCCGCCGAGATAATAATCGAAGAAATCCGGTACCGTAGGACCAAATATGGTACCCAATCTTAGTTTGGTTGTAAGTGTATGACTGAACCAAAGAGGTAAATGAATTTGAGAATTCAGCTCGAGGCGGCTGAAATTGTAATCGTTATATTCCGCTTTTAAAATACCGTTGGAGCTAGAATAATTACCTTCGGGGTTAAATTTATTTAATTCAAAATTATAGGTCAGATCCAGATTAACACCCACCGGATTAATTTCGTCGTCTACGCTCGGCTCAATCATATTAAGCGTATACTTCAACTGGAAATTACTTCCGATTAAATAAGTATCGGTAGTGGCCGGATACAATGTCGGCGGGTCATATTGAGGAACAATGAAACTTCCAAGATCGGCGGAGTACCTGCTGAAAATATATCTGAATTCAAGATCCTGACCCCTTGAAAATATTCTCTGCTTTGCCGCAAAATCAAATTCGAGGAGGCTGTAGCTGACATCTGTATGAGCCATTGATTCGTATGATACCTGGTTTCCGATTGTATCAGGGTTAAAGCCTAAATCGGCGTTAGCTTTTCTGCTGATATTATATAACTCCACAGACAATTCAGGTTTAATGCCCAAGTCGAAGAGCAGCGGAATTTTATTCCTGTAATTAAACGTAAAAAACAAATCTCTCTCCAACCGCGCATTTATAGCAGCACCGGCAAATAAAGAATACCGGTCAAGCATATCGCTCGAAGAAACATACACACCGGGTTTAATCTTTTCGAAAAAATTATTCGTTGTGTTGTAATTATCGTACCTTATAAAAGGATAAAATGTCATCTTGGTAAAAACACCGGTATAAGGCTCTTTTTTATAATCCGGAGTTTTATAATCATCGTAGTTCTGAAGAGCTTTTAAATTGAAATTCTTCAGATCGCCTTTTGGCTTATCTTTACCAAGCGGCGGATTCTTCGTCCAGAGATAATGTTTACCCGGGATTACTTTGCTTTGCTCTTCCGGATCAATTTTAAAGATCTTAAAACCGTATGCGGTATAGCCAACATAAAGAATATTTCCTTCCGCATCGATCGACGGCATAAAAGCTCCTCCTAGTACGTTAGTCAGTTGTTTCTCTTCGCCCGACTTCATATTGTAGGAGTAAAGGTTGAATATCCCGGTTGAATCCGAGCAGAAAATAATATTGCCGTTCTTATCAAATACCGGATTGCGTGTGTCGTACTGATTCTTTATCACAAACTGAAAGTTCTTCCCGGTAGTATCTACCCTGGCAATATCCCGGCCTTCTTTATAAGAATAATCGAATATAATATAGCTATCGTCGTTCGAGAATTTCGGTTGATAAACCTGTTCGCCGTTGTTGAAATGCGTAAGCTGTTCGTAATTCTTTCCGTTAATATCAACGGTGGCGAGATTTGTTGTTCCATCCCTTTCGAACAAGAAAACTATTTTTTTACCGTCGTGAGATACGTTAGGTTGATTCGCTCTCATATCGTGAGTCAGGCGGGTTTCTTTATCAGCCTTCATATCGTAAATATATAGATCATGTACGTTATACCAGTTAGGATTTTCATCTGTTATCTTGGAGAATATCAGTTTATCTTCACCCGGGATCCAGCTGACTGTGGACCTTGCGTTTGGTATAAGTAGCTTTTCTTTTTTTGTTTTTAAATCATATAAGTAAGCGCTGGTAAGGCCGAAATAATCAGATGTTTTATTTGATATGTATACATATTTACTTCCGTCTGGCGAGAACTGCGGGAAAAAATTTCCTATGCCGACGCTGTCAACCATATCACCTTCTACAAGATTAGATAATACATCCGCGCTTCGTTTTCTGTAATCTGTCGTAAGAAAGTCTCTCCATTCGTTATAAACTTCCGGGCCGCTTTTCCCTAGAACATCTTTGAAAGCCGCGCTCATGGTAAAGACGCCGAACTTACCGAGGGTATGACTTATTTTTTCAAGTTTGTCTTCGCCGTATTTTTGGGATATATATCTGGTGAGCGCAAATCCGGCGTTGTAAACAGATTCGTTGCCGAGGCTTGATTTATCGAATACTCCCATTTCATTCCACGAAAGCATATTGCCCTTTAACGCATAGCATCTTAAAACCATATCGCGGTGAGTATCCCAGTTGTCGTAATTAAATTCTTTTCTCTGATATTGAGCCGTTCCCTCTGCAAACCAAGAAGGGATATTAACCATCGCTATCGGATATGAAGCGACTACATTGGGAAATCCGTAAAGAATATCGGGTCTTCTTTCATCTTCATAATTAAGCACCTGCAAAAAGACCGCCGGCAGAGTTCGGGTAGCTTTCATAGCGGATTGGATCTGGACCATGTGCGTTGTTTCGTGAGTGATTACGTTCCTCAGCCAATTATGAGTCCCGCGTAAGTCGAAGTCCAGTGCGCTCGTCCAGATCTCTATTTTATTATCAAAGAAGTAAGTAGCGCCGTTTGAATAATCATCAATATCCTTAATTACGTAATGAATAACACCCGGGTCATAGTCATAAAGCGATATTAATGGACCGATTACCTCGTCGGCAATTTTAGCAACTACTCGAGCCGTCCGTTCGGCACCTTCATGAAAATGGACCTGGCAATGTTTCCCTGTTATGGTATACCACTTTAGTTCGGGATGAAATTCGGTGAATTGAGAATACACATTTATTTGAAACAATAATGCAATTACTGCAATCGAAAAAATCTTTTTTACCATAGGTCGAACATCTGCTCCGGTTATTAGGAAAAGTTGAAAAAAGGTAAGCTTTGTCATACTACGGAAGACGCGGTTAACAAATTACCTAATCAATACGTCATTTGACCACTGCTATTTTAATAATATTTGTTTCCGTTTTACCATTGCTGCTTTGGGCTTCAACTCTAGCAAGATAAACACCGCTTTGAATATTGCTTACATTCCAGGCGGTTTCCTTTTCTAAACCTCCCTGAGCCATATCATTTAGTTCGGCGACAAAGTCGCCGGCAATATCAAAAATTTTAATATTTATTTTGGAATCCTGCGCCACATAATAATGAATGTAAGTTTTATCTCCGTAAACCGGATTAGGATAATTGTAAGTCCGGTTGGAAGGGAAAAACGCGTTTGAGACATTCTGCTGCGAAGCTGAGCCGGTAAAAGCATTATTTGCCGCGGAGCCGTTTTCTTCCGACCAGTACATTTTTCCGGTTCCCGCGCCTATATTCCATTCGTAAAAATTATTTCTCAGGTTTAACGCTGCTATGGAGATTTTAGAATTTACAGGTAGTAAAGAAGGTTCGGATGAAAGTCCCGCACCCGTCGATAACGGAAATCCGTTTACTAAGCTCCCAGTACCTCCGTCCACTGCAAATATTCTTCCGTCGGTGGTAAACGCAATTATTTCTGAATTCTGGTTGCCGGTAAAATCAGCGGCTAAAGGCGTACCTTCGAATCCTATTAGTTTTGGATCATTAAAAGGAAAGTTTTCAGCTTCCGCGCCTTGAAGATTCACTGCGTCGATCCTGTTGCCGTCGGTAAATAAAATATAATTATTGCCGTCCTGCTTTATGTCTGCAAGGGAAAAAGATTTAACCGAATCCGGTGAATTAACCGTAAATTCTCTTACGAGATTGCCCTTACTGATAATATCGAACTTGTTGCCATTAACTAAAACAATATTTATATAACCGTCTGAATTATCCACCGTGGAGGCAAAATCCAGTACCTTGCCACTACCTGTATATGAACCGTTTGCATTATCATTTACGGAGTACTGTGAATTATTGATTCCGATAAATGAATAGAAATCGCTTGAGCACGAGATCTTCTTTATCTCGAAGTTTGATCCGGCGTTTCCGGAAATTGAATTGTTTAATTGCGGCGCCGAATTCATGGATATGTTATAGGCCTTTACTATACCGCTTGCGGTTCCTACCAGTATAACGGGTGCCTGACTTGCCGGCTGATAAATTACCGGTGGTGCGGAAATCATATCTCCTGTATTAACAGAATACAAAGTCCAGTTTGTATCATTATCTGCTTCGCATACATTTAAAGTGGAATCCATTGCCCCTGCAATAAAAAGAAAGTTTCCATTCTGTGCCGATGCGGTTTTATATCCGGAGAATCCCGTAAAAGATTTAATTAAACCGCCGTTGCTATCGAGAACTTTTAATGTTTTATCCGAGATAATTGCAAACTCATTATTTATTTCCGAAGGTATCACGTTTAAGCTTGTTCCCGGGGAAGTTAATGAAAGCGATTTCACAAAAACCGGTTTGATTAATGAATCGCCGTAAGTTATTTTAAAACTCATTCTGTTTCCGGAATTGGAAAAATCAGACATTGTAATTAAGCTATTGGCGCCTGAATTAGTATTGCTGCTCGGTCTTGTATCTGCTGAAAATTTATTTTGATACAATTGAGCCGGATTCTTTTTATACCAGTAATCCTCATACGATCCTTCGCCTATAACCTGGTCACCTAGAACAGTTGTAAATAATTCGCCTATTTCCTGAACGCCGTTGGCTTCCATTAAATTTACACCGCGCCTTGTTTTATCGGCATTTATTCTATCATTAGCAAGTGTGGAATCAACAACATTCTGATCAATATGCCAGATTAAAATTCCCCCTTTGTAATCCGAGGTATCGTCAATCTGTCCGGGTAACGCCCAATCAAATTCATCTACATCGGTAACGACTCCCTTCAGGGAATCTATATCGTAACTATAAAACCCGGTTTGGTCTTGAAGAAATGTTCTGGTATGATAAGAACCGTCCAGGTAATATGTAACTTTTGCTCCGTCGTGATTCGCATCCCTTTGCCTGTTCTGTATTAAAAAATATTCGGAGGAATTTATCGGGACTTTTAAAATAACGGTATCTGCCGCTGAGGCAGCTAATTTTGTAACTAAATTAATGTTAAAATTTCCAGGCGTTAAGGAAACGGGTTCAGCCCAACCGAGAAATATTTTTTCCCACGCGGAAGGCTCCGGGGGAAAAGCGCCGTTATATGCAAATATGGATTGTCCGTCTTCCAATCCGAATCTTCCAATAGCGCTTTGACCTGTCTGGGTATTAAACAGATCCGGCAGACCAAGATAACTTCCCACACTGGCAGCCATCAAGCCGTTGATCGTAAGCTGGTACAAAACCGTACCGCCGTAGCTTTCTACTTCCCTGCTCTCAGTTTCGGGAAGTATTAAAGTATTATCAATAAAAAAAGAATTTCCGGAAACCGGGTAACCTTTAAAACCTGTTCCGAAAATTTTATTTAACGATTTTGAACTGAGAAAAACGGACGGCAAATCTTTGGGTTCACCGACGCTGCCCGGCAGAGAAATATCTTTTCCTACGCCTGCATGGAAAATTGTAAAAAGATTGTAATCCTTAAAGTTGAAACCGGGGTTAGCCGAATCAGCCTTTGCCCATACTTCTTTTGCAAAGTCCCCGAGAGGAGAAAAATCGCCGGTATTAGAGGAAGTAGTGTAATTCCTCATTCTCTGATCGACTATAATTATTTTGGGAAGTACTGTGTAAGTAATATTTAATTTACCGCCGGATACTTTTTTAAAATAATTTTTTACGAAAAGTAGATGTTCTTCGAAGTATGATTGATTATGAGGTAAAGGATCAATTATACTATTTCCGTAATTCTGGGTATATATCGATCCGAATGTACCGTTACCGAATGTAGCCCCGTCTTTATCAGGCTGAAATTCGACCATCACGGCTAGAATTTTAACCGTATCTTCACCGCCGGCAGAAGGTATTGCCGGTGAGTTGAAAGGGACTAATTTATGATTAAAAGTTTGGGCAGAAATTCTGCCCAGACCTAAAACAAGCAGCAAGATTACAATACTTTTTATGCTCATTTAAGATTAAATCCCCCTCGGTAAACCGCGGGTACTGCCCGGTATTCCGCCCCATCCTATTGATACGGTAAATCTCAATGTATCTGATAGTGGGCTGTTATCGCCGTTCGGGAAAACGGAAGTTGACAGATAACTGAAGTCAAATCCGTATATATCATATCTGATGCCCGCACCGAAACTTAAAAACTTACGATTTCCAAAAGAAGGATCCTCATAAAAATAACCGGCTCTCAATGCAAACAGAAAATCACCGGGTGTTCCGTACCAATATTCAAATCCCATAGATGTTTGAACGGTTCTCAATTCTTCACTAAACGGTCTGTCTACCCATGCCCAATAAAGCGCCTGATAGAATTCCCTTGTAGAGCTAGCGGTTCTGCTGACCATTTGTTTACTAAAATCAAGAGTATATATCAATGAATTGTAATCATCCTCAAAAATTTCATAAGCAAAACCTAATCTTAAATTTGTAGGTATAGGATCGGCTTGTGCACGGTCAATATAATAAATCTTAGGACCAAGGTTACTTAAATTAGCGCCGACACTGAATTTTTTACCTATATTTATATCGGTAAACGGGAGAACAAGATTGCCGGGGCGCCACATACCGCCGATATCAAAACTCACGGAAGTTGCAACTCCGGAGCCCTGTTCTTCGGCAGTGGGCTGATCCGAAAGACGGCTGTGAATAATTCTGAAATTAAAACCTATGCCCCAATCATCAGATAACTTCGTAGCATATCCCAGAGTTAATGCAGCATCAAATGAATTAAAAGTACCGAGAGGAGTAGGATCATCCGGCCCGGTGCGCACAAACTGCCCGAAGTTCATATAAGTAATACTGGCTGTAACGCTGCCTTCTATTTCCGGTATATATTGCATATAAGTAAGGTAATCGTAAAACAGATCCAGGTGGAATTGAGGCAGCCAGTTACTATGTGTAATACTTAATTCGGATCCCTTCAAAAAAGCAATACCGGCCGGGTTCCAAAAAATTGCGGCTGAATTGTCGGCTAGTCCTGTACCGGATTCCCCCATTCCGCCTCCTCTGGAATCAGGCGCCAGCAGTAAGAATGGCACAGCAGACTCACCTTGAGCATAAGTGGCTTTTTGTACAACAGCGAAAATCATGCTGACCAACAACAGCCTAATAATAAGTTTCATATATCTTTCCTCCGATGATTTAAATGAACTTCACTACGAAAAAATTCAAAATATAAAATAAAAAAAAATCAGTTTAATAAGTCAGGCAAAAAATAAAGTATCTTTCAATAATAACATTGTTACCTAATAATTGCCAGTTTTCCTAATACACTTTTATTATACTCTCCGTCGGCAGTCTGGACTATTACTTTATATAGATATGTACCGTTTGCAATTATATCTCCTTCCTGATCGCGACCGTCCCAATTTACCTTAACAAATTTCTCATTTACACCCATTTTCTCAATCTGACGGATCAGTCTGCCCGCAACAGTAAATATTCTGATCTTAACATTAATAGGTTTACTTACATTTTGCTGAAAAGTAAAAGTAGTATTATACTTAAATGGGTCGGGATAATTATAAACATTCTTTATGGTTAAACCTTCATTATCGACTACGGTAAAATTTATAGTCTTTGAAGAAAAATTATTATATACATCCCAGGCGGTTACTTTTAATTTATAATTTCCCGGGTCATTTGTAAATCTGTATCTGATCTCGCCTGATTTTCCGCCCGCGTTAAGGTCGCCGGTAAAGTAATTTGTAAAATCAATCGGGTTGTTTATATCATCGTTAAGTACGCCTTCAAGTTTATGACCGATGCCGGTACCTGTTGTATTTAATCCGTTGCTGTCGTAAAGTTTAACAATTAAAATCGAGTTCGGGTTAACAAGCGAAGTATTTTTATATGTCGTATCATCGAAAAACACGTTCATCGTGGGTCCTATTTTATTGTTTACAACTGATGAATCGGTTCCTCCGACGGTGATATTGGTAGTATACCCTATTCCGTCCGAATTAGAATTATAAAAATACATTACAATTTTCCCGGATTTATTTTCATAGGAAATATCTTTCGGTACAACAAAATTAGCGTCGAATTTACCATCGGTTACGGAAACAGTTCCCCTGAAAATCAGGCCGCCAGAAATAGTCATAGGATAATTGCCTAATGCGCTCAGCAGAACCTTTCGCTGGGAATCATAAACAGAAAGTATTCCGTAACCGTTATAATCAGACCAGAGTGAACCGTCGGCTTTTTCTATATCACCGTTTACATTAACTTTGCTTAAAGCCCTGATCTGTATGCTGGTTTTCAGTGATTGATTATTAATAGAATCAATAGCAGCGGAATACTCCGGAAACTTTAATCTTAATGTAGGGTCGCCGAATATTTCATATTTCTGAGAATTTGTATCATAAAACGATTTTTTTGTCATTAAAGATATTTTCCCCAAAGTCATTGGCAAATTGTTCGTATTGTCAGAGGAGTCGAACATTACGCTGTAAAACATGTTCAGTAATTGATGATTGTTTAGAGAATAAGCAAGCCTAGATGATGAAAACGCGGCAATACAGCCTGCATCTTTTAAGAACAGCATACTTTCAGTTGAGCATTGATAATTCGGTTCATCATAACGGCCGAAATCGCAAGTAGCCGCGGATAAGAAAAAATAATCTTTATTGTGAAGCTGCGGAATGGTAGTACTTTGTACAAATACATGCTCATCCGCCCATAAATCAGGCGCACCGTGCCCGATATAATTTAAGATACAAGTACCATCGTTAATCGCATTTATAATAGCTTTGTTAACTTCGGGAAATCTCCTTCCAACGCTGGTTATTTCAACAGGATACGCTGCCAAATAAATTTTATTTAAGTCGAATGACGAAGGTATATAGGTATTGGCCAGTGTTTCCGAAGCTGCCGTATGATCGGTTCCTTCATAATCCTTGCCGTGCCAGCCGTCATCGGCTACTAAAGTGATTAAATTTCTCCACGCACCTTGATTGCTTCCGGTTTCATACTGAATTATTTTTGTTACAATATCGTTAGCCTGTTCGTCATTCATTGCGGGAATTCTGCCGTACGCCAAGTCTGTGAACGGATCGCTGCCGCTGACCTCTACAAAATAATCATCCGTAGGATATGAATAAATTTCATTAAGTGATTCCGTTGTCTGATATGTAGGAACAAAATCAGTATTATAGCCTTCTACGTTTTTAGGGTCATATGTACCCTTCCCGAAAAACAACACGTACTCGGGAGTAGTTTGCCAGTTCACATAAGCATATCTTATAAAGTCGCGTATCGCGGTCGGGTCGAGTGAACCGCAAGAAAATTCTTTATAAATATCTTCGACATAAACAATTTTAGTAGAAAATTTTCCTATTGCATTGTTTTCTTTAAAAGTTTTTAGACTCTCCGCCGCGTCTTTAAATTTATTTGTAGTTATTATTATAAAATCGGCGCCTGCGTTAGGGGCTAATAAATCTTCTGAAACGGGGTTGCTTATCTTTGTTAAATTTGTTGGTGAAAGGAAGCCGGTATTTTCGACCGCATAGTATTTGTTGACATGTCCTTTTCTCTCACTTGCCTTAAAGCTGCAGTTTCCGCCGCTTATAGATGAATTGGTAATTAATTTAACGTTCGCAAAATCACTTATATTAAATACTTTGATTTCGGAAGAACTAAATCCGGTAAGGTTATACTGAACTGCGGAAGTAGTATCTTTAGAGAAAAATAATAAGTTATTAGCGTCGGCAACTAAATTTTTCTGATATCTAATTTCGAAATAATCCAAATATCCTTTTGATGCTGGTGTATAAGGCGTTATGGTGAACTTGAGTTGACTTCGGCTGTCTGAGGTTAAATTACCCTTATATACGGCGGTAATAGTCCGCCCGATACCTGCAGTGTACAAAGCGTCCCCGTAGCCGTAAAGAGTTGAATAAAAGATTGTCGTAGAATTTTCTTCTATTCTTAAATCAAAGGCATCCGGAGATCCGTTCGCAAAATAAATATTATAATTAATCGGAGTTCCGCTTATTCTGCCGGCCAGTTTGGAAACATAGGTCATTGAAGTAGAATTTTGAGAGAACGCGTCGCCGAAATATTCCCGCCCTGAATTGCCGATATTGATTTTATCCTCGTCCCACGAGGAAAATCCCTGAGACGTATTCTGGTTAAATGCGTTCTGTATATTCAAGCTTGCCTGCGGCTGAATTCTTTTACCCTGGGCCCCGCCGGATGTAATCCAATAATAATTGTGATTTGAATAAGGGTTATGATTTCTTTTTACGACATTGGATGAAGAATCGTAAGTCCAGAAATCCCCTCCGCGTCCGTATAATAAGATATAGTCGCCCTGATTAAAATGCTTGTCATCGGTTCCCACAAATAAGATAGCGTTTTCTACCAGACCAACCGGCCTGGGAGTGTTAATATTTTCGGGTAAAACCGTACCGCCGTTGTTGTAAATTTTAATAGTACTGGGATCAACCGAGTCAGGATTTATTCCGAGACTCGGCAGCATATCCCGCGTAATTTTATAAATGCCTTCAGTAGGAGTTTCAAACTGCCCCCATGTACCGGACATCAGCACAGTTCCCTGAGTACTTTTTAATTTTGATAAACCGTTGGTTTTAGTTCTTTGTATCCAATTTTTTGCAACATCGAAATTAATTAAAACTCCTTTAAGAAAATCACCAGCCGGTTTTTGCGCGATGGTCTGTCTGGTCGAATAATTTACTTTAAAAATAATTTTAGTATAAAATACTATTTGATTCTGTCCCGGATAAAATCTGACAGGCGAAATCATCAAAGATTGAGTTGGGATGTCTCTTGTATACCCGAATTGACCGAATGTAACCAATTCGTTAGGCGGCTGATATTTATAATAATTTTTCCCGATGGCATATTTCACCGACAGATCAGCGGTATCAATATGAGGATCAGTTATCGGAATTATCATTCCGTTTTTCTTTTTCGATTCGCTGCTGATAATCTCAATTGTATTTCCGTATTCCTGCGGAACACCGATACTTAATATTTTTTCAGGAACCGCGGGATCCCCGATATTATTCAAGTCAGGTATAATTCCCGACAGAAGCTCAACCTTTAGGAATTTTTTATTGTTAAAAGAAATGGTTGTTGTATCACTGTAAGACGGTGTGTATTGAAAAGTTATTGACTGGCTACCAGAAGATATAACTTTTATATCGCCCTGTGCATATAAAATGAAAGGGAACAGAAAAATAATCAATACAGAGAATCTGTTAATCATATAAACTATATTTATTTTCTATAATAGTTACTGAGTTTTATTTAGGAATATTACTCAATTCTCGGTAACATTTTTTCTGTAACAAATTCTCTTTATAAATCTCCTGGATAATTAGGACAAATTTAGTCAAGCTTTAGCTAAATAGTCAAGTCATTTTGTTTATTTTGGAGATAAAATAATTTATGTCACGGAATGAGATTTAGTTCAGTTAAAGCTTCAAATATTTGCCCCGAATCTAAATAAAACAGGGGGAAAATATTTTTTTCAAAAATGATCTTTTTATCTGTACCGATCAATACCAGCTTTCGTCTGGCCCCTTCCATAAAATCGAGAGCATTATATTTTTTACAAACAACTTTGCCTTCGTCGACAAGAATTGGGAAATTAAGATCGGCAGTGCGGCAAAAATTTTTGTGTTTTTCTGCCGAATCCGGGTTAATCGCAATTATCTTTATCCCTATATGAGAAAATTTCTCGCGGTTTCTTGTATAGTCGCTTAACTGGCGGGTACATACAGGTGAATTATCCTTCGGATAAAAAACCAATAGTACTTTTTTATCCAGATTTTGGTAAAGTTCAAATGTATTCCCGTCTTCATCTTTTAAGATAAAATTTTCCGCAATTTGACCGACCATTATAATCCTAATATTTCTTTATTCTTTTTCATCGCCTCAATGCAGAAACCGATATGTTCATCCAGTTCTACTCCGAGTCCCGCCGCTCCGCTAATAATGTCATCCCGGTTTACGCTCCTGGCAAAGGCTTTGTCTTTCATCTTTTTCTTAACGGATTTAACTTCAACTTCGGCGATATTTTTATTTGGACGTACGTATGTAACTGCCGTAATGAAACCTGCCAATTCATCACAAGCAAACAATGTTTTTTCTAAAAGCGATTCCCTTTTAATTCCCGAATAATCCGCATGCGATAAAATTGCATTGCGGAATTCATCGCCGAATCCTTTTTCCTTAAGTATCTCGGAACCTTTGAACGGGTGTTCCTCAGCTGTCGGGTATTTTTCGTAATCAAAATCATGGAGAAGCGCCACATTGCTCCAATAATTTTCATCCTGCCCGAATTTCTTAGCATATTCTTTTACACAAGCTTCTACCGCATACGCATGCTTCAATAAGCTTTCCGATTTTGTATACTCGGTTAGTATTTCATGGCAATATTCCCTGTTTCGCTCAATATCTTCCATATCACTTCCCTATATTTTTTTCGGTTTACATAACTTAAAATATGATTTTATTCAACATCAGGATTAAAACTAGGACACAAATCGGCCAAAACGCAACGCAGACAATGCGGTCTTCTGGCGATACATACCTTCCTTCCATGCGTGGCAAGATAATGAGATGAATTTATCCAGTCTTCTTCAGGAAGAATTTCCTTCAACTTAAATTCAATTTTTTCAGGATCATTTGATTTTATAAAACCCAGCAAATTGGATAATCTCTTAACATGCGTATCTACGGCAATAGCCGGAATTCCGAACACATTTCCTGCAACAACGGACGCGGTTTTTCTTCCCACCCCAGGCAGGCTGTTCAATGCTTTAAAATCTGCCGGTACTTTTCCTCTATGATTTGTTATTAAGAACTCACAGCATTGTTTTATGCTTTTGGTTTTTTGTCTGTAAAATCCGGTAGAATAAATATCCTTTTCCAGAACCTCAATAGGAGCTATTACAAAATCTTCCGGCGATTTATACTTTTTGAATAAATTCTGCGTGACAGTGTTTACTCTTTCATCGGTACATTGAGCAGATAGAATAGTTGCAATTAATAACTGGAATGGATTGTCGAAATTTAACGCGCTTTTAACAAGCGGATACTCAGTTTTCAGCAATGTAAAAACTTTTCCCGCAAATTCCTTTTCAGATTTTAAGCTCATCTTTAATAAACCTCTTATCGTGTATAAACAATCTTTCTACCGGTTTATTGTTGAGAATATGATTTTGGATAATCTCTTCCACATCGTCTATTGTTACACCACCGTACCAGATTTGTTCGGGATATACTACAACGGTAACTCCGTATTCGCACGCATCGAGACAGCCGGCGGCGTTTGCTCTGATATCGGAATTTAATCCCAGTTCTTTCAATCTTTTCTTAAAAAGAGCCCGCACATCCGCGCTTCCCTTATCAAGGCAACATCCGCGTGGATGCCCGTCCGGTCTTTTATTTTCACAAATAAAAATATGTTTTTCAAATCTTTTCAATTTGGGTTCAATTATGCTTTAACCGAAGATATTCGCTTCTAATTTTATAAATATAAAGAAAGCGAACCCCGGGTTCGCTCTTTGAAGTAGCGCGTACGGGATTCGAACCCGTGATCTCCGCCTTGAGAGGGCGGCGTCCTAAGCCACTAGACGAACGCGCCTGTATATCTTTTTATTTACCGAAATAAATGAAAATCGTTTCAAAAATAATTTATTTATTGCAGAATTCCAAGCTTGGTTAGATTTGGAATTTTTGCGATAAAATTATAAAAACTTTATCAACTTAAAAGTCTAAGGCAAATTAACTTTTCAGATGTCTGAAAGTATTCGATAGAAGCAATAAAACTTGTTCACCAATATAAATGTCAAAAATATTTAATCAATCACACCGAGACTAAGCTGGAAGGTGCCGGAATGTATGAGCTGCAAACCGATGGCGCGGTGCTGGGAAAATTCGGGTTTAGGGAGATTGATAAGGTTGCTATTATCATTTCGCACTTAAAAGATGACCGGCTGTTTACGGAAAAGGAATAGCATAATGCAAAGTGGAGCAATTTTAAGTATTTCGATAATGTCGAAGATGCATTGCAATGGCTCGATACCAGAATAATATCTCAAAAGCAGGATTAAGTAAATTTAAGGAAATATCCTGAAAAAGAATACGTTTGCTCTGTTGTGGGGAATCTTTTATCAATAAAACGATTACAAAACCTTGCCGTAGCATTATAAACCATCTCTGCAATCCGATAAGAATTTAAATTAGGGGACCGCTGTATGGCGGGATTAAGTTTGAATTAGAAGGTATAGTTTTTTGCTTGCCGTTTTCAGTTTTTCTATATAAATATAGCAATAGAAGCACTAATTTGTATACTCAACTTGATTTTTAATTCCAATCGATAGAACCTAATGTTGTTTTAATTTTAGTACGTATTTGTAATTTAAATTTTCCTTTAAAGGTATGCTTCACTGAGAATAATTTACAAAAAATTTTAGAAACGATTTTCATATCCCGGCATAAAGTCAAACTTAGTTGAAAAATAAGAGACTCCAAGAACTTTATGCTGCCAGTTTTTGTTTTAATTTAAGTTCTGATTTAAGAGCTTCTCTCAGTAAATAAAGTTTTTTATAATTGTTTATTTTTCTTAATCTGGGTTCTATTTCTATAAGTCCCATACAAATCCAACGAGCCAGCATATCCGGTGTCCGCCAATGTTTTATTTTTCTTAAATAAGCACCAAGTCTTGAGTTTATGTTTTCTATGCAGTTTGTTGTGGATAAGGATCTGCCTAATTGAACCGATAATCCTAATCTGTGCAGTGTCAATGTTTCCTCAAGACCTTCTTTAAGTGAATTGGCGGCACTTCTGTTTATTTTGTTCAGATCATTTAATATTTCTATTAGTTTTACTTTTGCTTGTTTGTATGTTGTTTCCGAATAAGCCGATTGTAAGCGTGCACGGTACTCTACAGCTTTTTCTTCATTCAAATAACTTACTACGTTTTCTCTTTTGTGCCATTGACATCTTTGTATCAGAGAATATTTACCGAAGGTCTCTTTTACTGCCTTGCTCAAGCCTTTTGAACCATCCAGCACACACAGTAGTCCTTCGTTAAAGCTAAAGTTCCTATCCAGAAGATTTTTTAATAATCCTTTGACCGATTTACTGTTCTCTGTGGTCGTTTCTATAAATCCTAATAGCAGTTTATCGCCGGTTATCGTTATTCCCATACATATAACTATCTGCTCTTTTGATAAATATTTACCGTCTATCAGAAGGGATACAAAATCATAACGACCTAAATCACGGCTCTCGTAGTCTTTTAATTCTTTTGTGCTTTCTTCTATAAATTTCCGGCTTATGGTCGATTGGCTTAATCCGAAACTTTCCGCTACTGTTTTACTTATTTTTCCATAATCTTTCTGGCTTAGACCTAATAGTATGCTTTTTATCATCTGCTCATTTGGGCTATTTTGATCTTTTATCTCTTGGTATGCGTCATTATTTTTTACCGTATCTTCTTTCTTATCGTGGTAGCGGGGTACTTCTATTGGAATTTTTTCATCCCCTACCTTTATGCTGCCCGGATTGTAACCCCAGCGGTTATATCTTCCGGTTTCCAGTTTCTCACGACTGTAACGTTCACCGCATTTCTCTGTCATTGAGGACTGCATCAATGTATTTGCTACTATTTTCATTATCTCTGTATATTCTTGAAACATCTCCAATTGAACTGATAATGGTCGATTTTTCATCCAATCAAGATTTTTCTCTCTACTATTTGTATCTTGCATATCGAGACTCCTTTATTTAGTTTTTTGTTTTTTGGACAATTATAAATTACTAAATTTTTAAGGAGTCTCTTTTTTTTATTTTCAACTAATTATGAATATATACCATACAAACGGACTGATAATATTTAAGAATACATTTTATTGTTTTGCACAATGGATAAATATAAAATCCAAAAGCTCATCACAAAAATAAAATGGTGTGCATAACCATGCAGTTCAAGCCGACCGCAACATCGCGCTTGGCAATATTAGATGTCTTTGGGGTTATTAATACGTTTCGGCAAACTTTCTAAATTTATCGGACATAGCAATCGTTTCGAAGATTATTGGCAGATCAACACGAAATAAAATTGTAGTTTAGGGCGGTCGGCTTAACTGCGCCGCGTTATACGTAATTGAGGATTTAAATGAAAGAGTATTATATTAGCAGTTTTTCAGAAATACATGAGATCTTTCTTAAGTATAAGAGGGATAAAAACATCATATTCAGAGGACAGCCAAATATTGATATAGAACTGTTACCTAAAATTGGACGAAATGGATATAAAGGTGCTGATGAAAAATTGATATTTGAATCTTGGAAAAGAAGGGCAATAGAATTTATTAACATAATGCCAGCGAATAATTGGGAATGGCTTTCCATCGCACAACATCATGGAATGGCAACTCGCTTTTTAGATTGGTCGAAAAACCCCCTCAATGCTTTATTTTTTGCGATCGAACCAAATAATGACAATGATGCAGTTTTGTATGCATGTAAATTTCAACTTAAAATTATACCGGAGAAAATGGAACTATTTGATGTTAATTCTTTAGCTGTATATTATCCATCTGGGATTGTCCCTCGCATAGTCAGACAAGGTGGAGTATTTTCTTATCACCCATTCCCACAAGTGCCAATCAAGGAAAATTCCGAAGGTATTAAATTTCTAGAAAGAATAATCATCAAAAATAATTTTATAGCGAAACTTAAGTCAGAATTATCATATTATGGTGTTAATAGATTCGCTTTATTTCCAGATTTAGATGGACTTTCATCATTTATTAATTGGACAATATTAGAAAAGGAATATTGGAAATTTCCTGATTTAGGTTAACACAGAATTACGTATAACCATGCGTTTCTACCCGACCGCGACATCGCGTTCGGCATTTCAAAAATTTTTGGCAGTATTGCTCCGTTTCGGCAAACTTGTTCAAAGTTATCGGACCTTGCAATCACTTTTCAGATTATTGGCAGATCAATTCTAATTGGCATTGTTGTTTTGGGCGGCGGGTAAAACGCGCCGCGTTATGTGCCTTGGGAGAGCAAGAAAAAACAGAAAAAGAAAAAAAAAAATAAGAGCACGAATGGTTGTGGGAAAGAATAAAATTATAAAGAAATATTTTATTCAGAGTTCATAATGGAAATAAAATAGATGGTAAATGCAAGCCAAGTAAAAAATGGAAGAGATAAGCAAAGAGTGCATCTATTATCTTCAATAGTAAGAAATCAAATCCAGAAGTATTTGTTATCGGCCAGGTATTGGGAAAAATGAATTTGTTATCCAATGATAAAGTCAAAGAATAATTGCGATAATATCAACAGATTTGGAGAAGGAAAAGAAAATAATTTCTGAAATAAAAACTGCTGCTAAAATATAAAGAACGTACTTTATTGTTTTGTACAATGGAGTAAACATAAAAACAAAAAAGTGCATGTCAAAAAAATGTTGTTGCAAAAAATAAAATGGGGCACATAACCATGCAGTTCAAGCCGACCGCGACATCGCGCTCGGCAATTTCAAATATCTTCGGCGAAGTGCTCCGTTTCGGCAAACTTGTTCAAAGTTATCGGACATATGCAATCACTTTTCAAATTATTGGCAGATCAACACAAATTAAAATTGTAGTTTTGGGCGGCGGCTTAACTGCGCCGCGTTATGTAGCCGATAATCCGCAAATATTACTTTTTAATATCAATGAAAATTATAAATGAATTATTGGATTTGATCGAAGCATTATGGTGGCTTTGGCTTTCCCTAAGTGCCATTCTTTTTATCTTATATAAAGATATACAAAAGGAAAAAAGAGATTGCGGAACTACATCCGTTTGAAGGGTTACAAACCAGATTATGATTTTATTGAAGGAGATATAGATTATTATAACGATAAATGGATTAATGAACAAATTGAGGACGATGTTGAGTACATTAAAAATAAGTGTTCAGAATTAGGTTTGGAATTCATAATACCAAAAGGTACAGACTCTGATTATCTCTATTACTTATTTAAGGATAAAAAAGAAATTGCAAAAAGTATGGGCAAAGATGTTAGACCATTTAAATTAGGCGAAATTGATTACAGAATAAAGAGGAAAAGCTAAAGAATAACAAATGTAAATAATTATTAACTTTCTTTAATATAAACTTAAATATATTTATTATATAATAATTCTAATTATGATATAAATATATTATTACAAAATTAAAAAGGCTACCTAACCATGCGTTTGTACCCGACCGCGATTTCGCGTTCGGCATTTCAAAAATTATTGGCAGTGTTGTTCCCGTTTCGGCGAACTTGTTCAAAGTTATCGGACCTTGCAATCACTTTTCAGATTATCGGCAGTTCAATTCTAATTGGCATTCTTGTTTTGGGCGGCGGGTAAAACGCGCCGCGTTAGCTGTAAAAAAAGGAAATTAAATTTTATACAAAACTAATTAATATCGATGAAAATATTATCAAACGTTCGTATGATTATTTTCATAGTGCAATATTAAAAATGGGCTTAGAAATTTCTGAATTTGCAAAAATTATTATAGCAGATGAAGAATATTTTGAAAAAGCTGTAGATGAAATAAAACCTAATTGTAGTTTTACGAAAAGCGAATATTTAACTCTAGGAGGAAAATCTTTCCTTTTAAGTTCAGAGCACGGTTATAAATTTTCTCTATTGTTTAATAGTCTAAATTTTTCAGTAGCATTGACAGATATACCTGAGGGCAGTGATAAAGAATTTTTCGTTCTCAAAAAATTTAATAAAAATATAACCTTTCATGAGTTGGGACATTGTTTAGATAATAAATTTAGACATGAAAGTAAAGAATATAAAATCCGCAACGATGATAATTTATTCAAGATTCAAACAGTTTGTAAGTATTATATAAATATTTTAATAGATGAAATTGCGGCTTGTTATTTATCTTCTGCTTCAGTTGATAGTGATGTATTTTTTTATGATATGAATTCGAATGACGAATCATTTCAAAATCAAATAGATGAGAAATCAAAAATACTTAAAAAATATTCTGGAAATAAAGATGAATTATATGAAATAGCATTTATAACTTCAGGAATATTTTGGTTTATTTTTATTCAATATGGGAAATTGATTGGATATAAAATTGGGAATAAAGCTTTAGGAAATATTGATATAGAATTTTCATCAATTAACAAAAATTTATCAAAATCAATTCTAAAACAATTTGAAGAAGTAATTAAAAAAATGTGGTTATCATATCCAAACATTAATGTAGAAAATACATATAATGAATTAATTCCAATATGGAAAAATTTTACAATGAGCATGGGTGTAAAATTTGTGGAATCAGAGAATGGTGATGGAATATTCTGGTAAGATTTTACAGCTAACCATGCGTTTCTACCCGTTATGTAAAAAGTCAATATTTATATTAAAATTATTTTATTAAATTGAATCTCCTAAGAATATTTGTAAAAGAGATGAACTTATAAAAAGATTCATCCCTTTTCCGATAGTTGGGTTTAATAATATAAGAAAGAATCATCCTGTTATAAACAGTCTGGTTAAAAGTCTAATAATTCCCAGCTGCAAGAAGTAAATCTAAGATTCTAAAAGGGTGCGGCTGCAAACTGACCGTAATCCACTTTACGGCTATTGAAAGATAGACCGTTGGGAGAAAGATCCCTAGTGGACAGGGTAGAAAAAACAGTCCGCACCTGAAAAAAATGATTTCTTTCGGTTTTAATTAAAAAGTCCTATAAAAATAAATTAAGCAACCAAAGAGTAGATATACTCTTCTTGTTTTAGCCAAACGTGTCTTGTTCTAACGATAAGTTTCTTAGCAATTCTGACAATAGCGTCTTTAGGATCCATTCTTTTAGTAAGTTCTCTGTATTTCATAGTAATAGCGGGATCTTCCCGTACCGCTGTCCAAGCAGCTTGAATTATAAGAGGCCGGATGAAGTTATTTCCTCTGAAAGTCATACCGTTATTATAAACAGTTTCGTCGGAGGATCTAATCGATGGAATTAATCCAACAAAAGCAATTGTCTTAGCCACATTTGAGAATCTTTTCATATCAATGATTTCGGTATAAAGAGAGAAAGCAATAATAAAACCGACACCGGGCACAGATTTCAGAGCCTCAATAATCGGAGCAATTTCTTTTTGGGTCGCTTGTTTTCTAAGTTCCTTAATGACGTTTTTATTATGCTCTCTTAGCTGAACAAGTTGACAGATCATATTCTGCAAAGCATAATTTCCGGCAGAAGAAGAGAGCTTTATATCTTTGAGCCATTTAATAAAGGCTCCGGACCACCGTGAACTTTTCGTAAAATTTAAGGGGATATTTATTCCTTTGGTATATAGAAGAGATTTGATTCTATTTTTAATTCTGGTTTGACTTTGGACGATTCTGCCCCTAAGTCTCATAAGATCACGAAGTTCTTCATGGAATATATCGGGTATATAAATAGCTTTTAGGCTTTTGTTTTCGAGTTCACGGGCAAGTTTACGGGAATCAATAGGATCATTTTTATTAACTTTTTCTTTGTTTGAAGTTGGCACATCAGCTGGATTAACGACAATACAGTCAACACCAAGTTGCTTAAATTCCCTAGCTGGCCAGAAACCGCAGAAGCCGGCTTCGTAGACAATATGGGAAGTTCCTCCGGGATAATTCTTATAAAGGTATTTAAGAAGAGTATCCACAGAAGGATTGGCAGAATAAGTTTTAAGTTCAAGGTTGTTAAGCCTAATAGTGACTCTCCAATTTTTCAGATGAGTATCGATACCGATAAAGAAATGTGCGC
>CAVUCX010000009.1:0-102895 GCA_963739955.1 uncultured Bacteroidota bacterium | reverse complement strand
TGTGGTCCGTGTGGTGCTTCAGCGCCAGCTCGCGCGCGAAGGCAAGCTCCGAATACTCAGGCTCTCCGAAACCGATCGAAAACGTCTTCACCGGCTGTCCGCTCAAAGCGCCATCAGCCCGACGATGATCGACGAATCCATTCCCCCGCTCAGGAACGCACCCAGCGGCACTCGCTTATAAGCCTGATTTCATCGCTTCGGAATGCGTCTCCCGCACCTTCTTGGGCAGCCGCCGGGCTGATGCCACCTGCGGCTGGAATCCGAGCGCCGTATCGGCGGAAGTTCCGCGCCCGTCCTTGAAGACGAGCCCATGCGCAGGCGCCAGCTTGACATGACGCCCGATAGCTCTCCGGATGCGGCACTTACTGGAAGACAGGTAATCGTCCAGCACCTCTGACACCGTCCTCGGGATGCGAATCTCAAGCAGCGCCTTAAGTTCGCTGGCGAACGCGACGAGCCGGTTCCCGCATCGTGCGGGCCTGATAAAAGAGCGGCTTCTGGCCCATGCGGTCGCGCGCCAGGAGAAGCTCGCCGTGGGGGCGTCACATATTGCGAACGCGAACATCCCCCGCAGCTCCTCGACAATAGCCGGCCCGCCTCTTCGTAGAGGTGAACGATCACTTCCCCGTCGACGCTCGTGGCGAAGCGGTGTCCACGCCCTTCCAGGTCCTTGCGAAGTTCGCGGAAGTTGTAGATCTCGCCGTTATAGATGACCGCGACGGAACCGTCTTCGCTCAGGAAAGGTTGCCGGCCCCCTTCCACATCGATGATCGCGAGTCGGGTGTGACCCAGCCAGGCGCCTCCACCCGACCACTCGCCCCGTCCGTCGGGTCCGCGGTGACCCAGACGGGACATCATCCGTCGAACTGCCTCCCGACAGTCGCGATCGGGGTGGTAACGATGCCTGCGATCCCGCACATTGGCCGCCCTCGCCAAGTCTTCAGGAAGGATACTGCATGCCCGGCAAGGCGAGACGATGACGCGTCTGCTCAAGAACAGTCGCGAATGGACCACTGCCGCCCCGACGAACCCGGCAAACAGCGGATGCGGCCGGGTCGGCTGCGACTTGAACTCCGGATGGAACTGCACGGCCACGAACCAGGGATGCTCGGCGATCTCGACGATCTCGACCAGCCTCCCGTCGGGGCTGGTGCCGCTGAAGTCCACCCCGTGCTCGGCGAACTGCTTGCGGTAGGCGTTGTTGAACTCGTAGCGGTGGCGGTGCCGCTCGGAGATCTCCGTCGCTTGCCGTAGCACGCGGCCGCGCTTGCTGTCCGGCAGCGAGCACGCGTCGGCTGGGCCCCCAGCCGCATCGTGCCGCCCTTGTCGGTGATCGTCTTCTGCTCGTCCAGCAGGCAGATCACCGGATGCGGGGTGTCCTTGTCGAACTCGGTGCGAGTTGGCGCCCTCCAGGCCGAGCGACGTTGCGGGCGAACTCGACCACGGCGCACTGCATGCCCAGGCAGATGCCGAAGAAGGGGATGCTCGCGCTCGCGGGCGAAGCGGACGGCCTCGACCTTGCCCTCGATGCCCCGCTCGCCGAAGCCGCCGGGCACGAGCACGCCGTCGACGCCCGGCCAGCAGCCGCTCGGGCCCTTCGCGCTCGACGGCCTCGCTGTGGATCCGCTGGATGCGGACCTGCGCCGCGTGTTGGCGATGCCGGCGTGGTCGAGCGCCTCGTAGATCGACTTGTAGGCGTCGCGGTGCTCGGCGTACTTGCCCACCACGGCGATGCTGATCTCGTGCTCGGGGTTGCGCAGCCGGTGCAGCAGGTCGCGCCAGCTCGTCCAGGTCGAGCTTGCCGGCCGTCAGGCCCAGCTTGCGCGACGATCAGCTCGTCCAGCCCGTGCTCGACCAGGCTCGAGCGGCACCTCGTAGATCGAGAAGTCCTTGTCCTTCTCCTCGATCACCGCCTCGATCGGCACGTTGCAGAACAGGGCGATCTTCGCGCGGTCGTCGCGGATCAGCGAGCGCTCGGTGCGGCAGACGAGGATGTCCGGCTGGATGCCGATCTGCGCGCAGCTGGCCGACCGAGTGCTGCGTCGGCTTGGTCTTCAGCTCGCCGGCCGCCTTCAGGTACGGCACCAGCGTCAGGTGGATGTAGAGGCAGTTCTCCTTGCCCACGTCGAGCGAGAACTGGCGGATGGCCTCCAGGAACGGCTGGCTCTCGATGTCGCCCACCGTGCCGCCGATCTCGGTGATCACCACGTCGACGTCCGTCGCCGCGCCGAGCTTGGCCACGGCCGCCTTGATCTCGTTGGTGATGTGCGGGATCACCTGGACCGTCTGGCCCAGGTACTCGCCCCGCCGCTCCTTCTGGATCACCGACTGGTAGATCTGGCCGGTCGTGTAGTTGCGAGTCGCGCGTCAGCGGGCTGTTGGTGAACCGCTCGTAGTGGCCCAGGTCGAGGTCCGTCTCGCTGCCGTCGTCCAGCACGTAGACCTCGCCGTGCTGGTAGGGGCTCATCGTGCCGGGATCGACGTTGATGTACGGGTCGAGCTTCTGCATGCGGACCCGCAGTCCGCGGCTTCCCAGCAACATGCCGATCGAGGCCGCCGTGAGCCCCTTGCCGAGACTGAACCACGCCGCCGGTGACGAAGATGTACTTGGTCTTGCCCACGATGCTCACTCCCATTCGATGGTGGCTGGGGGCTTGGAACTGATGTCGTAGACCACGCGGTTGACGCCCTTGACCTCGTTGATGATGCGGTTGGAGATCCTGGCAGAGCACATCGTACGGAATCCGCGCCCAGTCGGCCGTCATCCCGTCCGTCGCTGTGTCACCGCGCGCAGCGCCACCACGTTCTCATAGGTCCGCTCGTCGCCCATCACGCCGACCGTCTTGACCGGCAGCAGCACGGCGAACGCCTGCCAGATGCTCGCGTAACCCGTCCAGCGCTCGCATCTCCTCGATGGACGATCGCGTCGGCCTGGCGCAGCATATCGCAGCCGCTCCGCGCGTCACCTCGCCCAGGATCCGCACCGCCAGGCCCGGCCCGGGAAACGGCTGCCGCTCCAGCACGTTGTCTCGGCAGCCCCAGCTCCGGCCCAGCTCGCGCACCTCGTCCTTGAACAGCTCGCGCAGCGGCTCGATCAGCTTGAAGTTCATCTCGCTCCGGGCAGCCCGCCGACGTTGTGGTGGGTCTTGATCGTCGCCGACGGCCCCCCGAAGCGGACCGGCTCTCGATCACGTCCGGGTACAGCGTCCCCTGCGCCAGGAACTCCGCGCCGCCGATCGTTTCGCCTCGGCCGCGAACACGTCGATGAACGTCCGACCGATGGTCTTGCGCTTCAGCTCGGGTCGACACGTCCTTCAGCGCGTCGAGAAATCGCGCTCGGTGGCGTCCGCGATCCGCAGGTCGATCGGATGAATCCGGTTACGCTCCTTGCGGGTTTGATCGAACCGATGTCTTGGGTAACCAAAGACGTCGCGCGTAATCGAACATCAATCAGAAGGGTGATAGATTTGGATCCTTCCGTCGTGTGCTTCGGTCATGGGAAGGAACTCCGGGACATGTTACAATTCAAGCAGTTTGTCTCTCGCATGCCAGGTGTCTAACCTCTGTTATGTTAAAAGTCAAGAGTATAATATAGTCCGATGATAAATATAATTTGTAAAAAAAATAGTTCTTTGAGTTTCCCGCTACCGTAGGCGTCTAAAAATTTCGACAAAAAAATTTTCTCCCATGATTTCCTTTTGAGAAATAAAAAGGGGTGTCTTGTCTGGTTTGAAACTTTCAATATCAATGAGCGCAAAAGATCTGGTACCATATGACGGGTAGGCAATGGAAAACCCGCGACATGAAATTTGAAACTTTTTTACTTCGTATTTTTAATTGTTTACTTGGTGTAATAAGTCTATTATACGCAACAAACTGTGCGAAAGGAATGTTTTGACAATTTATTTTAAATTATTTTTCTACACAAATTTATTTCCGTTCCAGTAAAGAATTTGACTGATTAAAAAATTTCTGTAAGCTCTTACACGCCGGCATTTCACTATTAAAATTACAGTTTAATCTTCACATTGTTTTTCGGTGAACTTAATAAAATTAAACTGGGCTGTATGAAGATATTTTAAACATATTTTAATTTTCAATTATTGATCTATAATTACAATACCACCGAATTCAACCGGCGGGAGCTTAAAACTGAACAAGCTTTTACTTTGCCCCATATCGTCTTTACTTCGTTCTATTTTAATCACTTGCTTTTTACCGAGATAAGGTATGTAAAAGATCTTATGTGGTTTTGAGGATTCAAATTTTACTTCGATATTTTCCTCCGTCGTAGGAATACATGAACTGTATCCTTTTAAACCGCGTAAATTTGTTATGAATAAATAATCTTTGTCCCCCATACTCTCCTGATGAATACTAACGTTATAGTGAGCCTTTATCTTGTATTTGGAACTAAAACCGGGAAATGAGTTTCTTATTTGATCATAAAAACTTGTTATCGCCGAAGTATCCCGATTTTCATAATATATTTTACCCGGACTTTCAGGTAAAAACAAATATCCAGATTTTTTGCTTTTATTATTTTCTAAGTGCCGCAGCAGTTCATTTTCTTTTTTTGTTTTTCTTTCCGGATCATAATAACCGGTTGCGCCGGTAAGAATTATGCTTGTCCCCTTGCTATATAACTGCTCAATCGTATCCGTCTCCTTTTTATTTAATATTCGTACATCTGGTAGTATTAACATTTTTCCGTTAAAATCTTTTAAGGTATTGGGAGTGATAATTTCATATTCCAAATGATTATTTAAAAGGAGGTGAAGTATGCCGTAAAAAGATTCGGTATACGTACCGGCAAAATAATTGCGCGTCAAAGGTGAGAAATAAACTCCTACCGGATTTATCGATTGCCTTGGAGAATAAAGTATTTCTTCATTTTTCTTTATCCAGCTGAATATTCTTTTACGTAAGGGATAATCGTTTGAACCTGCCATCGAATGTCCGGGTGCATCCCAAAAGTTAGCTCCTTGCATTAATTGAGTGCATGAAAGAAGTTTCATTGCATCTCTGGGATTTGTATTTTTTTCGTGATCCCAGGAATAGCTTAAAAGCCAAGTAGGATGATTTTCATCAAATGCTCTAAGCGTATTAACCCCGATCAAATATGTTAACCAATCGAATGTGTCTCTTTTGGCACCTGTATTCGTATTAATATAAAATTCATGCGTAATAAGGTCGGAGTATTTTCGAATTTCATATGCATCGGCGCCCGATTTAACTACCTCTCCATCTATTGAGGGCGATATTTCAGGTATAACAAGACAATTAGGATTAACTGCTTTAACATTTTCGTAAATCTCCTTGAAGAAATCCGTTATTGTCTGAATTCTGAAGTCAATCCATTTTAAAAATGCTGGATTGTTAAAATCACCGGGGACAAAAGCTTTTTTGGCATCAAGTCCGGTTTTTTTCTTAAATGCCGCAACAGTATATTTATCATAACTGGCCCATTTGTTTTCCCAGCCATTATAAGAACACATCCAGTATGCTACATCGATATAAATTCCGTCGATGCCCGTGGCGGCAATTTGCCTGACAATTTTCATATATCGTCTCCGCCATTCAGTTGCATAAGGACTAATCCATACATCTTCATCACCGTGTCTAACCCAGAAAGCCACTCCGCCTGTAAAGACCGCCGGATTACCCTTTATATCCCTTTGCACCCAGTCCGGGTGATCTTTAAACATGGAATGTTTCCTCTTATCGGCATTTGCAGTTATACATTCCATTCCTGCAATATATATGAAAGCATGGTTGCCTATCTTATGAGCCGCTTCGGCTGCTTCTTTTATTTCTTTCAGTTTTTTTTGCGGACTGAGAAAAGAAGAATATCTTCCCATTATGTCATTGTCTAATTCAATTCCTAAAGTACCCTGGCTTTTCGCACCGTTCATAATTTTTTGAATGTTACCGGATCCGAGACCGTTTCCGGTAAGGCGGGCATAACGGATCCAGTTTAGGCTACTGCCTTGAGGGTATAAAGATTTTGTAAAAAATAAAAGGATAAAAATTGCAAATAAGTATTTTATTTTACTAGCCATGATAACCTCGGATAATCTAATTATTTAATTTAAATTTCGTAAAATTTATTTGTGCCTTAATTTGCTTATTATCAAAGCATGTGTACTTGTCTTCCAGCAGGCACTAGGGGACTATGATATTTTATACTTCGACTCAGCTATGGATTAGATTATGATAAAATTTTGAAGATTAAATTAGGACATTATTCAATTTTTTTTTGTCTCGTAAGTTACAAATCAGCGGTTAATTAATCATTACTGAAAAAATCAGTTATTTAGAGCAATGACGAATGGTTTCCCATTCAACTTCGATAAAAAGGGGAAATGGTTTTCTTAAAATTTGCAAGAGAAGATTTAAAGTTTAGTTTGTAGCGTTTTTGTCAAACAACAAACCACTATATAGATAAATTCTGTAAAAAATTTTATGTGATTATTATGACTGCCCTCATAATTATTAAAATATTTTAAATATTACTTGACAATAAATAAAATATTTATAAAATTGCTACTAGCTTCAGTTGTTTTAATTGCGGTTTCGAATAACAGACTCTTAATCTTAAACGGGATTTAAATTTATGAGTTTTTATACAACTTCAAAACATAATAAATATGTTAAGAGCGCACGGAAGTTTTTACGATCTGCATTAATTTTACCTTCTATATTTCCCGTTACTCAACTCAATAATAATACAAAACAAAAACAGATTCCCCAAAGTACTTTACCTATTGGAAAAAGTGTTGATTGCCTGTCTTATTACGGGACATAGGATTGTAAGATATTTTGTACTGTAAAATTTTAGACGTTAAAAGGTTCTAGAAATACTAACTATAAAATTTAAGAAGTTTTATAATAAAATAAATTAAAATAAATAAGAGAGAAAAGTAATTTTTTTAATTCTTCCTATACAACTTTTTTACTGATGGGCAATAAATATGTACAAGATGATTTTATCTCAATTAATAACAATAATATTTTTATTGTCGTTTCAAACTTTCGGTAGAAGTACAGCTTTAAAAAATACAATCAGACCGGAAACCAGTAAAGCCTTAGCAGCAGATTCGCTTAAAACGAAAGTTCTAGTCCCTGCTTACTTTGATCCAGGTACTTCTAACTATTGGAATCGTTTGGAAGTACAAGCTGCTAAGATGCCAAACCGCCTTTACGCAATTGCTAATGTTAATAATGGTCCTGGCTCACAGTATAATGCTTCTTATGCTTTAGTAATTAATAAAATGCATTCTGATAGCGGAAAGGTCATTGGCTATATACACACATCATACGGTGCAAGGACATTGGCTGATGTAGAGGCAGATATTAATTCCTGGTATTCTTTCTATCCTACTCTTGATGGAATATTCGTTGACGAACAAGATAATGTGACAGGTGAGGAATCCTATTACAGCGAAATATATAACTATATAAAGCAAAAAGATTCCACTGCGTTAGTAGTAACAAATCCCGGCACAAATACAATAGAAAGTTATTTATTCTATAACGGAAAGCGTATTGCTGATGTGATTTGTATTTTTGAATCAAATGTAGGATATGACACATGGACTCCTGCTTCGTGGTGTAATAAATATTCCAGTAATAATTTTTATGTCCTACCATATAGCACCTCATCCAGCCAACTATTTAAAAGAGTAGATAGAGCCGAATCTTTAAATGTCGGTTGGATTTATTGTACAGATGATGGTGGTTCAAATCCATGGGATACATTACCGCAGTATTTTGAAGATTTCTGTCATTATATCGTAACAGGAATAGACTCAACTAACGGAAGTAATGGTTTAATCAAAATTGACGGTAGTTTTAATGATTGGGCCGAGGTTAATACTTTAAATACTTCTGCTAATCCGCTAGACTCTACTTATTCATCAGATCCCAATGCTAACTTTACAAATATTTGGGCTACTAATGATTCATCAAAGATTTATTTAAGTTATCAAGTGGCTGGAAAAATTACTACATCTTATTTTTATCATATTTTTATTGATACAGACGGTGATTCGAGCGGTAGATCGGGCTTTGTTTATAATGATAGCGCGTCAGTTGGGGCAGAATTTTTAGTAGAAAATAATAGTTTATATCAATATACCGGATCAGGCGGATCAGACTGGTCGTGGTCATCTATTTCTGGTATTGAAAAGGCAGACAATGGTGACAGAACGGAATTAAGTATCCCCTTAAATATTTTATTTCCTAACGGTTTAAAGAATTTTGTAAGGATCATTTTACAAACAAACCAGGCTACCTCGCCATTTTCCTTGATGGATACTGCCCCGAATGATTACAAGCTGCAATATTATCAATACAACTTATCTTATGCTACGGATGTGAAGGAAGTAGTTAGCAAGGATAATTATTTTAAACTGGAACAAAATTATCCGAACCCTTTTAATCCAAGTACAGTTATAAATTATCAAATTCCCCAAAATGGCATGGTAAGTATTAAAATTTATGATGTCTTAGGAAAGGAAATTGAAACTTTAATTAACCAAGAGCAACAGGCGGGTAAATATCAAATAACATTCGATGCAACCGCCAATGGATTTTCTTTACCAAGCGGAATTTATTTCTACAGGTTACAATTGGGTAATTATATCAAAACTAAAAAAATGATTATACTTAAGTAATATAAAAATCCTAAAGCGGAAGATATGTTTCCAAAGATAATGCTAAGAATAGCTATGGAGATCATGGAAATTCGTCCGATGATTAGAAATTAAATTTATTACAATAGTTTTCTAATAATAATCAAAAACAATGAAGGGAAATAATATGCGAAGATTTGTTTCTTTAATATATATTTTACCTTTTATTATACTCCTCCTAACATCAAATATTCAAGCTGCTAGCACAAGTATCGAGGGATATGTAAAGGATTCAAAAACAGGAGAGCCTCTTTTAGGCGCAAACATCATGCTCGTGGGTACAAGTATGGGTGCTGCAACGGATGCGAAAGGATATTTTATTATCCGGAATGTTTTAACGGGTGATTTTACAATTCGTGCAACTTATATCGGATATAAAAAAGAAGAAATAGGTATAAAGGTTAAGGAGGGAGAACATTTAGAAATTAATTTAAATCTAACTCCCATAGGAGTAGAAAGTAAAACGGTTGTTGTTACTGCCCAGGCAAGCGGACAGTCGCAAGCAATTAACCAGCAACTTTCATCTGATCAAATTATAAATGTTGTCTCTGCTGCAAAGATACAAGAACTTCCGGATGCAAATGCCGCTGAGTCTGTCGGCAGGCTACCTGGGATTTCTGTGCTCAGAAACGGTGGCGAAGGGACTGAGGTGGTTATACGGGGTCTTCAGCCTAAGTACAATCAAATTATGATTGATGGTGTTCAGATGTCTACTTCAAATCCAGATGATAGAAGCACAGATTTAAGTATGATTTCTTCGAATATGCTTGATGGAATACAAGTTTCAAAATCAGTAACACCTGATATGGATGCTAATGTATTGGGGGGTACAGTCAATTTTGAATTGAGAGAAGCAAAAGTAGACGTACCCGGTGTTCCCAAATTTGGTTTGCTCTTACAGGGAGGCTACAATAATCTTTCGGATGCATATAATCGATATAATAACTACAAATATGTAGGGAGTGCTGAGGATAGATTTTTTAATGATCGTTTAGGCATTTTTGCACAAATTGATATAGAGAGAAAAAATCTTACATCTAATGAAATGGGTGCTGCTTACACACATGCTGGGAATAGCCTAACCCAATATTATACAACTTCTTTAAATCTTTATGACATACCCAGAGATATAATAAGAAACAATGGAGCAATAGTAATAGATTATAAACTGCCGGAAGGTAAAATTAAGTTTTCAAATTTCATAAGCACGGGGAGTTCGAATAATCAATCCAGGCAGGAAACTTATGACATTGCGAATAATCAACATATATATGCCCTATCTAGTATAAATAGTTCATCAACCACGCTTACAAATGGAATTAATTTTCAACAGCAATTGCCGATTTTTAAAATGGATTTAAAGTTGTCACATGCTTATTCAGAGTCAAAAGATCCAAATGATTGGTCAATTAATTTTTTGCAACCTTCAGCTGGACTTGGGCAGTTTAACAATACGAAAAATGTAGATCCGCTTAGTATACCTCCGGCAGCAACAAATGATTTATCAAAAACTATTTTGAATACTGTGTATAACAATAGTAATTTTTCAAGGGAACGTGCCTTAACTGGATCACTTAATTTTAATACAGTAATTAATTTTTCGGAATTAATTAATGCTGAAATTAAATTCGGAGGAATGTACAGGTATATGACCAGATCCTATAGCTATGATCAATATGATGGAGGTGGTTTTCAATTTGGCGGTGCCGGGTATGCTAACGATCTTATTATTTCATATTTCTCATTACCTCCAGCCATAAAATATAATATTCCCATTTCATATTTCGCTGATCCGAATTATAATTATGGGAAATTCCTTAATGGCGACTATAAATTAGGAGAACCACTAAATTTTGCAACGTTATCTCAAATGGTAACTCTACTCAGAAATAATGTACAAAATATAGTCGCAAATAATGGCTCGCAGGCATTTAGCCACGATAATTTTCTTTCAAATACAAGTAATTATTCCGGAACTGAAAATCAATCAGCTTTTTATTTGATGTCAATTGTAAAAATTGGGCCGGAAATTACTATAATTCCTGGTGTTAGATATCAAAATATTGAGACTAATTATTCTGGAGTACGTGGAATCGAAAGCAGAAATGCCTTTCAGGTATATAACCATTATGATACAACAGTAACTCAAAGTCATGGTTATTGGCTTCCAGACATATCCTTGAGATATAAACCCTTTACTTGGTTTGATGTTCGCCTATCATACACTAATACCTTAGCATATCCGGATTTTAACGCAATTATACCGAGAATTGATGTCGGTAATGGCACAATTGCCTGGAACAATTATAAATTAACACCATCACGATCAAGGAATTATGATGTTTATTTTTCATTTTATGATAATACAATTGGATTGCTTACTGTCGGAACTTTTTTAAAACAAATTGACAATCTTATCTATCCTTGGTCCTTCTATGTTTCGGGACAAAAGGCATTGAAATACTTCCCACAAAGTCTTTTGGGCTCATCTACACTTTCAGGAACTTATAATGTAAGTACCTTTGTAAATGATTCATATCTTATCAACAACTATGGTCTGGAGCTTGATTGGCAGACACATTTCTGGTATTTGCCTGGCCCATTATCTGGAATAGTATTTAGCGCAAACTATACACATATTTTTTCAAAAGCACAGTATCCATATGTAAATGTAATTTCAACGGGTCGTTCTATTAGTTACGTCGATACTTCTTTTACTGATCGACTTTTAGATCAGCCTAATGACATTGTCAATCTTTCACTTGGATTTGATTACCATGATTTCTCCATTAGAGTCTCTATGCTTTACCAGGCTGACATATTCACAGGTATAAATTTCTGGCCACAGTTAAGATCTTATACCTCAGCATATACTCGTTGGGATATTGCAGCAAAGCAGGAATTGCCCTGGTTTGGAATCCAAATTTATGGAGATCTGAACAACATTAATGGTGCAAATGACATAAGTGTCATACATGGTGGAGGAGTTCCACAATCAGTGCAAAATTATGGAATGACTGCTGATTTGGGAATTCGCTGGGGTCTATAGTTTTTAATTTCTAGTGTTAATATTGTTAAAACTTTAATATTGAAAGGAGGTTTATAAATAATATTTTACAAAGAGGATAGACTATTAAAAGAAGTTCTATCATCTAAGAACAGCTTTAATTTTTAAAAATAAACTCTAAATGAAAGGAGTTATTTCATGAAAGTAACATTCACAGTATTTGTTCTAATTGCAGCAATGTTGTTCTTTATTTATCCTAATGACATATTTGCTGCCGGGAACGATACACTGGTCGTTTACTCGAGTGGTGCAAGCCTCGATGAGATCATTAATAGTGATACAACTTCTAATGGAATGCAGGCACACAGTGTATATAAACTTGTTTCTCTTGATACAACTTATATCTTTTTAGGGCCGGTATCTGTTAAATCAAATCTTACAGTTATTGGCCAATTAGGCAATGATGGGAGACCACCATGTATACAATCCGGAATTCTACAAGATGGTTCGTTACCGTACTATTTATTTGTGATGAATGGAAATAATACTATAGGAAAATTCAAGAATCTTTACCTAACGGGATTAGCGCCTAATAACACTATTAACGAACTTAATGTAAATGGATTAGGTGCGCTTATTCAAATATCTGGAGATTATACTAAGCTTTATGTGGATAATGTAATTTTTGAAGATTGGCCGGAAAACGCTATAAGTTATAGCGGTAATTGGGATGATATGTTTATTACAAATTGTAAATTTAGGAACATGGTATCGGCTACTCAATGGTACTCTGGTGAGGCTCTACGAAATCAAAATAATTCTGCAATTACTGATTCAATAGTAATGAAGGATAATACTATACTAGCAATAAATGCATACGCTGCATGCCCTGTAACGTCAATATATACCAAATATTTTGAATTTTCGCATAACAGTATTCTATTAACCTTCCAAAATCCATTCTGGATTTTTAATGTTACCGATGCGAAGATAGATAACAATATTTTCTATGCTAATTGGGTTGGTGCTATTACTAAGGAAGAATATTCTGGTTATTGGGATCAATTATGGTCAATTGAAGTTGGTTCATTAATCGACTTAGATACACTTGATTTAGCAAAAGCTAAAGTTTTTGATCCAGCAGATTCAGCAAGTTCAAACCTAAGGTGGTTGGCAGAAGCTAAAAGAAATATTGAAGTTAAGAACAACGCTTATTTCTGGCCATCAGAAGTTACGAATTTTTGGACTGCTTGGAACGACACAGCTCATACCGATTCAATATATACTCCCACATGGATGAATACTAGGACTACAGGCATGTTTTCTGACAAAACTCATTGGCCTGGTCTTGTAGAGTCCGGTAATGTGAATGTTGACCCAGGATATGGACCGTCTTTTGTTAAAGTGTTTGATAATAATACTGGAAATGGTGTCGGTCTTTTCCAATATTTCACTGATATAAGAACAAACACAGCATCAACGGATATATATGGATATCAACCGCAAAGTGTAAGCGGAAACAATTGGATTCCACAATGGCCTCTGCCTGAAGCGCAAGATATGCAGTATTCAAATGCTTCATTAAAAACAGGTGGTACAGATGGTAAACCAGTGGGCGACCCAGGTTGGTTCACAGGAGGTTATACTGCAGTTCAGCATACTCCCGTTCAGTTGCCAGATAAATTTGCACTTTATCAATCTTATCCAAATCCTTTCAATCCTACTACCAATATTAAATTCAGTTTAGCAAAAGAGGGTAACGTAAGTTTAAGTGTTTATAATGTAATGGGACAATTGGTTAAGACAATAGTAGATAATTCTTATATGAGTAAAGGGGAGCATAATTATATAGTAAATATGGATAATTTCGCTAGTGGAATTTATTTCTATACATTGCAACAAGGTGGTAATATAATAACAAAAAAAATGGTTCTGCTTAAATAATTGAGTACTCTGTGAATTTAGCATCTTATTAAGTAACTAAGGCGGGAAAGGCTTTACTGCTTTAAAACATGAAGCCATCCCGTCACTTCTTAATAAACAGTGAATAGAAAAACTAAGATAAGCTAAATATAATATTACTTTTAAGAGATATAATCTTATGGAAAAGCTATTAACGCTGTCTAAATATTTGTACATTTTTATAGCCTTGGCATATTGGATTAATGTTCATGCTGCAATTCAGAAATCCCATCTGTATGCATCTCATGTACATGAATTAGTTTATGAGGGTTTGAATTCTAACAGTTTATTCAATAATACTGTGAGCAAAAAAAATAAAAAATCTGATGATAACAATAAGAATCATGAGTTTGTTAAGAAAATGCATGAGAAAATATTTCCAATCATTATTTCAAATAAAGAAGTATTAATAAAAGTTTATGACAACATGAAATTTAAGATCTATGCATTATCTGATAAATCATCAAAACAAACTATCCTTGCACATGGTTCCTTATTATCAGTTTTCGATTTAAAAAATTCATTCCGATCTTATAAATTTAAAATCAATGAAGCATCGCTAAAAATAAATAGTGGGAGTTCTGTTTATGGGAATTGCAAAGTAATCTCATTTGATGCATTATCTCACGATTCTATTTTATTACAAAGTATCTCATTTATCATTCCCACAAGTCTAAGTAATGTTATAATTTTTAAAGCTAAAGTAAAAAACGAAAGTCTAAAACCGGTTGATATAAGCTATTATAAATCCTTCAATACAATGCTTGATGCAAAACAATTTGGTGCTGATAGTTCATATAAGTTTTGGAGCTTTCAGGGAGGAAGTTATCCTGAAAGATACGATTGGATTTTCCCTCTGACTCCAAATTATTTCAGAGAAAATTATCAAGGAATGAATGCTCCTGACTATGGTGGCGGAATACCTGTTGTGGATTTATGGACCAAAGAACAAGGTCTTGCATTTGCATCTATCGATATAAAACCCCAGTTAATATCGTTGCCAATAAAAGTTGAAAACTCCGATTCTGTTTCATTCGCAGTTAAAGATTCGAACCAATTTATAATTCAGCCGGGCAAATTTATTAGTGAAGTGCCATGTGCAGTAATTACACACCACGGGGATTATTTTAACGCCTTAAGAAGCTATTCTAAAATAATGCAACTTGAAGGATTCTCTTTTCCCGATGCTCCTAAAGATGCATATCAGCCTGAATGGTGTGCTTGGGGCTATGAAAGAAATTTTAATAAAGAACAAATATTAAAAAGTTTAAATAAAGTAAAGAAATTAGGATTTAGGTGGGTAACAATAGATGATGGCTGGCAGAATGCAGACGGAGATTGGGAACCAAGCAAAGAAAAATTTCCCGGCGGTGAAAAGGATTTTATTGCTTTTGTAGATTCAATACATTCTCACGGGTTAAAAGTAAGATTATGGTGGGTCCCTTTTGCAGCACAAGATTCATCATACAACATTAAACATTATTCTGATAGAATGAACGAGTACGGTATGAAAACCCAAAGCAAAGTGGCTCTGGAACATCCCGATTGGTTTTTACTTGATAAGAACGGTAACAGAGTGCAGGTCTCATGGTGGAATTCCTATTTGCTTTGTCCTGCATTACCGCAGGTAAGAAGTTATTATGAAGCATTCGTAAAAAAAGCAATTACCAAATGGGGTATCGACGGATTCAAGATTGACGGTCAAAATCTTAATGAAGTTCAACCTTGTTATAATCCCGAGCATCATCATAAGAACCCAGAGGCCTCAACTCAAGGAGTACCCGGATTCTTCAGAGACATTTATAAAACAGCAATAGCTTTGAATCCTAATTTCTTAATTCAGGCATGTCCATGCGGGACAAATTTTTCATTTTATAATCTTCCTTATGTTAATCAAACGGTTGCTTCGGATCCCATTGAGCTCCTGGCAGGTAAGATTAAAAGGTAAAACATTTAAAGCATTATACGGAAACAAGGAATCTTACAGTGGTGATCATGTTGAACTGACTAACCGGACTTGGGACGATAAATTACAAAAATTTATTCCTCACGGGAAAGAAGATTTTGCTTCTACTCTGGCAGTCGGTGGTGTCCCTGCATCAAAGTTTACAGTCGGCGGTATTGTGCAGGCGGATTCAAGCTTGATTCTTGATAGCACAAAGACCAAATATTATGAAAGATGGATGCAAATATACAATACTGAGAAAATGAGTGAAGGCAAATATTTAAATCTTTACGATATAGCCTATGATAAGCCTGAAACCCATTTGATTAAAAAAGGCAATACATATTATTACTCGTTTTTTTCAAAAGGACATTTTAAAGGGACTGTTGAATTTAGAGGTTTGGCAGAAGGGAATTATAAAGTATATGATTTATTTTTGGGGAAAATTATATCAAATATAAATACTGCTAATCCTTTTCTTAAAATAAGCTTTGACCATTATCTATTACTAAAAGCTGTGAGAGTAAATCATTGAAACTAATGAAAATCCAATATAAAAGTCTTCTAATAATTATTCTAATAATATTAACGACCCGCATAACTAATGCGCAAGTTGATAAATGGCTCGGAATTATTAACCAAACAGAAGTTGCGGTTAAATATTTTTCCCCTGTAAAGTCAGAATCATTTACAGTAATTCGAGACATAAGTACTAAAGAAAATGAGTTAGGTATTATCAAACAATTTTCTGATAAAAACCTAGATGTTAAACTAACATTTAAAAAATTTGCTTCTCACATTGAAATGTTTGGCGAAGCATCAAGCTTGAATAAAGAGAATTTGTGCTTTACTTTAAAAATTATTTTTCCATTGGGTAATTTGAAAAAAAATGTTACTTGGAGTTATAATTTAGATAGTACGGTAAATATCGGGGCTAATAAAAAATTATTCAGTAACTATATAGATGCAAGTACTGTAGTTCCTCCGGATGGTGCGTTTAACGAGGATGAAAACCATAATGGAGGTTATGGAGATAAGTTGGGGAGCGGTCTAATATCATTCTATCCTTTGGCCGCTGTATCATCAGATAAGATTGGATTTGGATGGGGCGTTGATATGGGTATACCGGTTGTTTTTAGGTTAGCTTATGAACCAGTATCCGGGATGATTTCAGAATTTGATCTTGCTATCTCTACAGAGACAACAAAATTTCCAGGCAGTACATTCTTTAAGCTTTTTCTCTTCGAATATAATTCAGACTGGAATATGAGAGCAGCATTAAAAAAATATTATCAAATTCAACCACAATACTTTAAAAGAAGGGTAGTTAAAGAAGGGATTTGGCTACCTTTTACACCTCTCCATTCAATTAAAGATTATCAAGATTTCGGTTTTGCCTTTCACGAAACAAGCTGGCCCTCCAAAGATAAGGGGCTAAATGGTGAATCAACAATTGAGGCTGATAAGGCAACCGGAGTTTACAGCTTTCAGTATACGGAACCCTGGGATGTACAAATACCAATCAAAGATATTTATATGAAATATAAAAATCTTGATAGTGATAATGTAATTCCGAAAAAATATAAAGAAATGTTGCAAAACAGTGCAACACTAGATAAAAATAACATGTGGCAAGCACGAAAACTTAAAACGCCCTGGTTTAAAACCGGTTGGGCGGTAAGTATAACCACAAATGCTAACCCTACTATACCTGGATTTAACCGTTATGATATGGTTAGAAAGGATGAGATTGATCCAGCTATAAAAATGAGTGTCGATGGAATATATTTTGATTCGATGGAATGGAACTGGCATTATGATTTAAATTATAACCAAAAGCATTTTGCATTTACAAATTATCCCCTTACTTTTTCTGCTTCATTAAAGACACCAAAGCCGGCAATCTGGAACTATGCATCCGAATACGAGATGATGAACACGGTTGCAAAGGAAATGCACTTAAAAGGTAAATTGACTATGGGTAACGGTTTCGGATGGACGCCCTTTGCTCCCGGTATTCTGGATTTGTTCGGTTCAGAATTTAGCTGGTATGAGAATGCAGATTCCACAAAAGAGAGCCTTCAATTTATCCGTGCAATATCCTATCAGAAGCCGATTGTGTTTTTACTAAATCAGGGGCTTGACGATAAAATATTTAATGAACCTCCGTACGATGGATATCGGCAATATTTTGAAAGAATGTTGTTCTATGGATTCTTTCCTTCTTTCTTTAGTGTTAATTCAGCTACTGACCCCTACTGGCAGGACTCAATAAGGTATAATATAGGGAGACCATTTTTCAAAAAATATATTCCACTTATAAAAGAAATATCCAATGCGGGATGGCAGCCCGTTACATTTGCCAGACTAAATAATAGCGAACTAAAAATAGAAAGATTCGGCACTAGAGAGAGTAACAAAATTTATTTTACAATATATAATGCGAGCGCTGAAGAGTCTGAAACAGAAATATCTATAGATACTAAAAGTCTAAATATTAGTAAGATTTTAAGTGTAGAAGAATTGATCGGAGGAAAAAAACTTAATTTTAGGAAAACCTTAGACTCAATGGAAGTTAAGATTAATGTTGAACCGAAATCGACTTGTTTAATTAAAATAATAAAATCAGATGAATAATTTTCTATGAAAAAATCTAATCTAGTAATACGAGGTTGCGAGAATAGAGAGGAATTGGAGAAAGTTGTTGACTTATGCGATGTGGCTTTTCCAAAAACTGAAAGGGATTATTTTGAAAGACACTTACTAAAAGATGACACTTTAATTTCTCAAGATACCAGAGTTTTATTATTAGACGATGAAATAGTCAGCTCGGTACAGGTATTTCCTAGAGTCATTTATTTCAAAGGTAAGAAATTAAAAATCGGGGGGATTGGTAATGTTGCGACTATTCCTTCACAGAGGAATCATGGTTATGCTGGAATGCTGATGTATGACGCAATTAATTATATAAAAGAAAAAGGCTATTCTATTTCTGTCCTTACTACTACTCTCAATAAATATTATGAAAAATTTGGCTTTCAAACGGTTAAAAGAATTTTAGCGGAGATAGATGTACAGAGCCAGAACGAATATCCTGAAATCAGACAATTTAATTCCGGAGGTGATCTTCTAAGTGTAATTGATTTATACGAGAAATATAATTCTAAAAGTATCGGCCCAGTAGTAAGAGATAAAAAATATTGGGATTCTCAATTAAATTTCTGTGGAGAAGATTTAGACCTATTTCTTGTATATGAGGAGAAAGATAAAATAAAAGGATTTGTGAGGGGACAAAAGGCAAGGGATAAAATTAAAGTTTGGGAATATGCTGCATCGGATAAAAGCAATGGAACGATTCGGAAATTGTTTGAGGAATTAACTGCAAGAACCGGTTTAAATAAAGTTGAATTATTCCTATCCAACTGTGAACAGGAAAGAATTCAGTGGATTGCTATTGGCTCTGAGAAAACTGATACCGATTTAATGGTAAATTTTATTGATAAAAATATTATTAATGAAATTAAACAAGAATTATTAATCGACAATAACATAACATTCTGGTTAACAGATTTTTTCTAGTTTATAAAAACATTTAATTAAAAAATATTTGGGTAAATAAATGTTCAAAAAGATATTGCTACTTGTGTGCTTTTCAATTCCTACTCTTATGGCGCAAAATGAAGCTTACATTAAAAAACATGATGATCAACTTGTTATTGGAAACAAATACATTGAAAGAGTAATCAGCATTTCACCAAAGAATACCGGCACAACCGAAATAGTTAATAAACTTTCGGGAAAAATTTACAAGGTTAAATCCGATGTATTTGCAATGCAAATTGTTTTTTCTGGAGTTGGGCCTGCATATGGTGAAGATCAGAACGGTGAAAACGATGTAATTTTAACAGCAAAAGATTTTGAGTTTTTAGGTTACAAAGAGAATGATTTAGATAACGGCGGTAAAAAATTATCCTTAAATTATAAATTTGACTGGGAGTATACAGCATTTCGTTTGTCGGTAAATTTTGAAATTTATCCAAAAGAGTTTTCACTAAGGAAATGGATTGAAGTAGCCGATTCCTCCGACGGTATTCAATTCCTTGATAGAATATATGTTGAATCCATGACATTCGATGAAAAAGATTTTTCACATGGACAATTTGGTCAGCCGGTATTAAACGGTGATATATTTTTAGGAGTTGAATATCCAACTGTAGAAAATGAAATAAATGGCAGCAAGATACGTATTGGTTATGTAGTTGGGAAGGAAATTAAAAAAGATGCTTTTGTAAGTCATACTTCAATTACCGGAGCTGCACCTTCCAAGATAAAGCTTGAACAAACTTTTATGGATTATGTTGATGGTATTAAAGTAAACGGTACCCGACCGTACTTATTATATAATTCGTGGTACGATTTCAGAAATCCCGCAATAGCTGAAGATTCCAGCAGTATAATGAATGAAAAAAATGTATTGAACAGGATTGATACATTTAAAAAGTACATGTATGATAAATATAATATTGCACTGGACGCATTCGTTCTGGACGATGGCTGGGATAATTATAGAAGTATGTGGGGAATAGATTCTACAAGATTCCCTCACGGGTTTACTCCTTTTGTAAAAGCTCTAAGCCTTATGCATACTGAGTTAGGAATTTGGGCTTCACCATTTTGCGGCTACTCAAATAGGGATATTCGAGTAAAATGGGGCGCAGCACATGGTTATGAAAAAGTCGGTGACTTTCTCTGCTTTGCAGGAACTAAGTATAAGGCAGCTTATAAAAGAGTGATGGTTGACTATACAAAGAAATATAATTTAGGTTACTTCAAGTGGGATGGATTTTTACTTTCTTGTAACGAACCCGACCATGGTCATCTTCCGGGAATTTATTCAAGAGAAGCAAATGTGTCCACATACATTGATATTATTAAGGCCGTTCGAAAAGTTAATCCCAAAATCTATTTGAATATAACTACAGGCACATGGCTTTCACCTTGGTGGCTAAAATATGCCGATTGCATCTGGATGCAGGGAGAAGACTATGCATATGCGGAAGATGTACCTTCTATAAATGACAGAGACAAATCAATTACATATCGGGATGCAGTTCTTTGGGACGATTATCAGAAACTGCATTTGTTATTTCCGATGTCAAGCTTAATGACTCATGGAATTATTAAAGGACGCCTGAACTTTTTAGGCGGAAAAAATGAATCCCTAGATTCATTCAGCAATGAAGTAATGATGTACTTCGGCAGAGGAGTAATGATGTGGGAATTGTATGTATCTCCAGATCTTCTTTCGAACGGCGAATGGAATGCAATCGCTTCCTCAGTAAAATGGGCTAAATCCAACAAAGATATACTTGAAAAAACTAAGATGATTTTAGGTAATCCGTTAAAAAGGGAAGTATACGGTTACATTCATTTGAGAAGTGACAAAGGCATTTTAATACTCAGAAATCCTGACGTAACAAAAAAGTCTGTTACGATTAAACTAACACCCGATCTTGGTGCAATTGATCCATCGGTCAATTATTATGTTAAAATTATTTACCCATATAATTTAATCCTTCCTAATTCGGTAAAGATGAATCAAAATTTAGTTATCAATTTAAATGGTTATGAAGTTCTCACAGCAGAATTAATCCCAGCCGATAAGATTGATAAGAATTTACCGGTTGGCGTAAAATACTCATTCGTTGATGGAAAGCTTGAAGTTTATGGATTGCCGGGTAGAATTAAAATGATCGAATCAATAGGGAAGAAACAATTAGGGAAAGTGAACTTCGGAAAAGAAACGATGGAGCTTAAGTATGAAGAAAATATTCCGATAAAAAATAATGGCAATGAGTTTATTTCACACACTAAAATTGATCTTCCTGTATATTATAAGAATGCTAAATTCGGCTTCTTGCTCGAATCAAATGAAAAGTTGCAGAAAGAATTAAAACCGGATTTTGAAATAAAAATAAATGGAGTTGAGAAAAAATTAACAGTGGAAGAAGAGCACGGTAAATGGTTTTGGGTTTTGGCGGAAATGAATCCTGGTAAAAACGAAGTTGAATATTCTGTTAAGTTTAAAAATAAAGAGAAGGGCAAGATAGGTTCTTGGATTATTTCCGATGCCGAATTATCAGGTAAGGCGATTGAAAATATTTCATTTAGTGAAAGTGAAATATTACCTGCAAAACCATACCCTGCTGATATTCAGAAGGAAATTATTCCTGTTAAAAGTTTTGTTATTGAATAGAAGGAGGTTAAATGTATTTCGATTGGAGAACATGGGGGATATGGTTAATAGGATTCATAATACTGGTTATCTGGATCTTAATTCCTGTTCAAGAATTTAAAAAGCTGGTCAAAAAGAAGAGACATCAAATGAACAAAATGAATAAATCAAAATAATCACGGAGATAAAATTGAATCTTGCAGATTATATAATAGTGTTTGTTTTCCTAATTGGAATGTTCTATGTCGGATCGATTTTTTATCGATGGGTTGGAAGTTCGGATGATTATTATTTAGCCGGCAGAAATCTTACTCCTTTTATTTTAGCTGCAGTGCTTGCAGCGACTAACGTTAATTTATACAGTTTTGTGGGTCAGGCCGGAATTGCATATAAACACGGAATACCTATTATATGGCAGACATGGACCGGCGATATGGCACTAGTAATTTCAGGTTTATTCGTAATTCCGATATTCAGAAGATTGAGGATTAGAACTATTCCTGAATTTTTAGAGCTAAGGTATAGCAAGGGTGTAAGAACATTTGTCGCTTCACTTTGGATATTTAGGCTTGCGTTTTGGCTTGGTGTTGTTTTATACACTGCTGTTATAGCTGCACAAATTATAACAGGGCTGCATTCCTTTACTGCCTGGGTTTTAATTTTTTCTGTTGTTGTAATTGTTTATACAATGCTCGGTGGGATGTGGTCCGTTGCATTTACTGATGTAATACAATTTGTGTTAATGCTGGGAGGCGCATTAATTCTTTTGCCTTTGGCAATGAGCTACATAGGCTGGTGGCCAGGTATGGTAGCTAAACTTCCCAAAGATTCACTAAATCTTGTGCAGCAAACCGGAACGTACAACTGGAAATTTGTACTTGCAATTTTTCTATTAGGAATAGAATGGGCATGCGTTGATCAAGGATTGCTGCAGAGGGCATTCGGAGCGGAAAGTACAAGGACTGTAGCCAAAGGTTTAGTCCTTGCCGGCATTATTACAACTCCTTTTGCTCTTTTATGGAATATTCCAGGATTGGCGGCAAGAGTTATTTTTCCGCACTTAGCAAATGCAGATACTGCTTTCCCTCTACTTGTTTCAAAATTAATCCCAAATGTTGTATTAGGATTTGTAGTTATAGGCCTGCTATCATCCCAGTTATCTACTATCTCAGGTAATTTAAATGGAGTTGCAACAATATTTGCAAGTGATATTTATGAAAATGTTTTTAATAGGAAAGCAACCGATAAGGATGTAATCTTTGTTGCAAGAATAATTACAATACTTACCGGGGTAGTAATGATCTTATTTGCATACTGGGTTCCTATTCTTGGAGGAGCAGTAAACGCATATCTGACAATTATTGCAATAATGGATATGCCTCTGTTTGTAATTGCTATTTTATACGGGTTGTTATGGAAGAGAGCAAATTGGCAAGGTGCAATCGGCGGTTACATAGCCGGTGCATTAGCAGGAATATTAGGGGAATATTTTTATCATCTGGATTTTAATACAACCACTTTTATTTCCGCAGGAGCAGCGTTAATAGTTACTCCAATTATCAGTTTGATGACAAAAAATGAAGAAAGCATTAAACTTTCTTCAGTATGGAAAGCGAAGCAAATTAGTGATGAAGAAACGGAAAACAATGATGTATATAATATATTTCCTAAAACAGCAAAAGGTAAAATTAGTTTGGGAATTTTCTTTACTGGTTTAGTAATATTTCTTGCAGGTATATTAATGGGAAGCCGCGGAATGGAAGCGGCTTCTATAGTAAGTGTAATAGGTATGATTGTCTACTTTGCCGGCGGTCTTTTAAGAACATATACTAATTAATTATGAGAAGTAGAATGAGAAACGGAAATTACGAGTTAAAGGTATCTACTCCCGGGAGAGTTTGTCTTTTTGGAGAACATCAGGATTATTTAAATTTACCGATTATTGCTTGTGCAATATCTTTAAGAATTTTTATCGAAGGAAGTAAACGAAACGATGATAAAGTAAATATTTCTCTGCCTGATATAAATGATAAAGAAATATTTAAATTAAATGGAACACTTAAGTATGGAAAGGAACGTGATTATTTTAAAAGTTCTATCAATGTCTTAATGCGCCATGGATTTACTTTTAAGAATGGCATTGACTGCACGGTAAAAGGAAATATCCCGATAAATTCGGGGACATCAAGCTCATCTGCGCTGATAGTTACATGGATTAATTTCCTTTCACAAATGAGCGATCAAGCCAAGGTACTTAAGCCGGAACAGATATCCGAATATGCTTATGAAGCCGAAGTCCTGGAATTTGCCGAACCCGGCGGTATGATGGATCAATATTCGACGTCTATTGGCGGGATTATATTTTTAGATTCCTACCCTAAAATTGATGTTGAAAAATTAAATACGAAATTAGGAAAATTTGTTTTAGGAGATTCTGAAGAACCCAAGGACACTAAGTTTATTTTATCGCGTGTCAAAAAGCAGATACAAAAAGTGGTTAAACAATTGCAGAATAAATATCCAAATTTTTCTTTGCGAACAGTTGGCGAATCAGAAATTGAAAAATATTCCGATCATTTGAATAATGAGCAGATAGAATTATTAAAAGGAACGATTAAAAATAGAGAGATAACTAAAAAAGCTAAGAGGGTTCTTGAAACATCACCAATAAATCATAGAGCTATAGGTCAGCTGTTAACTGAGCATCATGCGGTATTAAGGGATATATTAAAAATATCCACCCCAAAAATTGATAAGATGATCGAAGCATCGCTAAAAGCTGGTGCATACGGGGCTAAAATAAACGGCTCTGGCGGAGGCGGATGTATGTTTGCATATGCGCCAAGGAATACGGAAAAGGTAAAGGAGGCCATCGAAGAGGCGGGGGGAGTAGCGTATATAGTCTATGCCGATCAAGGAACCCGTACAAATATGTTGGAGGTTGTTTAATGAGTGATGGCAGATTGGTAATACTTGCCGGTGGGATTTCATCAAGAATGAAAAATCCAGTTACAATAAAAGAAGAAATTGATTCACGCTTAATCGAGGAAGCGAACCAAAAAGCAAAAGCAATGATTGGTGTGGGTGATAACTACCGTCCTTTCCTAGACTATTTACTTTACAATGTTCGCGAATCGGGATATCGAGATATTTTAATAGTCATCGGTGAAAAAGATGAAAGTATAAAATCATATTATGGAAATAAAGAAAAAGATAATGAATTTTACGGATTAAATATTTCATACGGAATTCAAAAAATTCCCGAAGGAAAAGTTAAACCCATAGGTACTGCCGATGCTTTATATCAAGGATTACAGTATAAAAAAGAATGGAGAGGGAAAAGGTTTACGGTTTGTAATAGTGACAATTTATATTCTCAAAAAGCTTTGAAGTTGTTATTAAATACTGATTATAAAAATGCTATGATAGATTATGATCGTAATGCACTTGAATTTGAATTAAGTAGGATTGAAAAATTTGCAGTTACAAAAAAAGACGAAGATGGATTTTTAATAGATATCATTGAAAAACCTTCTGAAAAGGAAATTGAAGCTGCCAAAAGTAAAGAAGGAATTATCGGCGTAAGCATGAATATTTTTTGTTTACAATATGACATGATTCTTCCATATCTGGAAATAGTTCCTTATCATCTGATCCGGCAGGAAAAAGAACTTCCGGAAGCTGTGAAGATGATGGTGACCCGACATTCTAAATCACTCTTTGCGTTTCCTTTTGCAGAACATGTGCCTGATTTAACCCATAAAAATGATATATTACCCGTTAAAAAATATTTAGAAACATATTTCTCTAACATTACTTTTTAGTATGATGAGCAAAGTAAGAAAAAAAAATGAAATTAGGAGAAATTTAATTTTAAGAGCACTCCTTGATTTCGGGTCACTATCTTTAACTGACTTAATGAAAAATACCGGAATTACTTTACCTGTTGTTTCTAGTATTATCTCGGCACTTAAAAAAGAAAATCTTGTAGTCGAAGTGAAAGATAAAGAAAATATCCAGGCAGGGCGTCCTCCTCTAATGGTTAAATTAAATGGTAAAGCCGGATATATATTAGGAATAGATATAGGGAGACTATTTACAAATTTTATTATACTTGATCTTGAAAATAACATATTAGCCGACGTAAGACGAAAATCAATTCCACTAAGTAACGATATTAGTATTATAGATAAACTGGAAAAAGAAATAAAGGATATTTTATCCGGTGCAAAAATAAGCTGGAGCAAGCTATTAGGAATTGGGATATCTTTACCAGGCATGGTAAAAGGAAGAATAGGTTATAGTGAAACTTATTTTAACTTCGGAGATAAACCCGCAAAAGAAATTTTAAGTGCTAGGTTTAAGAAACCGGTTCACGTAGAGCACGATCTTAAAGCAATGGCATTCGGTGAGCTTTGGTTCGGCGAGGCCAAAAATGTTAAAAATGCCCTATGCGTAAATGTTGGATGGGGATTAGGACTAGGATTAATTTTAGACGGTAGAATTTATTATGGGGGAGATGGGTATGCCGGAGAATTCGGTCATATACAAGTCGTGCCAAACGGCGAGTTGTGTTATTGCGGGAAGCATGGTTGTTTAGAAACAGTTTCTTCAGGCAGGGCAATGACACAAATTGCCAGAGAAAGGATTACAAAAGGAGCCTCTACGATTATATCCCAAAAGTACGATGTTGAACATGATAATATCGATGCCGGGGTTGTATTGGAAGCGGCTAATCAAGGTGATCAGTTTTCGATTGAGATCATTGAAGAAGCAGGAAGATATCTTGGCGCAGGTATAGCAATTCTAATAAATTTATTAAACCCGGATCTCATAATATTAGGTGGTGGTGTTCCAAATGCGGCACCATATTTAGTGGATTCCATTAAAAGCAATGCGATGAAACATTCATTAGTTCAATTAAATAGAAACGTTAAATTTGTTACTTCAAAACTAGGCAATAGGGCAGGCGCATTAGGAGTTGCAATTTATCTAGCACAGGATTTATTTGATGTTGAACACCTAAATCCTACCGCATACGTATAATAAAGATATAAAAACATGGATAAAATAAAAATTATAGTAACCGGCGGAGCCGGCTTTATAGGTTCACATATAGTAGAATACTGGGCTAACCAGGGTGCTGAAGTTCATATAATTGATAATCTGCGATCAGGCTATATTAAAAATATAGAAGGTTTGCAATCTGTAAGTTTTCATCAAGCAAGTATAACCGATCGTGTTGCAGTTTTTGAGTTATTGGAAAATGCAACATACATCCATCATCTAGCCGCAATGGTCTCCGTTCCGGAATCAATTCAAAATCCTTTGGAGTGTATTGATATAAACATAAAAGGACTAATTAATATTTTAGATGCAGCGGTAAAACATAAAGTGAAAAAAGTTGTTCACAGCAGCAGTGCCGCGGTTTATGGTGATAATCCCGATTCACCAAAAGAAATTACCATGAGACCGATGCCGAAATCACCCTATGGAATAACAAAATTGGATGGAGAATATTATCTAAATGTTTACAATGAAAATTACGGATTACAGACTACTTCATTAAGATATTTCAATGTATTCGGCCCACGTCAGGATCCTAAAAGCCAATATGCCGCAGCGATTCCTATATTTGTGAGTAAAGCAATAAAAAATGAGCCGTTGATAATTTATGGAGACGGGAATCAAACTAGAGACTTTGTTTATGTTAAAGATGTTGTTCGGGCTAACGTATTAGCTGTAACTAATGAAGAAGTTAACGGAGTGTATAATGTAGGAAGCGGGGAATCAATTACAATTCATGATATAGCTAAATTAATCATTCAAGAAACTCAAAGCCAAAGCAAAATTATATTTGAAGATGAAAGACCAGGGGATATAAAACATAGTCTATCATCTATAAGACTCACCACCAAATATCTTAATTATAGTTCAGAATATAATTTAATTGATGGATTAAAAAATACCGTTCAATATTTTAAGAAATTATTTTATTAAGTTAAACGATTTATTTCAGGAATAGAAACAATATTATTTTAAGCTTTGAAGTAGAGCCGGATGAATAATCCGGCTTGAGCTTTCATGAAATTTTCTTTTATATGGTAAACAAAAAAAATTAGCATGTGAATAATTATAAAAAAAGTTCAACCGATAACACGTGGTATAAGGCATGGCTGGGTTTGGCTGATTCGACAAGTCGAATCTCGTCCCAACCTCAGTTTCGGTCGGACACTCAGACTCTCGTCTGACCGCCACGACCTCATACCACCACCGTTGTGCAGAATTTAAGGAGAACTAAATATGAATATGAATAAAGTACTATTAGCAGGAGCAACAGGATATTTAGGAAGATTCATTACTCAGGAATTAATTGCAAGAAATTATGAAACCAGGATAGTAGTGTGCAATAAAGAGAAAGTAAGTCTAACAGCTCCCAATCTTGAAATTATAGAGGCACAAGTAACAGACCCTGAATTGCTGAAAGAAATCTGCAAAAACTTCGATGTGGTTATAAGCACTGTTGGTATTACACGACAAAAAAGATGGATTGACCTATATGGATGTTGACTATCAAGCAAATGTAAACCTAATAGATGAAGCCAAGAAAGGTGGAGTCTCAAAGTTTATTTATATCTCTGTTCTTAATGGAGATAAAATAAGGCATACAAAAGGCGGAGAAGCAAAGATGGCTCTATTGGTTGAAGCTTCCCGAGTAATAATAAAACGGTAGGCAATTGAAGATAAATATCCGGAAGGCTTTGAAGCTTTCCGGAAAATAATTCCGAGCTGAGTTGTTTATAATGATGATTATTTACTAGCTGCTGGATTTACAAATCCGAATGACGCGAATATATTTGTATTATAATGATATTGCATACTTATCCCAAATAAGTGGGAAAGTACACCCTTCAAATTGGATAAAGGTTGAGCAAGTAGAATTTCAAGACAGTGGGCGTTGAAAAACAGTTGCATATCTAGAAGGGGAAGAGCCGAACAACAAGCTTATTATAACTAAGGAATTGCATTTCAGAGATTTACTATATGTTGAATATGTTGCGATACCAGAAGCAATATTCGGATGAGGTATTAAAAATAACAAAGAATTCATTAACGCTTACTACAGAATTTCTGATTAAGTTCTTTACACAGCTGATGTTTATTGATGGTTAGAGACGGAAACTCCACTTAAAAATTACTCTACACAAGAATTTAATTAAAATACAGAAAAATAATAAAGACAAAATTATTAACTACGGATTGCCTCATGTTCAAATTTGAATTTTAATTATTTCTTGCATTGTTTTAAATCATATTAAGCTAAGATTCTGCAATAAGACATATTTTATTCAAATATTTATCCAAATAATATCTTAGGACTCTCACCCTGTTCAAAAATCACATTAGTTTTAGATTTTTTTAAAAAAAAGTCTTGACAATAAATTAATTAATACTTAATATGTAATCGTTATTATAAAAACACTAATAAAAAATATTAACTAATTTTATTATAACAAGTTATAGCATGAAATCGTTTTCATATCCTACTGTAATTTTTTTTATCACCCTCCAAGAGCTCATAATAAAACTTAATAACATTAATATAACTATAAAAAATTATTAAAATACCGTTTGAACATTTAATAAGGTAATATCTAAATAAGCAAAACTATTGATCAGTTAAAATATTGAAATAACTGATGTATCAGAAATATAAATTTTGTGACTCACTGTAGCGAAGCTGTATTAATCAGTAATTTTAATAGTCGAATGGAAAATATGTTTAAGATATGAATAAGGTATTTGAGGATTAGCCCTTCTGTATAATAATTTTTCAAATATAAATTAAAAAATATGTTTTTATAATTATTTATAGTTAATTTTTTCCAATTGTGAATGAGTTGGATCCAGATCAGAAGGAATTAAAGAATAATATTCTAAACTAAAATTATGTACCCATCCTTCCATATAATGGCAAAGCCAATAGGCCCGATTTGCAATATTGATTGTAAGAATTGTTTTTATTTAGAAAAAGAAAATTTATACAAAAACAAATTTATCTTGACATTTAAAAAGAATTATTTAAAATGAAATCGATTTTATTATACCTAATTATTTAATACTTTACTCTATTATATACAACAAGTTAAAGATTGAAAACGATTTCATAATTTATATATGGCCTTAATAAAAGAAGTTGCAGCAAGAGCAGGAGTATCTCCAGCCACGGTATCCAGAGTTTTAAATAAAGCGGATAATGTTAATCCCACTACCCGATTGAAAGTTGAAAAGGCAATTAAAGACCTCAGTTTTAAACCTAGCCGTGTTGCTCAAAGATTAAGGATAAGGGAAGGGCAACGAAAAATTATTGGGCTTGTAGTGCCCGATATCCAAAATCCTTTTTATGTTGAGGTGGTACGAGGTGTTGAGGATAAAGCTTATGCTAATAACTACGCACTTCTCATGTGCAACTTTGCACAGGATGAAATTAAAGAAAAAATTTATCTCGATATAATGAAATCAGAATCAGTTGATGGGCTTATTGTGGCGCCTGTGCACGAAAAAGATAATGATGTTAGGGATCTTGTATTAAGCGGACTTCCGATCGTATGTGTCGATCGAGGTTTGAGCGACCTTGATGTAGATGTCGTGGTTGTAGATAATGAGCAAGGTGCTTATGAAGCTGTCGATTATCTGATTAAGCTCGGACACTCAAGGATTGCATACATTGGCGGACTCCCTACAATACCTACGAGTCGACAACGAAGACACGGTTACGAAAAAGCGCTGAAAGAAAATAATATAGAGCCGAACGAGTCATTAGTTAAATTCGGTGATTCAAAGCAGGAAAGTGGAAAGATACTTGCTAAAGAGCTTCTTGATATGAAGGAACCACCTTCAGCTATTTTTACTGGAAACAATCTGATTACATTTGGTGCACTCGAAACTATTCATTCACTTGGACTAAACGTGCCAGGTGATATATCAATACTCGGATTTGATGATATGCCATGGTCTATTTCCCTAAACCCACCCCTTACTGCTGTTAGTCAGCCTGGATATGAGATAGGCAGACGCGCTGCTGATTTACTTTTCCAAAGGATTGCTGAACCCGATCAGAGCAGAGTAAAAATTGTTTTAAAAACAAAGTTGATCATCAGACAATCGTGCACTGAGAAAAAATCCAGCATGAGAAAATGAGTAAAAAGAAAAAACATGATTTTGGAGTCAAATTTCTTTGTGTTGGATATATCAGCACCAAGACTCTTAATTCATCAAATATATTATTCCAGATATGAAAAATTGTTGTTAAAAACTTTGCTAACTCAAAGGTAATTTCTATAAATAATGTAATACGTTGTACTATTCCGAATTATGTGTCGAATGGTAATATAAAAATTTATTTTGGAGAATTTTATGAAACGTTTTTACAAAATTAATTCTATATTTTTCTTCCTTTCTATTTCCTTTATATTTAATTCAGGTCTTTTAGCCCAGAGGAAAGTTACAGCAACTCTATCAATTACTCCACAGCCCGCGTACATGGGAGCCATTCCGATCGGCAGCTACGCAGACAGGGAAATCATCATCTATAATGCATCCATACAAACTGTGAATATCTCAAGCGTAAGTATTACAGGCGGAGATGCTTCTGTCTTTTCCATAGTGGATAATCCCGGAAATACGAGCCTGGGTGCGTTGGAGCAGCTGATACTCAACGTACGCTTTCAGCCGAATAATACTAACGATGTTTTGGCAATGCTTCAAATAAATTCGGACGCCGGAACCTTTTCGGATTCTCTTATCGGCAATGGAACAAGCGACGCCCACGGAATAATCACATTTGAAAGAATATTTGGAACGCAATTTGACGATGGCGCCAGCTCTTTTGTTCAAACTGCCGATAAAGGATATATTCTTGTTGGCAGTACTACGAAACAAAATCAAAACTACACGGATGTCTATGTAATAAGGACCGATAAATACGGGAAAGTGCTATGGTCTAATACTTACGGCGGTAATTACGACGACGGTGCATCGGACGTAGTGCAGACTCCCGACAGCAACTTTGTAATAGTTGGTACTAGTAGCAGCTTCGGCGCCGGGCAGGCACAAGTTTATCTCTTAAAGATCGACGAGGACGGTAATAAAATATGGGAGAAAACTTTCGGTGAAAACAAAGACGTTGCGGCTTCAAATATCAGAAATACTACCGACGGCGATTTTATCATTACTGGAAATACGAAAGATACTCCTGACAATAGCAGGGATGCACTGCTCCTAAAAGTAGATAAAAACGGGATCCTCCTCTGGAAGAAGCATTATGGCACATCCGACGGTGAATCTGCCGTAGGTATAACCTTAACATCCGACGGCGGATATATCTTTACAGGATCCGATGCTAACAGCAGTTCGGGCGACTTTAATGTTTACTGCGTTAAAACCGACGCCGATGGCAACGCTCTTTGGACAAAGACCTATGGTGGGCCTAATTGGGAAGGCGGAAGTACCATCATTACTACTCAGGACGGCGGTTATATGATTTCCGGCTATACTGTAAGCTACGGTGCAGGTGCAGAAGATGGCTTCCTTGTGAAGATCGACAAGGACGGCAATGAGCAATGGCACAATGCGTACGGTTACGTGCATAACGACAGGTTCTCGTCGGTCGTTCAGATGCCCGATGGAGGCTATTTGGCTTCCGGCTCTACTGTTAACTACTTCACCGTTAATTACACTTATACCGACGCGTATTTTGTTAGAACGGATGCTGATGGAAACCTAGTGTGGTCTAAAACCTACGGGAGCGATAAAAATGATAACGTTGGACGTATTCTGAAAGCCGACGACGGTGCTTATGTTACTTTGGGCAATACAAACAGCTACGGACAAAGCCAGGACTTCTATTTTTTGAAAATTAATGAAAACGGTATGATCACTGGTGTCAGCGAAAATAAAAAACCGCAACTGCCAGGCAGCTTTTCTCTTAGACAAAATTATCCCAACCCGTTTAATCCGTCGACAAAAATTAATTTTTCTATTCTAGCTAAAAACTCGGGCGAAAGCCATGTAGTACTTAAAATATACAATCTCCTTGGCCAGGAGGTCTCTACACTTATGAATAAGGAACTTCCTTCGGGTAATTACTCCGTAACGTTTAACACGGAAAAGTTAGGAGGTGTTCAATTATCGAGCGGCATTTATTTCTATCGTCTGACTGCAGATAATTATTCGGAAACTAAGAAAATGGTACTCATGAAGTAATAAATGATTTCATCTTTTTCCTTTGTTTCAATTTAAAATAAAAAACATTCATTCACAAAAATGGGAGGCGGTATGCTAAATAAAAGTTTTACTTTTTTTGGCCGTTACCTCGTACTCTTTTTCTTTCTCTCACAATCTGTCTTTGCCCAGGGAAATTCCCGGATTCAGGGCAAGGTAACGGACGCATCTACTAAAGAAGCGCTGCCGGGAGCCAACATAATTTTGGTCGGTTCAAGCTGGGGTGCTTCATCTGACAGATTCGGAGCCTATACAATCAACAACGTTGCCGTTGGTAAATATACCCTCAAAGTAAGCTATATAGGCTATCATGAATTTTCTACAAGCGTTAATATCACCCAGGCAAACCAGGTGGTAAATGTTAACGCCTCTCTACAATTGTCCGCTATTAAGATAAACGAAGTCGTCGTAAACGGACTACTACAGGGACAGGTTAAAGCATTAAACCAGCAGTTTAATTCCGATAACATCAAGAATGTCCTTTCGCAGGAGGAAATGCAGAAATTTCCGGACATGAATACTGCCGAAACCCTGCAGAGAATTCCCGGCGTTACTATTAACAGAAGCCTGGGTGAAGGTAGCTTTGTTTATGTCAGAGGTACCGAACCTCGCCTAACCCAGGTTACCGTAGATGGACAAGCAATTCCCTCCTCGCAGGAAGATGCCAGGTATATAGATCTCGGAATAATTAATTCCAGCCAGCTAGCGTCTATTGAGGTTACGAAGACATTAACTCCGGATATGGATGCAAACGCTATCGGAGGAACTGTGAACCTGGTAACTAGAAGTCCTTTTGACCAGGAAAAATCTACTGTTAAGCTGGATGTCGGAGGTGGGTATGCCCCGCAGGGCAAAAGTCCCCTGTATCGTGCATCGGGTGTTTACACCGGGTTCATGGGAAAAGATCAGCAATTCGGTTATACGATAAGCGGCAGCTATTACAGGAATAATATCAGAACTTATTCCAATGAATTCGATTGGGAAAACGTAAATGATATTAACGGTAACGTCATTCCTTTTGCCCTTAATGATTTAAGGTTCTATGACTACAACACACGAAGAGACCATTATGGCGCCAGCGGCGACTTTGAGTACCGCTCTCCTGATAAAACCAGTACATTCTATGTACGCGGAATGTATAATAGGCTGAATGACGAACAATCAAGAAACATGGTTAGGAACAGGATTAGTTCAGGTGATTACATAAACGCGACCACAATCGCGAAAACTAAGCTCGCCTTTGAATTTCAGAATAGGGAGGAGATACACGACATTGTCACTGTATCGGGAGGTGGAAAGCATAATTTCAGCAACCTCAGTCTCGATTATGATTTGACTTACGGTTGGGCAAATCAGACCCAGACAGGTGCCGGCTCAGGTATAAAATCGGAATGGGCGCTGAACACAAAACCCAACATGATACTTGACCTGTCGAATGTAAATTTCCCAGGAATTACTTATACCAACATTTCAAATAATTACGAACTTAATCCTGCGAACTGGGAAATTGACAACCAGGATGTGAGAGATGTTACAACCACAGCTAATAATCTTGTCGGCAATCTTAACTTAAAATTCCCTTACTCTATAGGAACTTTGCCTGGTAATATAAAATTAGGAGCCAAAGTTACCGTCGACAAAAAAGATAGAGTTGGGAACAGATCTAGATATAAATGGAAAGGCGATAACACCGTTTTAATGAGTGCCGTAAGCAGTAATGAAACTGTGAATAATTTTCTGCTGGGGCATTATACTTTCGGCCCGGAGGTGGATAACGGTAGAGTAAGGACATTTTACGATCAATATCTCGGACAGGATAATGCCCTTAGACAATATGTGAATTATACGGATGCTGATGGTTCGGGTGGCGACTATCATACCCGCGAAAATATTTATGCCGGTTATGCGATGGGTACATTAAACATAGGTGATATGCTTGTTCTAGCCGGTCTTCGTGATGAGTTAACTTCCACAAACTATCACGGTACTCAGATATTTCTGGACAATAACGGTGACTTCTTAAGCTCCGCTCCCATAGATAACACCCATAACTACAATAATGTTTTTCCGTACTTACAGCTACGTTATAAACTGACGGATAAGTCGAATATGAGATTCGCAGTTACAAGAAGCATCGCAAGGCCAAATTTCTTTGATCTTGCGCCTTACAACTGGGTCGATCCGAGCGGCGATCAGATTACACGTGGTAACCCTGAGCTTGTGCCTACGATTGCTACAAATGTGGACCTGATGTACGGACACTATTTCCAGGGTATAGGCGTTATTTCAGCGGGTCTTTTCTACAAAGCGATGGACCAGGTCATCTATCAAAGGACATACAAACAAGTAGGCGGCCAGTACGACGGCTTCGATATAAACGAGCCGGTTAACGGCGGAAGTGCGGATCTTTACGGTCTTGAACTAAATTGGCAGCAGCAATTTACGTTCCTGCCAGGAGTATTCAGCGCATTCGGAATTTATGGAAACTACACCTACACCAAATCCAAAGCAAAGCTTCAGTACCGCGATTGGTCGGTTCTTCCGGGACAAGCCGGGGACGTGGGTAACGTAGGTCTCAGTTTCGAGCGCTTCGGAATAACCGCAAGGTTAAGCATGAACTACAATGCCAAAGTACTTACAGAAGTAGGAAAGTCGCCTGATTACGACAGGTATAACGATAATCATTGGCAACTTGACTTCTCTGGAAACTACGTCATAATGAAGAATTTATCTTTCTATATAGATATAATCAATTTAACCAACCAGCCTGCCAGGGAATTCCAGGGAATCTCCAGCAGGCCGAGATCCAACGAGTACTATGGATTCACTATGCGCTCCGGTTTGAAGATTAATCTTTAGAAAGACAGTTAAATATTAAATATTCATTTAACTGAACAGAAATTGCATGCGAATTAAATTTTGGCATATAATTTTTTTAGGATTGACCTTTGTATTAGTGGGTTGTTCTAAAAAGGAAAAAAGCTACACTAACTCGATCGGAATGAAGTTTGTCCTGGTCCCTGAAGGATCTTTCATGATGGGCGAGGCAAACAAGATTGAAGCTAAAAAGCTTGGCGGACCTGTTTTTCTTACACACGGAGATTACGACGAGCAGCCGGTTCACAAGGTAACGATAAGTGAATCCTATTATATGTCGGTTACCGAGGTTACAGTGGACCAGTTTAAGCAGTTCCGTCCAGATTACAATGGTGTAAAAAAATATTATCCGTATGCAACCGGTGTGAGTTGGAATGATGCGGTAGCCTTCTGCAAATGGTTAAGCAGGAAAGAAGGGAAGGTCTATCGTCTTCCTACAGAAGCCGAATGGGAATACGCATGCCGCGCCGGCACCCTAACCCCGTTTTACTCAGGTGATTCTCTCAATCCCGCGGATTCCGTAAATCCGTGGGGATTGGAGAACATGACGAACGACGTTGCCGAATGGGTTTGGGACTGGTACGGAAGTTACTCAAGCAATAATCAGGTTGATCCCGTTGGGCCCGATCATGGCTTTGCTAAAGTTATTCGCGGGGCCGGGCTGGATCGCCAATCTCCGTTTTATTCCAGATCTGCGAATCGCGCGGGAATGGCTCCCGACTTCCCGCCGGTTCCTTTGGAAGTAATGCACGCAATGGTTAAAGACTCTTCAATACTAAAGAAGAGTAAATCTCAGAGTTCGCACGGGCTTAAAGCGCGCGAACATTATAAGAATTTTTACAGAGAAGAATCCAACAACCAGGGTAATCATAATATAGGCTTCAGAATTGTGCAGGCGCCAATGCCGGATACAAAACCGGTTTATCAGCAAAGGCCGTTTGTTCAGCAGTGCGTGGTTCAAAATAATTTAAACGCTAAGATCGGACCCTCTCCGGATAAACCTTACTTCAGAAAAAGATTTTTACTTCCTATTCCGCCTGATAATACCAACGTCGATAAACTCGGCGTAATTCCGGCGGCGGGATTTAATCCGGGATTATTACGTCACAATCACAGCCCTTCACTTGCCGTTTGTCCCAACGGGGACGTGATAGCCGTTTATTATACCACTGTCTCGGAAACGGATCCGAACGTGGCGCTGATGGCACTTCGCCTCAGGTTCGGTGCAGATCAATGGGACATGCCGGATATGTTTGTAGATCTTCCCGACGTTGACGATCACGCCCCGCTGCTGTGGACCGACGGAGATACGCTCAGACTTTTCTGGGGCGCAAACAAATTGGAGTCCGGTTTCCCGTTCCACTGGATGAATTCTACAGATAACGGGGCAACCTGGAGCGAGATTCATTTTCCGATTTTCGAAACACTGCTCGGCGGATATTCCGCTCAGCCTATCAACACGGCATTCAGAGATAAAAAAGGTTACTGGCATATTGCCAGCGATGCTATAGGCGCCGAATCGGTATTATGGGAAAGCACCAATAACGGAAAAACCTGGCTCGATCCCGGAGGAAGAACAGGAGGAAGACACACATCGTTTGTTCCTTTAAGCGACGGAAGAATCTTAGGTATGGGCGGGAAGAGTTCCGATATTAACGGCTACATGCCCGAATCAATTTCGGACAACGGAGGAAGATCGTACAAAATTGTTAAGTCTCCGTTTCCGTCGCTCGGCAGCAATCAGAGGCCGACGGTTATAAAATTAAACGACGGAAAGATTTTCTTCGCGGGTGATCTTGAAAGAAAAGACGGCTATCAGCCGAAAGGGTTTCATGAAAAGGGAGCGTACGCCGCGCTTTCTTCCGATGACGGAAAGACCTGGCAAATTAAAAGAATTCCGGGAGTGCAGCCGCACGAGGACTCGTCCAGAGCCAAGGAAATGGGAGGTGGTACGCTTGGTTATTCGGTAGCACGGCAAGCCCCGAACGGCGTTATTCATCTGATTACTTCGATGAATACTCCGTGCCTGGAGTTCGCTTTTAACGAAGCATGGATAATGTCGCCCGATGATAAAGGTATCGACGTAAACAATCTTACAAAAAATACGGCTACGGAAATAAAGGAAATTAAAAAGTTCGAGGAAAAATTCCCAAGCGGACAAACGAAAGCGACCTGGTCCGCAGGGATAGGGAACGACGGACGATATCTTCTGAGCGGGACCGATACATGGTATTACGAAAACGGACGTGAACAGTGGGAAGCGCATTTCGATAAAGGTGAGAAAACCGGAACTGAAAGTTACTGGGATAGGGAAGGCAACCTCTTGTGGAAAAGAGAATACAAAGATGACGGAACTTCCGTTTGGACTCACTATTATAAGAGCGGCCGAAAGAAATCGGAATCAGTCTGGAAAAATAAAAGAGCAATAGATACCGCGACGGAATGGAACGAGAACGGCAGCGTGATAGGGCAGTATCAGCTCAATGACGGTTTTGTAGTAAAGAAAATTCATTGAAGAAATTAAGTGCGAAATAAATCGATAAGGTTATTAAGAGTAATGTTAAATTATTCCTGAAAGGAGCACAGGGTACAAATGCAACGGAGAGAATTCTTATCCACTGTGGGTAGAGCTGCTGTAGGCGTGGCCGGCTATATGGCCCTGGGTAATACCCTTCAAAATATCGGCAAATCCAACAAGCCTTTGAACTTTGTCTATATACTTGCCGACGACATGGGATGGAACCAGACCGGCTACGGAGGTTCTACTTTTTATGAAACTCCCAACATAGATAAAATAGCGCGTGAAGGAATGTATTTTACAAATGCGTACGCACCGGCCCCGACCTGCTCGCCCTCCAGAGCGGGAATAATGACGGGAAGATACCCGGCAAGGATACATCTTACCGAATATATTCCGGGCGATCCTTATCCGTGGGCAAGGCTTAAAGCTCCGCAGGAAGTCGACAGGCTGCCGCTTTCTGAAGAAACTATTGCGGAAATGCTTAAGCCCAAAGGCTATGAAAGCGCTATGATAGGAAAGTGGCACCTGAACAAAGATAAAAATTATAAGCTCGGCAGACCGGGTGATCCGGAATCTCAGGGTTTCGATTTTGTTCATACCACGGTAAAACCGAAGTATTCCGCTAATCCAAACAAGGATGCTCACCACGCGATAGAGATTACAAATGAGGCTCTTAAATTCCTCGATGAAAATTATAAGAAACCGTTTTTCCTTTACGTAGCTCATCATGTTGTGCACAGACCTATAATGGAACACGCCGACCTTATATTCAAATACAAAGAGAAAAGGAACTCGGACCTTGCGATTAACAATCCCATTATGGGTGCTATGATCGAAAGAATGGACACCGAGATTGGAATACTTTTAAAGAAGATTGATGATCTGGGACTCAGGGATAATACGGTTGTCGTCTTTTTCTCGGATAACGGAGGATACGACAAACTTCAGTCGCAGGATCCTCTACGCGGCGGAAAATCGATGCTGTACGAAGGCGGAATAAGGGTACCATTTGCAGTACGCTGGCCGGGTGTCGTAAAGCCGGGAACTAAGAGCGATGAGCCTGTTATCGGCTGCGATTTCCTTCCTACATTTGCCGACATAGCAGGCGTTAAAAAATTCGATCACAAGATAGACGGACTAAGTCTCGTACCGTTATTTAAAGGCGGAAAAAAACTTAACAGGGAAAACCTTTACTGGCATTATCCTCATTATCACCGCTTTAACTATAAGCCTTCCGGCGCAATCCGGGAAGGTGACTATAAGCTGATCGAGTGGTACGAAAGAAGCATGTTCAACGAGGATCATCCTGTATCGCTGTTTAATATTAAAAAGGATATAAGCGAGCGGCACGATCTGGCGGACGAGATGCCGGAGCTTGCCGAAAAGCTGTGGAAAAAATTAAAGAAGTGGAGAAAGGACGTAGGCGCGCAGGAGATGACGATAAATCCAAACTTCGATCCCAAGCGCGCTCTGTTCTGGAATGCCAAGGTCGATCCCAACAGCGCCGACGCCGAGGGAGAATATCATTAATAAGTTTTATAATCAATAAACCCGAAAAACTCAAAGTTAATTATGCAACGGAGAGAATTCTTATCCACTGTGGGTAGAGCTGCTGTAGGCGTGGCCGGCTATATGGCCCTGGGTAATACCCTTCAAAATATCGGCAAATCCAACAAGCCTTTGAACTTTGTCTATATACTTGCCGACGACATGGGATGGAACCAGACCGGCTACGGAGGTTCTACTTTTTATGAAACTCCCAACATAGATAAAATAGCGCGTGAAGGAATGTATTTTACAAATGCGTACGCACCGGCCCCGACCTGCTCGCCCTCCAGAGCGGGAATAATGACGGGAAGGTATCCGGCACGTCTTCATATAACCGAATATATTCCGGGAGATCCGTATCCCTGGGCAAAGCTCACTGCGCCTAAGATGGCGGAGGGACTCCCTCTTTCTGAGATAACGCTTGCCGAGATGCTGAAGCCCAAAGGCTATGAAAGCGCTATGATAGGAAAGTGGCATCTTAACAAGGATAAGAATTACAAACTCGGAAGACCCAAAGATCCGATGTCGCAAGGCTTCGACTTCGTTCATACAACTGTTAAGCCTGAGTATTCCGCAAATCCCAATAATGATGCACACCACGCGATTGAAATAACTAATGAAGCTTTAAAGTTTCTGGATGAGAATCATCAGAAGCCTTTCTTCCTTTACGTGGCTCATCACGTAGTGCACAGACCCATAATGGAACACGCGGACCTGATATTTAAATACAAGGAGAAAATGAATTCCGATCTCGCGATAAATAATCCGATCATGGGTGCAATGATCGAGAGAATGGATACCGAAATAGGGATACTTCTAAAAAAGATAGATGACCTCGGACTCAGGGACAATACCGTTGTTGTATTTTTCTCCGATAACGGCGGCTTCTTCCCGCTTCAAGCACAGAATCCGCTGCGCGGCGGAAAGTCTCTGCTATTCGAAGGCGGTATTAGAGTACCGTTCGCTATCCGATGGCCGGGTGTTATAAAACCTGGAGGGAAGAGCGATGAGCCGGTGATAGGATGTGATTTCTTCCCTACCTTCGCGGAAATAGCGGGCATTAAAAAGTTTGAACATATAATCGACGGTATAAGCCTCGTCCCTCTGCTTAAAGACGGCAAAAGATTGAACCGGGAAGATCTGTTTTGGCATTTCCCGCATTATCACCGGTTCAGTTATATGCCTTCCGGCGCAATCCGGGAAGGTGACTATAAGCTGATCGAGTGGTACGAGAGAAGCATGTTTAACGAAGACCATCCGGTGTCGCTGTTTAATTTAAAAGATGATATAGGTGAGAAACACGATCTGGCGGACGAGATGCCGGAGCTTGCCGAAAAGCTGTGGAAAAAATTAAAAAAGTGGAGAAAGGACGTAGGCGCGCAGGAGATGACGATAAATCCAAACTTCGATCCGAAGAAAGCTCTTTTCTGGAAAGCGAGCGTGGATCCCAACAGCGCCGATGCCGAAGGCGAATTTCATTAAATATTTAATACCGAGACTTTATGAGAACAGTAATTTTATCTCATCCCAAGAGACTTGTATTCGGAAATGATTCGAGTGCGCAATTAATTGAAGATATAAAAGCTCATCAATTTAAAAATGTTTTTGTAGTTACGGTTCCGCAAATAATGGCTTCTATAAAGCATATTATAGAAGGAATAGAAGAAGCGGGAGCGAGTGTAACGATAGACGATTCCATAATCAGCGAGCCGACGGTAAATTCATTCGCCAGCTCTTTGGAAAAAGCGGCGGAAGCAGACACCGACTACGTTATCGGAATCGGCGGTGGAAGCGTTCTGGACGTAGCAAAGCTCATTGCCGCAATGCTGCACAACAAGCAGAAGGTAAATGATGTATTCGGCATCGAACTGCTGTCGAGCCGAAGCACATTTTTAGCCTGCCTTCCAACAACATCCGGAACGGGAAGCGAAGTATCGCCGAACGCAATTCTGCTCGATGAATCGGATAATTTGAAAAAGGGAGTAATCAGCCCTCATCTTCTGCCCGATGCTTCGTACATTGATCCGAAACTGACTTTGACGGTTCCTCCGCATGTAACTGCCGCAACCGGCATGGACGCGCTTACTCACTGTATTGAGGCATACGCAAATAAGTTCGCGCATCCTATTGTAGATCTGTATGCGTTGGAAGGAATCAGACTCATCTCGTCAAGCATTAAAAATGCGTACGATGACGGAAGCAATTTGGAAGCTAGAGAAAAACTCGCGCTAGGCAGCATGTTCGGAGGATTGTGTCTCGGTCCGGTAAACACGGCTGCTGTTCATGCACTTTCTTATCCGCTCGGCGGAGAATTCCACATTGCGCACGGACTTTCCAATGCGCTACTTCTGCCCTATGTGCTGGAATTTAATTTACCTGCCGCTCCTAAACGGTACGTCGAAATAGCGGAGGCGCTCGGTGCTGAGATAAAAGGGAGTAATATCGAAACTGCGGAAGCGGGAATAGAAATTTTAAAGAACCTAGCAATCTCATGCGGTATACCGTTGAAGCTTTCCGAAATAAAAATTCCGAAGGACTCAATTCCGAAAATTGCGGAGATGGCATTGAAGGTGCAGCGGTTGCTTAAAAATAATGTGAGAGATGTTTCACTGGGAGACGCCGTGGGCATTTACGAACAAGCATATTAATTTTCTAATAAAGAAATATTGAAAGGAATTATGAGCGGACAAAAAAAACACAGGGGAATAATTGTTCCGATGATTACACCCTTTACGGAATCCGGTGATATCGATGAGAAATCGGTTGTAAAGCTCGTGGATAATTTTGTAGAAAAAGGGGCGGCCCCGTTCGTCTTCGGAACAACAGGCGAAGCCTCTTCAATTCTCATGAGCAAAAGAGGTAAGATAGTAAAAGCGATTGTTGAAGCTGTAAACGGCCGGGCTTTGGTTTATGCGGGAATTTCGAGCAACTCTTTTGAAGAGTCGGTAGAAGTGGCTAAAGAATATTTCGGATACGGCGCGGACGCGGCTGTCGCTCATCTTCCGAGCTACTATCCTCTTACTCCGGATCATATGCTGCTCTATTATGAAACGCTTGCGAATAATATCGAAGGCGAGCTACTGCTCTACAATATAACGTCGACGACTCACTTATCCATTCCGCTTAACGTTGTCGAAAAATTAAGTCATCATGAAAAGATTGCGGGACTGAAAGATTCGGAAAGAGATATAGAGCGTCTTGAAACCGCAATAGAATTGTTTAAAGATAGAGAGGACTTCTCTCATTTGATCGGCTGGGGAGCGCAGTGCGCGAACGGCTTGCTGCTCGGCTCGGACGGACTGGTTCCGAGCACGGGAAACTTTGTGCCGGGAATGTTCAAGGAAATGTATGATGCTACAACTGTTGGTGATAAAGAGACGGCGCAAAGACTTCAGGATGAAACGGATGAAATCTCAAGAGTATATCAGAAAGATAAGATCCTGTCTCAGTCGCTTGCGGCGTTAAAATTAATTATGAACGAAATGGATTTATGCGGTCCGCATATTCTTCCTCCTTTAATGAGATTGAGCAGGGAAGAAGAAGAGAATGTCTTGAAGAATTTTGAAATAGTCAAAAATAAATATCAGTTGAGATAGAAAAGGAGCTATAGATATATGTTGAATGACAAGCCGGTACTCGGAATAACGATGGGAGATCCTGCGAGTATAGGACCGGAAATAGCGGCTAAGGCAGGAGCAGAAAAAAAACTATATGAAATGTGCAACCCGATTGTTATCGGTAATGGGGAAGTGATGAAGAACGCGGTCAAGATTACTAACGCAGGAGTTAAGATTAATTCTATTGAAGAACCCGGAGAGGCGCGGTTCGAATACGGAACGCTGGATGTCATTGATTTAAGAAATGTTGATATGAAGAAGCTTGAGTTCGGTAAGGTTTCCGCCATGTGCGGGGACGCGGCGTTCGGATATGTGAAGAAGGCTATTGATCTTGCGATGGCGAAAAAACTTGACGGAACGGTAACCGGACCGATTCATAAAGAATCTATAAATATTGCCGGTCATCATTTCTCGGGTCACACGGAAATATACGCGCACTTCACTAATACTAAGAAATACGGAATGCTGCTTGTCGATAAAAACATGTCGGTCATTCATGTGTCGACGCATGTATCACTCAGGCAAGCCTGCGATCTTGTAAAAAAAGAAAGAGTGCTGGACGTTATTCAATTAATGGATGCGGGATTAAGAAGAATCGGTATCGACAATCCTAAAATTGGAGTGGCCGGACTCAATCCTCACGCAAGCGACGGCGGACTTTTCGGCGACGAGGAAGAGAAAGAGATAATACCCGCAGTTAAGGAAGCCGTGACTATGGGACTGAATGTAGACGGACCTATCCCTGCAGACACACTCTTTTCTAAAGCCCGCGGCGGATCGTACGACGGGTGCGTGGCTATGTACCACGATCAGGGGCACATTCCTTTTAAGCTAGACGGCTTCGTATGGAATAATCAAAAAAAACAGATGGAAAGTGTGCGGGGAGTAAACATAACATTGGGACTCCCTATAATCCGGACTTCCGTTGATCACGGAACAGCGTTCGAAATCGCAGGTAAGGGTGTTGCGAGTCATGAAGCATTGATGTTGGCTGTCGAGTATGCCGTGAGAATTGCGTCCGGAAATTAAAAGGATTCTTTAAAAATTTATAAATAATAAGGGAACTTAATGATTGTTGTTATTGCTGATGATTTTACAGGCGCAGCCGAACTCGGGGGGCTTGGTCTTAGATATGGTATGAGTGTTGAAATAGAAACCGAGATTACGAATGATTGCAAAGTTGATCTTTTAATTATCGCTACTGACACTCGATCAATGTCCAAAAAACAAGCGTCGCAAGAGACATTTAAAATTTCCAAAGCACTTGAAAGCGTCGAACTCGATTGGATATACAAAAAAACGGACTCGGTTATGAGAGGGCACATCCTCGATGAGCTAATAGCCATATTAATAGCTTCGAACCTAAAACAGGCTCTTCTTGTGCCTGCTAACCCATCTTTCGGCAGAACAATATCAAATGGAAAATATTACATTAATGAAAAACCTTTGCACCAGACCGGATTTTCAGAAGATCCAGAGTTTGCATTATCATCTTCGGATGTACTTGAATTACTTGGGACATCGGAGAAAGTTAAGACAGTAGTTATTAATCCAGGGGAAGATATCCCCAAGGGTTCAATAGCTATTGGTCAGGCATGTGGGTATAGCGACCTAAAAACATGGGCTAAAACAGTAGACAAAGAAACGCTGCCTGCTGGCGCTGCGGAATTTTTTGCTGCTCTGCTTGAATCGAATGGTTTTACCTCTAAAGAAGCAAATATTTGCGAACCATTAATTTTAGGAGAAGTAAAGCTTTATGTGTGTGGAAGCTCTTTTGCCCAGAGCAAGTATGCTATTGAACGCGCCAAAAAGGAAGGGAAACCTGTGTGCGAAATGCCCGATGATTTATTCAACAACAAGGGTTCACAACATGAGTTGCTAGAAAATTGGACGCTGGAAGTTCTTAATGCCATAGAGAAAAACAAAAGTGCCATAGTGGCAATTAACAAGCCGATAGTTTCAAAGCCTGGCTTTTCAAAAAGATTAAGGGAATTAACAGCGCAACTAATTGAGGGAGTACTTTCTAAAACAGTCGTTAATGAACTTTTTATTGAGGGGGGTGCTACCACCTCTTCAATAGTTGGAAAAATAAATTATAAAAAATTTTTGCTCCTAAGTGAACTTGCGCCTGGAGTTATTAGAATGCGAGTTGAAGAGGATCCTGGAGTGAATATCACTATTAAACCTGGAAGTTATGCATGGCCGGATATCGTATGGAATCAGAAGAGTAATGATAAAATTTTAAATTGACGGAATGATATATAGAATCGATTATAAATAAGTCTCTTAGAATCGCATTAATTCGTAACTTAAAATGCATGAAGCTTTACACCGCACAGAAATATTGCTGGATCATTAAAACTATTTAAATAAATATAAAAGGAGAAATTAATGCATACTCACAGCTTGAGTATATTGGATTATTCTATTGTTGCTTGTACTATTCTTTTCTACATTCTATTCGGTGCTTATTACGCTCGGCGTCAGAAAAGTACACAAATGTATTTTGTAGCCGAAGGCAAAATCCCTGCATGGGCAATCGGTATATCCATATTGGCTACATTAATTAGTAGTATTACATTTCTCGCGTATCCCGGAGCCGCGTATGAATCAAACTGGATTTTATTAGTACAGGGCTTTATGGTGCCTATCGTTTTAATATTTTTTATTTGGTTTATAGTTCCTATGTACAGAAAAGTAATTGGTTTAAGTGCTTACGAATATTTTGAGAAGCGATTTGGATTTTTAGCTAGGCTCTATAGCTCCGTTGGATTTATTCTTGCGCATTTTTCAAAGATGGGGACAGTATTTTTTCTTTTAGCTCTGGCAATAGCTAAAATGATGGGATTAAGTACGTATATGGTATTATGGATTATAGGTCTAGCGGTTATAATTCTGACATTAATGGGAGGCATTGAGGCGGTTATATGGTTAGATGTGGTACAAGGATTCATGTTAATTGGCGGCGGACTTCTGTGTCTAGGAATAATATTATTTTCAGTCCCAGGCGGACCGGCGGAGATATTTCACGTAGCCTTCGCCAACAATAAAATAAGTTTCGGTCCTTATGATCTGGATTTTTACCATCTTACATTTATAGTAATGGCATTGAACGGAATTTTTTATGCAATTCAGAAATATGGTACGGATCAGACAATTGTTCAGCGTTATCTGACAGCGAAATCGGATAAACAGGCGATTAAAGCTTCATTTATCGGGATATTCCTAAGCGTGCCTGTTTGGACGCTCTTCATGCTCGTGGGCACTGCTCTTTTTTCTTATTACAAAATATCTCAGGCTTATCTTCCTCCCAATATTAGAGCCGATGCAGTTTTCCCCTATTTTATTATGTCTCAGCTACCCTCGGGTGTAACCGGAATAATCCTTGCGGCTTTAATTGCGGCAGCAGTTTCTAGTCTTGATGCCGACCTAAATTGTTTTGCTGCCATAGGCGTAGAGGATTATTACTCTCGGTTAAGACCGAAAAGTTCTGACAAACAGAAACTAAGAGTAGGGAAAATCCTCGTTGGTCTATCGGGTTTAGCCGCAATTGGAGTGGCTTCACTCTATCTAGAACTGGGAAGTGGTGGAGCGCTGAAAATCGTCTTTACTCTCTATGCTATCTTTTCAGGGGGAATTGCAGGCATGTTATTACTTGGTTTGTTCAGTAAACGAGCTAACAAACAAGGTCTGTATGCAGGCATGATTGCTTGCATACTGTTTACTGCATATGCGGTACTTACCTCCACACCATTTACTATTGGCGGCGAGAGCAAACTTTTACTTAACTTGGGAAATTGGAATTTTTCCCAAAACAAATTTATGCTCGAAGTATACAGTCAAGTAGTGCTGTTTGGAGGGGGATATTTCGCCAGTTTCTTTTTTAAGTCGAAGGAACCTGATAAAGATCTTACTTATTACGGATGGCTGGAAAAAAGGAAACAGGGTTTACTTTAACAAAAATGTTTCGAAATAATTAAGTGGTAATCGGAGCAGAATAATGGTCATGTTAATAAGTATTATCTTGATAATCTTTTTGATTATCATTGCAACCACAAAGTTCGGGCTACATCCGTTCTTGACATTACTTGCAGCCGGACTCTTGACGGGCTTAATAGGAGGTCTAAACACTAGCGCGATTGTAAACGAATTGGCCAATGGTTTCGGAAATACATTAAAAAGTATCGGAATCGTGATAGCCTTCGGAACTATTATCGGTACTTTTCTTGAACTTAGCGGTGGGGCAAAAACAATGGCCTCCGCCGTTCTTAAGATCGTGGGAGAAAAGAAATCTCCCCTCGCGATGAACATTATCGGCTTCATTGTTTCTATACCCGTTTTCTGTGATTCCGGTTTCGTAATATTGTCGACGCTGAATAAAGCACTGAGTAAAAGAACTGGGATATCGCTTGCCGTAATTGCCGTGGCGCTGGCTACAGGTTTGTACGCTACACACGTATTTGTTCCGCCCACACCCGGACCTCTTGCGGCGGCGGCTACTTTGGGTGCCAATGTCGGACTGGTTCTTATATTCGGATTGATAGTTGCTGTACCTTCATCTGCAGCTGGACTTCTATGGGCTGTATTTTATGCGAAAAAGTTTGATATCGATTTTACTGAAGTTATCGAGAGTAACGAAGATAAAATGAAATTACCTTCCGCGATTTCAGCATTTACTCCGTTGCTTCTTCCTATAGTTCTTATAGCGCTTGGATCAATTACGGATTACCCGACACATCCGTTTGGTACAGGATCGATCGCAGCATTTTTGGATTTTATCGGCAATCCTATAATGGCTCTGTTTATAGGAACAGGATTCGCGTTCTTCTTAAAAAAATATAATGAAAACGGATCGCACTTCGATTGGGCCGCGACAGGTTTGAAAAATGCGGGAGTAATAATTTTAATTACCGGTGCCGGAGGAGCATTCGGAAACGTTTTAAGAGCTACCGGAATAGGAGCGCAGATGGGCGGTGCTATGTCGGCCTGGCATCTCGGGATACTACTGCCGTTTCTAATAGCCGCGGTACTTAAATCGGCACAGGGTTCTTCAACCGTGGCAATAATAACAACAGCAGCTCTTATTTCACCGCTGCTCGGTCCCATGGGATTTACCGCGCCCGTTGCTAAAGCTCTTGTGGTTCTTGCTATCGGAGCGGGAGCAATGACCGTCTCTCATGTCAACGACAGTTATTTCTGGGTCGTGTCGCAGTTCTCAGATATGAATACACCGACGGCTCTGCGAACGCTGACTATCGCGACATTCCTTCAAGGAGTAGTCGGTATAGTTACAGTATATATACTTGCAGCGTTTTTAGTCTAGGATCGAAATTTTAATTACCGCGTCGAGCGGAAGAAAAATTTAATGTCGTCTTATGATAAAGAAAAAATTTCAGGAGAAATCAGCATGAATGGAAGAGTATTTAACCGCACCATTTTAATTCACACCATAGTAATTCTATTTTCGGCGGGCGTTTTTGCGCAAACAAAAATGCCTCCTCCGATGAAAAAATGCGCGCAGGAACCTGTCGTCTATACCGGTAAGGTTGAGCCGGTTAAAGAGTTTTACGACGGACTTCTGCCTCACGCAGTCGGCGTACATCAGTACGAAGCGTTCCGCGCCAACAGAATAGATCCCAGCGAGCCCGGTGTTACCGGGTGGACGTATAATCATCAGCCTTATTTATGTTACTGGAACGGGAAGTTTTATTTGGAATATTTAAGCGGACTCTATCAGGAACACACACCGCCCACAAGAGACATGCTTATGACTTCCAAAGACGGACGGCATTGGAGCAATCCGGTAGTTGTGTTCCCAGAATACAATCTTCCCGAAATACACGACGGAAAATTTACAATACCCAAAGGCACTAAAGCGGTAATGCATCAAAGGATGGCTTTTTACATTGCTCCGAACGGTAAGCTTCTTGTCTCCGGGTTTTACGGCTACGCCGCCACACCCAGACATTCTCCCAATTCAGGTAACGGTCTAGGAAGAGTTATAAGAGAGATACACGAAGATGGTTCGTTCGGTCCGGTTTATTTTATCCGCTACAACAGACACGCGGGATTCAATGAATCCAATACCACTTTACCGTTCTATACAACAAGCAAGGATAAAGGATTCCTAGAAGCGTGTGATTCGCTTCTGCACAACAAGCTGATAACACTTCAGTGGTGGGAAGAAGACAGGGCGAAGGACGGATTTTATCCTCTGGATCCCTCTAAGGTTGCGGGTGCCGCCTACTTCTCGAGTGATATAGTGACTTCCGCCGGCGCGGGTAAAGCTTTCGATTTTTATCACAGGCCAGACGGTGTCGTTGTTGGTTTGTGGAAAAATCAGTATTCGGCTTTGAGTCCCGACAACGGAAAAACATGGACGAAGATAGCGAGGAACAAAACCCTTTGGACCGTCGGAGCTAAGACATGGGGGCAAAGAACCGACGACGGCCGGTACGCTATTGTGTTCGATAATTCCGCAACACATAGAAACCGTTTTCCGCTTGTAGCTCTTGTAGGGGAAGACGGACATACCTTCAATAAAATGCTTTGTATAAGAGGACAGGTGCCGCCCGAGAGATATCAGGGAATTCATAAGAATACCGGACCGCAATACATTCGCGGTATTATTGAAGGAAACGGCAATCCGCCTGGCAGCGATATGTGGCTTACATACAGCGTTAACAAGGAAGATATCTGGGTAACAACCGTGCGCACTCCGATCGTAGGAGAAGTTAAGGATGAAGTGAATCAGAATTTTGATAATGTAAGCGATGTATCCAAGCTCGATCTTTGGAACATTTATTCTACCAAATGGGCTCCCGTTACAATCGGCAAAGATTTGGAAACCGGAAATAAGTTTTTGGATCTCCGCGATGAGGATCCTTACGATTATGCAATGGCGGAAAGGATTTTTCCGAAGGGGAACATAAAAGAAATTAGCTTCAATTTGAATCCGAAGCGCATTGCCAGAGGACACGATATGGAAATAGAAGTACAGGATCAAAAAGGAGGCCGGGCGCTTAAGCTAAGGGTAGACGAACATTGGCTGAGCTTCGATATCGGAAAGTACCAGGGACCCGAACCTATGCCGATTCATACTGATAAATGGTATGCGATAGATCTTAAGATCAACTGTGCTAAAGGCGAATATAATATTTCGGTGAACGGTAAGCCGTACAACAAAACTTTAAAGCTTTTTGAAAAGACCGACGGTGTGCAGAGAATAGTATTCCGTACAGGACCGTATCGTAATTACGTGGATGCCGCTATCGCCGAGCAAGGTACTCCAAAAACAGCCGGACTAGATACTGAAGACCTGCCCGGCTCCGGAGTTAAAGCGCCGCTATGCGATTATTGGATTGATAACTTCGTAACTAAAGGAGAATGAGATGATAAACCGCTACTACAAGAAGGGACAAAAGCTCGACGTAGCAGGACTTAATGAAATTACCGTACTCGTTGACAGAAGCGAAACGGAGCTATCCGAAATAGGCTGGAACAGCTGGAGACCGAATCTCGACGGGCCGCCTCATAAGCACAACGATAAGGATCAGATCTTTTACGTTACAGACGGCGTAGGGAAAGTAAAGCTGGGTGATGATGTCTTTGATGTAAAGCCGGGCGACCTTGCCTATGTTCCTGCCGGTCTCGTACACCAGACAATTACAACGACCGAAGTACCGTTATCATATATGCTGTTCAATATTTTTAACGGCGAGAGCAAGGAGGGACACGCCTCCTTCGCTGATCATATTGAAAAAGTTAAGATGATACGGAAAAAGCAGGCGGAAACAGGAAATTATAATGTAGCGGAAGAAAATGTATTAACGGATATAAAGCCGGGTAAATTCATAAATGATATTTATTCCGGAAAACGCTACGAATTCGGTTCAAACTCTACCATACTCTTACTGGACAGAAACGAAACCAACCGCTGCGAGCTTACGGTTGTTAGCTGGCCTTCAGGCAGCAGTGGGGCTCTTGTCGCGCATAAAGAAAAAGAGCAAACTTTTTTTGTCTTAAGAGGACACGGCAGAGTAACCGTAGGAACAGAAACGGAAAACGTTAATCCTGGGTGCGTTGTATTCGTACCGCGAAACACGCCCCATACTACGGAAGCTCTCGGTTCCGAACTCGCATACCTCTGCATGAACGGACTGGTAGACAAGGACAGTTATTCGAGCTTCGAAGAGATGTATAATGCAGTAGCGCCCGGCAGAATTAATCGATGGAAAGCCGGCAGTACGCAAGTAGGTGATTAACCTTTATGTCTCAATCGTCTTTCGTATTATAATTTATTAATGGTTTCAAAAGAACGGAATTTATAAATCAAAAGAGTTTTTTCATGATTAGAATTCTTAAGTGTACTTCTCCTTTTAATAACGTTCATTATTTTATCGGCTTTTTCAGAAGCAGAAGGACAAGCATTCATAAATGTGAAAAGCTACGGAGCGGTGGCGGACGGGAAAACTTACGATACGGATTCAATACAGAAAGCGATAGACATAACCGCAGAAAACGGGAGGAGGAACAATTTATTTTCCCGGCCGGGAATTATTTAACCAGAACAATTATCCTCAAAAACAATATTTCGCTATTTCTTGATAACGGCTGCACAATTCTCGGAAGTACCGATTTAAATAAGTTTGATCCCAAATTCGGATCTTTCCTTGACAGCGGCGGAAGAAAAATCGGAACCGCTTTAGTCTTCGCTAAAAATTGTAAAAATATTTCTATCGAAGGAAACGGAACAATAAACGGCCAAGGATATAAAAAATTTTATCCGTCGGATAAAGGATTAGCTAGACCTTCAATTATAAGATTTATAAACTGCCGTTTCGTTAAAATAAAAAACATAACACTTATAAATTCCGCCGCGTGGGTTCAGCATTATATCAATTGCGATGACCTTTTGATTGACGGGATCACCGTTCGATCTTACTCGAATAAAAATAACGACGGACTTGATGTTGAGGGCTGCCAAAGAGTTTTTATCACGCGCTGCAATATCGACTCGGAGGATGATTCAATAGTTTTAAAAGCACTTACAACCCGCGCCTGCAGAGATGTTGTAATAAGCGATTGTATAATAAGCGGATTGAAATCGGCAATTAAAACCGGAACAGAATCGATTGGCAATTTCGAGAATATTTCGATTTCGAATTGCTCAATTTACGGAACACGCGGTATTAGCCTGCTTGCGGTCGACGGCGGTTCGATCAATACTGTTACAATCTCGAATATTTCCATGCGCAATACTTATGCGGTAATGGTTTTACGCCTCGGCAGCAGAATGAGGAAATATGCCGTTCCCGATTCCCTGCGGCCAAAAGCGCCGGGTACTTTTAAAAATCTAATGATCAACAACATTCAAGCGTCCGGTGTAAAAGAAAGCAACGATTTTATCTGCGGGATACCCGGTCACGATATTGAAAGTGTAAGTATGAGCAATATTAGAATTATGTATAAAGGCGGAGGGACGTTAGATGATTTTAATAGAGATGTTTCTGAATTAACCGGCGAATATCCGAAAGCCAAAATGTTCGGCAATCTGCCTTCATACGGATTTTATATTCGGCACGCAAAAGAGATTACGTTGAAAGATATTTATTTAAGCTATGAATCTAAAGATGATAGGCCGGTAATTTATTGCAATAGCGTGAAAGATCTTGAACTTTCGGGAATAAATGCGAAAACGCCCGGCAGCAATACTCCTTACCTTTTCCTTAATAACGTTGAAGGGGCAACAATTTCGGACTGTATCCCCAGCGGTGAATTAAAAACATTTGCAAAAATAAATGGAAAAGATACTAAAATGATCAAAATATCCCGGAATAGTATAGATGAAAAAACAAAGTTGTTTTTAACCGGTTCTCATGTAAACAATAACGAAATTTCCATATTTAAATGACAAGTATAAAAAATGAATTTATTCAATAAAATTTTACGTCATCTTTGGCCCCTACTCATTTCAATTTTGTTTATTCCGAATATTTACGGACAGATCGATAGTTTCAAATTTCTTATAATTTCTGACGTTCACATAAGCAATGATACCTCAAGAGACAATAAGTTAAAAATGTTTGTGGAAGAGGTTAACGACAAAGACTTCGGTAATGTGGACTTTTTAGTCCTTACTGGTGATATCGTATCAAGTTATTTCTCCGATAGAAACAAACCGAATGATATTCATAATAATAGATCTTTAAAAGCAGTTTCTATACTAAGTAAACTTAATATTCCTTATTACATAGGACTTGGGAACCACGATTACAAAATCGACAACAAAAAGGATTCGGACGAGCCGTTTAGTTTTCATGAAATTGATACGATGGAAGTTTTATGGAAAATGTCTGCAAACATAAAACCTTATTACGCGTTCGAACACAAAGGATGGAAATTTATTCTGCTTAATAGTATGCGCGGTAAGTATTTGGATCGGTCGTTCGATGATGATCAAATGAAAATGTTAAAAGACGAACTCTCCGACGGCGAACCGGCATTTTTGTTTTTCCATCATCCGATTAAAACAGACCACTTCAGGATTTGGTGCAAACCGAAAGATTTAATTACAGAAGAAAAAGAACCGGAATTCTTTTCGATCCTTCAGAAATATAAAAATCAAATTAAGGGGATTTTTGTCGGACATGGACACATGTGGAATGATGATGTCCTTTACGATAGTATAAAGGAGTATGAGACAACGACATTTGGTGAAAAGAAAGGTCAATCAGGTTACATTATTGAACCGGAAATAGGCGGCGATAATTTTAAAATAATAAAAATAGAAAGGAAATGAATAAAATATTTTTCAAATATTTTACAGTTTTTATCTGTATGGGAGTTCTCAATGTTATTTATGCACAAGGCAAGGAGAAGTCATTCAATGACGTTCCCGGTGCGGATTTGAGAGTATTTAATAATTATGAATCTTCCGGTCATACAATTCATAATTACATTGATAGTTTGATAACAGAAAGCTGGATTACATGGAAAAAGAATTATGAACTAAGAAAATCACCTGAAGAAAGAGCCAAACATTATGAAGAACTGAAAGAAAATTTTATTAAAGCAATCGGCGGATTGCCTGAGAGAACCCCCTGAATGTTCAAATAACAGGAACAATTGATTGCGGAAAATATAAAGTAGAAAAAATTCTTTTCCAGAGTATGCCGGATTTTTATGTATCAGGCGATTTGTTTTTACCTAATAGTAATGAATTTAAACCCCCATTCCCGGGCGTACTAATCCCTTGCGGACATTATCAAGATTCAAAGGCGCACGACGAATATCAATCGATGGGAGCCTTATGCGCCTTGAACGGTTTGGCTGCTTTAGTCTACGACCCTATTGATCAAGGTGAGCGCGTTGAATTTAGGACGGATAAAAAAAATACAATAACATGGGGAACACACGCCCATAATTTGAACGGGATAAGATCAATTTTACTTGGAAGAAATATTGCGAGATTTGAAATATGGGATGGCATGCGCGGAATAGATTATTTACAATCTCGAAAAGATATTAATCCTGATTTAATTGGAGTGACCGGTAACAGCGGCGGAGGGACACAAACCTCTTATATAATGGCATTAGATACCCGGGTTAAAGTTGCTGCTCCGAGTTGTTACATACAAAATCTGAATTCACAAACTAAAAATGCCGGAGGCGATGCAGAACAATTAATATTTGATCAACTGGCATTCGGAATGGATCACCCGGATTATATTTTGATGAATGCACCACGCCCTGTAAAAATACTTGCAGCCACACACGATTTTTTCAAAATAGATGCTACCTGGGAAACATTCAGATTATGTAAAAGATATTATACCGATCTCGGTTATTCGGAAAATGTTGATATTCTTGAGAATGATGCAGGACATAATTACAACAAAACACAGCGAGAAGGAGCCGTTAGATGGCTGGTTAGATATTTACTTGGAGAAGAAAAAGTAATATTTGAACCCAAGATAAATCTTCTTTCCGAAAAAGAATTAAACGCTTCTCCTTCCGGAAGAGTGCTAAAGATAAAAAATGCAAAGTCGGTGTTTGATATTCAAAATGAAGATTTGCAGAAAGAAACTCGGCAGCGTGAAGAATTCTTAAAATCAAATAGCATAGAAAAAATACGGAAACAGATTTTAAAGCTAATCGGCTGTAAAAATTATAACGATATTGAACTGCCCGGAGTAATTGCAAGGGGCAGGGTAAGGACCGATAAATGTGAAATTCAAAAATTAATTCTAACAACGGATAACGGGATTTATCTGCCCGCGCTTCTTTTTATTCCTATTCGAAATGTGAAGAAAGATCAGGTGTTGTTCCTTTCGGAAGACGGAAAAACATTTCATTTGAAAGAAATCGGAGATTTAATTGATAAAGGTAAAACGATCTTATCGGTGGATCTTCCCGGGATCGGAGAAGCTAAACCCGAGATAAACGGCAGACCGATTCTTTCGAAAAATTTGAATTCCAGGGATTGTTTTGACGCTTATTTGCTCGGGAAGTCGATTGTGGGATTTAGAACGGGAGAAATTCTCGCTTGTACTAAATTTTTAACGAAGCGGAGTTCACATACTTCCGGTATAGAATTAATAGCGGATGGTGAAGTCGGCGTGCCGGCGCTGCATGCGGCGTTTCTAAATCCGGAACTATTTACGCATATCGATATTTCGAATACACTGGAATCCTGGCGGGATGTAATTAAAAGTGAAAAGTCATTTGACCAGCTGGTGAATGTTGTAAACGGTGCGTTAAAATATTATGACCTTCCGGATCTGGTGAAATTTTTGGGCAGATAAAATTACAATTGAAAATCCGTTGAATGCCGTAGGACTGGGTATTAATTACGGAAAAAAGAATCATCATTTTTCAAATGAACCGGAGTATCACGGGTTGGCGGGTGTTTGGTACGGACAGGTAGGACTTAAAAATCCCGAAGGCCCCGATCCGCTCGATTCTCTTGATCTAAAATGGAGCAACAAAATAAACAGGCGTGGCAGAGACTGGTCGGCCGATTGGTTTGGTTTCATTCATTCTCCCGTTGAGGGCGATGTTAAGTTTAACGCCGAGACAGATCAAAATTTAGAAATTTTTCTAAGCGGGAAATCAATAATTAATATTAAGACCGGTCAGACTAAAGCCTCCGGAACCGTAAAATTTGAAAAGGGCAAGTATTATCCCGTAAGAATAATTTTTAGCCAGGATGCTGTTGATTCAAGTTATGTTAAAATCAGATGGAATTGGAAAGGTCATTCCGAAACTAATATTTAATGAGAGCGATCTTTTTTACTCGCCGAAACAGAAAAACACTATGGATATCTCATGGAGATAAGAAATTTGAAGAGTAGATCGAAAAAAAGTCTCGCAGCTGTGGTGATCTTCTTTGCGATTATTTTACTGGCCGGTGCTTATTCAACTCAAAACAAAAGTGCTGATTCCGGGAAAGAAAAAATCGAATACGGGAAAACAATATTGAAATCCGCATTGAAAGATGCCGGGTTGGAAAAAGAAATCGGGAGCGGCAAAATAAATCTATCGATTAATCCGGGACTTCTGCCGGCGGGTAACCGAAAGTCCGAGAGTTATTCCATTAATGTCGACAGTGTAATCAACATTAATGGTTTTGATGCCGCCGGTACAATGTACGGATGTATGGACCTTGCGAATAAAATAAAACTGACCGGGAAAATGCCGGAGGGACTTAATATCGATGAGAGTCCGGAAATGAAGCTGCGGGGCGTTTGCATTCTTTTAATGAAACTCGGAACATATAATTATCCCATTACTCCCGAAGGTTATCCTTTTTTTTATAATAAAAAATTATGGCTGAGGTATTTAGATTTTCTGGCCGAAAACCGCTACAACTATGTTGCATTTTGGAATGGACACCCGTTCGATTACTTCGTACATCTTCCTAAGTATCCCGAGACAGAGGATAGTCTGGGCACCAAGATTATTCAAGAAAATCACGACATGTTGAAGTGGTTGATTAGAGAGGGAGCTAAAAGAAACATCAAATTCTTTTTCGAATTTTACAACATTCATACGTCTGTTTATTATCAAAAGGCTCACAATTTACCCGATGAAATTTCCAAACCTACAAAGGAATTAGCCGATTATACTTCTTACTGTATTCAAAAATTTGTTAACGAGTTTCCTGAGGTCGGGCTTTATATAACAGCCGGCGAAGCACTCGATAAAAAATATTCAGTCTCATGGGTGAATGATGTTATTCTTAAAGCGATCAAGGAAACCGGTAAGAATCCCACTGTATTTTTACGTTCATGGTTTTTAAAACTAAATGACGCAAAAAAAATCATCGGCAATTATCCCGATCTCTATATTGAAAGCAAGTACAATGTTGAGATGGTTGCAGATACTTTAGTCGACCCGATGACTAAAGATTGGTCGGCGTTGAACGGAAATTTGATAATCAACATACACATGGCTGGAAATCTGGAGCCGTTCAGGTGGAACTCGCCGTTATACATGCAAAAATGTATTCAGAGTTCGGAAGAAGCGGGTGCGGACGGACTGCATTTATATCCGCGCAAATCCTGGCGTTGGCCTAACGGAAGTGAAATCGGTTTGAACCAGTATCAATGGCAGAGGGATGAACTGTGGTTTGCAATGTGGGGCAGGTATGCGTGGAACAGCCATCGCAGTCAAAACGGTGAAGTGAAATATTGGGAACAATATCTGGCAAAAAAATTCGGCTCGGAAGAAGCTGCGAAACATTTTGTAAGAGCATTCCGGAATGAAGCGGATGTTCTGCCTTCGGTTCAAAGATTATTTTGGGCGGGGAATGATAACCACACTGTTTTAACCGCGGGCTTAATGCTTACGCAAATTGAAATCGCACCGGGCATTCCGTTCCTGTCTTTGAATCCCGTTCAAAGAATCCCGGAATTTTTAAATGATCTTGCGAATAACAAGCATACATCAAAAATATCACCGGTAAAGTTCCTTGAAGAAAAAATAAACTCGGCGGAACAGGCATATAAAGAATTAAAATCAGCTCTTCGGTATTCAAAAATTGATAAAAAAGAGGCGGAAAATTACCTGTTCGATTCCAAGGCCACCGAATTAACTATAAAATTTTACCATGCGAAACTCCGGGCCGCGGTGTATCACACCTTATATAAAGCAGGAATTAATACAAAAGTAAATTCGAAAAAGTTTTTGGAAGAATTAAAAAACTCGGTTGATATTTACAGAGCTCTCACAAAATTAACCGACGGACATTATGACAGCATAAGCGACGTACCTGCATCGAAACCCGTACCGTTAAAAATGACGCCGTATCATTGGAAAAATATTCTGCCTCTTTACGAAAAAGAATATCAAGTTTACCTGGAGGACATTACACAAAAGGCGAATCCGTCAAACAACATACCGGCTTACAAAGGACTCCTGGGAGTGCTCTTCGGTGATCCCGGTCTGGCAAAACCTAAAAAAATTCTAAATGCAAATAATTTGGAGTTTGATTGGGATTCAAATCCCCCGGACGACGGAAGAAACTGGTCTGTGTTGTTCAACGGTTTTATCAAAGCTCCGGCATCAGGTAAAATTAAATTTTATGTATCGAGTAAGCAAAGTGTAATTCTTGGAATCGGTGGCAGGAAAATTTTGGAGAAAAATGCAAACCCAGTTCAAAGCTCGGCGGCTATTAACATGATTAAAGACAAGTGGTATCCGTTATCAATCGATTATGAGAACGTAGATTTTAAAGGGAGTAATCTAGTAGTAATGTGGTCATGGAATGGAGAGCAGCCAAAAAATATTGACCCGGAATTTTTGAAGTATTCGGAATACAATCTAAAAAAAGCAAACCGGGCTTTGGTATTAGGTTTCTGATTTAGAAGGCAATATTAAAAAGATAAATTAAAACGGTGATGCAAATTAAATTATATCGGTTATTACTTTGTTGCTTGTTAATTATGAATTTTAGCGTAACAGCTGCGACTTTGAATTTAGAAGTTATTGACAAAGCAACGGGTAATCACGTCCCCGCACGAGTATTAGTTTCGTCAGAAGATGGTCAATGTTTTTTCCCGCCCAAATCGGTTTTATTAAGAATAGGAAATGAAACATGGTTTATGAGCTCCGGTAATTCTTCTATTGAAGCTCCCGCGGGTAACTATTCGTTAAGAGTTGAGAGAGGGAAAGAATACGAAAGAGTAAAAAGAGACATCAATTTATCCGAAAAGAGTACTAAAGAAATTACGATAGTTTTGAAACGGTGGATAAATATGAAAAGTCTCGGTTATTTATCATCAGACAATCATATTCATCTTTCTGCGGAAGATGCGGCTGTAATGTGCGCCGCAGAAGATTTGGATTTCGGAACTTCTCTTCAGTGGTGGAATCGTCCACGTTTCGGTGTGCCCGAAGGTGAAGGGAATATTCGTAAGCTGGAATTTGCCGGAGTTACTGTACCTGTTACTGTTTACGATGTTGAAGTAGAAGAAGCGTGGGGTGCGTTGTACTTGATCGGTTTATCAAATCCGTTCCCTTTTCTAAATGATAAAAGCATGCCCAATTTAATAGCCGCAAAGTACGGCAGAGAACACGGGGCGCTTAATTGTTACCAGAGCGGGTGGTCGCGCGAAGTTTTGATCGATGCCTTACTCGGGTACGTAGACGTTGTAAATGTTTGTAATAATAATTTTCATATGCACCGGTACCAGCCGAGAAGTCGGTACTCCAACCTTCTCAATGTTAAAGGATTACCGGTATACCCCAATACACCCGAGGGTATGATGCAGATGAATACGGACACTTATTACCGGCTGCTTAATTGCGGATTAAAACTTGCCGCAGGTGCCGGCTCGGCAACAGGCGCAAAAGAAACACCGGTCGGTTACAATAGAGCTTACGTCAGAACTTCACCCAAGGACGGAATAAAAGGTTTCCTGGAAGCGTGGAAAAAAGGTAAAAACTTTGTCACAAACGGTCCGATGCTATTTTTTAGTACGTCGGAAGGTTTGAAATCCGGGCGATTCACTTGATATAACCGGCAGTAAAAATATCTCGCTTAATATTAAAGCTGTATCCGATTCACCGCTCGGTAAAATTAAAATTATAGAAAACGGTGAAATTGTTAAGAGTTTTTCACCGGGAGAAAACCAAAAAACATTTGCCGGAAATTGTGAGTTGAACATTTCCAAAAGCTGCTGGATTTGTGCCCGTGTGACCGACACTGATATGTTGTTAAGCGACAAAGACCTTGAAAAATACAGAAGTCCGCGTGTAAAATTATTTCAAGACCCCAACAGGCTTCGTTACGCCCACACAAGCCCGATTTATTTTTATGTGAACGGGAAGGGGATTGCCGTTAAAAAGTCCGTTGAAGAAGGATTAAAAATGATCGATGCATTTAGAGAGTTTGCATTAAAAAACGCGGGCGAAAATTACATGAAAACCATTTTAAACGAAGTGGATAAAGCAGAAAATATTTTAAGAAAAAAATTAGAATGATAAGTCGACAGCTAAATTATTTTGTGATCAATACAATTTAAACGAAGGGTATATAAACAATGTTAAAACTTAAGGTCGTTGCATTTTTTGTTATTTCTCTTATTGCATTAAAAAATGTGCAAGGTCAAACAACGGCTTTGTGGACATTCGACGAGCAGCAGGGAATTTATCCGAGCGATGTTTTAAACGATGTATCCGACAACAATTATCCTCTTGTACTGGGAAGAGGCGGAATGATAGTGGCGGGAAAGTTCGGCAATGCGCTAGAGCCTCTTGAACAGCCGGCAATAAAACTTCCCAAGAAAGCCCCGGAAGGCGCTGTTAAATTCGGGATATTTCCGCTTCCTAAAAAACCGGGCGATAAGGTTGCGCCTATGAGCTGGGCAAACGATAATTTCTGCGCATTGATGACGAGCGACCAGAAACATCTGAGAAACCTGGTTGGTTTTGCTAACGCAACCGATACAAAATTGAACTTGGGAGATTTCGACTGGACCGTAGAGTTCTGGTTCAGTCCGGAAAAAAATACAAAAGAAAGCGGAACAGTCTTCGAGATCGGCTCCGGACCAAGAGGCGAAAATAATAAAATCACAAGTCTTTCACTCGATGCGGATTTTAAAGGATTTACTCTTTACAACGAACCGAGCGGAACAAAACTTTTTATTCCTTCAAACAATAAGGATCTAAGTCCCGGAGGAGGATGGCATCATCTGGCGTTTGTTTATTCCGCGAAAGACGGACAGCTCAAACATTATGTAGACGGGATTCTTCAGAAACTTCCTGATAAAGCTTCGCTGAAATCATTAGAGCACGGAGACGCGGCTTATATGAGCCTGGGGAGAGACGGCTTGTGGAAACATCCTCTGCAGGGGAAAATAGATGAGCTCAGAATTTCGGAAGGCGAAGTATATACATCTAACTTTACACCGCCTTCAAGCATGTCCCCGCTTTTCAACCCTAAATATACGGAAGGGCCTTTGAAGAAGGGACCGCCGCTTTTGTTTGCCTATCATAAAAAGGTTAAGATCCCTGTAGATCTCGGAAGCAGAAAATATTTGTTCTTCGATAATTCTCTTTTTGCCAAGAGCGACGGCATCAAGTTTACCGTTAATCCTCCGGATCAGGTTAAGAAAGTTTTCGATGTAGAAGGATCGTATAGAAAACATCTCACAGTTATACAGGACGAAAAAGGGTTAATAAGAATTTATAATGCCGTAAACGATGATCATCTCGAAGTAATGACGTCGAAAGACGGAATCCATTTTGAAAGTCCGGAATTTCTGCAGTATAAAAATCATCATAATATAGTTATTAATGAACCGGTAGGAACGGGCGAGGTGTTTATCGATCCGAACGCGCCCGAAGATCAGAAATGGAAATACGTAAGCGGTTATCACGACAGAGGAGTGTACGTTTACTACATCTCCCGGACGGGTACCATTTCCAAGAGAGAAATGACCTCGGCGCTTCCCTTCAGAACTGGATCTCAGACGAATATTTTTTACGACGATCAAAGCCAAATTTATACCGCATTTTTCCGGACAGATATGGGAACTACTCCAGCCGGCGTTTCGGAGCGTCATCACGTAATGGTTCAGACTAAAGATATTATGAAACCGTGGCCGTTTAAACCCGTGAGCCAGGCCGGGCAGGCGGAAATTGCGAAACATATCAGACTTCATAAACTGAATCCGTGGTACATGGATAACGGTCCGCTTACACCGGGCGGATTCGGTGTGGAGTATCCCCGGATATTCGGCACGATAGATTCTCTCGATCCGGTCGGTACGGATATGTACATACCCAAAGCGGTAAAATACCAGTGGGCGCCCGACGCGTACTTTGCTTTTCCGGAAATGTATTTCCACTACGACGGCGACGGTCCGGAGGACACGGCAGATACTCGGTGATTCGTCTATGCACAGGGGTTCGGGTCCGCTTGAAGTGCAGCTCGAAGTAAGCCGTGACGGAGTACATTGGAATAGAATGCCGAGACCGGCCTATATCGGAATCGGCAAATATGATGATATAAACGTTCACCAGGTTTATATAGCTGTGGGTCTTGGTAAGAAGAGGCGATCAGATCTGGCAGTATTTCTTCGCCGACGGCGCCTATCATTCCGAGTGGAGCAATAAAGGAAGAAAAAGAGCCGTGTATAGAGTGGTGCAGAGACTGGACGGTTTCGTATCAGCGGACGCGCCTTACGATAAGATGGCGACAATTGTAACCAAGCCGCTCATCTTTAAAGGGAACAGGCTCGATCTGAATATAAACACGAGCGCTACCGGTTATGCCCAAGTCGGATTTCTGGATGCGAACGGCAAACCTATAAAAGGATTCTCCGTGGACGACTGTGTTTATGTTAACGGAAATTTCGTGAACACCGAAGTTCAGTGGCTGAACAAGGGAAAAGATATTTCTTCGCTGCAGGGCAAGCCTGTGCAGGTTGTTATTAAAATGCGCGGCTCTAAATTGTACTCAATGCAGTTTATCAAAAAATAGGATAATTAGAAGATTTAAAACTGTTAAAACAGTTTGAGTATTTGTTCGTTTTGCTATTAACCCCGGGATTAATCCCGGGGTTAATGAAGTAGGTAAAAAATGGGAACCGTTTTAACGGTTTTTAGAATAGAAAGTTTGCTTACAAAATTTATTCGTTTGAAATGGTCTAAAGCCCGTCCGATTTATTTTGATTTTTAAACACCGGCCTGAAGGCTGGGGCTATTTCAAAAAGTTGACGGCGGCAATATAATTATCAAAGTTCTTTTTATTAACAACAGAAAACAAAAATGAAATTTTTCAAATTCATTTTATTGATAGTGATTATTTTTCCGTCCGTTTGTTCGGACAAGCAAACGATACAAAAATAAAAACTACGGCTCTCTGGCTTTTCGATGAGCAGCAGGGAGTTTATCCCAGCTCCGTACTAAACGATTCATCGCCCAATGATTATCCCCTTGTGCTAGGGCCGGGCGGCGAGATAGTTCATGGCAAATTCGGAAACGCTCTCGAGCCTCTGCAGCAGCCGAAAGTTAAGTATCCAAAGGGAGAGGCAAGGTTCGGACTGAAACAGCTCCCCACTCCCGCGGACAGAACCGTTCCGCCGCTGTCGTGGATGAACGCAGACTTCTGCGCTTTCATGACGATGGGTGAAAAGCACCTCAGAAAGGATGTAGGATTTAAGAATCCTACCAAGTCAAAGCTTAATCTCGGCGATTTCGACTGGACGGTGGAGTTCTGGTTTATGCCCGTTAAGAAGACGGATAATCCGGGAGTAGTTTTCGAAATAGGCGAAGGTCCCAGAGGCGAGAACAATAAAATTACAAGCCTAACCTTAAACGCTGATTTAAAAAGCTTCACATTATTTAATCAGCCGGGCGGAACGAAAATAACAATCCCTACGAATGTTAAATCTCTAAGTCCCGCTAGAAAGCTCGTGGCATCATTTTGCTTTCGTTTATTCTTCGGCCGGAAAAAAACTTTATCACTACGTTGACGGGCTGCTGCAGGGCGAGCCGATAAGCTGTTCACTCAAATCTCTTAAAGCCGGCGATGAAGCTTATATGTGCGTCGGCAGAAACGGAGAATGGAATGATCCGCTGCAAGGGAAGCTGGATGAGCTGAGATTTTCCGAAGGAATGGTATATACAAAAAACTTTACGCCGCCGGAAAGTTTCTCTGAGTTTTATAACGGGAGCTACAAGCCTGTTAAGTTAGTAAAGGGACCGCCGCTCTTATTTCCGCCTTATAAAAAAGCAGGTTCACCTCTCGATCTTGGTTCGAGGAAGTTTGTGTTTATAGATGACGCTATTGTGGATAAGATGAAGAACGTAGAATTTGTGGTTAATCCTCCTAAAGATGTAAAGATGGTATTCGATCAAATCCCCAAATCTTTCAGGAAACATCTTACGGTAGTTCAGGATGATTCGGGGCTTATCCGCATTTATAACGGCTACGGCGATGATTATCTCGGTGTTATAACTTCAAAGGACGGCGTACATTTTAAAATGCCCGATTTCGGAATGCATCGTAAGAGCGATATAAATATCGTTATCCCGGAATCGGTGGGAGGACTCGGCAATCCGTTCATAGATCCCAACGGCCCGCCGAGCGAAAAGTGGAAATATATAACCGGCTACCACGACAGAGGTATTTACCTTTATACTTCGCCCGACGGATGGCACTGGAAAAGATGGCCTACATATCTTCTCCCGTTCAGGTCGGGCACGCAGTCGTGTTCATTTTACGACGATCAGAGAGGACTGTACATCGGTTTTCACCGCACGGGAATTTTCGCCACACCCGGCGGCGTTACACAAAGAAGTTCAATTGAAACTCAGGAAACTGAAGTTCATCAGCCGTGGAAGTTTCATCCGCTTTCACCGCAGGCATCGCTTGATTCTATGAAGGTGCTTCGATTGAGGACGCCGCAGCCGTGGTATCTGGACAACGGACCTTTGAGTCCGTGCGCTCCCGGCCTGGAATTTCCGCACACATTCGATCCGGACAGCGCCGATCCCGTTGGTACCGACATTTATGTTACAAAAGCACAAAAATACGATTGGGCACCCGACACTTATCTGGCATTCCCTATCACTTACTTCCATTACGAAAAAGACGGGCCGCTGACCAGGCAGATTCTGAGTCTTCCCGCGATGGACAGGGGCTCGGGTCCTATAGAGACGCAGATATCGGTGAGCCGCGACGGAGTTCACTGGAAGAGATACAGGCGTCCCGCTTATGTTGGAATCGGAACTTACTGCGGAGATACCCTTCATCAAATTTATATGGCCGACGGCATGGTAAGGCACGGCGACGAGATATGGCAGTATTTCTTCGGAAACCAGGAATATCATTCCTCATGGACTCGAAGAGAAAATTTAAAGCAGGCGATTTTCAGGGTAACGCAAAGACTGGACGGTTTTATCTCCGCCGATTCCCCTTACGATAAATACGGAATGATCGAAACGAAGCCGTTTGTCTTCAAAGGCAACAAGCTTTTGTTAAACATAAATACGGACGCTACGGGCTACGCGCAAGTGGGAATACTGGATGAAAACGGTAAGCCGATTCCCGGATTCTCGGCGGACGACTGTGTTTACATCAACGGAAATTTCATCAGTACGGAAGTTAATTGGTTAAATAAAGGAAGCGACCTTTCTTCTCTGGAAGGAAAAGTAGTACGGCTTTACTTCAGAATGAGAGGAAGCAAGCTTTATTCGATGCAGTTTGTTAAAAAATAAGTTTTCAAAAAACAGAAAGGATTCAACAGCATGAAGCACTCTTATGGATTGTTCCTTCTCGTTTTTCTTTTTGCTTTTACCGCGGTAACGGCAGCACAGGAAGCGGGACCGAGAACACAAAAGGTAGAGGGGAACAAATACTCAAAAATTTATTATGTGTCCACCGAGAAAGGATCTGATACTACAGGAAACGGGAGTATAAGCAAGCCGTGGAAGACTATCACGTTTGCGCTTTCTTCAATTAACGACGCGTCGCAGGGAAAGCAGTATGCGATAGAAGTCGCGGAAGGCAAGTACGATGAACCGACAATTCAGCTTAAAAAGTTCGTTGATATCTACGGCGGATTCAACGCCGATAAATGGAACAGGGATATCTTCACTTACGAAACGGTTCTTGAAGGAAGCGGAAAACACAGGATAGCTTTGGGAAACGATAACACGAGAATAGACGGATTCACTTTCCGCGGCGGCACGGTGCGCGGGGACGGAGGCGCGATTTTCTGCAAAAGTGTTTCCCCGACAATCTCGAACAACTTTTTCAGGACAAATAAGACGCTCGGCCCCGAAAACTGGCATCCGAAATTCTGGCACGAGAAAGCAAACGACGGAGGCGCAATATGCTGCAGTGACGGAGCATCGGCCGTAATAGTGAACAACGTTTTCTATAAGAACGAAACCGAAAACGGCAGAGGCGCGGGAATTGCGCTAAATAATAAATGCGGCGGAGAAATATTCAATAATGTATTCATTAAAAACGTAAGCGGACTCAATGATCCTTCGCGCAGCAGCGACGGCGGCGCCGTTTCTGTTTTTAACTGGTCGCATCCTTTAATTGAAGGCAACATTATTATCGACAACAAATCACTGACGCACAACGATGCGGGCGGGGTGTGGGTGGCTTTATGGTCGTCTGCCGTTGTAAGTAAAAATGTTTTTCTCGATAATGAAAGCGGCGACGACGCGGGCGCTTTGTTCGTCGGAGGACAGGAGCACCGCTACGACAGGCCTCTCGATACGATGCCGCCGAAGGATAAATTCTTACGTTACCATAGACAGAAATATTTTTATGGGAAATAAAAATCCTTCGAACAACTCCGGAGTTACGCGCTTTACTATGGAAAGCAGAGGAAAATTTTCGAACAATCTCTGTGCTTACAACAACGGCGTTTATTTCCAGAGATGCGAAGCCGAGATAGTAAATAACACCATGATGGAGAACCTGCTTCTCATCGAAACAAAGTTCGATTTGAAAGGAAACCAGGTTTACAACAATATAATGTGGGGCGGCATGCACGTTGACGCACCCGCGGTCTTTGAAAATAACGATTCGAAAGAGCCGGTTAAAGGAAAGGGAAACATAAGCATCGACCCCGGATTTAAGAACGACGCTTTCCAGGTAATTCCCCACAGCACCGCTTACGATCCGTTCAGGTTCATCACGACTGTATTTGTTTCCGGCGCTAAATACAAAAACGATGAGCTTAAGGGCAGGGTTATTAAGGCCGGCGATACCTGGGGTGTTGTTAAATCAAATACCGCCGAAAACATTGAAGTGTGGAACGATCTTTCGGGACACACCACGCTTACGGTTCTTCCGTCATTTAAACTGGCAAAAGACTCGCCTTGCATAAATGCAGGAAGAAAAGTGCAGGGCGAAACGGAAGATTTGCTCGGCGGAAAAAGATCCGGCAATCCGGATATAGGCGCTCTTGAGTTTTCCGGTAATTAAAAGGGATTTTAATGTGAACATATTTTGAAATTGAAGGAGAATAATGTTATGAAAAAGAAATCCTTAAATCCTTTATCGATATTTATTGCGTCCGTGTTTCTTGTTTTGTTTCTAACTGCTCCGACAAATGGGCAGGAAAAGCAAAAAGAGAAATGGGTTCCGAAAAGAATAAATAAATGCATAGAGCTACTGCAGTCCGGGACAGCCGATTTATTACATATCCGCATACGGAGGCTACGAGGAAGGCAAGAAGCTGGCAAAGACGTGGGCGGATTATATCATCTATAATATGGAGCATCATCCGCTCGACTTTACAAAACTGCATGAGTTTATGAAAGGACTGGTCGACGGCGGCCCTACTCCCAGCGGTCACAGAACGCCCACGGTAATAGTAAGTACACCATCTGCTCGGACTCGATTCGAGCATGGTGCGCGCAGACGCGTGGATGTTCCAGCAGGCGCTGGCTCAGGGCGTTCACGGAATTGAGCTGGCCAGGGCAAGGAATCCCGCTGCCGTAAGAGAGCTTATCCAGGCTATAAGATATCCAGTTCATCTTCAGGACCAGGACAAGCTCGGCGTAGGCTACAGAGGCTACGGAAGCCAGAAGTTCGCCAAATGGGTTTGGGGAGTTGACGACACTACATATTTAAAGAAGGCGGATGTCTGGCCGCTTAATCCCGACGGAGAGATAATGGTCGGCGTTAAGATTGAGGATACTGTGGCATTAAGAAACTGCGACAGAACTTTGGCTGTGCCGGGAATCTGCTTCGCCGAACACGGTCCGAGAGACATGGGACTAATGTACGGCCACCTGCAGGGAAGAGCCGATCCTCCTGTTCCGCCTGAAGTTTTAGCCGCCGGAGAGAAAGTCCTGGCCGAGTGTAAAAAATATCATCTATACTTCTTAGATAATGTTCTTCCCGATAACGTAATTGAAAAACTAAAACACGGCGTTATGATAGGCGCGGGAAGCAACGAGGAAGCGGCCGAAGTCGGAGCGTGAATATACACATAGCCAAGATGCCGTGGAAGTAAGCTGCCGCACTAAGGTATTCGTAAATATAAACTTACGATTCTTTTTTTTGATTAAAAATAAGTTCAGCCGCATGGTTGCATGGAACGCATGTTTGCATGTGTCTCATGCATCCATGCCTGATCATGCATTCATGCTTTTATACATTTGGAGAAGAGAATGTTGAAAAAATATTTTATAGCTATAGCCGGATTGATAATCTTATGCGCTTTTTCCGTGACGGCACAGAACAAAAAAGTTTTCTGCCGTTACGAAAAAGACGGAACCGTTTATTACGGAAAAGTAGAAGGAACCGAAGTTTACCAGCTTAATAAAGCCCCATGGGACGGAGGTAAAGAGACCGGAGTAAAATTGCAGTTGGATAATGTGAAGCTATTGACGCCGTCGAAACCTCACGTGATAATTGGACTAATAAAATCGTACAGCGATTCATGGAAAGACAAGCAGGCGCCGGAATCGATACGCTGGTTTATTAAGCCGCCTTCAGCCGCCGCTACTTCCGGCGATGATATTGTACTTCCGGACGCGGTGAACCAATTGAAGTTCGAGGACGAGATGGTGATTGTGATAGGCAAGAAGATAAAGGACGCAGGTGTAAAAGAAGCCGGGGATGCGGTATTCGGCTATACAGTGGGCGCCGATATAGAGGGGAATCCGGATTCGTATTACAAGCTGCACAACGAGAAGCCCGAAGCGAATAAAACGGCGCTTACATTGGGATTAAAAATCGGCGACCGCTTTTCGCCATACGGACCGTTTATAACTCAAGGCGTAGACTGGAAGAAAAGCATGAAGCACGTTCATATAACAAACAAAGAAAGCGGGAAAGATATTACGTACGAGCACAATGTCTCGGATCTAATGTATTCTCCGGCAGAAATAGTAAGCCAGCTTTCGAAAGTGCTTACTTTGATGCCGGGCGACGTGATATATTCCGGCTCCGCTAAAGTGTTCCCTATCGATCCGGGAGACGTGATCGATCTGTCAATAGACGGGCTGGGAAGAATGGTAAATAAAATTGTCTCTAAAAATGAAATACAATAACCGCGGCCGACAATTCAGCAGTCAGAATTTATCGGCCAATAAAATTAAACAAAAATCGATACATGACCGAACATAGATTAAATAAATTAACGCTTCTGCTGACTTTAATATATGCGGCATTGTTTAATCATAACGCAGCAGCTCAGGTGCCTGAGATGGTAAATCTGTCATATAAAAAGCTAAATGTTTATTTAAAGGGATCGGATGATCTTGCTAAATATTTCAAAGCAAATTTTGATCTTGTTAATTATACGCGTGATCCGGGCACAGCCGATATTATGATCCTCATTCTAAATCATTCAAACGCAAACGGCGGGGATTCATATAAAGTAATATTCGAAGGGGGTAAAGATTTCGCAGGAACAAATGATACTCTGCGAATTTCTTTTCAGAAATCCGATTCCGAAGAGACGAAATATTTAGGCCTTCTAAAAATATTTAAGATCGGACTGGTCAGATATATGTCGCACACCGGCTACATAAACGGATTGAAAATTAAATATGTTACCGGACCAGATGTGCGCCGGCCTAAGCTTAAGGACAATTGGGATTTTTGGGTATTTTCTCTCTCTTCATCCGGAGCATTAAAAGCAGAAGAGTCCAAGAAAGATTATGCGTTCGAAGGTGAAGCATTGGCCAACCGGGAAACGAACCAGTCCAAAATTAAACTCGCACTTACGCTGAATAATGAGCTCCAGAGTTTCGACGTAGACTCGATCACTACCAAAAGTGTGAGCCGCAGCCTGGATTTAAAAGGCACATACGTAAAAAGTCTCGGAGATCATTTTTCCGCCGGCTTTCATTCCGAATATTATTCGAGCAGCTTCGATAATATTAAAAGCGAGATAAAAATTTCCCCGGCAGTAGAGTACGATTATTTTCCTTACTCTGAATCTCTTTCAAGAGAGTTTACGCTAAAATATATGATAGGAATATCGGATTACAGATATTACGAGGAGACTATCTACGGCAAGACTAAACAAAATCTTTTTTCGCACAGCATGAAAGTCAAATACGAGTTCAAAGAAATATGGGGGAACGCGCAATTTTCGCTTGAAGGTTCACAGTTCTTAAACGATCTGAACAAGAACAGGCTTGAGTTCAGCTCCGATCTGGATATAAGAATCTTCGAGGGATTTTATGTAACGGCAAGTCTGGACATGAACTGGGTACACGATCAGCTTTATCTGCCCGCGCAGGGCGCGACCGAAGCGGAAATTCTGTTGAACCAAAAACAACTTGCGTCGCAGTACAAAGTAAAATTGAATCTCGGTCTTACTTACTCATTCGGTTCAATCTACAATAATGTGATTAACACGCGTTTTTGAAAATTACTGCTTCATTATCTCCTAACGGCACCGTCCGGTAATGGCGATGACCGTGGATAAATAACACTCTCCAAGCTGTTTTCCGTTAATAACTCGGAGATGGAAGCAGTATAAACTTTTCCACTTAGAATTATAAGGAAAATATTAAAAAATAATAAATAAATATTAACAAAAAAATGGTTATACAATGAATAAATTTGCGATAATATTATTCTTTTTTATTACGGTTATCTTTTTAGTCGGATGCGGGAAAAAACAATCCCCAAAACTTTTGCATAATAACTCTGTGGGAGAATTTGCACCTAAAGATGCATATTTAAACGGAAGCAAACATCCTTATTACGGTGCAGAGAACGCGTGGGACATAGGCAACGACGATGCTTTGGATAGCAGATTCTTTGACAGGGATCCCAAATTGGAATATAAGAGACGCGGTCAAAGAGCCTTGCTTTTAATACTTGCAGGGAAACCGGATGTTGCAGAAAAATATTGCCGCATGTTATTATCAAAAGATTCTGAAGATCTGGAATCATACTTTAATCTTGCAATTGCATTAGCTCATGAAAATAAAATTGATGAAGCTGTTAAAACAGTTAAGACTGCCGTGGAAATGGGTTTGCCTCTCGGACGTTTTTATGCAGGTCCACGTGACCTATTAAAGCCGATAGTGGAATCAAAAGGTTTTCAAGAATTTGCCGATCCTTTTCATCTGGAAGTAATTCAAGGACCGATGTTGGGTCGAGTATCCGACCAAGGTGCAAGTTTTTGGGTACGCACGGTTCATGAAGTAAATGTTCAGGTTAAAGTAAGTAAATACAAATCACTTAAAGACGCAGTACTTTCCAGTGTAACAAAAACCGATTCGACGAAGGACTATACAGGCATAGTAGCAGTAGATAAGCTTGAGTCTAATACCTGGTATTTTTATGAGGTCTTGGTTAACGGTGATACTTCGGATAATACAGTTGTGCATTCTTTCCGTACTTTTCCTAAAGCTGATAACAGGGCAAAGTTTCAGGTGGTATATGGCGGTGGTGCCGGTTACGTTCCATGGCATGAAAGGATTTGGGACGTAATTAAAGGACATGAACCGCTTGCCTTTTTATGGATGGGAGATAACGTTTATATAGATACACCACTTGAACCGGACGATATACGTTATTGTTATTACGAAAGACAGTCCCGCCGTGGATTTAGGAGATTAGTCGGATCAGTTGGCAATTACGCAATGTGGGACGACCATGATATTGCAACTGATGACTGCTGGTTAGGTCCTTACAAGGACAAGCCGTGGTGGAAGCCGCAGATGCTTAGAATATTCAAGGAACAATGGGTTAACCCGTCCTACGGCAGCAAGGAATGGCCTGCGTGCTGGTTTAACTTTAAGATTGCCGATGTAGAATTCTTCATGCTAGACGGACGGTATTACAGGACCAATCCTTATGCTCCAAATCCTACAATGCTCGGACCGGATCAAAAAGCATGGCTGTTGAAAGCATTAAAAAAATCAACTGCAACTTTCAAAGTAATTGTATCGGGAACCCCATGGTCTTACACAGCAAATCCAGGTGTTAAGGATTCTTGGAACGGTTTCCATCAAGAGAGAAAACAAATATTCGACTTCCTTGCTGATAATCATATCAACGGTGTAATCTTACTTTCTGGAGACCGGCATCGTACGGACATCAGAAAAATTACGCGACCAAACGGCTATACTTTGTATGATTGGGAAAACTGCAGACTTACCAATCAAATAGTTCATCATATTGTACCAGGTGCAATGTATAGTTACAACTCAAAACAAACATTCGGATTGTTATCATTTGATACGAAAAGCAAGGATCCGTCTGTTACTTTTACAGCCTATAGCATAGATAATGAGAAGGAATTTTCAATGACATTAAAACTTAGCGATTTGACAGATAAGCAGTAAATATTAATACTTATTAAATAAAGTACGATAGTCAGATATTTATGTAGTTGAAACTATTCTGCAGCATGGTCTATTTTTCAAATATCTTTTTTCATTGATATTTAGGACGGAGCTTTTATCGACGTCAGTAGCAATTGTTTAGGATCTTTTCAAGGTAGAAAATTGATAATAACTGGACGGAAATTTAATAATAACATTTATTTTGATTTTAGTCTACCGAAGTTATTTTGTTTCAGATTAAACACAGCAGTAATCCGATAAATATTTATATTTTATAATTAATATATCATTGATATATTGTGACCTATTGACCTTATCCTAAAAATATTTTAATAATCAATACTTATTGTATTAGAAAATGAAGCCAAATAATATTCCATATCCTTCATTCCATATAATGGCAAAGCCAATAGGCCCGATTTGCAACTTGGATTGTAAATATTGCTTCTATTTGGAAAAAGAGAAAATATATCCCAAGAATATTGATTTTAAAATGCCGTATGATATACTTGAATCGTATATCAGACAAAAAATTGAATCGGATAAATCGGATCCTGTAGTATTTGCTTGGCAAGGAGGTGAACCAACATTACTGGGAGTTGAATATTTCAAAAAAGTTGTTGAATTCCAGCAAAGATATGCAGATGGGGAAAAAATTGAGAACACTCTTCAGACGAACGGAGTTCTTCTTAACGATGAATGGTGCGACTTTTTTTTTAGGGAGAAATTCTTAATAGGAGTGTCAATTGACGGACCCCGCGCACTTCACGATAAATATCGGGTTAATAAAGGCGGAAAACCCTCATTTGACAACGTTATGCGCGGAATAAAATACTTGAAAAAACACAATGTAGATTTTAACACGCTCACTGTAGTACAAAATGATAACTCATATTTTCCTCTAGAGGTATATAATTTTCTTAAAGAGATAGGGAGCGGATATATGCAATTCATTCCAATCGTAGAAAGAATTGCAGAATTCCCGTTAGGCAGTGATCTGAATATAGTGCATCCTTTATATGCTGGGGGAGCAAAGGTATCCGAGTGGTCTGTTGAACCTTTGCAATTCGGGAATTTCCTTTGTGAGATTTTTAATGAATGGGTAAGATACGATGTAGGTAAATATTTTGTACAAATATTTGAAGTATCATTAGAAAGTTGGGCAGGATTAATTCCAAGTCTCTGCATATTCAGAAATAAGTGCGGAGCAGCTTTGGCTATTGAACATAACGGCGATTTGTATTCATGCGATCATTACGTTTACCCCGAAAATAAACTTGGCAATATAATGGATAATCCCCTTGGTAAACTTGTGAATTCGGATAAACAAATTAAGTTCGGAAACGATAAACATGATCTTTTACCTGATTACTGCAAAAAATGCGAGGTAAGGTTTGCATGCAATGGCGAATGCCCAAAGAATAGAATAATTAAAACTCCAGATGGAGAAGAAGGACTTAATTATTTATGCGCCGGCTACAAAAAATTTTTTAATCATATCGATCCGTATATGAAATACATGGCAAACGAATTAAAAAACAGAAGGCAGGCAGAAAATGTAATGCTGTGGGCTAAAGAAAAGGATAACGGATTTCCTAGTCTTAATCCCGGGAGAAACGATCCGTGTCCTTGTGGAAGTGGGAGAAAATTTAAAAAATGTTGTGGTAATACTTTAAAATAAATCTAATTTTTTTTGTTAACATCATTTCAATAATAATATAATAATTGGATCTGTTTTCAGGGTAGGTCAAATAAAAAATGTGACTGACCGTAGCGAAGCCTAATTTATTTAGAAATTCGGTAAACTAATTTCAAAGTAATTTTTATTGTTTTTATTTATTTGTTTTTAAGTTTATTGTCTGATATTCAAATTTCAGAATATACTTACTCCCGAACTTCCGGTTCAATTTTAAAGGGAGAAAGCCGGGTAAATTACTGAGCCCAGTAAAAAGACGCCGGGCAGTAAAGGCAGTAATTCAGAGACTACAAGTATCAGAGCGTAAAGCATGTAAAGTACTGGGCCAGCCTAGATCAACACAAAGAAGGAAGAAGAAAGAAAAGCAAGATTAAGATAAACTAAGAGAGGCAATAGTAAAACTGGCATGTGATTATGGTAGATACGAATACCGAAGAATAACAGCACTGCTAAGAAGTGATGGCTGGAGTGTCAATCATAAGAGAGTAGAGAGAATCTGGAGACAAGAAGGATTAAAGGTGCCTAAAAAGCAACCAAAGAGAAGAGGCTGTGGTTAAGTGACGGATCAACAATAAGGCTGAGACCAATGTATAAACATGCTCTCGGTCCCAAAACAGGATTGTTGTATATTGGTTGGGAAGAGAGTAAAACCAAAAATTGGGCAAATCCAAAAACCCGGGGATTCACCAAGTTTTCGGGCAGGTTAATAGGATGGTACTTAAGGGGATTGGCTGACGTTCTTGATTATTTTCCTAAAGATCGTCGTGAGAGGAAAGAACTTATTTCAATACCTCTAAAAGAATCCAATCTGCTTCGAAATTTAGAGATCAGAAAAATAATCTTTGGTATTTAATTATTGATCAGCCAATTAAAAAAGGCAATTATCTTGAGTCCTCGGGGTCAACAATTTTCTGTTATGTCTTTGCTAAGAGCGCTAATAATGGCTATATAAATAAAAAATATTTTAATTATCATGAAGAAGTTTTCAAAGGAATAAAAAAAGTTCAATATTTATATTATAGTTGATTCGGATACTCCATTAGAAAATCCTCATCCTAATTATATCGATGATACATCTATAAAAAATATTGTCAGCTGGGTTAAAGATGCTGGTATACTTATTTTATTTGCAAATGATAAAGTCAACTGCGAGTTTCAACATCTAAACAAATTAGTTGCAAATTTTGGAATTAATTTTAATGAAGACAGTAGAAATGATGTTGTAGGTAAAAATTTTGATATGGGCAAATTTGATAACCTGTCGGATCATCCAATATTTAGAGGAGTAAATAAAATTTATCTAAAAGAAATTAGTACACTAAAAATTGATTCACTTGCCAAAGCTGTTCTTACAAACAAAGGTTATGTAATAATGGCTTCATCAAAAATAGGGAAGGGATTTGCATTTGCATTTTGTGATCCTTGACTTTATAACGAATATATTGATAAGCATAAATTACCCGCTGGCTTTGAAAATAATAAAGCTGAAGTAAATTTATTTACATAATTTTTAGAGAGAGCCAAAAAAGTTAAATAGAAAAATTAATAAATTATTATATAGTTTATACTCAAGATAATTTTACAAAAAAATGGAAAGCAAATGGAAGATACTGTACTAAATAAATATCGTTTTTTTGATTCAGATGAAAAAATAAGACAAATAGCGTTTGATTTATTTTCAAACGTAAAAGACTTACCAATCATTAGTCCGCATGGGCATGTAGACCCAGCATTGCTGGCAAACAACGAACCATTTTCGGATCCAATTGAATTATTTATTATCCCTGATCATTATATATATCGTATGCTGTTTTCCCAGGGAATAACTCTTGAAGAACTTGGCATACCAACAATTGATGGAACTAAAGTCGAAACAGACCATAGAAAAATTTGGCAAATATTCGGAGATAATTTTTATCTATTTGCTGGAACACCTACCGACGTTTGGTTAAGACATGAATTTGTAGAAGTTTTCGGTATTGAAGAAAAATTGAATTCAAAAAATGCGATGGACATTTATTATAGAATTCAAGCAAAGCTGAAAACAAAAGAATTTCTGCCGAGGACTTTATTTGAAAAATTCAATATTGAAGTTTTAAGTACAACAGATAGTGTGGGAGATAATCTTGAAAATCATAAAAAAGTTAAGAGTTCAGGTTTAAAAGGAAGAGTTATCCCTTGTTTCCGTCCGGATGGTGTTGTAAATATATTGACTAAATCATGGAAAGATGAAATAGAAAAACTAAGTAATGCCAGCGGTATCGAAGTAAATTCCTATAAAAATTTTATTAAAGCTATTGAAAATAGGAGAGAATACTTTAAATCAGTTGGTACTGTTTCCACAGATCAGGGTGTAATTAGTCCATACACTCATCGTTTAAGTGAAAAAGAAGCGGATGATATTTTTAATCGTGCTTTAAAAGATAAAGCTGATGAAAACGACTGGTCCTTATTTACTGCAAACATGCTAATGGAAATGGCAAGGATGAGTACAGAAGACGGATTAGTAATGCAGATACATCCAGGTTCTTTAAGAAACCATAACAAAAAATTATATGAAAGATTTGGATTAGATAAAGGTGCAGATATTCCGCTGCAAACAGAGTATACAAAAAATTTATTTGAACTTTTAAATGAATACGGAAATCATTCAAATCTTACACTAATTGTATTTACTCTTGATGAATCAACTTATTCAAGAGAATTGGCTACTCTTGCAGGTCATTATCCGGCAATGAAACTTGGACCTCCATGGTGGTTCCACGACAGCATACAGGGAATGACTCGTTTTAGACAAAGTGTTATTGAAACAGCCGGTTTTTACAATACAGTCGGTTTTAACGACGACACGCGGGCTTTCCTTTCAATTCCCGCAAGACATGATCTTGCCAGAAGAATGGATTCAAACTTTTTAGCTGAACAAGTAGCTAGAAATATTATTGATCTTGATGATGCAAAACAGATTAGTCATGCACTAGCATATGACCTGGTTAAAAAAGCTTACAAGCTTTGATGGTTTTTAATTAAATAAAAAAAAGGATTTAAAATCGCTTATACCTACGAACACTTAAGAAATAAGAAAATAAATAAGATTCATCCATAAATAAAAGAGAAATTAAATTGGATAATAATATTAATTCTTCAATTTCTGCAGCAAAACCAACAGCAAGCAGATATAGATGGACTATTTGTGCTTTACTGTTTTTTGCAACAACAATAAATTATATAGATAGGCAGGTAATTGGCCTGCTTGCACCAACTCTAAAACATAATATTGGATTTAATGATATTGACTACGGTTACATTGTTACAGCATTCCAGGCGGCATATGCTATTGGTTTGCTTTTATTCGGAAGATTTATGGATAAGGTAGGTACTAAAATTGGTTACCTGGTTACAATGGTTGTCTGGAGTATTGCTGCAATGGGACATGCTCTGGCAAGAACAGCATTCGAATTTGGATTTGCCAGGTTTACTTTAGGTTTAGGTGAATCCGGAAACTTCCCGGCAGCAATAAAATCTACTGCCGAATGGTTTCCTAAAAAAGAAAGAGCATTGGCCACCGGCTTATTTAACTCCGGCGCAAACATAGGGGCAGTAATTGCACCTATTCTTGTCCCCTGGATAACTTTGACATGGGGCTGGCAGGAAGCGTTTATTTTTACTGGCTTGCTTGGATTTATCTGGTTAGTTTTTTGGATATGGAAATATGAAATTCCTGAAAAACATAAACAGGTTTCGAAGGAAGAGTTAGCCTACATTAACAGTGATCTGCCGGAAGAGGAAATTGAAAAAGTGCCCTGGTTGGAACTATTAAAGTACAGGCAAACATGGGCATTCTTAATAGGTAAATTTTTAACGGACCCAATCTGGTGGTTTTACCTTTACTGGCTGCCATTGTTTTTGAACCAACGTTACGGTTTGGACCTTGCTCATATTGGTCTTCCTTTAGTAGTTATTTATACAATGACAAGCATCGGCAGTATAGGCGGCGGCTGGATGTCTGGAGCGTTTATAAAGAGAGGATGGAGCATAAACAAAGGAAGGAAAACAGTTATGCTTATTTGTGCAATCTTGATTGTACCAATTATGTTTGCATCAAGTGTACCTGAATGGTGGGCGGTATTTCTAATCGGGTTAGCTGCTGCTTCACACCAGGGCTGGTCAGCTAATATTTTTACTACTGCATCGGATATGTTTCCCAAAAAAGCTGTCGGTTCGATAGTCGGGATGGGAGGAACCGCGGGTTCGATAGGCGGTATGCTGATTGCAACCGCAGCCGGTTTCATCATTCAACTTACCGGCCATTATTTACTATTATTTATTATCTGCGGCAGTGTTTATTTGCTTGCTTTATTGATATTCCATCTCCTTGTTCCGAATATGGAACCGGCAAAAATATAATTTTCAATTCATTCTAAAGAGAAATTATTGAGATAAAATCAACTGTCCAGTAAGCAAAGTAAAAACTTTTTCTTACTGGACGATATTTAAAATATCGATAAAAGGAAAAATTTCTTTTTAGTCTAATCAAACAATACAATTAAAGTAAATTAAAAATCTTGAAATAATTACATGATTGAAATATCATTTTTAATTTTTTATACAAATTATTTAAATAGGTGTGCTAATGAAAGGAAATTTATTAAAAACTAAATTATTTAAAGAAAAGGATTACAAAGATAATAATCCTGTTGAGCTTAACGGTCTCAATAAGATAAAATCTTATCCGCTTTCTATAGAAGAGTATAATGATGCCGTTATATTTGTCGGTTATAAAAACAAAGGTAAATTCCTTTATATAGCTGCATCATCAAATGATAAGGAGCTTCAGGATAAATTTGAAGGAGAATATATTGATTCAAAAGAACTTGGGGATAATATTAAATTAAAGGAATGTCCTTTGAATCATCATAATGTTTTGGCAATTCAGAAAATATTTCCTTTTACATGTGCTGTCCCTCTTGGTTTGACCGACTCATTTGGGTTTGGAGATAGACTAGGGCTTGCAAATGCGGGCCATATACGGTCGTTAAAAGGACATAAATTTAGACCAATTTTTGCTCAGCAATCAATAAGAGAACTCACCCGCACAAACCGGGTGCCGGAAGAAGTAATGGATGCTGCAGTATGGGCAGTTTATCAAGAAGGATATAAAGGAGGTTTCGGGGCAGATGCCGATCATCTAAAGACAACAGACGATATTGACTTAATGATGAAAGCCGGCTATAAAACTTTCACTTTTGATCCAAGCGATTATGTAGTTAACGGAGTGGAAGCGATGAGCGAAGCGGACATAATGAAAAAGATTGAAACCATAAATTGGGGTGATCTTAATGATACGTCATCAGGTTTGCTTTCAAGATATGTCGATAAGAAAATAAAAGTTGATGATGATTTTGTTATTGAAGCAAATAAACTTGAAGTTTTGCGTTCAGTTCTTAAATATTCCAGCGCTCTGGCTCATATAAAAAAATTATATGATTATATGAAAAATAAATACTCGGGGAATACATATGAGATTGAAGTTTCTATTGACGAAACAGATACTGTAACTTCACCGTTTGAACACTTTTTCATTGTGGATGAATTAATAAGACTTGGAGTTAAGTTCATCAGTTTAGCTCCAAGATTTATAGGCGAATTCGAAAAAGGTATTGATTACAAAGGTGATTTGGGAATATTTAAAAGTGAATATGAAAAACATGCAAAGATTGCAAAGCACTTTGGAACATATAAAATTAGTCTCCATTCAGGAAGTGATAAATTTAGTGCATACCGGGTAATAGGCTTTCTAGACCTTTGTCGCACACATGTAAAAACCGCCGGCACAAGTTATTTGGAAGCTTTAAAAGTGGTGGCAATTAAAGAGCCGGATTTGTTTAGAGAAATTTTAGATTTTTCAGCAGGACTTTATGAAACAGAAAAGAAAACATATCACGTATCTGCTGATCTTAAAAAAATTAAGTATGCTAAGGATTATAAAGACGTCGAACTGGAAGGTTTATTCGCTTCTAATGACATCAGGCAGGTATTGCATGTGACTTATGGAAGAGTACTGACTGAGAAAAATGCACAAGGCAAGTATATTTTTAGAGATAAAATTTACAAGTGCTTAATCGAAAATGAAGATCTTCATTATAAATTGTTGATTGCTCATTTTCATAGACATCTAGAACCATTCGATAAATAAATTTCCAATAAAATTCCATTTCAAATATTTTTCATTATAATCAAATAAGTTCGAAAATCTTAAATAAATATACCAAAAGAATTATAGGATTATTTTATGAATAAGAATATTATAAAATATATCAATTTAGTTTTGATCAGTTATGTAAGAAGAGTTATGATTAAAGAAAAAATGAGAAAATCATATTGGTTTAAAATCTTTTTAGAGTATTAGCAAATTTAAATAACAAATTTATCTACCTATTTATATAAACAAGGAATTATTATGGATAATATTTCATTTGAAAATCTAAAAGGTAAAGTATGTGCTATAACAGGGGGCGGAGGCGTAATTGGAAACGCCATTGCAGAATGTCTGTCTGCTGTAGGAATTAAAGTTGCCGTACTGGACCTTATAAAAGAGTCAGCAGTTAAAACTGCAAAAAACTTAAAAGAAAAAACAAAAACACCGGCAATTGGTGTTGTAGCAAATGTACTAGATAAAGAGTCATTAATAAAAGCTAAGGAAGAAATAAATAAAAAATTCGGTAAGATTGATATCCTTATCAATTGTGCAGGCGGAAATTCACCTAAAGCTACTACGCAAGTTGAGTTTATGGAAAAAGAAAATTTAAATGAATTGGAAAAAACTTTTTACGGTTTGAGCATCGAAGGATTTCAAAAAGTTTTCGATCTAAATTTTCTCGGAACCCTTCTCCCGACATTAGTATTAACTAAAGATATGATAGAAAATAATGGAGGCGTAGTATTAAATGTTTCTTCAATGAATTCGTTCCGGCCATTGACTAAAATACCAGCTTACTCAGCAGCAAAAGCTTCAATAAATAATTTTACCGAATGGCTGGCTGTTCATTTGGCAAAAATGAATATACGTGTAAATGCAATTGCACCGGGATTCTTTTTAACAAATCAAAATAGATTTTTGCTTATAGATGAAAAAACCGGTAACCTAACTTCGAGAGGAAATAAAATTATTGCAGCTACTCCTATGGGAAAATTCGGCGAGCCGGAAGATTTACAAGGCACAGTACTTTATCTTTTATCAGATCTTTCTAAATTTGTTACTGGCGTGGTAATTCCGATTGACGGCGGATTTAATGTCTATTCTGGTGTTTAATTATTTTAAAATTAAAGGTTTATAATGCTATTTTACAATAAAGGGTCGGTTGAAGGGAAACTTTCAAAGGAAGACTTGCGAAAAGGTTTATACGAGGCACTTGATAAACTTGGAAGAAAGAAAAAAGTTATTGCCGTCCCCCCGGACATTACCAGGTTTCACTCTTTGGCGGGAACTTTAACCGAATATACATGGGAATATTATAAAGAGAATCTATCTGATATTCTCCCTGCCATTGGTACTCATTATCCTATGACTGAGAATGAAATAGGAATAATGTATGGAAAAACTCCCCAAAATTTATTTAGAGTTCATGATTGGAGAAATGGTCTTTCAACTTTAGGCGAAGTGCCCGCAGAATATGTAAAAACAATTTCGGAGAATGCCGTTGATTACCCGATCCCTATTCAGGTAGATAAATTATTAGTTGAGGGGAACTATGATCTCATTTTGTCTATCGGTCAGGTTGTGCCGCATGAAGTTATTGGTATGGCAAATCATAATAAAAATATTTTTATAGGAACGGGCGGGAAAGAAGGCATAAACAAAAGTCATTTCCTCGGAGCTGCATATGGAATGGAAAAAATTATGGGTCGTGCTGATACTCCAGTAAAGCGTGTATTAAATTACGGCTCAGATCATTTTGCAAACAATTTACCTATAGTCTATGTACTTACTGTAGTTGATAAAGATGATGAAGGAAATCTTGCTGTAAAAGGTTTATTTATAGGCGATGACATTGAATGTTTTAATATGGCGGCAGAACTTTCTCTTAAAGTAAATTTTGTAATGCTTGAAGAACCTCTAAAAAAAGTTGTTGTTTATCTGGATCCTTCGGAATTTAAAACAACTTGGCTCGGTAACAAATCTGTTTATAGAACACGTATGGCAATCGATGAGGGGGGAGAGTTAATAGTTTTAGCACCTGGTCTAAAAAATTTTGGTGAAGATAAAGGAATTGATAAATTAATTAGAAAATATGGATATGTAAACACTCCGAAAGTTTTGCAGCTTGTAAAAGATAATGAAGACCTGCAGAGCAGTTTGAGTGCTGCCGCACATTTAATTCATGGTTCTTCTGAAGACAGGTTCTCCATAACATACTGTCCAGGCGGAATTACAAAGGAGGAAATTGAAAGTGTTAATATTAAATATGCTGATCTTAACCAAATGAAAGAAAAATACGATCCGGAAAAATTAAAAGACGGAGTTAACATTATGCCGGATGGAGAAGAGATTTTTTACATCTCAAATCCGGCACTTGGACTTTGGGCATATAAAGGGAGATTTGTTTAAAATCATAAAGGTTGAAAATGTCAGTAAATAAAAATGTGGTTATAGCACAATCAGGCGGACCTTCGCCTGTTATAAATAATTCGCTTAGAGGGATTATAGAAACTTGTAAAATGTTTCCCGATAAGTTTGATAAAATTTACGGCGGATTTCATGGAATAGAAGGTGTATTGAGAGAAGAATTGATCGATCTATCAGCTCAGGATGAAGAAGAAATTTCTCTTCTTAGAATTACTCCTGCTGCTGGATCAATCGGAACTTGCAGATATAAATTAAAGGCTAATCAGCAAGAAGACTTTAAAAGAGTAATTGACGTATTTAAAGCTCACAAAGTTGGTTACTTCTTCTATATCGGCGGGAATGATTCGATGGATACCGCTAACAAAGTAGCTAAACTCGCACTTGAACAAGGCTTAGAGCTTATTGGCGTTGGCGTTTCAAAAACAATTGATAATGATGTCGGAGATTCGGAATTTAAATTAATTGACCACACTCCAGGTTATGGAAGTGTGGCGAGATATTGGACAAACATTGTTCAAAATATTAATGAAGAAAATATGGGCTCGTCACCTGCTGATCCTGTAATTGTACTTCAAGCAATGGGCAGAAAGATAGGTTATATTCCTGCTGCGGCAAGACTTGCTGATCCAAACCGCGAAATGCCGCTTCAAATTTATTTGCCGGAATCCGGATTAGGCTTAGCGGAATTAACTGAAAATGTAAACGATGAATTAAAGAGAAGCGGAAGAGTAATAGTAGTCGCAAGTGAAGGATTTGATGTGGGTGATCTCGGTGAATTGAAAGATTCTTTCGGACATACTACTTTCAGCTCAAGTATGTTTACGGCGCAGCAGGTAATAGTAAATCATTTAAATAAAGCCGGTATTAAAGCCATGGGTGCGGCTAGAGGGCAGGTCCCCGGAACAGATCAAAGAGATACTATAATTTATGCTTCAACTGTTGATCTTGACGAAGCTTATAAAATTGGCCAGAATGCAGTTGTAATTGCAGTGGAACATGGTTCCGGTTTTATGTCTACATTGCTTCGCCGACCGGGAATAATTTATAATGTCGATTATGATAAGGTTCCATTGGATAAAGTAGCAAATTCAGAAAGAGAATTTCCAAAAGAATGGATTACTAAGAATAATATTGATGTAACAGATGAATTTATAAAATATGCTCGCCCATTGATCGGGGAGGATTGGGTAAGTGTACCTGTAGTAAACGGGCTGCAAAGGTTTGCACTGTTTGAAAAAATATTTGCCGATAAAAAATTACCGGAATATACTCCTCAAACATATAAGAAATAATAAATTAATAGTTAAAGGGAATTTTTATATGAGTGATCCGCAGAAAGAATTAAAAGAATTAAAACCAAATCATGAATTTTTAGTTGCGATCGATTCGGATGGCTGTGCATTCGATAGTATGGAAATTAAGCATAAAGAATGTTTCATACCGAATATAATAAAACACTGGAAGCTTCAGCCTGTTTCAAAATATACAAGGTCAGCTGCAGAGTTTGTAAATCTTTATTCGAAATGGAGAGGAATAAATAGATTCCCGGCTCTAGTAATGGTGTTTGATTTTCTTAAAGACTGGCCGGAAGTTCTAAGAAGAAATGTAAAGATACCGGAAGCAAAATCTATACGCAGCTGGATGGAACGGGAAACAAAACTTGGGAATCCTGCTCTAAAAATTGAAGTTGAAAAAACTAAAGATCCCGAATTAACTCAAGCGTTAATGTGGAGTGAAGCTGTTAATTCAATGATCGCCGATGTTGTCGAGGGAGTTCCGCCTTTTCCTTTTGTGCGCGAAAGTTTGAATAAGATTTCAAAATGGGCAGATATTATTGTTTGTTCCGCTACGCCTTTAGAAGCATTAAGCAGGGAGTGGGAAGAACATGATATCGCTAAGTATGTCCGTATAATTGCCGGACAAGAAATGGGCAGTAAAAAAGAACATATTCATCTTGCGTCCGAAGGAAAATATAAAAAAGATCATGTTTTAATGATAGGAGATGCTCCAGGAGATATGAAAGCAGCAAGAGCAAACAATGCTAAATTTTTCCCGATAAATCCCGAGCATGAAGAATCCTCTTGGGAATTTTTCTTTAAGGAAGCTGCGGATAAATTTGCAAAAGGAGAATACACCGATGCATATGAAGCTAAACTGATTGAAGAGTTTGATAAGCTTCTGCCGGAAATTCCATGGTGGAAAAGTGAGGAATGAGTTGCTGCGTCAAAAGTATGACCTGCCTCCTAAAGTTGTATTAGTATCTATGTTAGTCCTTACCATCAAGATCTGGCATACTGATGGAGGATTGTTACCTCCGATACCGGAGGTCGAAATTTTAACTAGTTATATTTCAATCTATTTTATTCAGCTTTAACTTAGAATCGGAATTTTAAAATTCTTTTTTTTAAGGTATTTTGAAAACTTATTTAAAAGGAGTATCTCTACCCCCTTTTTCTTGCTATCATTTCATTTAACCTTCTTTTTCATTTTATTCCATGAATAACCGACAGTGCCTTTACAACCCTTAGTACTTAATTTAATGCCTTTGTCGGTATAAGCGGAACTTGTGTATTGGTTACGCCAAATCTTAATGGCTTTAATTGTTTCATAAGATTCATCCTTTAATGCTTTATTAAAAGCATCAATTATATCTTGGAGCTCAATTGGATCAGTAACTCCCAAATTATTTCTTAGGTAAGGCTTATAGTCATCATCCATTTCATCGGGTCTGAAGAGGTACCAAGCACCTTCATCACCGTTTCCGTAAAGTATGATTAAGTAATTATCATAATAATGGTCTTCCTTTAGGTCTCCTAGACCTTCGAATTTATATATTCCGAAATTATTTTTATTACAGTTCATCTGCGTTGCTCTCCAATTTAGGTGATTGATGTTCGCGATATAGTTTCTCGCGTAGCCCGTTGTAGTATTCGTTTCGAGCAGTATTTATTATATCACTATTACTAGTGAAATGGTTTATATTTACTTTTTTATCTGAACCGAAAAGCTTGACAATATCTTGCCACAATTTTTCATTATTTTTACTTACCGGTCCAATTTGATTTGCTGTTTTATTAAAAAACTTCATTGGTTATATCCTCCGAAAATTTTATAGTTCTAAAATGATCTACCGGCACTTTGCCGTTTATTATGCTTCTAGCGTTACAGTCATCCTTTGAAGACACGACCCTAACCCAACCGAATTTATTCCTCATACCTAGAATAGTTCTGTCCGGGACAGATATTCCAGAAAGCTTACTAAGTACCATTGCACCAGAGTAAGTTCCAAAAGTTGTTGATATTTCTTTTACCTTCTCAATTCCCAGCTTGTTTATCAGTTGGGTAATAGTGCTATATTCGGTTTTTCTAGGCTTACGCTCCTTCGGATAGCTACGATTTTTCTTTTCATCTTTACTTTTAATTTTTTTTGCCATTTTTATTTTTATCCTTTTAATTGTGACCTATGCAAATAGGCAGTTTTTCGTTTATAGATCTCTGTGCGAGACCGGGTAGGGTAGGGTAGGTTGTGTACTGTCAGCACTACCCGACCTGCGCAACCTACCCGCCCCGGTAGTAAGGTAGTAAGAGTAGTCACTACTTTTGTAACAGAGGTAAATGAAAAATATTTTATTAGTTATTTTCATTTTATATCCTCTCTGCTTTTTAGTTATACTCTTATGATTATTATCTATTATATTCATTTTATCTTACTACCTTACTACTTTATATATATTCTTCATTTTTAGTTCATAATTAATGTTTTTGGGTAGTAAGATGATCTTACTACCACCCTACTACCCGACTACTAATTCTGCATTATACTTTGTACTGCAGATATGTCTGACATCCTGAGCCAGAGGATCTACTCTTTTAACGAGCCAGCATTTTAATGGCTTACCATCTTTTTTTATACTCTTCTTTTCATATCCGAGCTTATTCATAGCCTCACCTATCTTTTTAAGCGATGCATTGGTTACCTTAAATGACAGATTGTTCTCAGACAATACATTGGCTATTTCAGTCGTCGTCATACTGCTTGCACTTGAAGCATATTCCGGTATGCTGAAGTTCAACTGAAGCAGTTCCTCTTCAAAGGATTTTAACCTAAACTCCTCATTATGATCATTGATTTCTTTAATCTCATCTTTATTAAAGTAATATCTTTCACCATGCTTAAATAAGGAGTATGCTTGACTGAATACCTTGTTCATATCAACCTTATGCTGATAATTAACTGTCAGATACTGCATATGTTAAAAACCTTCTTGTTCCCGGACAGATCCGTTAGAAACTCCTCCCGGTCAATACTTCCTACAAAGCTAGCTCTCCTTATAAAGTTTCTGGTTTTCCTCATATACGGTTCCCTCAAGGAGATTGTATTTAAGGTGAAAAGGGATTTAAGGTAACCTATCTCTTGTCTGTTGAATGAACCTAATTCATCAAGGTTAATCAGCAGCCTCGTAGAAAGGTTTATCTTGGAATCCTTATCATCATAAATAGTTCCCACGAATAAATATTGCTGAGGATTTAACTCCTCCGGAACCAGCCGGTTTAACCATTTAGTTTTACCTTCTCCTTGTGCACCGTAAAAGATAATGGAAGTTTCATTTGTAATTTCGGGTACTGTCGCACATCCAACCATAGCAATTAAGAACTTCCTTAATCCCATGTACCAATAATCATTAAGATTAGGATTACGAAGTTTTACAGTTGATGAAAGTTCCTTTATATAATCTACACCATCCCACTGAGGCAGTGATTCAAAATATTCACGTAAAGGATCATATCGGTTGATAAAATCGGAGTTCAGCAGATTATTTAGTTTATCATATCCATATTTTATTCCTTTATGCTGAAGAGATCTGTGAATACTTGAGAGATCGTAATCTTCAGCTGCTCGAAAGTTTTCCTCATTCTTTTTCTTCCATTCCAGCATACTTGTTACTTCATTTAACCTGAAGTCGTACTCTTCTGAAAGAAATTCTTCCACATCTGCTATTTCAATATTTGAACCACCCCTATTCATGCTGATACGTTTCCCGAATCCTTTATTCAAAAAGTCTAATGTAGATTTCTTGAAATCATCTGACTGAGTTCCATACTTTATGTATGTGTATATCTGAGATGGGAAATAATATTTCTCATTATCAAATGGATTGGCATTAGATGAGAAAACATAAAATGTATTACCCTTAAATGAAGCTGATATTCCTTCAGCTTTCCCGGGCCGGCACCAAAATTCAGTGTCACTTTTTTCATATTGAAGTGTCCAGCCTTCTCCTATTAACATCTGCTTACATTCAGCCAGCCCTACATCACTCTGATCATACATTACCCAAGGACTCTCTTCAAATTTTTTACTATCACGGAATCCGGTTTTAGCTTTATCGATTTTCTGATTAAAAGTTCGGGCTGCACTAAGAAGAGTATCTCTTTCATCAATACTTATGACCGGTATATCGGCAAAGCTTCCCTGAATAAGTTTATATCCTTTAGAAGGTGAACAAACACAATAACCTCCTTCACTCCGGGTTTCTATTACAGTTTCATATTTATCTCTTCCCTTTTTATCCTTACCGTTAGGCCATAAAGCTAATTTTGTATTCCCCAAAATTTCTTCACAGCGGTAATATATATGATAACCTCCGCTCTGAGATTTCTCAACCGGGCACCTATCAAGGATAGCCTTAACATTTGGAAGGCCTAAATATTGATTATAAACCTCATCAATATTTCCAAACTTATTATCAAAGTCTATCGCTTCAAGCCCTCCGGATATACTTCCGCAGACAACTCCGACTCTGATATCTTCGTTTTCAATGTTTTGGAACTTGAGGTTAATTTCATCCTCGGTTAGTACCTTGTTTTGATATTTGGTCCATACACCCTCCGGTCTTTTTGAATTAGCTTTGGTGGGCAGTAAGTTCATTTTATATTCATTTATATACTTCCTTACCAGATCAATAGTGAACCCATTGATTTCTTGGTTATCAGAACTAGAAATGTTTTCTTGGTTTGTAGTTTCTTGTGGTGTGCTGTTTTCTGTTGTTTGTCCGAATGTACCTGTATTTATATTACTATCTTGTTCTCCTATGTTGTGAAACATAACGATTATCCTCTGAATTTGAATTTGCTTTGGAGGCATGCAGAATGCTCTTTAATGTTTTAATAGCATTTGCATACTTCGTAGGTTCTACTGATGCTTTTAAGCTGTAGAATTCTTTGATTTGTTTATCTAAGACTTCGTCTTCTTCAAACATGAAAGTCGTGATTCCTCTGTTAACCGGCGTATCAATTAAATTACATCCGGCACTAAGCAGGAAGCTCGACAAATAGAAGTCTTTGCTTTCATATATATGCATATGAATATTCTCCATAAATAATTTATAACCTCCGAAATGATTCTAAGAGGCAGTTGAGAGGGTTAAAGTAAATTCCCTTTCTATGTATAATATATTCTCACTTTGTTCTGAAGTCAAGTGAAAATATAATTAAATAAAAAAATATTTTTGAATAAAATAATTTTATTAATTGATTCAACAATTAATAATTTAATTGTTATAAAAAGTCATAAAAATTATTCAATAAAAAAATCACTATGCCATTTACTATGTCACTGCTTTGTAACTTATTGTAATATAATAGCTTAGCATTATGCAAAATTACCTCTTAATCAGATTGTCGTTTCTAGCCTATCAAGAAGCACTTGATATCATTAAAAGACTAGCTTTTGAAACCTTTCTTTTTCAGTTTTTAGATATTTCACTCAATTATGCGCTTTGAATGAACCTTATTTTTTCCACTACGACTTTAATACTTTAAAATAATTTACAGCAATTAAATTGTCGAATTCATTCCTTTTTAAAAATATTTTGAAATATAAATAAAGGCCATTACTGCCCTTTATTTTAATATTTAGCTGCTCTTTACTATTCTTGTCTTTTGGATCTAAAAATAAACTCGTTAATATCTATAATTTTTATATGGTATTTAGGAAAAGCATTATATACGTAGCTTAACCAAGCACCATATTAAAAATATATATCGGCACATAATTTAAATGTATATTCACCGCTGCTTATTTTTAATCTTAAATAATATTCATCTATTTTAATAATTTCTATCTCGGTTGAAGTTTTTATAGATTTACATGATTCATGAATATTATTTATAGCTTTTTTAGGAATTAAAACTTCAGCAGTAGTATTAGCCGGAATAGATAGATTCAAATAAAAAAAATTATTTCCCAACTCCCACTTTACGAAAACATTTCCTTTATGCGATTCAAAAGTAGCTTGAGCATATTTTAGATTTCCGTATGGGAAAGGATTAATTAAAAAATCTGTGTTCTCAGAATTAATCATATCTATCCCCCCGATTGAAGAGAAAATCCATTCTCCGATAACTCCAAGCGAACAGTGATTAAATGAATTCATAGTAGGTTCATAAAATCCTTTTTCGGGCGTATAGCTATCCCATCTTTCCCATAAAGTAGTAGCGCCATGTTTAATCATAAATCCCCAGGAAGGAAATGTTTCGTTTGTTATAAGTCGATAGGCAATATCGTTATAGTTATGCATTTTCAATACGCGAAATAAAAATCCAAGCCCAATAAATCCTGTCTTTACATGCCAATCTGATTCCTCCAAATTTCTAATTAAATTATCGATGGCAAATTTATTATTTCTTTTAGATAAAAGATTAAATGCAATAGCTAATGTATAAGCAGTTTGGGTTTTCTCTTTAAACTTCCATCGGGTGAAACGAATTTTTTATTAAATTGTTTTTTAATTTCTTGAAATAAAAATTCAAATATTTTTGCGTCATTTCTTTTATTTAGCACCTTTGATATTTCTTTCATTAAAAAAACATCATATGCAAAAAATGCTGTACCAATAAATGACTTTGATGTTTCTTTTCCAGCACTTAGCCAGTCACCATAACCGTATTCAGGCCTTATATAATTTTTAGAATCTTTAATCATATAATTAATATATTTCTTCATGCTGCCGTAGAATTCGGCAATTATTTTTTTATCTCCATAAATTTTGTACATTAAATAGGGAACAACAATTCCGGCATCTGCCCACCCTCGCGGCACCGGGATAAAGAGGTCCTACACTTAAATTTAAATTTGGTGCTATAGCTGGATAGGAACTGTCTTTTTCCTGTGCGTCATTTACATCTTTCAGCCATTTTGTATAAAACTGCGCTACTTCAAAATTGTATAAAGCAGTCGGGATAAAATTTACCGCGTAGCCTGTCCATCCCAGCCTTTCATCGCGCTGCGGGCAATCGGTTGGTATATCCATATAGTTTGATTTCTGGCTCCATTTAATATTCTTATAAATTCTGTTAATCAATTTATTTGAACAAAAAAAACTTCCAGTTTCATTAAGATCTGCATGTATTACTAATCCGGTTAATAAATCCTTAGAGGGATATTTTTCTAACCCGCATACCTCAACATAACGAAAACCATGATAGGTGAATTTCGGCTCCCAGATTTCCTCTCGACTTCCTTTACAGATATATGTATCTGTTGAACGGGACATCCTCAAATTGTCGGTATAAATATTACAGTCATTTTTAAGCATCTCTGCAAATCGTAAAATAATTTTTTGCCCCTTTTTTCCGCTTATTTTGAGCCTTACTGTCCCTGCAAAATTCTGTCCCATATCAAAAACATATTTTCTGTTTTTTAATTTGGTAATTGATTTAACTTTTATTGTCTCAATAATTTTTACAGGTACACCCGGATGTGATGTAATATTTACTTTTAAATTTCTATTTACTCTTATTTTTTCCCAATTACGATCATCAAAGTCAGCTTTTTCCCATCCTCTAATATTTTTTTCTATCCTAGCGTCATACTTTTCACCCTTTAACAAATCGGCTTCTAAAATAGGTCCGTAAGATGCTCTCCATGTTTTATCTGATTTAACTATCTCGCAAGTTCCATCTTGATATTCTAAATTCAGCTGGAAAATTATTTTAGGAATATTACCATAATATTCTCTGCCCTTTTCCCAACCTACATAACCTGAATACCAGCCGTCGGCTAAGATTTAATCCGATTGAATTAAAACTTGTTTTTAATTTTTCTCTTATATCATATGATATATAATGTACACGTTTGTTATAGTCTGTCCATCCCGGTGTTAATTTGTATTCTGAAATAGTTTCTCCATTCAGTTGAAACTCAAATAATCCTAAAGCGGTAACAAAGGCATATGCCTTCTTAATTTTTTTAGGTATGGTGAATGTTTTTCTAAAGTATACCGGCGGAGGAAGTTTTAATTCATGGGAAGGTATTCTCCGATTAATTCCGGCATTACAGACAGCTCCCGCATTTGTCCAATTATTATTTAAAATATTACTATTACGATTTATTGAATACTTTTTTGTTACCTTCCAATCTTTTCCTGATCTAAAAATATTTTTTTTGCCATTATTAAACTCCAGAAATAATTTACAGATTAATCCAGGTGTATCGAGATAGGTATTTAATGCCTTAACAACAATAATATTTTTACCAGGTATTAAGTACTTCTTAACATTTACTAATTTGGGCCTTGACCAGGAAAATATAAATTTGTCGCTAAAAGCTACTTTCCTATTATTAATAAATAATGTAAACTTTTCATCAGCAGATATTAGCAGAAAGGCCGATTTAATATTTTTAATTTTATTTAAATTGATAGCCTTTCTGAAATAAAATGTTCCCAATATATTTTTGTTGTTTTCTAAATTAATTTTCGGATACCAAATCCATTTATCGTATCCTTTGACAAATTCAAATTTCTTTTTAGTTTCATAATTTACCTGCCACTTATTGAATTCTATCCATTCTGCTTTCCAATCATTTTGATGAAGAAACCCCATTGTCCATCTAGAGGTAATACTCCAGGGAGATACAACATTGTTTTGATCCCAGATTCTAACTTTCCAAAAACATTCCTCTAAGGAATTAAGTTTTTTACCTTCATAGTAAATTTGAGAAGTATCGGATGAAATGACTTTTTCGGAGTTCCATAATATATCAGAGTTATTTTTTAAATCTTCTGGTGCATATGATACGATTATTTGGTATGCGGTTTGCTTCTGCCCTCTTAATCCTTTGGTAATGGTTTCAACAATCCAGCTTAACCTTGGTTTCTTTACATCAATTCCTATTGGATCAATCTTATATTCACACCGCAAGTAGGAGGGTTTTAAGTTACACATAGTTTTTCGAAAAATATTTTTTTAGAAACCTTTGTAACCAAATTATAAAATACTTACTGATAAAACTTTGATGCTGCCGGTATGTTTTTCCGGTTAAGAAAATTTTCTCTAATTATATGCAGTATTATTCTTCGGGATTATTCAAAGGTATATCAATGCCGATCTGCGGTTTAATGTATACAAATATCAATTTACAGGGTCTGTTTCCCTTATTTACTACCTTAACTATATTAGCTGCTGCAGGAATTAACATAGATTCCATATACGAAAGTCTTGTTGTATTACCATTAAGAGAAGTAATTTCCACCCATTCACCTTCGACAAGATTTACAGCATAAGCATTATCATCTGTTTTATATTCAAATTCTGTTTCAAACTCGACTCTATGAATATTATAAAAAGTAAACGGGGAATTGTACAATACATATTCCTTCCAATCTTTACCTTCTTTTAACAATTTAGGTTTTGCAATTAGATTATTCTTAACCCATTTTTCTCTTCGCTCGAATCTTATGTTTTCAAAAGCTCTTTCAATATTTATCGGACGTAGATTCCCCTCAAGGTCTCTTCTTAAGTAATCATAAATTTTAAATGTGAAAATGTAAGGGGTTGCACTGATCTCAAGAACGAGATTTCCTTTACCGCTGCAATGAACCGTACCATTTGGAATCAGGAAAAGATCGTGTGGTTTGCTTGGTTCGCTGTTAACATATTTATCGATGTCAAGTTCGTGTCCATTATTAATAGAATTTTCAAGTGCGTTCTTAAATTCTTTAGGATCACAAGAGTTAGTTAATCCAAGATATACCTTAGATCCTGGTTTGGAAGCAACTATATAATATGTTTCATCCTGCGTATAAGTCTCACCGAAATTATTTCTAATATAATTTGGTCTTGGATGAACTTGTGTGGATAAATTTCCACCATCGATTGTATCGAGATAATCAAGTCTAATCGGCCATTCATATTTAAATTGCCTGGCTGCATTTTTTCCCATCACCCTTTCATTTTGAAGATACATTAAGCAGTCGAATGAAAATTCAAGTGTATTTCCGTCTTCACCCAAAATTATTCCATTCTCCGGTACAATAAGTTCAAACGACCAGGCATAATTCGGTTGTTCAGGATCCAATCCCATATGACCCTGCATAAATTTTCCTCCCCACGGTCCCGGATAGAACCACGGTCTTACGCGGAACGGCGTTTCTGACAGATCATAAATAGCTTTACGCAAATCCTTACCTAATATAAAAGCAGGCTCTTTAGCATCGGTATAGTCAATAAAGTAATTAATTTTGAAAAGGACTTGCTGTTTTAAACGGCTTAACGCCGGCCAATCAAGAAAATATGACCGCTTATAAAATTCGCTAAAAGGCAAATTTATATTTTCACCGATATTTTTAATCTTCTCTTCACGCGCCAGCATTTGTATATAGTCCTTAGGAACATCAACAAACCACAATTCGTCCCACAGTTCTATTAAAGAGGATCCGGTGCCGTATATAATAGTTAAGTCGCCGTTCTTTTTGCCCCTTAGATTGGAAGCTGCAATTCTAAATTCGGCTAACTTTTCAGCATCAAAAAAGATTTCAGGACCAAAAGGATAATGAGTTCCGAATAATGGATCGTCACCTCCTAAAAACGGTTCGGCTATTTTCCTTATTTCTTCCGGTGATTTATAGCAGTAAGATATATTTAAAAAATTTGGATTAATTATTAATTTATTTAAACTATAATCCAAGTCATTTTTAAACGTTATCCCACTCTACTCCCTGAAATCCATCAATGACTAATACTCTTAATCCTAAAGGGATATTTTTATTTATTATCGCAGCTAATTTTTCGAATCCTTTTTCAATCCTACCTTCGGAAGGCGTGAAAACCGGGAAACTATTAAACAGTCCGCGGGGGAAGTTTGTCATAGCTTCGGGTAAATGAGAAATAAACGGATTATTATGTATTTTATCAACAAGATTGCTCATCAAATCTCCTGTATTAATGATTTTCCTAACATACAACTAAGTCTTTATCAATGTATCTATTGTTAAATTATTATTTATAAGTACATTTAATTTTCAATCGATTTTTAGAAACGAATCAATATTTATTTGTTGAAATTCTATTTTAATAATACACTTCATAAAAAAGCAACGCCTAAAACCGCTGCTTTATTACCAAGCTCTGAAATATTTATTCGAACTTTGTTTTTAGGAAAAGTCCAAGCCCTTTTGTGAACCATTTTAATCAATTCGGGAAGTATTAAATGACCACTGTTCATAACACCGCCGCCCAGCACAACTACATCAGGTCCGTATGCATGAATGACGTTTACTATTCCTATAGCCAGGTCTTCCTGAAATTTTTTCAATGTATCTATATAAAATTCATTTCCGCTCTCAACCAGTTTAAAAAATTTAGGCAGTACTTCATTTGAAGAAATAAATTCAGAGTGGGCTTCTTTTACTCTTTGTGTAAAAGCTGTTGCAGAGCAATATAATTCAAGGCAGCCTTTATTCCCGCAGGGGCATTCAGACCCATTTCTATCTATGCTTATATGACCGCCGAGCAATCCGCCTAGCGGGTCGGCTCCGTGATAAGGTTTTCCGTCAGCTACAAGCGAACAACCAAGTCCTGTCCCCAGAGTCATACAAATCATAGCCTTACTCCCCCGTCCTGCTCCAAATAAATATTCTCCCCAGGCATAAGACCTTGCATCATTTTCAACCGTAAAGGTAAAACCTAAAGCGTTACTGAAAGCTTTGTTTAAATTTATTCCTGCAAGCAAAGATCCTGCACCAATATCATCTTCGAGTACACCGGTATCTGTGTTAATCAATCCTTTAATAGCAAGACCGCCTTTCTCAATAGAATAATCTTTAATGAAATTTTTTGCGTGATTTATCAAATTTTCAAGCAAATTTCCCGAACTAGTAAATTCGACTAATTTATTTTCAGAAAATATTATAACTTTTCCGTCATCAGAAAAAATTCCGGTTTTTAGATTTGTTCCTCCAAAGTCCATTCCGAATCTCACATATATCTCCTTAGGTTATCTTTTATTCTTTTCCGAAAAAATAAATAAGAGAGTCAATTAAATGACGTCTCCAATTCCCCCATGTATGACCTTCGTGATATTCACTATATACAAAATTATATCCCTTTGCTTCCAGCACTTTTTTAAGCCGTCTGTTGGCACCAATAAAATCTCTTTCATCTGCAGGTAGAAATGAACTTCCGACTTCATGTTCATAAGTTCCCGAATCAACAAATAATTTAATCGGTTTTTTAGGATTCTCAGAAATTAGTTTTATCATTTTGTTATTCTGAAAACAATGGTAACCAGACTGGCTGTTAGCCATTCCAAATATTTCATGACATTTAAAAGCTAAATAAGTTGAAATTAACCCGGCGTAAGAATCTCCTCAACTACAAGCCTCGATGCAGATTCTTTCTTCGTCCTGAATTCACCGTCTATATAATTAACCAGCTCCTGAGCAAAGAAGTAAACATAATCATCACTTAATCCGTACTCTGTCATTCTATTAGGCTAATCTGGCATGAACCTATTTGGCGGTGTAACAAATACAGCAATTACAGGTTCAATTTTATTCTCTTCAATTAACAAATTCAATATATGAGGCACTACTGCAAACTCAATATAATCCCTCCCGTCCTGAAAATAAATTACAGGATACTTATCATTATTATTATTGTAATCCGGCGGTAAGTAAACATGAACCTGATGCGGATAATTTAATTTTCCAGAAGGTATTACGAGTTCTTGAAGCTTATCGTATCCGCCTTTTACACCATGCTTAAATTTGTCCAGGTAAGGATGCCTTTGATAACCCTGCATGGCTAATTTGGACATATCACCTAGACCGTTATAAATTATAAATGGATTTAACTGATCAAGAATAGGAGTCTCATTATCATCAACCATATACGAATACTCAAGACAAGCATCGTTTTTAATTTAAAATAAATATAATGAAGATCCGTACCTTCAATTTTTTTTAACTCCAGCATATGCGACCATTCGGTCATATCTCCTATGATTTTTACTTTTTCAGCTTCGCCCTTATAAAGCAGAACAACTTCTGTTTCACTTTCATAAAGAGGATAATTATCTTTTATACCGGAAATAAAATTCTCCACAAGTATTTGCTTTTCATTGCTGTCCGAATAAAGATTTATCTTATCCAAAAAATCGTTAAATCTTTTTATCAATTCCATTAAACTTCACCTAAACCATTTTTATTTACTTTATATAACTTGCCTTGATAAGAAAGGTTTATCAGTTCAGCCTTAGGATCAAACTCACCAAACTGAGGAGAAGCCGAAATCCCTTTATAAATAGAAGCATCAACACCGAAGATTGATTCAATGATAATATTTGTCCAGCTCCCCTCTGCTTGATGAAACAGTCCAGTCGCAAATAAACGGTCCCTCCGGTGAAGCTTTTCTTGCACCGCCGGATTCAGGATCAACAACGTCCTCGACGAAATGCGTCTTGCCCGAACGGACCTTGATTTGCACTTTTAACCAAACCTTTTAACCATTGTAAATGCTAAATCTGTTTTGCCAATTTTATATAACCCGGTGACTGCTTGAGCCGGCCATGCCGGATATGCACCGTTCCATTGATGATCTGGCCTTACGCTGAACATTACATTATTGTCACCAGGAGAAAGTGCCCGCATCCAGTTTTTGTTTGCAGTTCTTTTATAAAAAATTCGGTCATCTCTATCTTTTTGCTTTTCCGATAGATGATCGGCAATCGTATTAAGTATAGTAATAAAATCATAACAATGCCTAACTTCAACCAGTTCGCCGTTTGGAAACCGTGCATTCCAGAATCCATTGCCTTTAGCATATAATTTATTTACTTCATTTAACAACGCTTCAGCTTCATTAATCAAAATTCTTTAGCTTTATCAGAATCACCTTGACCTTCCAATAATTCCGCGGCTGTACGTAAATTAAAAATATTACCTGCATTTAAGCTTGCCACTTCATGAATATATGTACTTACACATTCAAGCAGATTGTTTATGCCGCCGTAATCTGCCAGACGACTCTTAGTTTTGAATTGATTCCAGTCGACTGGACACTTTAAAAGATAATCATTCACAACATTTTTACTTTTATCAATACCTGTAATTTCTTTTTTTAACCAGCCTGTATCGCCGGACCACCTTAGAGTAATTTTTTGCAGACCAGGTAAGTGCAAAATGATTTACTGAATACCAAGGACCAACCGCGCTGCCTGTAAGGTATTCTATTCCGAAATGCTTATGAATGTCCATTGACATCCACAGTTCAAGATATTTTTTCATAACAGCGGGATCGAGCAAGGCATGAGCAAAACTACTTAGAGCATAATCCCAGATAAAAGTAACTGACTGCCAGTACCTAGGCATCAAAGTATCATAGGCTCTCCCGAAAACTGAGTACGGATTATCGCGTTTAAAATAGATCAGCCCTAATATTCCCATATTATAAATTTTTAGAACATCCTTATCTGTAGTTTCAAGTTCAGGCATGAACCCGGAAAATCTAGTATTGCCGGAAGTAAATGCTGCGCGTAACTCTTCATTCCATTCCTTGCCGGTTTCTTCTATAAATTTATCCGAATTATTTATTAATAAATCATATTCATTTTGAACTTCTTCAAGGTTATCTCCAATTGAATTTACATAATTTATGACTTTGACTTCTCCCGGATCCAATGTTAAAGAAATTCGGAAATTATTCTTATCGACCTTATTTGCCCGTGGGGAGATGCCTTGAAGAGAATAAGCTTTGCTATGCTGAGCAGTGAACAATAAAGCATTTCTTTTGGAATCCGGTTCTATTTTGTTGTCGCTTTCATTTGGAGGAAGTGGTTCATTCCACGATTTAACAGTCTTTGTAATACTTGAAGTAATTCCGAATCTTATATTCAAATCTTTTTTGCTGCCGCTTAAATTTTTTATTTGGAGTTTAATAATGACAGATTTTTTTTTAAATGGCATTACGGTTATTGAAGTGAACTTTATTCCGGCATATTCTGCTTCTCTTAATATTTTATCTGCATACCAGACAATTTTCACAGGAATACCGGTAGCTGGGAAATATTTATCGTCAATATATAATCCGCAAGTAATAACATCAGAATTTCCAAACGGAGGAAAGTTTAAACTTCTTATGCCGGTTACATCAATATCGGTCTGCACGGCACCCCAAAAATTTGTAAGTCCCGGCGGATTAAATAAATCACCAAATTTATGAGTCATTATATCGCTCTTTAGGTCATCAACAGTAGGAATCATTAAATCTCCTGATATTAATAATTTAATCTCAATTATTATCCTATAACTTTTCAAGATGAATTTCGAGAAGATGCGGAAAGTATTCTTCAAATTCGATGTATGTTACATAAATTATTTTACCGTCTTCTTCTGCCAATTCAGGACGCTCTTTCCCTGCATAAACAAGAACCGGATATGGAAGTTCTAATTCACGTTTAGCTTTTACATGGAATAATTCATAGGGCTCACTCCATGGCCCCCATGGATTTTCAGATGTCCTAGCTACAATTTTTCCTGTCAAATCAAAAGAATGTACCGCTAAGTATTTCCCCAAATATTTATTATAGGAAACCGATAATTCATTGGGAACATTAGTGAAAATTGGGATTGCTTTTTTGATTTTTGTGCTCCACTCAGGCTTAAATGAAGTCAGATACTCATAAGAATTTATATCTTCTATATTATCAGATAAAACTCTGCCGACATAACATTTTTGAATATTATCATCAGATGGAACAACACCATAAAAATACATCCACTTACTATTGTCATTATAACAAATAGCTGAAGCGAATTTTGGCTCATCGGCTTTCCAAAGAAGTTGAGAATCATTAAAATATATTTTGGAAAATTCCCAATCTTTTTCGGATCCTACAGTTAATCCTGATCCCAGGACTTCAAAATTTACCGGAAGTACAGCTCCCTCTATCATTTTAACTTTAATAAAATACAGATAGATTTTTTCTTTTATTTTTATTCCATGGAGACACCAATTCCGTATTTCATCAGGTGACTCATCTTTTTCCAATGGTACTAGCGGCTTTAAGTTACCATCCTCATTCAATATATAGTCAAAATTATTTAAGCCTTTTCTTCCGGTTTTATTTGTTAAAATAAGACCGGCATTATTTATCATTTTGTCGATACCTTTTTTACCGGACATATCTCCTGGGCCAACAGGTTCTCCAAACCAGTACCACAAACTTTCACCTACGGTTCTAGTTCCTATTAAATGTGTCTCCGAAAAACCAAAGCGCTTTGTTATTTCCTAATGGAATTGAATAAGCACCATCCTGACCTACCATTTTGTGTTTATTGTTTACGAACTGAGGACCATGGTCAATAATCTTAGAAACTTTTAACAATTTATTTTATATCCTTTTATTATTTGTATTATTATTTATTACTGTTAAAAATTCAACTTTTGTAAATTCTATATTCCATAAGAATAGATTTGGTTAATTTTAAAATTTGAATTTTATTAAATGGCCTTTTCCAGGTATTTATGTTATAACTAGAAATTTTATTTCAGTAATACCATTTTTTTAACTACTGTAAACTGATCAGTAGTTAATTTATAAAAGTAAATGCCGCTGGCTAAGTCAGCGCCTGATATCCTTACAGAATAATATCCTGCACCCTTTACCCCGTCAACTAGCCTTTTTATAAGCGTGCCGTTAACTGAATATAAATTAAGACTTACATGAGTCCTTTCTTTCAAACCATATTCAATTTCCGTGGTTGGGTTAAATGGATTGGGATAATTTTGTGAAAGAACAAAATTATCGGGGATGCCGGAATTATTATCTTTAATGCCTTGAACCTGGTTAACAGTGACCATATGATTCATAGAGGTATCAGTCCATGCAGAATCATTATCATAATCATGAGGATTAAGCACTAATAAGTCCTGTGTATTTTTCGTAGTTAAATAACCTATCATAAAAGTTCCTGTTTTTTGCCCTACATTTAATTTCAAATCCACCTCGTAAATTACATTTGCCGGATTAGTATATGCATTATCTGACAGAAGTTTTAACCACTTCATGTTTGTCGGTGGGGGAAGTGCTGAATCTACATTACCGTATACGGGAATTGTAGAAGTATCAACAATCATATTACCGTTACCTCCCGAAAAAGCATAGGTTCCGGATTGAAAAGTCCAATCGTCTGGGACTAAAACATCCACAGCACCTTGGTGTGGATTTGAGTCAGCAGTTTTGTCGGAAATTGTTATTGTGGAACTGAATGTATCACCCTGATTGACAGTTGTCGATTGATCAACGCTCTCAATTAAGCACCCGCTTATTAAAGCAGGCAATAAAAATGACAAAATTACCAAAAACATATTTTTATATTTCTGAATCATAACATTACTCCTATTGAAGTATTATTTATCGAAGTCTCTTTTTGATTTATCCTATTTCAAATTAAATTGTTCAGTATGTAAATCCCCCTTCTTTTTGAGAAGGGGGATAAAATGGGATTTTACTATTTCGTTAATATCATCTTTTTACTGGAAACAAACTGGCTTCCGTTTTTACCAGCAGCTCTTATTGAATAAATGTATGTACCTGATGCTAGATTTGATGCATTTAAAATAACTTGGTGTTCTCCGGCTTGATATTCTCCATTAACAATAGTCATAACTTTTTTCCCTAGTATATTGTAAAGGTCTATCACAACGTTTGATTCAGTTGGGAGTGCAAATCCAATACTTGTTGATGGGTTAAATGGATTGGGATAATTTTGAGATATACCAAATTTAGTAGGTAAAGAATAATCA
>CAVUCX010000008.1:0-3437 GCA_963739955.1 uncultured Bacteroidota bacterium | reverse complement strand
GGAAAATCAAAAATTTACACGTGTCGGCGGTACGCAATTTATTACTACCAATGCAAGAATTGTTGCCGCAACAAATAAAAATTTAAGAAGCGAAGTTGATAAAGGAAATTTCAGACAGGATTTATTTTACCGACTGCGTGTGGTATACATGCGTATTCCGCCATTAAGAGAAAGAAAGGAAGACATTCCGCTGCTTATTGATCATTTCTTAAAAAAACATGCTAACTTGAATAAAAACGATAGCTTGGTAGTTGCAGAAAAATCGCGGAAGATTTTACAGAATTTCAATTGGAACGGCAACATACGTGAGTTGGAAAATGTAATACAGCAATCGATTATCTTTTCTTATGATGGAAGAATTACTCCGGAAAATTTACCCGAAGAAGTTTTAGCCGCTTATAAAGAAGAACCGGAAGCAGAGGAGGAATATATACCAATTACCAAGGACGAACTTCAAGAAGAAAAAAAGAAAAGGACCGACAGTATACTTGATGAACTCGAAAACAAGTTTCTTATAAAACTATTAAACTCAACTCAAGGAAACATCACAAGAGCATCTGAGATGAGTGGCTACGACCGGCGTCAAATTCAAAACCTGCTAAGCAAGCACAACATTGATGCCGAAAAATTTAGGAAGTAATTTTATTTATAATGGACTGTCAATTTTAAATTACCGCCTAAACCGTCATGAATAATCCTCATTAGTGTTGACAATCTTATATCTGAAGCGTCGTTTTCAATACGCGAGATATAAGTTTTGGTGGTGCCGCATTTTTCTGCTAATTGCTTCCTGGGTCAAATTGTTCTTCTTTCTCATTTCCTGTAACATCACTCCGAGTTTAAATGCTTCAAACCCTTGTTCATATTTATTACGACGCGCAGTTCCAACCTTGCCATATTCATTATCAAGGTGCTCATTAAAAGTTATAATCTTTTTTTTATTTGTTTTCATAATAATTCAAAGTTAGCTGATTGGATAACCATATTCAAGCTCACTGATCAACCCATGCTAATCTTTTCACGTTATGTAGCACCTTTCCCGCTGCGTAAAGGCATTTCGCACTAAATCTCATAAATATTTAAACTAACCTATAAGTTATTGTTACAATATATGTTAGCCATCTTCATTTTTCTCGGCATTCTTATTGTTTCTATCCGGTTAGTTAATAAAAAAGGCAACAAATAATGGTACAGAAAAAAATTATAGGGTCACTTGGTATATGGCTGATGTTATCGGCGGTTCTTCTACAAACCGCTGAGGCCAATATTATAAATTTTCTAATAGTGGGAATTATTTCGGCAATTGCAGGCTTAACACTTACAGTTAAAAAATCAGTTGAAGGTTGGTTTGGAGCTGTTTTAGGTTTATGGCTGATCATCTCTTCCTTTATACCGTTTATAGAAACATTACCGTGCAATTATTGTAACCATTTTTTGATTGGTACTATATTCATTGTATTAGGGCTTTCAAAAATGAAAAAAGAAGAAAATCTAATGACTCCGTATAATTACAATAATAAACTTCATACACATAGATATTAATTTTAAAAGACAAAACATTCCAAAAACTTATAAATAAAGAGGCTTATAATGAATTATGTTATTATTAAATTTTTCGAGGACGGGGCAGGTGAAATATGAAAACTTTCAAAATCATTCCGCTTTTTATTAAATCTTCAAAACTACGATTGGGTGCTTCGGGGTTTATTGTTTTGTCCCTGTTAACTTGCTCAACCTTTCAAAGTTATGCCCAAACTGCCGATTTAGGAAAACTACTGCACCGGGTTGAAGCTAATGCCCCGGCATTGAAAGCGGCTAATGCAAATGCTAAAATTCATGAAGCTACACGGCGAGAAGGCTTGGGTGAACTATTCGGAAGAGTTGACGCTTTTGGTCAGCTTCAGTATTTTAACGATAACAGGTTAACCAGACCAATCTCACCGCCAATAAATTTTGCGAATCTCCCTTTTGACAGCAGACAGATTGGATACGGTCTTTCACTAAGACTTCCGTTAGATATTAACGGACAATTAATTACTCATTTAAATTCACTTGTTCATCAGGAACGCGCTGCCGTATATGATGCCGGGCAGGTTCGCTTAAATTTACTAAACCAGGCCGCAGCGCTTTATCATGGAATCGAATCTATATCCGGTAAAATTAATGCGCTTAACAAACAAGCAGGTGCGATTCAGAAGCAAATGAAAGTAACTACTGTCGCAGTAAAAGTCGGGCGAAGAGCTCCTGTTGACATGTTAAGAATGGAATCTGAGCTAAGCAAGGTTGAAGGAGAAATTGCCGATGCAAACGGAACCAACACACGATTGCGGGCTTATCTTTCCGCGCTCCTAAATCAACAAACTTTTTCTGATTCGGTAACTCCGCCTGTTGTACAACCTGCAGAAATTCAAAATTCTCCTTTTGAAATAAATAACCGCCCGGATATTCAATCCGTAAACGAAAAACTATTGGCCGCTAATTCAGGAGTAACCTCGGCATGGACTTCCTTCCTTCCCAATGCAGTTGTTCAGGCAAGCTGGATGGAAAACCGGGCTTCAACGGCAAAGGCAAAGATGCTCCGTTCTGGCAAATAGGCGTTACGGTTGACCTTCCTATCTGGACCGGCCTAACCCGTGTTGCTCGTATTGAAGAAGCCGATGCAAGACAGGAAGCGGCTCTCGAACAAAGTAATGCATTAAAGGCTTCCGCAAACGCCCAGATGATTTCTGCAATAGGCGATTGGAATTCAAGTAAAGCGCAATTTCTCGCCGCAGAAAATTCTCTTAAATCTGCTGTAGAAGTTGAACGCATTCAAAAGGAACAATTCAATCAAGGAAGGATTTCGTTAACTGATTTTTTAGATGCTGAAGCCAGACTTGCATTTGCAAGAGCTTCGTATTCAGCAGCCCTTGCACATTGGTGGCAGGCTGATGATTCACTTCACTTAGCTCAAGGTTTGGCGCCTTCGGCTTATACAAATTATACTGAAATTAATAAATAAATTTTAAAGATCATAAATTAAACATTTGGAATAAGAATATGGAAAATAAAAACAAACCAAAGAAACGATTAAAGTGGATAATTACAGCGGCAGTTGTAGTTATTATTTTAATTTCATTTGTTGTAATTAGAATTAAACAAGTGGAACACATACCTTCTCAAATTATAACTCCGTGGGCGTTAAATACAGCGGTTGTCCACGATGCATCCGTAACATCAGGCTATCCAGTGCTTGCAACATTATTAAGGGACGGCGATGTTACGCTAACTGCACTAGTCGGCGGAACGATTACACGCATCGGACCAAGGGAAGGAATTGCCGTTAAAAGCGGGACATTCCTTGCCCAGATAGATACCCGTACAATTCAAGATAACATTGCAGGATTTTAAAGCACGTCTTCAGGCGCAAAATCTGATATGGTACGAAAAAAACGACG
>CAVUCX010000007.1:0-35115 GCA_963739955.1 uncultured Bacteroidota bacterium | reverse complement strand
ACTGAAGTTACGCAAAAAGATATAAACATAAGCGAAATAAGGTGTTAAATTAGTATGTGATGAAAAAACTAATTTATCAAACAGCCTTATTCGCTTATGTAAATGCGATATGTTTTAGAAATTTTAGACCAACGTGTACTAAGATTTCTGAACAATATAACCGGAACATAATATATGATTCCGAGAATAGTCCATATGTCTCACACGACAGACTTCAAAGATTATTAGCCTTTGAAGGTAAATGGAAAAAGTATATACAGAAGCATTATAGTTGTCTGATAAAACTTAGGAAATCTTCATCAAAAAAGAAAACGTATTTAATTATAGATGATACTGTTATTGCCAAGCCATATAGTAAAGAACTTGATCTATTATCATGGATATTTTCGCCAAGCGATCGACAATATCTCTATGGGATCAATGTTGTGTTTGCCATTTGGACTGACGGTAACACCCGTTTCCCCATAGGCTTTCGCATATGGTATAAGAATGGCAAAAAGACAAAAATTGATTTAGCCATGGAACTATTGAAAGAAGCTAAGGACAAATATCAGATAAGAACAAGTTATGTACTTATGGACTCATTTTATCCGGCAGCAAAGCTCTTGAAATTGATACGTAAGTATAGATGGCATTGGATCGCTAAAATAAAATCCAATCGCTTAGTTGATAACTTTCAAGTCCAAGAGTTTTTTAGCTATCGTTACGGCAAACACATAGGCAAATTGTCAGAGAACATTCGTGCCCTTGTAGTTAAAGATAATGATAATTATTGGGCTACTAGCGATTTATCTTTAGAATCTAAAGAAGTAAAACATTTATATAGACATAGGCAGATTATTGAAGAATTCTTCAAAATCTTAAAATCAGAATTAAGAATAGAAGGATGTTCTTCAAGAGAAGCAACTGCTCAGATAAATCATATATATTTTGTGTTAATCGCTTTCTGTCAGTTAGAATTATTTAGAATTACGAAAAATATTGACACTATTTATAAAATAAGATTTGTATTATTTAATTGTGTTATTCCTAAAAATTTATCATGGAAATTAAGTCCGTTACCTTTTGCGTAACTTCAGTTAGTTTACTAATAATTAAAAAAAATATTTAACTAATTGAATTGAATCAAAAGCATCGTAGATGTTTAAGAATTGTAGAGAAGATTCTTTTCAAAACCGGATCCTCGTAGTTATTCCGTTTAAAGTCAATAAGTTGGGCTCTATGTGTGCCCAAATTAATTTTAGGTAACCCTGTCCTTTTACATAATGTTTTGTCCTAATGAAAATAAACATTTAAGTTTAGATCTAGAAAGAGTGAGAGATTGATCCCGCATTTGATCCTAATTAGGATCTTGGGACTTCTTTTGCTCTTTCCTTTTTTTTGTTTGTCTTTTTGAAATAGGTGCAGTCAAATCCAACGGCTGAAAACGTCTGAGCTTATCACTAATTTGTGCGTAAGCTGGCTTAGATGCAATTGATCTACCCAACATTTTTTCTGAATTAGCTTTGTCTTTTTCAGGATTAAATTTCTCATTATTCTTAAGCATTCCGAAAACTATCCGAAGTATCTTATGCATGCAAACACCTATTGCTGCTTTTTTCTTCATCCCTTTTTTAAGATGACGTACATAAATTTCCTTGATATACGGATTATGAACTATAGCAGAATTAGTAACCATATAAAGAATGGCTCTTACTTCTTTTCTGCCTTGTTTGCTCATGTGCATTCCCCAGACTCCATCACCGCTTTGTTTCCAGATAGGATGTAAACCAAAGAATGCAGAAAGTTGCTTAGTTGTCTCAAAATATTCAATCGAGCTTATGTTTAATAAAAGACCAACCGCAGAATAATCGCCTATGCCGGAAAAACTTTTCAGTAACTCTATCTCAGGTAATTTGCAGTTATCAACAATAAACTTGCTTTGCTTTTTTATCTGCTTACTTAACATAAGTATTTGTTTAACCGTAGATTCTATTAAATTCGCTGTTATATTATCGGTGGCCGAAGCTACAGAGTTCTTTGCTTTTTGAATCAAGCTTAACGCTTTGTCTGTTTTCAAATAAGGTATACAGACCAACCGGTCAATCTTTGCTCTTGATAAATGTTTTGCTGTGGGATATTGAAGTATAACATTTATTAGCCAGTTAGGATAGCCATCCTTGCAGTAAATCAACAATTCCAGATTTGCATTGTAAAGACTAGATTCAAGTTGATTATACAACTGGGTTCTCTGCTTGGTAAGCATCTTTACAAACGTCCACTGTTTTCTTAAGAAATAATATTTATCATTCTTGTTGTAAATAATTTTCTCCTTGTGGTTTATCAGATATTCTGCAATGTTTTTAGCGGCTTGTTTATCAGTTGTTATTCTATCCATTGAAGCTTTACTGTTGTGATTCGTCCCAATTGGGTTTACCCTGGCAACCGGAATATCTATCCTGTTTTGAAGTTTCAAAACTGTATTTAGCCAATTGTTTTCGTAGCCCCCGGTTGATTCAACTCCGGAATATATTCTACTGCTAGGGTTATTTTCAAAAAATTCAACCAGAACGCTACAAAGCTTTTTATGCCCGGATTCTGTATCATCTAGCTGAAAACTATCTAATACGGTTTTTTTGTCTTTGTTAATAATAATAAAGTCAGCAAAACCCTTACTGGCGTCACAACCTAAGTAAAAATTATTCATAAGAAACTTTCCTTGAAAAAATATTTACATTTAATAATTAGTCAGGAAACATCACCCTTGTGAAAATGCTGCATCGAGTGCAATGTTATTCCACGATTTTTACCTGACGGAAGGAAGACACTACGAGACTGGTTCAAGACCAAAGAGGATTTCCTTCTACTTCCGTAGGGAATGAAAATCTTTCATTATGTCAAAGAACATTAGGTAGGCTCTCTTAACTTTAAACATACAAGAGGATCAACAAGTAAATCGATGTTAAACAGGTATATAAAAATGGAAGGTTGAATATTCAACATCAATAATTGAACTATTTTTTGAATTAATTTGTTTTAATTCAAAATAAAAGAAGGTGTCATTAATTATTTTTATTGAAATTAAGTTGACGCCTATTAGTATGAGTTGGAGAAATCAATCCAGTATATTTTCGCTGGAATATTTTTTTTCTGAGTATAATTTGCCTATTTCAGCCCCGATTATAAAAACTATCGATGAGTAATATATCCAGAACGCGACCACGACAACAATAGCGTATGTACCGTATATTCTGCCCAAAGTTGTAAAATGATGAAGATAAAAACCGAAACCCTGTTTAGCTGTTTCCCAAAGAATTGCCGCCCATAAAGCGCTAACCAGCGTCGCTTTCCTCCCCAGTTTTCTTATGGGAACACTTATATACAAAGTGAAAAAGACTAAAAAGATTACAACAAAGGATATAAGCGAAAATATCGCGTGTTCGAATATGCCTGTGCTTAAAAAACTAAATGCGTTAAGTTCGTCCGCAACCTGGCGAATTAAATCCAGTGCCGGCGTTAAAATCGTAAGAATGAAGAATATGATTATTACCATTAGGACAAGCGCAAAATCTTTTAATTTGGCCAGTAAAAAATGAACGTTATTTTCTGTTCCGAAAACCTTATTCAGAATTGTTCTCATGCTGCTGAACAATCCGCTCGCAGCAAATAGTAAACCGAAACCGCCTATGATTCCCGCAATATTTTTGTATTTAATTACCTCGCTTATGCGAGAAAAAACAATTTTTTTAACAAAATCGGCGTACTTGTCGTAAGGTATAATAGCGCTGATTGCCGAGTTTACCTGTGCCTGCATATTTTGAGAGTCGAGTATGTTTCCAAGAATCGAAAACATAATTAGAAAAAAAGGAATAATGCACACAAAGAGCGAAAATGCCAGCCCGCCCGCAAGAAGAAAAATGTGATGCTCGTCCGTACGGTCAATCAGACCGCCTATATAGTGCTCTATAAAATCTTTAGCCTTATGGTACGATGGTTTATAATGTAAACTTCGTCTGATTTTCTCGTAAAGCGAATATGCTTTCAGACTTTTTAACCATTGTATAAAGATCTCTTTAACCATTCATAATACGGGTAATTGTGTTAAAATAGATATCGGTCAAATTACCGAGTTCAACGTCTATCCCGGCATTAACCTTTAATCTCTTCCCCCCCGTTTTTCCAATAAAAACAAATTTTTGATTTTTCTCAGAAAATAATTTTTCCGCTTCGTTTTTCTTTTCCGGAGACACCGAAATAATAATTCTTGACTGACTTTCGGAGAACAAAGAAAAGTCCTCCCTTGTTTTAACCGGTACTTTTACTTCGGCGCCTATATTTTTTCCGGCATTTAAGATGCAACATTCCGCCAGCGCGGAAACTATTCCTCCTTCGGAAATATCATGGGCAGAGTTTATAAATCCGGCCCTTATTGCCGACAACAAACTATCGTGCAGTTTTTTCTCTGTTTCAAGATCTATTCTCGGCGAATCGCCGGCAACTTTGTTATGAATAACTTTCAGGTATTCGCTGCCGCCCAGTTCTTCAAAATCCTCTCCGAGTATGTAGACAAGATCTCCTTCGTTTTTAAAATATGAAGTAGTTATATGTTCAAGTTTCTCAACCAGTCCGACCATTCCTATAGTAGGTGTGGGATAAACCGCAGTGTTCGGGGATTCATTATAAAAACTAACGTTTCCGCCGGTAACCGGAGTATCAAAATATCTGCATGCCTCACCCATGCCTTCTATCGCTTCTTTGAACTGCCAGTACATTTCAGGTTTATAAGGATTACCAAAATTCAGACAGTTTGTTATGGCGAGCGGGATACCTCCCGAACAAACTATGTTTCGCGCGGATTCCGCCACCGCAATCTCCGTTCCTACTTTAGGATTAAGATAAACATATCTTGAGTTACAGTCGGTCTTCATCGCAAGCGCCTTGTCGGTTTCCTTTATATATACAACTGCGGCGTCGCATCCCGGACCGACAATTGTATTGGTTCTTACCATCGAATCATACTGCTCGTACACCCACTTTTTAGAAACTATATTCGGAGAGGAGAATACTTTCAGGAATGTTCCGTTTAAATCTTCCGGCTGCCGAAGTTTCTGAAAATCGAAATTTCTAACTTCACTTAAATAAGCCGGCACTTTAGTCTCACGGGTATATACAGGCGCGCCGCCGCCCAGAACAAGCTCATATGCCGGTACTACGGCTTTTTTATCACCTTCATAATCAATATCCAGCATGCCGTCGTTAGTAACATGACCGATTATTTCGCAATGCAGGTCCCACTTTTCAAATACATCTTTTACATTCTTTTCAAATCCTTTTTTCACGACGCATAGCATTCTTTCCTGACTTTCGGAAAGCAGAATTTCGTAAGCAGTCATTCCCTTTTCTCTCAAAGGAATTTTATTAAGATCTATCTTCATTCCTGATTCGCCTTTTGCGCTCATTTCACTTGTTGAACAGGAAATGCCCGCAGCTCCCATATCCTGAATTCCGATAAGCCAGCCCTGCTTTATTATTTCGAGTGAAGCTTCAAGAAGTAGTTTTTCGGTAAACGGATCTCCAACTTGAACAGAAGGACGCTTGGCCTCAGATTTTTCGGAAATCTCTTCGGACGCGAAAGTAGCGCCGTGAATACCGTCCCGACCAGTTGAAGATCCGACAATCATAACCGCGTTGCCTTCACCTTTAGCTACAGCGCTTGCATACTGATCTTTTTTGACAATGCCTACTGCCATGGCATTTACAAGCGGATTGCCCTGGTATGATTCATCGAAATACACTTCGCCTGCAACGGTAGGCACCCCGAAACTGTTTCCGTAATCTCCTATTCCCCTTACAACACCGTCAAACAGAAATCTGGTCCTCGCGTCATCCAGGCTTCCGAATCTTAAAGAATTTAACGAAGCTATTGGCCGGGCGCCCATAGTAAATATATCTCTCATTATACCGCCGACTCCGGTTGCCGCGCCCTGGTAAGGCTCCACAGCGGAGGGATGATTATGGCTTTCAATCTTAAATGCCACCGCGAGATCATCGCCGATATCAACAAGACCGGCATTCTCTTCACCGGCACCTACCAGAAGTCTGCTACCGCTTCTGGGAAGAGTTTTGAGCAATGCAATGGAATTTTTATAGCTACAGTGTTCGCTCCACATAACGCTGAATATACCGAGTTCGGTAAAGCTGGGGTCCCTTCCCAGTATTTTCTTTACTTTATCATATTCATCTTCCGTTAATCCGTGTTCTCTAGCCAATTCCAAAGTAACTTTGGGTTCTTTTTGGTCCGATAGCTTATTCATGTTTTATTTCAAATTTTTATTTGTTGAAAAAATTATTCTTTACTTTTCAGTTTGTTCCGTTGTTTTCAATTTCCGGGCGATACGCGCGATATGGGAAAATTCTATTCATGCAAATATAAGAATTTGCATTTACGAAGCGAAATTGATTGCCGGGGTAAAATAAATGAATTAAATTATTTTAGCGCGGATATTTTTTAAATAATAATTTTTAATTAACTTTATCGCCGTATTCCTCTGCGGCGGCAATCTAAAATTAATTATTCGGGAGATAATATTATGACTAGCATGATCAACTGGTTTGAAATACCGGTAAAAGATATCGCAAGAGCTGTAAAATTTTATTCAAATATTTTTTCTTTTGAAACAATGCAGCAGATGGATTTAGGAGGATTTAAAATGGCTTTTTTCCCGGTTGAGCCGGGCGGGCTTGGCGGAGCACTTTGTCAGGGAGAATGGTATATCCCGTCCGAAAACGGCGTAGTTGTTTATTTAAACGGCGGAGATGATTTATCGGTACCCCTTTCAAAAGTAGAATTATCCGGCGGTAAAATTCTGATGCCCAAGAAGCAGATTACCGAAGAATACGGCTATATGGCTATGTTTACTGACAGTGAAGGAAACAGAATCGCACTTCATTCTTTAAAATAATTTTTGGATAATAACATATAATGAAGATCCACATCCTGCAGCATGAAAGCTTTGAGAGCCCGGCAGTTATCGCAGACTGGGCTAACTACAGGGGGCATGAATTATCTTATACAAAATTTTACGAAAACGATATCCTGCCGGACAAAAATGAATTTGACTGGCTTATCATCATGGGCGGACCCATGTCGACAAACGACGAAGAAGAATATCCGTGGCTGAAAAGTGAGAAGATTTTCATTAAGGAAGTTATAGACGCGAAAAAGAAAGCGCTCGGTATATGTCTCGGCGCTCAATTGATTGCCGCTTCTTTGGGCTGCAAAGTATATAGGAATAAATATAAGGAAATCGGCTGGATGAATGTGCATCTTACCGAAGCCGGAATAGAAAATGCTTTATTCAAATCGCTGCCTGGTAATTTTACTGTATGCCAATGGCACGGTGATACCTTTGATCTGCCGGAAGGTGCCGTTCTACTCGCTGAAAGCGGAGCTTGTAGAAATCAGGCTTTTATTTATAATCAATGTGTAATCGGGCTTCAGTTCCACTTGGAATTCAACGAAGATACAATAAAAGACTTGATCAAGAACTGCAAAAAAGAACTGATAAAAGATACTTACGTTCAAACAGAAAATGAGATTATTCAAAATTTAAAATTATTAAACGAAACAAATAATATTCTTTTGCGAATTATGGACGGTATTGAAAAAATCTCGTAAGATCTTTTAGATCCGGAAAATATAAATTTCAATTCCCGTTATAAATATAATTCATCGGCAGAAGGTCTGCTATTCCCAGATTGGCCCATGCCCCGAAGATTTCGACGGAATAAAATGGTGAAAGCAGGTTTCCGTATTTATCGATCGACACTGAAGAGTAAATAAAATCCAGAAAGCTTGGCGCATTTAAAAAACTGCTGATTTTCAATCCTCCCGTAAAATCGAATTGGAAAATTGATGAATCCGGGTTACAGGTAATTCTCAAATCCTTCTGGAAAATATTTGTTCCGCCTCCGCTCATCAATGAATTAAGAGTTCCTTCTTTCAGTGCAAAATAATCTTTTTCAAGTTGCCTGTGTACAAGAGAATAAAAGAAATGTTTTGGGGAATTTAAATAAGTCTGCTGCCTGTTTTTTTCCCAAGTTAGTTTCTCTTCCGCAGTTAAAGGTTTTAGTTCTTTAAATCTCGGATAAAAAGAATACTGAAAATTTTCACCCGGATTATATTTTAAAGAATCGAGAACAATGTAAAGCATATAACCTAAAGCATCGTTTTCAACTATTACCACACTATCGGCGCGGGCGCTTAAAACTTTTGATTTCTTATCCAGTTTGAGATCAATTACCTCGGGATTTAAAATTCTTGTTTCTCCCGAATTTTCGGTAACACCGAGAAATATTTTACTAAATGTTTTCAGATTATCTTGCCATTCCTCAGGGATTTTTGCGGTTACGTTTACTTGCGACAGATTAATTGCTTTTCTTTTAAAAAGATTTGAAAATTGAATGAGTCAGATTTATATGCGTAGAGGTTTTTCTTTTCGGTTTCGTAGCCGATATAGCTGAATATAACATTATAAGTACCTAAGGGAACATTTTTAATTACGAACTGCCCGTCGGTTCCAGTAGTTGTCCCGATTGTCGTATTCGACAAAAATACATTTACATCAGACAAGGGAGCGCCGGTTCCGGCATCCATTACTTTGCCTTTTATGCTTATAGAATTTACACTCTGCGGCAGCAATGCAGCGCTAAATAAAAATACAACAATTAAAATAAGCGCCGGCCGCATTTATTATGCTTCCTTTAAATTTTAACGAATAAAATTTATATCAATTAAATAAAACTTTAAATCTGTCCGAAACAAGTTGTGCATATTTTATTTTCATATCATCAGATAAGAAGCTTTTTAGAATCCATTCGTTCATAGATGCAAATGAATTATTGAATTTTTTAAATATTTCTTCCTTACTCTTTTCATTTATTAAAAGCTTGTTTGCAAAGTTATCAAAATCTTTTTTACTAAGATTGCTTTTCTTACCATTCATTGATAAGGCAATTTCTTCTTTATCTCCGGGAATTAATAGTTTTGTGGATAATAGGTCATACGCGGGTGAAAGTATAATATCATTATCTTCATCCCGAAGGAGGGAGAAATTTTTTAAATGCATATCTGAGTTTCCGGTAACATAAGAGAAAAGTGCCAGCTCAAGTTGTAGTATGCTTTACCTTTCCGCATTAATCACCTTCAATATTTATTTTTACCGGTCCAACCCGGTAGCCGAATAAAAACAATACCTGATCTATTTTGTTTATTTGAAGTGTTTCTTTACCTTGTTCCAACTCTCTTATAAAGCGAAGACCAACTCCGGATCGTTTTGCTAATGCTTCTTGCGTTAAGCCGAGTTTTTTTCTTTTTTCTTTTACAAATAACGCTATTATATTACTCTTATTCATATTGAATACCCCTACGGCTAAACTTTTAATTATGATGACAATATTATACCCTTTCGGGTATAATGTCAACTTTTTTTTAATAAATTACACCCGAGAGGGTATATTTTCACTTATACTCATGATAAAGTTACCCGTGCGGGTATAAAACCATTTATTGCCAAGAGAAATTTTAATCGCGTATGACTTGAACTTCTTTTTCGAAGTCGACAACGGACTTAACAAAGTTTTCACTTAAAGGAATAGACTTTTTGGTTGAAGGTTCAACATGCACCAGCACTCCTGAGCCTTCCGCAATTACCGTTTTTGTTTTGATGTTCTCAATAATATGATCGAATCCGAAACTGCTGTGTTTTATAAAGGGAATTCTTGTATAGACACGCAGACAATCTTCAAACTTTGCGACTTTTAAATAATTTATTTCGTTGCGGGCCATGTAAAATGCGGTACCGTTAAATATAATTCCGTCTTGAGGAAGCAGCAGCAAATCCTTTGCGTATTTAATTCTTGCCTGCTCAAAGTAATTGAAATAAACGGCGTTGTTAACTATATGCAGCATGTCAACTTCGTTGAATTGCACTACAACATCATATACATGTCTGAATAAATCTTTGTTTTTTGATGGGTTCATTTTTCTTTATTTAATTTTATAAACAAAGGATTAATTAAGTTATCATTTATCCTGCATCCGCTGCTTCCGCAAATTACCCGGTTATGATTGTCAATTAACTTCCTTTAACTCCCCTTACTTTCTTTTCAATTTCATCCCACATATCGGAAGGAATTTCGTCAAGCATATTAAATTGTCCGGCTCCTTTCAGCCATTCGCCGCCGTCGATTGTTACGACCTCACCGTTTACAAACGATGAATAATCAGATACAAGATAGGCGGCAAGGTTTGCGAGCTCCTGGTGTTCGCCCACTCTGCCTGAAGGAACTTTTTTAACCGGGTCAAATTTTTCTGCCAGTTCACCGGGCAGCAATCTTTCCCATGCGCCTTTGGTAGGGAATAATCCCGGTGCAATCGCGTTAAGTCTTATATTATATTTCCCCCATTCAACGGCCAGCGATCTTGTTAAAGAAAGCACCCCGGCTTTTGCGACAGCGGAAGGCACCACATAAGCAGACCCGGTCCACGAATACGTTGTAACTATATTTAATACCGCCGCGCTTTGCTTGCTTTTAATCCAGTGTTTCCCGAATGCCAGTGTGGAATAGTAACTGCCTCTTAAAACAATATTAACAATTATATCAAATGCACGTGCTGATAATCTTTCGGTCGGACTGATGAAGTTTCCGGCGGCATTATTAACAAGTACATCGACTCTGCCGAATTTATCCAAAGCGGCTTTTAGCAAATCTTCTATTTGCAAATAATTTGTCACATCACATTGGACAGGCAGTACGGTACTTCCTGAAGATTTTTCGATCTCCGAAGCTGTTTTTTCAAGCACTTCAAGCTTTCTGCTTGCAATTATTAAATCTGCCCCAAGTTCGGCAAAATATTGTCCCATAGATTTCCCGAGCCCGGTACCGCCTCCGGTAATTAAAATTACTTTTCCTTTGAGAGAATCTTCTTTAAGCATCGACTGATTATATTTTTTCTCGTTCATTACATCCGATTTTAATAGTTTAATTATAAAAATTATTTAATTCGCTACTAGAAAAATATTCTTATCCGCGTTAATCCGCATAATCCGTGTTATCCGCGTGCCATTTCCTGATTGATCGGAAACTAGAAACAATACTTACCGGCTTCAAGCAGTCTGTCCGCAATATTCCTTCTAAGCCGCGTAGTATTCACCGGATTAAACTTCGTATAACGTTTCAGCCCAAGCAGAAGCACCTTGAGATCGTCGCCTTCTGCAAAAGCGGAAATTGCGTGCTTGCCGTAAAGGTTAATTCTTTCAAGCGAATCACTGACATAGACCTTTGTTAGTTCAGCAAAAGGCAGAGCTTTATCTTCTCCTGTATTGAAGATATTTTTATCGCCCTCAGTATTGCGGATTCAGCCGTATAAACTTCAATCATCATATCGGTTACGTTCATTATTATTTCCTGTTCGTCGGCAAGTCTCATCATAAATTTTTGTACCGCCGATCCTGCAATCATCAGTATAGCTTTTTTTGCATTTTGTATTGAGATTAATTCTTCTGCCAGAACGCCTTCGGGCGCTTCGCCGAAAGACGGCACGGATAACAAATCTTTTTGGATGGCGGCAGCCGGCCCCATTAAATCGATTCTTCCTTTCAAAGAACGCTTCACCAGCATATCAACGGTGAGCAATCTGTTGATCTCATTAGTTCCTTCAAAAATCCTGTTGATCCTGGAATCGCGATATGCTCTCGCGGCAGGATATTCTTCCGAATAGCCGTAACCTCCGTATACCTGAACGGTTTCATCAACTACATAGTTCAACATTTCCGAACCGAATACCTTCAGCATAGCCGACTCAATCGCATATTCTTCAGCGGCGCCTGTAACGGCTTGACTGTATGATGAACCTGCTTCCTGCAACTCCTTTACTTTGTCGTTTATCAGTCCGCTGGTTCTCAGCGTGGCCGATTCGGCAACATAAATCCGAACGGCCATTTCGGCAAGCTTGTATTTAATAGCCCCGAAGCTGCCGATTGTTTTTCCGAATTGTTTTCTTTCGTTGGCGTAATTTATTGCCAGAGAGATGAATTTTTTGGCGCCGCCCGTAGTCATCGCGCATAGTTTATAACGGCCTATATTTAAAATGTTAAAAGCAATATAATGACCTTTACCAATCTCGCCCAAAACATTTTCAACCGGTACTTTTACGTTATCCAGGAATAACGCTCTTGTAGACGAACCTTTAATTCCCATCTTATCTTCTTCCTTGCCGCGGGTAAATCCTTCCGACGATGTATCGATAATAAAAGCAGTAAATTTATCGCCGTCGACTTGCGCAAAAGTAATTAAGACGTCGGCAAACCCGCTGTTTGTAATCCACATCTTCTGCCCGTTCAGAATGTAGTATTTTCCGTCGCCTGATAATTTTGCGGTCGTCTTTGCTGAAAGCGCGTCCGATCCGGAAGTAGGTTCGGTAAGGCAATATGCCGCTTTCCATTCTCCCGAAGCAAACTTGGGAAGATATTTTTGCTTTTGTTCTTCAGTACCGTAGTATAAAATGGGCAGAGTTCCGATACCGGTATGAGCTGCAAATGAAACTCCGAAAGAATGGCTTGCACCCATTTCCATTGAAATGAAAGTGTTGGTATTGAAATCTTCTCCAAGTCCGCCGTATTTTTCCGGAACTGCTGTTCCCAGCAGTCCGAGTTCACCAGCTTTTTCAAGGAGACTTACAGTAAGTCCTTCCTCCTGATGATCGATGGCGTCCAGCCGCGGCCATATTTCTTTGTCAACAAACTCTTTTGCCGATTCAGCCATTAACTTCTGATCTTCGGTGATATCTTCGGGTATAAAAACCGAAGCGGCGCCGGTTTCTTTTATTAAAAATTCTCCGCCCTTCAATACTGCAGCTTTTTTAGTTTCCGTTATCATGATTTCACCTTTGAAAATATATTTTTAAAATTTCTTAGAATTAAATAGATGCCGGATCCCGGATACAGGAATTTTGTTCCGGTTACCGGATGCCCGATACCGGCATCAAAAAATATTTATTGAGAAATTGGTATTGATTCTTAGTTTACCCTTCTTTCATTTTCTTATCATGTTTCATTCTTTGGTATTCTTATTTCAATGAATTAATCCGATCTTATTTACTATGAGGTTGTAAATTATACTGGACTAGTGTTCATCATCCCGCAACCGGCAACAAACCACAACCCAACAGCCAATTCCCGACAACCAATTTCCCACAACCAATTTTCCCACAACCAATTCCCTACAACCAATTTCCCACAACCAACCGCCCAATAACCAACCGCCAATTCATCAACTCATCATTTCATAAACAGCCGCCACACCCTGTCCGCCGCCGACGCATGCCGTTACCATACCGTATTTCTTTTTTCTTCTTCTCAGTTCATTTAATATCTGAACAGTCAGCTTCGCGCCGGTGCATCCTAAAGGATGCCCGAGAGCTATAGCGCCGCCGTTTACGTTAAGTTTGTCCTGATTAATTCCGAGCTCTCTTACTACCGCCAGCGATTGCGAAGCGAATGCTTCGTTTAGTTCGATAAGATCTATGCCGTCTAGTTTTAATCCGGCTTTTTTCAGAGCCTTGGGAACGGCTTCAACCGGACCTATCCCCATAATTCTCGGATCCACTCCCGCAAGAGAATACGAGATAAGCCTGGCTACCGGTTTCAGATTTAATTCTTTTACCATTTCTTCCGACATTACAATTACAAACGCCGCACCGTCGGAAGTCTGAGATGAGTTGCCAGCTGTAACAGTACCGTTAGCGGCAAATACCGGTTTTAATTTTGCGAGCGCTTCAAGAGAAGTATCGGGCCTCGGCCCTTCATCCGTATCAACTACATACTTCCTTGTTTTTTTCTTACCGTTATCAAGATAGGTTTCCTCAACCTCAACCGGTACAATTTCATTTTTGAAATAACCGTTCTTAATCGCGTTCACGGCTTTCATATGAGAATGATATGAAAACTCATCCTGGTCTTCCCTGGATATTTTATAATCGCGCGCTATTTCTTCTGCGGTCAACCCCATGCTTAAATAGTATTCAGGATGATCTAAAGCTATCTTGTAATTAGGCGAAAGTTTCCATCCGGTAATGGGCACCATCGACATTGATTCTGTACCGCCTGCAATTATGCAGTCAGCCATCCCGGTTTTTATCCTGGCTACTGCCGACGCAATTGTATCTACACCGGATGCACAGTATCTGTTTACCGTTTCGCCGGGTACTTCAACGGGAAGACATTGCAAAGCGATCATCCTGCCCATTTGAAGTCCCTGCTCCGCTTCGGGAACCGCGTTTCCCACAATCAGATCATCAACCCTTCGCGGATCAAGCTGTGGTACCGATTTTAGTAAATGTTTTATCACATCGGCGGCTAGGTCATCCGGACGGTAAAATCTGAATCCGCCTTTTTTTGCTTTTCCCACGGCAGATCTGAAACCTGCCACTATATATGCTTCTCTCATGTTATCACTTAAATTTTAATTATAAATATTTTTTCTTCGTTAATTACGCAATACTTTGCCCGTTGTAAGTATACTTTGAATCCTTTCCAGGGTTTTCTTTTCGCCGATAAGGCTTAAGAAAGCTTCGCGCTCCAGATCGAGCAAATACTGTTCGTTTACAATAGTTCCTTGAGTTAAATCTCCGCCGCTCATTACATAGGCTAACTTGGCGGCAATTTTTTTATCATGGTCAGAGATATAATTTGCCATCCGGAAGGAATAGGCGCCTACCAAAAGTGTCGCAAGAGCTTCCCTGCCGAGCACTTTAATATCAGTCCTTCTCAAAGGCTGTGAGTATCCGCCGGCAGCTATCGACAACACAGCCTGCTTGGCGTCCATTATTACCTTGTTCGGATTTACTGTAATGTCATCTCTTCCCGTCTTAAAAATTCCGAGATCAAAAGCTTCCGCGGCCGAAGTTGAAACTTTTGCCTGAGCGATGTTCATAAAGTATTCCTGCAGCTCAGGAAATTCCGGAACGCCACCTGTAAATCTATCGGACGCCCGCAAGGTCATTTCTTTGGACCCGCCTCCCGCCGGGATAATGCCGACACCAACTTCAACCAGACCGATATATGTTTCCGCGGAAGCCTGCACTTTATCCGCATGAAGACAAATCTCGCATCCCCCTCCGAGCGCGAGCGCATGCGGCGCCGCGACAACAGGGATCGAAGAGTATCTTATTCTCATTGTAGTGTTCTGAAACGTTCTTACCGCAAGATCAATCTCATCGTATTCCTGTTCCGTTGCCAGCATAAACATCATTGCGAGGTTTGCTCCGGCAGAAAAATTTTGTCCGTTGTTTCCGATAACAAGGCCGGTAAAATCCTTTTCCGCGATCTCAACCGATTTGTTAATCGCTTCAAGAATTTCAGTTCCGATAGTATTCATCTTGGTCCGGAACTCAAGATTGACTACGCCGTCACCCAGATCGTGCAATGTCGCGCCGGAGTTTTGCCAGACAGGTTTGTTATTCCGCAGATTGTCTAATATTATAAAATTATCTCTGCCCGGAATTTCTTTATACGAACTTGTTTTAAGATCGAAAAATTTCTTCCTGCCGTTCTCAACCATATAAAAAGTTTTAAAACCTTTGGAAAGCATATCCTTAACCCACACGGCAGGAGGCAGCTTTGCTTCTTCCATAAGTTCTGACATTTTTCCGACACCGAGAGCATCCCAGGTTTCAAACGGCCCCAGTTCCCAGCCGAATCCGGCTCTCATTCCGTCATCGATTTTGTAGAGTTCTTCCGCTATTTCAGGTATCCTATGAGAAGCATAACTGAAAATCTGAAACGACAGCATACGAAGGAATTCGCCAGCTTTATCTTTTGCGGCATGCAGAAGTTTTAATCTCTCTCTTAAATCATCTACCGGTTTGGCTGCAGCAACCGATGCAAATTTAGTCTTGTCACTAGGCTTGTATTCCAAAGTTGCCGGATTCAATTCCAGAATTTCTTTTGAACCGTCGGGAACTTTTATTTTCTTATAAAATCCCTGACCTGTTTTATCTCCCAGCCAATTTTTTTCAACAAGTTTATTTACATATTCGGGAATTAAAAATAACTTCCGCATTTCGTCATCGGGGCAATCGTTATAAATGTTTCCGGCAACCTTTACGAGAGTATCAATTCCCACTACATCGCAAGTACGGAAAGTTGCGGATTTCGGTTTCCCGGTAAGCGGACCGGTAAGCGTATCAACATCTTTTATGGATAGTTCGAATTCCTTCATTAATTTGAAAACCGCCATCATACTGAAAACGCCTATCCTGTTTGCGATGAATGCCGGAGTATCTTTACAAAGGACGGGAGTTTTCCCGAGATAAAGACTGCCGTACCGCATTAAAAATTCGATAACATCTTTATCTGTTTCCGGAGTTGGTATAATTTCCAGAAGCTGTAAATACCTTGGCGGATTGAAAAAATGAGCGCCGCAGAAATGTTTTTTAAAATCATCGCCGCGCCCTTCAATCATCAAATGAATTGGTATGCCCGATGTATTTGAAGTAATTAGCGATCCCGGTTTTCTGAATTTTTCTACTTTATCAAATACGCTTTGTTTAATTTTCAGATTCTCAACTACTGCTTCAATGATCCAGTCGGTATCTTTCAATACTTCCAAATCATCCTCAAAATTGCCTGTATTTATTCTTGTTGATATTGAAGAATGATAAACCGGTGAAGGTTTTGCTTTAAGAACGCTCTGAAGATTCTCGTCGGCAATTCTGTTTCGTACTTTTTTATCATTTAAAGTAAGTCCGTTCTTTTTTTCCGTCTCGTTCGGTTCTTTAGGAATAATATCAAGAAGACTTACGCTGCATCCTATATTTGCAAAATGAGCAGCGATTCGGGATCCCATTACGCCCGATCCCAGTACCGTCACATTTTTAATAATTCTTTTCATAACAATTACTTTTATTATTGATTAATATTTTTATTACTGCAATATTTTTGCTTCCTCTTCGTATATTTTATCGATGAGATCAACATATTTCTGCTTAATAACCTTTCTCTTCAGCTTTAACGTCGGGGTCAATTCGCCGGTTTCTACAGTCCAGTCAGTTGGCGAAAGTTCAATCTTTTTTATCTGTTCAATGTGAGAGAAACGTTTATTATATTTTTTAATTTCATTCCATATTCTGTCTCTCACTATATTTGTTTTGAGCATCTCGTCTACGGATAAATGGCTGTAACCTTTTTTCTTCATCCAGTTAAAAATAAAAACAGTGTCGGGCACAATTAAGGCGGCAGTAAATTTTCTGTTTTCCCCGATTACCATTATATTTTTTATAAACCATGATTCTTTCATTTTATTTTCGATGGGAAGAGGCGCAACAAATTTACCTCCGGATGTTTTGAATACTTCCTTTAATCTATCTGTAATCTTTAAAAATCTCCCTTCTACAAGTTCACCGATATCCCCGGTATGAAACCACCCGTCCTCATCGAAAGCCAGCGAAGTCCATTCAGGTTTATTGAAATAACCTTTAAAAACATTATCGCCCTTTGCCAGAACCTCTCCGGTTTCAGAGCTTATCTTAATTTGCACTCCCGGAATCGCTAATCCGACGGTACCCAGAAAGTAGTCACCTTCTTCGAACCGGTTGCAGGTTAGAACCGGCGAAGTTTCCGTTAAACCGTAACCTTCTTTCACCGGGATGCCGGCCCCGTTGAATATTCTTGCGAGTCTCGGCTGAAGTGTTGCAGCGCCGCTGATGATACCTTTAACTTCGCCGCCTAAGGCAGCCTGCCATTTTTTAAAAACCAGCTTCCTTGCTGCTTTCAGTCTAATGGTATACAAGATATTATTTTTACCTTTGCCATCGTAATGATTAGCAAGGTTAACAGCCCAGCCGAAAATGGCTTTCTTAAGTCCGGTCAGATTTCTCCCCTTTTCCATAATTCGTTCAAATACTTTTTCAAGCAGACGGGGAACGGTTGTAAAGAAATGTGGTTTTACTTCCTGAAAATTCTCCACAATCTTATCCATGTTTTCGGCGTAATAGACCGCGCCGCCTACGAAAATATAAAAATAAATAGCCGACCGTTCGAAAATGTGGCTTATTGGCAGAAAGCTGATTAATCTGTGCTTATTTGTAATAGGGATTATCTGATGAAGAGAAAGAACATTGCTTATTATGTTATGATGACTTAGCATAACGCCTTTCGGGATCCCGGTGGTGCCTGAGGTATATATAATTGTGGCGGTATCTTCAGGTTTTATTTTACCTTCTATTAATTTTAGTTTTGACTCAAGGACAGAATCCGGTTCAGCCAATATTTCTTCCCAGTGTTTCTTACCGGATAATTTGTCAAAAATATAAACTTCTTTTACTGAATTTGCGTGCGATAATATTTTCATTACTTTCTTGTATATCTCCTCGTTCGATACAAAAACCAGCTTTACCTGAGCATCGTTAAAAATATAGGCGTATTCATCTTCGTTCATAGTCGGATATACCGGCACATCTATCCCGCCCATCTGCAGAATACCAAGATCGACGAAATTCCATTCGGGTCTGTTCGGAGAAACAATTGCAAACGTATCACCGGGCTGAAACCCCATTTTAAGTAAACCGTAGCTTACTTTATCAATTATAGCCGAAGCCTGTACCGAGCTGTATTTCCGCCATACGCCTTCTTCTTTACCGCAGATCGAATCAAGGCGCGGATATTTTTCAATTTGGTAAGGTAGAATATCGATCAGCCTTTTTATAACTAACACGATTTTACCTTTTAATAATGTTTTGATAGTAATTCATCGATCCGGTTTTCAATATATCTCAGGCGATTAATAAAAACAAGCGAAATTTCGCTAATAGTGATTTTCTGCAAAAATATTAATTTGATTTTTGATATATTGCACACCGGATTAAGTATGGAATAAACGGCTATGAGAAAAGATTATTACATAAAACTGATCTTCGGTTTAAAAATTAAACAGCTTAGAACCGACCGGAAAATGTCTCTTTCCGAGCTTGCATTAAAAAGCGGAATGTCAGTTTCATATTTAAACGAGATTGAAACCGGGAAAAAATATCCGAAGACCGATAAAATCGCGGCTCTTTCGGAAGCACTGGGAACAGACTATGATAAGCTCGTCTCGCTTAAACTCGCTAGAAATCTCGCACCGATAGGAGAACTGCTTGATTCTAACATTCTGGAGCAGCTTCCGCTCGATCATTATGGTATTGATCTGAATAAACTTATAATACTGATGGCTAATTCGTCTGTGCAGCTAAGCGCGTTGATTGCAACTTTTATAGAAATGGCGCAGAGTTCGGAATCGAGTCAGAATAATTTCAGCAAGACTGCGTTAAGAACCTTCAAGGAATTTAACGATAATTATTTTGATGACATTGAAAAATCCGCCGATAGTTTTATTGAAAAATACAATTTTAGTTCGACGCCTAATTTAACCTTCGGCAAGTTGAAAAATCTTCTTGAAGAATCGTTCAATTACAAAATCGAAGAAAGTTTATCGGAAAGCCGCCCTCTGCTATCGGACATTAGAGCTGTTTTAGTAAAAAATAAAAAAAAGGTTCTTCTGCTGAATAATAAATTGTCGGATGCTCAAAAAGCTTTTATTGCAGGTAAGGAACTTGCTTACAATTTTATGGATATTAAAGATCGAAGCAATATTCACTCAAGTCTGCAGCTTAAAACTTTCGATCAGCTGCTTAATAATTTTAAAGCCTCTTATTTTTCAACCGCTCTTCTTATAAATAAAAATTTTCTTATTCCGGATCTTGAAAAGTTTTTTAAATTAAAAAAGTGGGATGGAAACCGTTTCCTAAAAATTATTGATAAATATAACTGCACAGCTGAAATGTTCATTCAGAGAATTACCAATCTGCTTCCCAAGTATTTCGGGATTAATAAATTTTTCTTTTTAAGATTTAACCATTTTACAGGTTCTCAAGAATATAGTCTTTCGAACGAACTTCGTCTTAATACAAAACGAAACCCCGGGGCCGGGGCCGGGAGCGAAACGTTCTGCCGCAGATGGGTCTCGTTCAGAACTTTATATGAGCTAGAAGCAATAATAAAAAACAGAAATGATTTTTCAGCCCGTACCGGGAAAATATGCAGATCAAAATTTTATGATTCTCAGGATGAGTATATTTGTATCTCCGTAGGGCAACGCGGGAATCTTTATAAGAATATGATTTCAAGTATAACTCTCGGAATGCAGCTGGATGATAATTTGATTGGGAAAATAAACTTCATAGGAGATTCTGCTGTTAAACAAATTATTGTCAACGAAATTTGCGAACGATGCGGAATTCCGGATTGCAAAGAAAGAATTGCTCCCCCTGTTACACTGGAACGAACGGAGAAATACAAAAGGATCGAGAAAGAATTAGCCGATCTTGAATCAAGTTATAAAAACAAAGAATTATAAATACATCATATGTACTGCACTTCTTTTATTACGCATGCCCGTTCTTTTATGAGCGCATAGCATTGAATCCTCCCTAGAAAATATGAGGCTACCTCAAAAGTATTTTGAATGTGCCGGACATACAGGTTCGGTCCATGTATTCAATGCAATTCATACTTCGACTCCGCTCAGTATAACATGCTTTGACTTCGAACAGTATTACATGATTCCGAATTATGAGACGGTCTCGTTTGGAATACTAAACATTTAAAAAATTCTCCCATATTTTGTAAAGCTGAAAAGTTGCCCTAACATCAAGCCCGCAGTATACAGCGATATCTTTTATTCTTCCGGCCTCATAAAAATTTTTTACGTCAATTCCGGAGATGCCTCTTGATTTAGGTGATTCAATGCCGAAAGACCGGCAGTAAAAATCCAGATTGAATTTTCTTATCATACCGTAAAAAGTAAATTGATCCAATAGATCAACATGTGAAGTAGTATCATACCGGTTTGTCATAAGATTTTTTGCTGGCTTTATTTTGTGCAGCGCCGATCTCAGCATAATAAAAGGAATATCAAACCCTCTTCCGTTAAAAGTAATTACTCTATCGGAGGCATCAACAATTCGCCAGAACGAATTCAGGATTTCAGATTCAGTCAGACCTTTATAATGAACTCCCGATTCGTGTGATTCCCATTCCTCGTGATTGCAGTTTTCATAATAAACAAATGATTTTTCTTTTTCCACGTCAAATATTCCCAAGGCAATTACCTTTGCGGTGAAAGGATATAAGCTTAAATACCGTATTGCTTCATTTATCTTTTCTTCACGCACTTGCGGCAGTCTCTCTTTTTCCGCATAACGCAGAAGATATTCACGCTGACTTTCGGAAAGCGTTTCGAAAGAATACGCGCACGTTTCAATATCAAAGATTATACTTCTCATGTTTTTCCCCTTTTTATTTTGTGTTAAATATTCAGACTAAAAATAAACCGCTAGTCTTTTAGTTATTTGAACCTCTCATTTATACTTCTTAAACATTTTATGATTATTTCTGGTAATTGATGTAAGAAGAGTTATTTCATTCCCCGTTTACGCAGCTTAAAATAAAAAATTTTTAGCAAAATCATCAATATATTTTGATGATTTAATTACTAAAATATTCCCAGTCGAGTTTACCAATGAACGCCTTTGTGATTAAAAGCAATCTCATTAAAATTAAATTATAATTATTCGACTATTAAATTATCCAGCTTACTAAAGAAATAATCCGAAAGATACTATTATTAAAACAGCCTATGAGGTTGCAATATGCGTATTTATTATATACTTATTGCTTTATATTTTATCTTATTATCGAATTATCCGGTTTACTGTCAAATAAAAACTACTGGTAATTTAATACCTGGAATTACAAGAGAATCATCAGAAAAATTATCTACGGATCCAATAGCTAAAACTAATCCGTCTAGAAAAACTGCCGGACTTATTAGTCCCGACAGTACCGTTCCTTTGCCGGTCGAGCTGGATTATTTCAATGTCGCCTTAAGTGGAAGAGATGTCAGACTTGATTGGGAGACTTCGGTTGAAATAAACAATTACGGATTTGGAATTGAACGTGCGGTATCGAATGATACAGCAAATATCGATAATTCAGTTGATCTAAATAATTGGAAAGAAATAGGTTTTGTAAAAGGCAGCGGAAATAGTAATTCAAAGAGAAATTATTCTTTTACTGATTTTGATCCTTCCGGCGGCATCATTTATAGATACAGATTAAGGCATGTTGATAATCAAGGTAACTATCTTTATTCCAGATCTGCTGCTATAAATATAATTCCACAGGGTTTTGCTTTATCCATGAATTATCCTAATCCTTTCAATCCTTCCACATCAATCGATTATAAACTGCCGTATGAAAGTAAAATCATTATCAAACTTTATAATATCATCGGTAAAGAAGTGGCGACTTTAGTGAATACGGTTCAAGGGGCAGGAAAATATTCTATTAAATTTGACGCCGGCGTATATAAAAACCTTGCAAGCGGTACTTACATATACAGAATGGAAGCCGGAAATTTCATATCATCAAGAAAGCTGATACTTTTAAAATAAAAAAGATGCACGAATTCTCTGCGGTATGAATTTCGATTTTCCGTGAACGATTACTGTTGTGGGGCGTGGGTTGTTGGGCGTGGGTTGTTGGGTGTGGGACGTGGGTCGTTGGTTGTGGGTGGGGTGTTGAAAGTATTTCTATTTTTCATCATGGTTCGAAAATTAAAACATCTAATTGGGAATCAATAATCTTTAAATCAAAAATCGCCAATCGAAAATAGTCAATCGTCAATCGAAAATAGTCAATCGAAAATAGTCAATCGTAAAATCCTTATTTGGTCAATATCATTTTCCCGGTTAAGCTGACACCCTGGCCGCTTAATCGATAAATATAAACTCCGCTGTTGCAGTTAGAAGCATTAAAAATTGCAGTGTGCATACCGGCAGATATTTCTCCATCTACTAGTACGGCTATTCTTTGTCCGAGTATATTGTAGACCGTCAGGTTTATATTTTCAGTTTTAGGAACGCCGAATATAATTGTTGTAGTCGGATTGAAAGGATTCGGATAATTTTGTTTGAGACTGAATTCAGTCGGAATTGAATTACCGTCAGGACTGTTTTGGGATCCATTTACTGCGGTTGTTGATTTTAATATTAAGCCGGCGTTCGCGAATAAATAATTTTCTCCTGATGTCAATTCTATTGCTGCGGTTTCCGCGGTAGTATCTGAATTAAATTTAGCGTGGGAATTTACAGCCGGATCATTACCGATGTTTTCGCTTCCGAAAGTATATTTTTTATTTTCATCGACAAGGTAAAAACTTACATAATAATTTCCGGCCGGAAGGTTTTGAACATCGGAAGTATCGCTGGGCTTATAATTCTTAAAATTGTAGTTTCCGAGAGAATCGGTTAGCTGCCACGAAAGCCATGTTCCGTTACCTCTAAATAAATTTACGGTAACCCATTGCACACCTTTCTCTCCGGAGTCAATTAAACCGTTTTTGTTTTCATCGTACCAGACTTTTCCCGCTAAAGTAACAGGCAAACCTTCCGGTGCGACGGTTCCGTTATTATACAAAGTCTTTATAACTGATGCGGATGTATCTGCAACTTCGCAAATTGCTGTATCAAATTGTAAAGCAGAATTTCCGCTAGGTCTAACGAATACCAAACTTAAAAGCGTATCGGTTGAAATTTTCAAAGGATTTAAATCGAACCAGCTTATTTTTATTTCGCCGTTATCCGAACCGCTAGATAAAAATACGCCCTGTGTAAAAGTTTTCCTTATCCCCGAATAATGCACATTTCCGGTATCATACTTAACAGCAAGACTAATAGCGCCAACGTTTGAAAAATCTTTTACGGTAATTGGTACAACTATCGAATCGCTCTTTAATATATAAGTTGAATTTCCAATGTATACCGCAGTTTGAGCGGCCGATATTGAAACGAAAACAAAAAATAATATTATCGCCGGTATTAATTTTTTCATTGATCACTTAATTTTTTCATCTTGTTAAAACAAATTATATGCCGGCCGGTTAATTATGTTATAATTTTTAAGGTTATGGCAAGGAATACTTAAATGATTTAGATAACAGAAAAATCGCGGTAAAACAAACAGCCACTAATTGCACGAATTACATGAAATTTAAGAAAATATCTAAATTCAATTAGTTCAATTCGTGAAATTCATGTCTTCACATTTAAGGTATTATTGCATATAAAATAAATTTATACAGCCGAATATTTGTATCATAATAAGAAAAGAAAATGATTTGTGTAATCTTTTAGGAACTAAATTTATAAGGACAGATAAAGATTAGCCGATAACGTTAGTTCGTCCAAGGTTAAAATTTGAGTGCCGTACGAGAGGTTATTCTGATTTGCTATATTTCAAAACCGATTCCGGGTTGAAACTTTGCTCATGAATTATTACCGAAAAGTAAACATCCAAAAATTATTTTCATTCAGGTTCCTCTTCCCCTTATGGAAATGCCGTCAAAATTTATTTTCTGGGATTTGCTTTTCTCCACTCCTTAATATAATCGGCAATTGCGGTAGTTGGCGCGCCGGGAGTAAATAATTCACCGACTCCTAATTTCTTTAATTCGGCGATATCCTCTTCGGGAATTATTCCGCCTCCGGTAAGCAGAACATCGTCGAGCCCTTTTTCTTTCATCAGGTTGAGTATCTTGGGCAGTATAGTCATATGAGCACCTGAAAGAATGCTTATACCGATAACATCAACATCTTCCTGTATTGCGGCTTCAACGATCATCTCCGGGGTTTGTCTGAGACCGGTATAAATTACTTCCATTCCGGCATCTCTTAGTGAGGCGGCAATTACTTTTGCACCGCGGTCGTGACCGTCCAGACCGGCTTTAGCTATAAGTACCCTGATTTTGTTTTCCATTTTAAATAACCTTTTATGAATTTAATGCCGTTCGAATTTTTTCCGCGTATTCACGCATTGAACTGTCGATATAATTTTTCAGATTCAGCTTAAAATTAAAATCGTCCTTGAAGTACCGCGGTATAATATGAAAGTGAAAGTGATATATCGACTGACCCGCCGCGGCGCCGTTGTTTGTAATTACGTTAAATCCGTCGGGCTGAAGGCTTTTTACAATTGCATCGGACATCAGTTGTGTAATCGAAATTAATTTCTTCAGTGTTGCGCCGTTCACAGCCAAAAAATTTTCATAATGAACTTTAGGTATTACCAAAGTATGCCCGAAGTTGACAGGGCGAATATCAAGAAAGGAAATAACATCCTCATCTTCATATAAGATTTCGGCATGCGCTTGCTTATTAATTATATCACAAAAAATACAATTCATACCTTAAAAATAATGTTAATAATTTATTCTAGCAAAAATACTTCTTTGACTGCTTTTTAATTACAAAGCCGCAAACCACCAATATCTCTAATTATAACGATATCAATTATAAATTGCTTCCTTTTTAATGACTTTGCGCCTCAGCGTCTTTGCGGTTAAAGAGATCTTAAATATTCTTTCCTTTTCCCGAATACTCCGTATATACCTCCGGTATGCAGAAATATAGTCTTCATTCCAAGATTTTTATTTAAAATATTTTCGGCATACGCATAAAAAGCTTTTCCCGTATAAGCCGGATCAAACAAGATCCCGGTATTCCCTGCAAAACGAATTATAAGATTTAACTTATCCGGCGAGATTTTTTTATAACCTTCATCTGAATAGCCGTCCAATATAATCAGATTTGATTCGTTTATTCCTCCCGGTAATTTATAATCCCAGAGACAGCCGTTGGCAAGGTTTAATATTTTCTTTTTTATTTCTTCCTTCCCGTAGAGAACATTTACTGCGTATATCTTCAAATTCAATCCGTAAAACGCCAGGCCGGCAAGCAGACCGGCGGCAGTTCCTCCTGAACCGGCGGCGCAAAATATTCCGCTTATTTTTTTCAGATCTACTTGGTTATTAAGCTCTTCTATAAAATCTACATAACCCCAAACTCCGAGTGTTGTTGAGCCTCCTTCCGGAATTACAAAAGAATTCTTACCTTTCCCCAGAAGTTTCTTTCTGTCGTCAAACATTATATTATTCACATTTTCAAATTCTTTTTTATTCAGGTAAAGAATTTCGGCACCGAAAACTTTATCCAGGAAAAGATTACCTTCGGGATTTGCGGCTTCTTTCCCCCAAAGATAAATCCTAGTTTTCAGACCGGCCCGGGCCGCCGCAATAACCGTAGCTCTCGCATGATTTGACTGTTCTCCGCCTGTCGTAAAAACAATATCCGCTTTTTCTTTTTTAGCCGCATAAATAAGATATTCAAGTTTTCTAACTTTATTACCGGTTAACTCAACTCCGGTCATATCATCTCTTTTGATCAGAAATTTTTTATCCTTATATGATAAGGTCTGCAGCGGAGTAGGCAGATTGGCGAGAAGAATTTTTTTAGGTTTTTTCATATCAGATGCTATTGTCGTTTTTAACGTAATTTTCGTAATACAGCCTTGCTCTCTGGAGGTCTTCAGGAGTATCAACAGCAAGAGTTTCGAAATCAGTGGTTACTATTTTTATTTTGAATCCGTTTTCAAGCATTCTAAGTTGCTCGAGTTTCTCAATTTGTTCAAGATCGGTAGGTTCGAGCCCGGTGAATTTCAGCAATGAATCTTTCCTGTAAACATAAAGTCCGATGTGTTTATATATTTCTGCCTTTTGAATTCTGTCGAAATTGTTCTTAGCTTCTCTTACATACGGAATCGGTGACCGTGAGAAGTATAACGCAAAATTCTGATAGTCAAATACTACTTTTACTACGGAAGGAGATCTAAGATCATTAACATTATCTATTCTTTTAGCCAGAGTCGAAACGTTCACGTTCAGATCAAAAAGCAGCGGTTCGATTGCCTGATCTATCATTTCACCCTGTATAAAAGGTTCGTCGCCCTGAATATTAACAATTATCTTTGCAGCCGGAAGGTCTTTCGCGACATAAGCTATTCTGTCCGAACCGGTCGCAATATCTTTTGGAGTTACGACAACTTTAGCTCCGAACGCCCTCGCAACCTGAGCAACTTTTTCGTCGTCTACGGCTATAATAACCTCGTTTAAAAGTTTTGATTTCAAAGTGCTTTCATATGTATGCTGTATCATCGGCTTATTGCCGATTACCGCAAGCGGTTTTCCCATCAGCCGGGTAGATGCAAAACGCGCGGGGATTATACCGATTATCATGGGACAATTAAGAAGTAAAAATTAAAAATTAAAAAACTTTAGTAGTTCTTTGTTTGTTGAGTTATTTCATTTCAGATTATGTTCAATTACGCTCATGGTTCGACACTGCCCTGTCCGGCAGGCAGGTCCTCTCACCAGGACAAGAACAACAGCTGAATTTATTATTAAAAAACCTTAAGAATCGCCGCCGATTACTTTCGGAACTCTGAAAAATTCGTCATCGCTGTCCGGCGCATTTTTCAAAGCATCCTTTCTGTCTACCGAAACTTTAACTTCATCTTCTCTGAAAACATTCTCGCCTTCAACAGGATGAGAGAGCGGAAGTACGTTTTCGGTATCGAGCTCGTTTAATTTTTCAACGTAACTTAAGATCTCATTTAACTGCTCAGTAAAGTTTTCCAGCTCATCTTCCTTGAATTTTAATCTTGCTAATTCGGCAATATGCTCAACATCTTTTCTGGTAACGGACATATCAATTACCTTTCTCCATATTTTTAATTATTTCGTTCCTTACTTTTTCCATTAATTCCATTTCATCTTTCTTTGCGGAAATATTTCTTGCTTCGAAAGGGATACCATAATGAATATGAATAGTTCCGCTTCTTAATTTAAATTTACCTTTCGGCAATATCTTGTCAGTACCGCTTATTGAAACCGGTACTATGGGGAAACCGACTCTGGAAGCTAAATAAAAAGCGCCTCTTTTAAAAGGCTGAACTTCTCCGGTTTTACTTCGGGTACCTTCCGGAAATAATAAAACGGAACGGCCCTGTTCGGACATAATTCTCTTTGCCTCTTCAATACTTTTTCTTGCACTGTCCGCACGTTTTCTGTCTATAAGTATGTAGGGGCCGGCAAGCATCTGCCATCCGAATAACGGTATTTTTGCCAGTTCCTTTTTGTAAACTATGCTTGTTTGTTGAGGAACCGCAAATTGCATTGCGGGAATATCAAATAAACTGGAATGGTTCGCGGCAAAAATATAAGATGCTTTTTTATCGATATTTTCCTCCCCGGATATTTTCAGCTTTATTCCCGCAATCTTTAAAATCCCTCCGCTGAATACTCGCGATAATTTAAAATAAAGGTTTTGCGATTTATCCGCCAATCCCGCTATTAAAGCAATAAAAGATAACACGGCAGTATAAATAAACAGGAAAAAGACCTTTAAATCGGAGCTCAATTAATTCCCTTCAAATTTCAATTTTTCTTCGATCCCATTATTATTATTTGATTTGGTACCGGCAATTTTTTTATAGCATTTACCCTGTTCTTAACTGAAGGATGACTGTAAAAGAACCATTCGACGAAGGGATGGGGTTCTTTGTCCCCCATATTCTGATCGGTCAGCTTTTTAAGAGTATTTGTAAATGCTTCTGCCTTGCCGGTCTCAAGCACCGCATATTCATCGGCTTCATATTCAAATTTTCTGGAAATAATATTAGTAATAGGCGTAAGAACTAATCCCACCAGCATTGCCCACATAGAAAGCAGAGGAAGAGCAGCAATTTGAGTTATCGATTTGAAATTAAACCATCCGAGCGAGACGCGGTAAAGAAAAGCCATAAGAAAAAGCATCAGAAAACTCGAAACAGTTCCGATAATAAGATTTTTGATAATATGTTTCTTTTTATAATGTCCGAGTTCATGTGCAATTACGGTCTCTATTTCATCAGCGGTATAATTTTCAAGTAAAGTATCACCTAATAAAATTCTTTTGGATTTTCCGAGTCCTGTAAACGCCGCATTCGCCTTTTTGGTATTCTTGCTCATATTAAACTTGTAAACATTTTCCACTTTAATGCCTGCATTTACAGCCAGGTTCTTAATCCTGGATTTTAGATCTTCATCTTCTAAAGGTACAATCTTATAAAATAACGGAAGAATTATTACCGGCACTAGTCGAGCCAGGATGACCGAAACGATAAACAAAATTACCGCAAAAGGAAGCCACCACATATTACCGAACCGGTTCAGCGAAAAATAGAAAACCAGAAGTATCGGGATACCTATCACAAGCGAAACAAGCACTCCTTTTAAATCTTCCCAGATCCATTTAAAGAAGGACTGATTGGATAAGTTATTTTTATGTTCCAGGTAAAATTCACTGTAATAACTAACCGGGAAAAATATGACCGACCCGGCAAAGCCTATCGCAAGCACAAATAAAATTAAGACCAGATAACTTCCGCTTATATAATTGCCGATATAAACTTCCAGAGAGTTGCTAAAACCTGCCGCTACAAATAACAGCAATAGTATAAAAGTAGCAATTCCTTTTGAAATACTTATCGCCAGTTTAATATTATTATATTTTTTAGGATCCATAAAGTAAAAATAACCTATAAAATTAAGTGAATCAATTAATTGCTTTGTCCGATTAAGAAAATAGTAGTGGGCTAATTTTCTAATATCCTTCTAATATTTATTTTTAATCTAACTCAAGTTGATCGCTTCCTTTTATAAACTTAAAAAATAGTTTGAAATAAGAATTTATTTATCCTTTACCCGCGACTTAAGTCGCGGGTAAAGGATAAAAGGAGCAGATTTTCTCACAAAAATCATTTAAGCGGTTAACTTGAGTAATCTAACTATCATCACGTAAATATACGTTATAATCAATGAAGATCGGTGTGTTTAATATGTTTAGTATAATTAAGCGGGATAAATTTCGATTTCATTCTTTTCACCGCCTTACTGCACGCGGGCAAGTTCGCCCGGCATAACATCTGGACAAATCCAGCAATTAAATTTAGATGAGATTAAATAGTCGCGATTGTATTTTTCTGAAGCCAGCCTTCTTTTCCGTCCGCAAGTTTTATCTTGATCCAGTTATCAACCTGATCCTCTTCTCTTACTTTCAATCCTTCGTGAACAATAAAAGCATCGTTGCTTGTAGGATCGGGCGCCAGTTTAACAGTAACGGCAGGATTTATGACAATTGCTTTTTTAACATTCAATTGCCTGTTCAGATTTATTATGAAAAATGTCAGCGTAATTATCATCAGCAGTAGAGAGAAAAGCCCCCCGAAAAAAGCATAACGCTGATATTTATTCCGCTTAGCAAAGAAATAAATTCCAATTGAAGCCAACAACAGAATATAAAATATATACGCAATGTAAGTCCATCCGTTCACCGAGAATAGGGCAAGAAGGCTCTCCCACCATTGAAATAAAAAGAAAGGCGGAATTGTTTCAATCTTATCCGCGGTTTTTGTGTTTGCAATCAGAAGATTATGCTGAACATCGGCGTCGCCCGGAGAAAGTCTTAAAGCCTTTTCGTAATAAAGAATTGCGTAGCCCAGCTTGCCTTCCCGGTAAAATGAGTTGCCCAGGTTATAATAAAGTGACGTACCTTCATAACCCATGTTTATAATATCCTGATAAGTCTCAACCGCTTTATCGTAACGCTTCTGCTGGTACAATTCATTTGCGCGTTTCATTAATTCTCCGGCTTGATTTGCATAAACGGATGAGCCGATCAGAAATACCATTCCGGATATTAATCAGGATAAAAAACCTGTTCGCACTAACCAGTTTCATCTCACACAACTTTCTTTGAAGTTATCGATTTTTCTATTTCAATTATTACATTGGTTAACTCATTATACATTTCGTTCATCTCAGCCCTTCCATCCTTACTCGGAGCAAACCTTGCGTATTCGCATTTCTCAATACAGTCCTTTAAAGTATTGTTTAATGAAGGATCAATATTTCTTGCGTTAAGTTCTTCCACCGCTCTTTCCAAGGAGATTTCAGATTTTGAAATGTGGAGTTTATCTTCCAGATATCCGAACAGTGCGGCGGAAATTTCGGTATAAAAAGCGTTCTGATCGCTTGCTTCCATAAGGGTCTTGGCTGTTTTGAAGCGGGTCTTAGCTACTTTTTCAGCACGCTGGTACCTTAGAAGCTGAAGATTGCTGTTTAGTTTGTCGGTGCGTTTTTTCCATACTATAAGTCCCGCCAGCAGCATGAAAGGCAGCCCTGTAGCCGTCCAGAATCCAACGCTGTCTATCGCGAGAGAGCTGCCTTTGAATAAATCGTTGTCGTCGGTCTTAATGTAATTAATATCCTGTCCGAGAACTTTAATCTCTTCCTTGGTAAGTCCGGCGGCATTACCGCCCTGAATATTTTTACCCTGGGCAACTTCGATATTATAAGTTGGAGTTTGTAAAGTAACGTACGATTTTTTAGCCGGATTAAAATAAGAGAATTCAATAGGCGGAATAGTTTTTTTACCCGGAGTTCTGGGAACGATAAGATATTCAAAAGTTTTCTTGCCGTCTATCGTGCCGTCCCTATTAATTTGTTCCGTCGTTTTCGGTTCAAATTTATCGAATCCCTGCGGGAAATTAACCTCAGGCATACTCAAAAGCTGGATATTTCCTTTACCGCTTAAATCGATTTTTAGTGAAAGAGGCTCATTGGTTTTCGTTTGAGTCGTACTTAATTTGGAACTCATCGAAAAGTCTCCTACGGCTCCGTTAAACGATTTGGGAACATCTTTCGAAGGCAGGGGCAAAACGTTTAGTTTAATCGTGTTCGATTTGGCAGTATAATTAACCGTTTTATAATTATTAAAGAACGGATCGTTAAAAAAGTCATCGAATATGTTTCCGGAACTTTTCTTCCTCTGCTGAAGCTGAACGGGAATATCGAGAACCATCGGAGTTACTGAAAGCTCGCCGTACTGAGATGGGAACAGCGCAACCTTTTTGAGCAGTCCTACCCGGTACTGTTTGCCATCTACCATTTCGGTAGTAAATGTAATATTATTGGGAACATTTATCTCTTCTGCCCATAAACCTTCATAAGAAGGCAGTTTGTTAACAGACATTTGAGACGCTATAGCCAATCTGGTATAGAGCTTATAAGAAACAGTTACCTGCTGTCCCATATAAACTGTTTTTCTATCTGCAGTGGCTCTTATAAACAGATTATCGCCTATTTCATTTGCAGATACCGATTGAGAGTTCTGTGCGGAAGGCTTATTTTGTTTGGGCGGAGTTCCTTGTACAACGGTAATGGGCAGAGGCTGAGAGCTATATGTTTTTCCGTCATAATCTATCGACGCGCTGCCGATAGTATATTTGCCCACGCCTTTCGGCTGAAGATAGTATGTATAAGAAACTGATCCTGAAGCCGCCCCGTTGATAATCTGCATGCTGGTGGATTGATTCGGACCCGATAATACCATAAAACTTCCGAACGAAGGAGCCTTGAAATTACTTGTGCCGTTGATATCTTTACCTTGAAAAGTGAATGATATCTGGAACTGTTCATATTGTCCGACCGTTGTGTTGTCTATGCTTGCGCTGAACGACTGCGCCTCAACCTTACCGAATACCGATACAATTAATATTAAAATAGCTAATAAATATTTTCGCGACATACTCTTTTTCAAAACCGTTTGTATTTGAATTTAAAATCTAACAAAATTTTCACCAATCCTTGCCTGTTTTATTCGGAGCGCCTTTAATTTTTCTCAATTTTTTCTGCAGATCCTTTTCATTATTATTCAGCGCATTCAGAATGGCCTGCGCCTGCTGCTTTGAAATTTTATTCGGCTCCTGCTGATTCTGCTGGTTCTGATTTTGTTTCTGTTTGTTCTGCTGATCTTTATTCTGCTGATTCTGATTCTGCTTGTTTTGATTTTGTTTATTCTGATCTTTTTTATTCTGGTCGTTTTTGTTTTTATTCTGATCTTTCTTGTTCTGCTTATTCTTATCTTTATTATTCTTGTCGTTTTTATTTTTCTGATTTTTATTCTGTTTCTTCATCATATCCAAAGCATACGATAAGTTATACTTTGTTGCCTGATCATTCGGGTTCAATTTTAAAAGATTAATGTAAGCTCCGATGCTTTCTTTTAACTTATTCGATTTTAACAGCGAATTGCCGATGTTATGGTAAACAAGTGATTTAAGATCCTTGTTATTAGTCTTCGATAACGCAGAAGAGTAAGCTTTCAATGCCTCATCGTATTTTCCCTGCTTATAATAAGAATCACCAAGGTTAAAATTGGCCTGAAAATTTTTAGGCGATTTCTCCAATCCCTTTTTAAATTCAACTTCCGAATCTACGAATTTTTTTTCTTTATAAAGATCGACGCCTTTATTTACGGATGATCTTGTGCTTTGAGCATTTACAATGCCGGATCCGAAAAACACCGTTAAAAGGATTAATATTTTCCAATAATTTTTCATATTAATGTTTATGATATTTTAACCTTCAATTCCTAATTTTTTGTTTAGTTTACTAAACCACGGCGATTTTCGTTCCGTGATAAAGAACTCAAGCAGCAGCAGAATAATAGCGGGTATTAAAAAATAATAGAATCTGTCTTCGTAGTTAGTCACCTTTTTTTCCCCGAATTCTGTTTTCCTTAAAGCTGAAAGGTCTTTGTATATTAGATCAAGTTCGTCCTGGTAATTGGAAGCTCTGAAATATTTTCCGCCGGTTTGCGATGCTATATCTTTTAAAGTTGCTTCATCGAGTTTTGTAAGTACAACATTTCCGCTCTGATCTTTTTTAAATCCTATCTGCTGGCCCTGCTGGTTAAATAAAGGAATCGGAACTCCGTCAGGAGATCCCAGGCCGACTGTATATACTTTTATTCCTTTGGATTTTGCGTTATCTATGGCTCCCTGTAAATCACCCTGATGGTCTTCACCGTCGGTAATTAAGACAACAACTTTTTCCGTCTTCGCTTTATAATCAAATGATTTTACAGCCAGGTTTATTGCCGCGGCAATGGCGGTTCCCTGATCCGGAATTGAATTTACGTCGACTGCGGATAGGAACAAATTTGCGGCGGAATAATCCGAGGTAAGCGGAAATTGAATATAAGGTTCGCCGGCGAATATAATCAAACCGATTCTATCGCCGTGCAGTCTGCCGATCAAATTGGATATTTCGTATTTAGCTTTCGCCAACCTGCTGGGTTTTATATCTTCGGCCTGCATACTCAACGATACGTCCAGGCAGATATAAACATCAATACCGCTTTGTTTAACATTCTCAATCTTCGTTCCTATCTGGGGGTCGGCTGCTGCAACAATTAAAAGGAAAAAAGCAACCAGCACGATTATAAAGCGCAATAACCCTTTCAGTCTGCTGTAAGCCGGGAAAAGATAAGGGTGCAGTTTTTTATCCGCGAATTTCACAAGAAGCTTTTTCTTATTCATGCTTACATACCAGTAGATTAATACCAGCGCCGGTATCAGGTATAAAGCTTGCAAATATTCAGGATGAGCGAATCGGAACATATTTTTTATTTCATTAAAAAGTTAAAATAAATTGATCACGGAATTTTTCTTAGTACCGTCTTTGATAATAACAATTCGATCAATAGTAACGCCATAGCCGCGCCTAACCAGCCGTAAAATAACTCCGCGGCATTGCGGTAAGACGTAACGTTTATCTTAGTTTTCTCAAGCTGATCGATCTTGTTGTAAATATTTCTTAATGTACGGTTGTCGGTAGCACGGAAATATTGCCCTCCGGTTATCCTGGCAATATTTTGAAGAAGACCTTCGTCAATCTGCACCGGCATCATCTGGTACCGCGTACCGAAGGGCGTCTGAACAGGATAAGGCGCTTCGCCTTCGGTGCCGACGCCGATAGTATACACTCTGATTCCGAATGTCTTTGCAATCTCGGCCGCGGTAAGAGGATCGATCTCGCCCGAGTTATTAACGCCGTCGGTTAAAAGTATAATCACTTTGCTTTTAGCTTCGCTGTTTTTAAGTCTGTTAACCGCGTCAGCCAAACCGTTACCTATTGCGGTTCCGTCCGGCACCATACCCGGTTCCACTTTCTTCAGAAGATTTTTTAGAACCGAATGATCAATTGTCAGCGGGCATTGAGTAAATGCCTCTCTTGCAAAAACAACCAGCCCTATCCTGT
>CAVUCX010000006.1:0-4871 GCA_963739955.1 uncultured Bacteroidota bacterium | reverse complement strand
AAAAAGAATTTAATAAATAAGGAAGTGATAAGATGAAATATAAAGTACACAGGTTTGACCTTAATTTAAAAGAGACCAGAATAAATTAGAACTGTTCTTAAACAATTTGACCGGAGAAGTTGTGGCAATAATTCCTAATGTTGCTTTTAAAGCTTTCTGGGTTCACCAGGTAAATTTCATTCTGATTGTGGAAAAGGTTGTTTGATTTAATAATAAATTTAGTCAGCAGTTATAAATGGATATAGTAATAGTTTTCCGATCAATTTAATTAATAAAAGGAGGAAACTATGAAACAATTACTTCCCATTTTTATTGCAATTGTTACGATTGTTACTGTAACAATTTCAATCACTCTAAATAAAAAATCATGGGTAGACCTATCTCAAAGGGAAAAGAAAATTGTAGTTATTACTATTTTATCCGGTATTTTATTATTAGTAGTAACGTTTTTAGTTGGTGTAAATAGGACATAATTAGGTTATTAAAAGGTGGTAATAATTCATTCAGGTTAATTATAAATATATATCACCCCTAATTGGAGGTAACGATGTTTAATAAATATAAACTTTTAATATTAGCATTAATATTTTCTTTTGCCCTTATGTTTGTTTTTATTGAACTTCCTATAGTACTAGACTCTTTTCTACAAAATAAGATTGGTTTTCCTGGCTTTGATCATGGAATGAGTGAATTTGATAAATACAAATCTGATCTATTTATAAATAATCTTTATTTAAGATGGATTGGTTATGCCAGTCTATTTTTGATAGCGTGTTTTATTGTTATAGGATTTACAACTAAAAAAAGCGGATGGGCATGGGCTGGTGCTTTCGGTTTGTTCTTACCGGTGTTCGGACAATTTGCTCTCAGCATGTTTTTTCTTGCAGGACTTGGAATACTTCGTGTAAGCTGGCTTCCATTTATGGATATTTCATTTAATGTTCTTCAACTGGGAGATATCATTTATCTTCCATACTGGATACTAATGTGGGCTGCCGGTTTGTTTAACTGGAATGCTCATTTATTCCTTTCATATTTGCTTATGTCTGCTGGTGCATTTTTATTTGTTTGGGGTATCCTTGTATGGCTGCAAACTAGATTCGGAGAAAAAAGAATTGCAGCAAAATCTATATATAAATTTTCCCGGCATCCTCAATATATTGGATGGATTATATGGAGCTATGGCTTGATGCTGTTTTCTGCTAATATAAATAATATGAAAAAGACATGGAGCATTTCTTCTAGCCTGCCGTGGCTTTTAGCTGTAATGGTTATTATAGGTATCTGCCTGATTGAAGAAATTAAAATGGAAGAAGAAAACGGCGAAGAATATGAAAGTTACAGAAAGAAAACGCCCTTTCTATTTCCATTGCCAAAGTGGATAAAGACTTTAATTAATGCACCAATAAATTTATTATTAAGAAAAAATTCACCTTCAACTAAAATGCAGGCAGTTGGAATTACCTCTTTTTATACAGTGGTATTAATTCTGCTTTCGTTATTCTGGGTGGACTTCGGAACAAAACAACAGCAGCAGCATGCAATTACATACTCAAATCCTTACTATCAAATTGATTCCTTATTAAATGAAATAAGGATTACGCCGCGCAGGTATTTACATAAATCATTTAATGGATTAAAAAGTCTCGGAAGTATTTCCCTTCAACCATTGACCAAACTTCTTTCAGATTCTAATGAAGTTATCCGGGAATTTGCTGCGGATGCTTTAGGTGATTTGAATGCTGCTTCCTCGGAAGATCGATTGATAGAATTATTAAACGATGTGAATGCCAGGGTAAGAAAAAGCGCTGCAGTGGCTTTAGGCAAACTTAAATCGGAAAAAGCATTGGATACTTTTAATAATGACCTAATAAAATCATCCGGACCGGGAATGCGCTATGCTATTTATACTGCTCTTGGTAAAATCGGAACAAATAAAGCTTGGAATATTTTGTTAACATGTGCCGATGATTCTGTCTGGTTCAGCAGAATAAGTGCAATAAATGCATTATGCAGCATTGATTCGGAAAGAGCAGCGGAAGTTATTGGAAAATCATTAAGTGATAAAAATCCTAATGTCAGGAGAAATTCTGTCTTCTTAATTCTTAAGTACAAAATTAAAAGCCTTAAAAAAAATGTTAGTATGCTGATAAATGATGAAGATTTTGAGACTAGATTTTATTCAAGAATAATTTTGGAAGGTGAAATATGAGAAAAAATATTTTTTGGATCTTTGGTATACTTCAGAGCCTCTCACTGGGATTCATAATTTTTATTCTTTTCAGATCTCTAAATATTATTAATGGAACGGTAATTATTGGAATAGATACTCAGATAGTATTAAGTATAACCTTTCCCCTCTTTTTGTTGATTGTTGAGTTTATAATATATAGCTCAAAGTCAGTTAGATACGAAGAATAATATAAAGCTATAAATGAGCAATTAATTAGCTGTTATGTTTCCAACATGTATTATAGGAAATATCCAAACGATTTTTATTCTCTTAAAGAATTTTTTATTGACTAATAGCAAATTATATTTTAAGTTGTCTTGGCAACGAGAGAATATTAGCTGATACTTCAATACTTTATCATTTTTATTTAACTATATAAATTAAATGTTATTGTTTTACTTTTTAATAAATAATAATAAATCCTCACTTCCCCCAAATAAAATAAATTCAATTAACCCACAAACCTAAGGAGATAAAAATGGAAGACTTGAATGTTCCCGTTGCACACAAATATGAATCTGTAAGTTTCGGAGACTGGATGCTTACTATGTTGCTATGCGCAATACCTCTAGTAAATATTATTATGCTTTTTGTTTGGGCATTCGGTTCGAGCACAAATCCAAGCAAAGCAAACTGGGCAAAAGCAAGTTTGTTGTGGGCAGTAATAGCTGTGGTATTATGGGTAGTGGTTTTCGGAGCTTTATTTGCTTCTTTTTATCACGGTTTCAAGTAAAATAGCCATCGGATGTGATTCTGAAAATTTTCATGCTGCTTAAGTAATTATAATTAAATATGTAGAGCAAGACAGCACACCCATTTAATGAGAATGTAAACGAACATGTTATTTTTTCTTCGTATAAACAGGCTTAAGGTTAATATTATATTAAGTTAAATTTGCTTGTCTTTTTATTTCGGATGTCATTATATTTAAAAACCTTATCCATAACACTTCGGTAACTTTTAAACCGATAAGGGGAATGTTTAATCGGGGTTCTACAATTTCAAGGGAGAAGCTAAATGACCAAATCTTCAGTTAATTTAATTAATAAAATTCTTGGAATTTTTCTAATATTCGTTGCATTAAATGCATTTGCAGGCGGTTTTTACGGATTATCAGGAGCAAAAGGCATCCCTTTAAAATGGCTGGCGAAAAGTCCTTTTCATGATTATTTTATTCCGAGTTTCATCCTAATTGTAATTGTCGGCGGTACTTCGCTATTTGCCGGTATAGCAGTTTTAAAGAAATTTCGAAGTGCCGACATAATTGCTTTTACTGCAGGTGCTGTTTTAATGGTTTGGTTAATAATCGAAGAAATTATTATCGGATATGTTTCCTGGATGCAGCCGGCAACAGCGATTGCAGGGGCTCTTATTCTGGGCCTATCGTGGTTGTTAATGAAGAAAGGTGAAAAGGAAAAAATCTTTTAGTCTGAATAATTTTACCAGTATCACCTTAGTTAATTATCATCTCTTTTTTAGAAATATCAATTGTTATTTGTTTTCCTAACCAATTTATAGATGTAATACCATCATAAATTAGACTTCGTAAAAATGCTGTTTTTACATTATTTGCCTTTATCGAAGGAGCATTAAGCAAAGCAATTTCATTCAGTCTTGTAACAAAAAAACTATTTACTCTAGTTGAATCTAAAGTACTCTTTTTATTATAGATTCTCGTTTTTGAACTATCAGTTTCTAATGATTTCATGTATCTTGAATTAAACCGGAATACATTAAAGCCTGCGCCGCTGTCTAAAGAAATCTGAAGAGTTAATTTATTATTAACTCTTACTTTTGTAAACACATCCAAAGATATGCCTCTGTCATCATCTAATTGGATTGGAACTACTTTGCCTTTTCTTTCTTTTTTAATAACATCGTTGTTTGATTCCAAATATAGTTTATTATTGACAAAATCTATTGTAAACGGCTGGTTTCTAAAACTAGACAAAGAAATTAATCCATCTATGCTGTCGATGTTGAAATTAATAATAGCAATTGTTGAATTCCGTTCGATTAAATCTCCTAATTTCAGCTTTTTAATAGTGTATAAATTTATATTTTGTGATTCGCCGGTTGCACGGAAACCTGTATAAGTACCGTCCTGTTTTTCTATATTACCCAATCTTGATGCAAAACTTTTTGTTATTACATTTAAACCAGCTCCAGTATCTAATATAAAATTACCCTCAACATCATCTACCTTTGCTTTGATAAATATATGTCCTTCTTTTGATATCTCAATTGGTATTATTGACTGGATATATTTTTGGGGGAATGATGTATTTGAAGGTGTTTTGAATTTAACTTCTTTCTTAGAAATCCCCGCTTCAGCAAATGAAAAAGAAATGACTAAAAAGGATATTATTAAAATTATTGAACTTTTCATATTGTAAACTTTCGTACAAAATAAAATTACTCCAGTCTAAATTTGTGTTAAATAGTAGAAAGATTGAGAAACAATTTTTCTTCTAATTAAACACTCAAATAATTTATAAAATAAGCTATTTATGTAATTGTATTTATGTTTTATGTCAAAACAATATTTAATAATTTCTATTCTGCGATCATTTGATATTTAATATCTTTTATTATATATTTCGTCAGTTAACGAAATAGAATTTAATGACAGCATCGA
>CAVUCX010000005.1:0-6330 GCA_963739955.1 uncultured Bacteroidota bacterium | reverse complement strand
CAACCAGAAAACTATTCTTATGATCAGACGGGAAGACAAGTCATACTCGATTTTTTCATTTGATAAAATTAAACGCATCAACGTGAAAAATGCAAACCGGGTAAAATTTAAAGTGTTGCGGGCGATTGCCAACCCTAAAAACACAACCGTTATTATTGACCTGAAGGGGCTTGAATTTATGGATACGTATGCAGCCCAGGTGCTGGTTACACTGCGGAAATTTGCCTTTAAAAAGAAAAAGAAGTTTTTATTAAAAAATCTGTCGCCCGATTTCAAAGAGATCATAGACCTTTTAAAATTAGAACAGGATTTTAAAATAATAGAGGATTGATTTTCCTCTAATCTGGCACAAGATTATTTTTTAAAATACAAAAACTTTTTTTAAGTATAGTGTCTGAATCTTTATTGTATTTCAGAAGCACAAAGATGGCCATACTTACTGCACACCCAGCTATACCGTCATTTGGTTTACCCTGTCAACTTCCCGGATTTGTTTTATATCTGAATAACTGTTATATTTATTCCATTATCGGGTTGAGAAAATCATGAAAGTATGAATATTCGGTTGATTATCAGTGTATCTAACGTAAATTTATTGGGCAATATGTGAAATGTTTTTATGTAATCATAAGACCATCATATATTGACGGCTATTAAAAACAACAAATACGACAGACAAAAAAGTGCTTCGTAAAATCAGGCCTTACCGTATGTGTAAACTAAGATCAAATATTGGAAGATTATTTTTTTAAAAAAATATAACTATTATGAAAATAATACAATTGACTATTGGAATAGTGTTTCTTTTATTAAGTAATAAAACTGTTTCCGGACAAAACAGTTACAAAAGCGGATATATTGTTACGAATAATAACGACACGATTTATGGTTTAATAAAATTACGGTCCAATTATTTGAATAATAGATCCTGTGACTTCAAGAAAACTGAAGATGATTCTCCGGAACAATTATCTCCATCGGATATAAAAGCCTATAAAATTGAAGATAGTAAATTTTATATTTCAAAAATGATTTCGCTTAGAGATACTAACCGAGTTGTTTTCTTGGAATTTTTGCTGGATGGAATTGTTAACCTTTATTACTATCAAGGATGTTGTTGATGAATATTTTTTTATTGAAAAAGATAATAAGCTATACGAATTATCAAACAATAAGAAAAATAATAACGAATAGTTATGACTCAATTACCTATAGAATTCTAATCAGTATATCGGAGCATTATCCTATCTTTTTAAGGATAGCCCTGAGTTATCAGATAATATTAAAAAAGACGAGGTTTAGCTACAAATCTCTTTTAAACATTACTAAAGAATATCATAATAATGTTTGTAATGAATATGAATGTATTGATTATACAAAATCGACCAAAAGAAATATTTATATAGAACCTAACATTAGTCTGATTAATTCCTGGATGGGATTAAAAACTTCGAACGATTTATCTGGAAACTCGAAATTAGCTATTGGTATAAATTTTAGGTTTAAACCAATTAAAGTTTTCCAATTATGGAATTTTTTAGTGGGCATTAATTATTCAACTAATCACTTTAATGGAGATTTTGAAAACCATTTATTTTATCCTACTTCAAGAACCTACCGGATCGAAACTAAATATTCCATTATTCGGATACCAATTATATTGGAATATTCCTTCCCTGCAAAAAAAATACAACCATTTCTTTCTAGCGGGATATAATAATGTTTTTATTTTAAATCCGGAAGCCGATATGAAAATTGTATTTGATGACGATCTTATAGGAGAAACCACTGGATAATTTAGATTTTCAAAAATATCAATTTGGGTTGTTATCAGGTAGTAGGTGTGAGATATATAATTAATGACAAGTCGAATATTTTTTTAAAATCAGATTTTGAATACAGGATCCCGTCATCAAGCTTTTCCCGCACACTTGATTATCAACGTGTAATGGCATTGATATTTAATATAGGTTATAGCTTTGCTATAAAATGATTGTACCTCTCCCTATAATTTATTTTTGTGCCTTCCCATCTGATCCCGGACTATTGTAAAAAACAAAAATTCCTTAACTAACGTCCCGATCAGAAATGTCAGGAGCACGTTCGAGACAGACTCTGGATTGCTCCTTCAGGTCATGAAAAGAGCTTTTCACTCCGACTGACTGCCGCAGGTTCAGAATGACAAAAAGATGACCTTATAAACAACTTGGTTCTTTTTGAATTTTTAAAAAACATTTCATAAATTTATAGAGACAGTATCTTAACGCTAACCTGATTAAATCCGAACAATGAAACACCCCCACCCGAAAAGCCACTCAGTAAGCCGGCGGTTCTTTTTAAAATCCACCTCGGCGCTGACGGCATTATCATTGATTCCTGTCAGTTTAAAAGCTTTTTATAACGATGTAAAGGAAATACTTTTTGTTAAAAAACAACTGATACCTATTAACCTGGAGGTCAACAAAAAACAGTATTCCCTGACAGTTGACAGCAGGACTACGCTTCTGGACGTATTACGGGAGAAGCTGCACCTTACCGGTTCCAAGAAAGGCTGCGACCATGGTCAGTGCGGTGCCTGTACGGTACACATCGATGGTGAGCGCGCCCTAAGTTGTCTTACACTGGCTGTTATGGCCCAGGGAAAGAAAATTACCACCATCGAAGGGCTGGCTGAAGAAAATAAACTGCACCCGATGCAGGAAGCTTTTATTGAACATGACGGCTTTCAGTGCGGCTATTGTACTTCCGGACAGATCATGTCAGCAGTGGCCTGCGTGAATGAAGGACACACCCATTCCGTAGAGGAGATCAAAGAATACATGAGCGGTAACCTGTGCCGGTGCGGCGCCTATAACGGTATTACAAAAGCAATCCAAAAAGTAGCAAAATGAAACCATTCGAATATATCAAACCCCAGACAGTCAGTGAGGCCTTATCCTCGGCAACTGATCATTCCCGATACATTGCCGGTGGTACCAACCTGGTAGACTTAATGAAGAAACAAATTGACGAACCGGACCGGTTGCTGGATATCACTTCTACCCTGCCCGCTGCTATTGAGCTAAAGGACGACGGTGTAGTTATTGGTGCTATGGTCCGGAATACGGCTATCGCGGATAGTAATGTTATAAAAAAAGACTGGCCCCTACTTTCCAAAGTAATATTAAAAGGAGCCTCCCAACAGATCCGCAATATGGCTTCAGCAGGAGGTAACCTGTTACAACGCACCCGTTGCCCATATTTCTATGTTCTCACCCTGCCCTGCAACAAACGAAAAAACGGCTCGGGCTGCGGTGCATTAAAAGGAAATAATCGCATGAGTGCCATTATCGGTTATTCCGATGCTTGTGTGGCTGTTCATCCGTCAGATATGTGCGTGGCCCTCGCAGCATTAAATGCACGGGTAAATATTTTAAAGGAAGACGGAACAGAAGAGACAATAGACTTTGCGGATTTTCACCGGCTTCCCGGAACAGATCCTGAAAAGGACAACAACCTCCCGGAAAATGCATTGATCACCTCCATTTTTATCCCGAAAAATAATTTCAGCAGGCACTTTGAATATCTGAAACTACGGGATCGCGAATCGTATGCATTTGCATCTGATTTCGGTTGCTGCCGCACTGGACATGGACGGTAATCAGATCAGGGAAGCCCGCCTGGCATCTGGAGGTGTCGCACACAAACCCTGGCGTTGGACAAAAGCAGAAAAATTTCTAAAAGGAAAACAGGCTAATGATGCAAACTTTGCCGAAGCAGCAAAAATTGCTACGGAAGATACCTCTCCCCTGGCTGATAATGCCTTTAAGGTTCCTTTGCTGAAAGGAGCGATAGAAACCGCGTTACAAACTTGTATCACAAATAAAGCATAAGGTTATGAGTTACTTTTTTGATTCGGACAACATAGAAAAAATGCCTCAGGGCCGCGTGGAAGGTGTCGCAAAGGTAACCGGTAAGGCAAAATACTCTGCAGAATATGATATTCCCGATGTGGCTTACGGGGTAATGGTTGGAAGTACCATTGCATCCGGAAGGATCCTGAAAATGCAGGTTGATGCAGCCCGCGAAGTCCCCGGTGTGATTGACATACTTTCGCATGAAAACAAACCTTATGTCCCAGGTTTTTCAGGTATGAAGGAAATGCCGGACAACCGTTTCGGACTGCCTGTATTCTATACAGATAAGATCTATTATAATGATCAGCCAATCGCGATGGTCATTGCCGAAACCCTGGAGGATGCCACATTTGCAGCCTCCCTGGTAAAAGCAGATTACGAAGAAACTGCTGAAGAAACAGATTTTGCTAAAAAAGCCAAAGAAGTACCTCTGAAAGAAACCGAAAATGACCGTGGCAGTGTCGGGGCATGGGAAAACGCACCATTCAGAATTGATCAGGAGTATACCATCGCTATGGAAGTACACAACCCGATGGAAATGCATGCCACCACCGCTCAGTGGAAAACGGATGACCGGCTGGTATTGTATGACAAGAACCAGGGCGTTAACCGGGTACAATCGGTTATCAGCAGTCTGTTTGATATCCCTGCGGACAATATTCATGTGATTAGCGAATTTGTTGGTGGCGGCTTTGGCAGCGGCTTACGCGTATGGCCCCATACCATTGCAGCAGCGATGGCGGCAAAACAAGTCAAACGGCCCGTAAAGATCATGCTGACACGTCCGCAGATGTTTACCATGGTGGGCTACCGGCCGGCATCGTGGCAACGGGTTGTATTAGGCGCCAATGCAGATGGTAAGTTTCTGGGTGTTATTCACCAGTCCAAAAATACCAGTTCCAAAATCCAGGATTTCTCCGATGGCATTACACGTGTTACACGGAAGATCTATGGTTTTGAAAATGTACGGACCGAAGAAGCTGTTGTTGACCTGAATTTACCGATGCCCACCTGGATGCGGGGCCCCGGCGACACAACAGGTTGTTTCGGTGTGGAAAGCGCCATTGATGAATTGTGTTATCAACTTAAACTTGACCCGGTAGCAGTCCGTCTGAAAAATTTAGCACCATATGAAATGGAGACCGGTCTGCCCTGGTCGACCAACTATTTGAATGAATGTCTGGAAAAAGGAGCTGAACTGATCGGGTGGAAGAACCGGAGTCCCATACCCGGAAAACTCAAAGAAGGCGATTACAAAACAGGCTATGGCGTTGCCGTAGGCATGTGGGGATCGGGCCGCTCTTATACGGGAGCTTCCATAGAAATGAAAAAGAACGGGGAAATTACGGTTCGTACGGCAATGACAGATATCGGGACTGGTACAGGTACAGGTATGCAAAATGTTGCCCATACTGTAACAGGCATCCCGAAAAATAAAATCAACATAGAGCTTGGGGAATTCAGATTTCCCAAAAGCACCCAGCCAAGGCGGCAGCCGGGGTATGGCATCCGTAAGTAGTGCCGTAGTAGCTGCCAGCAATGCTCTAAAACAAAAACTGGCCCAATACGCATGGCCCGATAAAGACGCAACGGCACTTAATGCAGATGATATCTCTCTGTCCGACAAAGGTATTATTTACAAGGGCGATCAAGGTAGTTTTGTTTCGTATGCCGATATTTTTGATAAGAATAATCTCAGTAACATCAATGTTGTGGAATATGCCGGACCGGGTGAAGAACGTAAAAAATTTGGTTTCTGTTCTTCTGCAGCACACTTTTATAAAGTAAAAGTACATGAGAAGACCGGTAAGATAAAGCTGGACCGCATGGTGATCGTGGTTGATGCCGGCAAGGTTATCAATCCAAAAGCAGCAGCCAACCAGGTTATCGGAGCCGGTGCAGGAGGTATCGGCATGGGACTGATGGAAGAACAACCGGTAGACTTCAAAACAGGCCGGTTGATCGGCGACGATCTGGCGGGTTATCATTTTGCCGTCAATGCCGATGTGCCGCTCATCGAGGTATCCTTTATCGGAAAACCTGATCCGAATATCAATCCGTCGGGCGCCAAAGGACTTGGTGAAGTAGGTATCATCGGTGCCGCACCGGCCATTGCCAATGCCGTCTTCAATGCTACCGGAAAAAGAATACGGGATATTCCCATTACTGTTGAGAAGCTTTTCAATGTATAGCATGATTGCATAAGAAGAAAAATACCCAATATCTGTGGTTATTCAATACCGGTTCAACAGGGGATTGCTACAACGGATAAATATTCCTGATATTGATATTCAGTAATGCACTATCTTTGCCTGTAATGGACCGGTTTTTTTCAATACATAAGTTTACAGCCATCGATGCACTCGAAGTTGCAGCATCAGACAATCAGCCTCACCAGCATGATTTCGAGGAGCTGCTGATAGGCGTTGACGGG
>CAVUCX010000004.1:0-88844 GCA_963739955.1 uncultured Bacteroidota bacterium | reverse complement strand
AACTTAAAACGACTATTATTGTTGGCGGCATTAATTCATGGAAGCACGAATGCATGGTTTAAATTGAAGATTGATGATTTTCGATTGAATATTTCATTTATAAAACGATAGTAGGAAGTGTTGTTGTACTATAGGATTTTTGAACTTCATATATAAAATCAATTAACAAAAACTTCTAACGAAATTTCGGATTGAACACCATCCGCCACATATAACATATCACAAACCACAACCTACTTGCTCAGATTATGCACCGTTAGGATCAGCACGGCCGCAGAGCTTACCATAGTAAATATATCTCTTATGTACGGCCACACATTTGCGGATGCTTCTATTACATGTGACGGAACAAATATTGTGGAACCTGACGCAATATCAGGGTTAGGAACAAAGAACCAACCGGATGATTCCCATTTTTTACCGTTGGGAAGAATAACAATTTCATCGCCGTCCGCAGATGTTGTCGTGTAACCCCCGGCCTGCTTAATATAATACGATATGCCTGCACCGCTTTTATACGGCACTGTTGAAGGAAGGTTTACATCACCAACTACTGTTATAGTGTGATTGTCCTTAGGTACTACCAGACTGTCGCCCGGTAAAAGCGGAAGATTATAGATTGAAGTACTGTCGCTATTCACAATGCTCTGCCAGTCGATTGGAACCATATCGCCATACTCTTTATCAAATACCGACCGGTCGAATAAAGGCTGGTTCAGAATATTTTTAAATTTGAGACTGTCCGGTAATGAAACCTTTTTTCAGCATTTCTATAACCGGATTACTTCTTTTTAAATAAATACCTTTAGTATAGGCGGTAGATTTAAATCCTCCGGCTCTTTCAATAAAATCGTTGAGCCTTTCACCTTTGTATAAAATAGAATATGTACCCGGGAAATTAACTTCTCCGGCAACAGTTACAGTACCGGAAAAAGTTTTAGCGGTATCGGATTTTATTAAAACCCTGTCGTAATCTGCAAGTTTAAAATCACTCGCTTTTATTTATATCCCAGTAGTCTTTAGGCAGATTGAAAATGAATTTATGAGAATATATGTTTGAATTTAATGTATCCAGCCTGGTAATTTCTATATTTTTTGTAGAAGCCATATCCGTCAATCCTCCGGCAAGAACAATCAGATCGGTAAGAGTCATATTTTTAAAACGAGTAAATGTTCCCGGGTTATTCACTTCGCCGGCAATATCAACCGTCCGCATTGGGAAAAATTCGGTTTGCATATAAATACGAACCTCGTCACGATTCTGAAGAATAAGATTATTGTCAGGGTCACCTTGCATTGCCTTGGCAAGATCAAAACCAAGTATCTGTTTCTTTTCGGAGGGAAGGGTTCTAATTAATGTGGCTTTTCCCAGAAACGCGTCCGGGAACAAACTGTCTGCTTTAAAAATTAGATCCCGTACAGTCATTCCGTTTCCCGTTAACTCATAAACTCCGGGCTGTCTTACATCGCCGCTAATAGTAACTTTATTTTGCGGTTTGTCGTTTATTGTAAGGATGCTTACCGCGTCGCCGTCGTCAAGCGTGAATGTACTGTTTCTTAATTCGTTTACATTTGAAAAGTTTAAATCCAGACTTAATATATTGTTAGTATATTGATTTCTTTGATCGAAAGGGATAATCCTCTCAATATGAACTCTCTGAAAATACGCGTTAAAGTTCAGTCCGCCCGCGTCAGTGAGAAGATCTTTTAAGTCCTCGCCGTTTTTCAATTCATAAACCGCTGGTCTGAAAACGCTGCCGTTAATGGCCACCCTTTTACCTACCGGGGGAACGAATAAAATATCTTCGTCCTGCAGTCTAACATCATCGGCCTGGCTGCCGTTAATCAAGTAGTTATAAAGATCAATATCCGCAATCACTTTACCGTCTCTAATAACTTTCACATCCCTCAAAGATCCGTTCAAAGTCGGTCCGCCTGAATAATACAGAGCGGTAAAGGAGGAAGATAAAGCCGGCAGCACATAGCCGCCCGGAGTTTTTACCTCACCCAGCACGTAAACTTTTACGCTTCTCAACTGGCCGGTTGTAACGCTAATGTGAGTTTTACCGTCATTTAAAGAAGAATAAACTTTTGAAAGCCTGTCAAGCAGTTTTACTTTTAACGCACCGAGATTCAGACCGTTTACATTTATTACACCGACATCCGGAATTGTCACGTCGCCGTTCTTTGATACAATTACATCCTGTGTAAGCTGCGTTTCTCCCCATAAGGTAATTATAATTTCATCTCCAGGTCCGAATACATAACTTGTAGGTGTGGGAACATTATTCGCCGGCAGAAAAGTTGAAGGTGAATAAGTAAAAATATTATATCCGAACGCAGGCAGATTTTCGGCATTCGGTATTCCTGAAAATTCCGCAACCTTATATGATGTTAACGGCTTGGACGGAGGAGGAGCAATTATAACCGAAGTATCAGGAGTAACTTTCGGAGCAGTCTGCTGCATTTGCTGTGCCGGTTGTGTTTGCTGGGACTGCTGTGCCTGCTTCAATTGTTGTTCATATTTCATTAATTCATCCGGCGAGATGCCCAGTTCCTGCGCTTTTTTCTGCAATTCATCCGGCGACATTCCCTGAAGCTGACTTAATTGAGCGTATGATATTCCGGAGATTATGAAAACAATTAGAAACATAATTGATGTAATTCTGTAATTCATTTCAAAATCCTTAGTGCAATATTTTTTTTAAATGGGAGAGTTTAGTAATTAGAAGTTAGAATATAGAAGTTAGTAGATTGATTCAGACTTTTCAATTATATTATTCATCAGCATGTCTTTTAGATGTCAATCAATATTTCATTTTATTAAAAAGTTTCTGCCGGAAATATTCTATTGTTTTCTCGAGTCCGGTTTCAAATGTAACGGAAGGTTTATATCCGAGCAATTCCTCCGCCAATGTAATTTGGGCATATGAATGCTTTATATCCCCTTTTCTGGGTTCGGCATAAACTGGCACAATATCGCTATGAAGAATATTATTGATAGTATCAACAAGGCTGTTTAGGGTTACACGGTCATGACAGGCGCAATTAACAGCAAAGCCATATTGATTAAGCTCAGCAGTTGCGGCAAGATAATTAGCATCGACTACATTTGAGATAAAAGTAAAATCGCGGCTCTGTTCACCGTCACCGTATATAATGGGCTGCTCACCCTGCAGTATAGCTTTTATGAATTTGGGAATTACGGCAGAATATTGCGAATCGGGATCCTGTCTGGGCCGAATACATTAAAATATCTCAATGCCAGAGTTTCCATCCCGTATATGTCTGCAAAAACTCTTAAATAGTGTTCCCCGGTTAATTTTGTAACCGCGTAAGGAGATAACGGGTTCAGCGTCATTCCCTCGTGTTTAGGAAGCTCCGGCGTATCGCCGTATACCGATGAAGAGCTTGCAAAAACAACCCTTTTCACATTGTTTTTTCTTGCGGCATCCAATATGTTCAACGAGCCTACAATATTTACTTCATTCGATGTAACAGGATCCGCTATTGAGCGGGGTACGGACGGCAAGGCAGCCTGATGAAGCACTACTTCGATACCGCGCAAACTTCTGGAAACCGTATCATAGTTCCTTATATCGCCCTCGACCAATTCTATATCTTTTTCAAACCCTTTTAAGTTCTCTTTTTTACCGGTTGAAAAATTGTCTATTACCCTTACTGAAAAACCTTTATTCAATAGGGATTCAACTAAATTTGAACCTATAAAACCTGCACCGCCGGTGATGAGAAATTTCATATTATTAATTTTAAATGTTTAAAGTCTGTCGTCTATTAATTCGCGGCCCAAGATTCCTTTTACATCGTAAACAACCGCTCCGTCTTTCCTTAATTTTATAAAATCCATATCCTTAAATTGATTGTGGGCAACCGCTAAAATAACGCCGTTATATTTTTTACTATCAATATCTTTGAGATCGGTTAATATGTCCAGTTTATATTCATGCTGAACTTCTTCCTTATCTGCCCAGGGATCAAATACATCTACTTGGCACCCGAAATCCTTAAGTTCATGAATAATATCTATTACCCTGGAGTTTCTTATATCTGGACAATTTTCCTTAAATGTAATTCCCAAAACTAATATTTTTGAACTGTTTATCTTGTGCTCCTTCTTAATCATCAACTTCACAAGTTGATTGGCAACAAAGGCGCCCATTTTATCATTAATTCTTCTTCCGGCAAGAATGATTTCGGGATGATAGCCGAGATGAACTGCTTTATGAGTCAGGTAATAAGGATCCACGCCTATACAATGCCCGCCGACTAAACCGGGACGGAAAGGAAGGAAATTCCATTTAGTACCGGCAGCTTCAAGGACATCTAACGTATCGATATTCATAATATCAAAAAGTTTTGCCAGTTCATTTACGAAGGCGATATTAATATCTCTTTGAGAATTTTCGATTACCTTAGCAGCTTCGGCAACTTTAATAGAAGGAGCTAAATGAGTTCCGGCCTTTATAATACTTTTGTATAAAGTATTAAGAGATTCGGCAATTTCCGGAGTGCTGCCGCTAACAATCTTTTTAATTGATGAAACACGGTGCTCTTTATCTCCGGGATTTATTCTTTCGGGACTGTAACCGCAATAAAAGTCCTTGTTGAATTTAAGTCCGCTGAATTTTTCCAACACCGGAACGCAATCTTCTTCGGTACATCCTGGGTATACGGTAGATTCGTAAACAACGACTGCGTTATTACTTAGTGCCTTTCCTACTGTCTCACTGGCCTTTATAACCGGGGTTAAATCGGGAATTTTATAATCATCAATGGGTGTCGGTACGGTAACAACAAAAACATTTACTAGCTTTAAATCTTCGATGTTTGTCGTAAATCTGAGATGTTTCGCTTCCTTTAATTCCTCAGAGTTGGTTTCAAGGGTTCTGTCTACACCTTTTGAAAGCTCTGAGATTCTTTTTTCATTTATATCAAATCCTACAACAGAATAAATTTTACCGAATTCAACCGCAAGGGGCAAACCGACATAACCCAAACCGATAACACCGATAACGAGTGATTTATTTTCTATTTTTTCCCGAAGTGTATTCATATCAAATTCATCCCAAATATTAAAGATTTAATTTAATTATCGAACGGAAAACATTAATTATTCAGTGATTAGCATTAAGATCTAATAAATTCTCACAAAAACGAATGAATATTTTTATCCCAACCTGTTCCGGTTATTTCTTCGCGAAATTTATTTATCCGGAATTATTCTAAGGTTTTATTTAGGAATTTTGGACATTGAAAAAAAACTACTAATTGAATGCTAAAATAATAAAAGAATTAATTAAAAATTACACATGTTTCACATTAATTAATTTTTCTACTATCCTTTCAGCGGCTTTACCGTCCCATAATTCCGGTATTTTCCCGTTTTTTTTCTTCCCTTCCAGAACTTGCAGGGCAGCCGCTTGAACTTTCTTTAAATCCGTACCGATTAACTGATTTGTTCCTATTTCCACAGTTACGGGTCTTTCCGTATTTTCTCTCACGGTTATGCATTGAACCCCTAAAAAAGTTGACTCTTCCTGAATACCGCCGCTGTCTGTGATTATTAATTCCGCGTTTTTTGTCAAAGTTAGAAAATCTATGTATCCGATAGGTTCGGTTATAATAATATTTTCCGAAAATCTCGAAATGATGTCCCATTCTTCCATATTTTTTTTTGTTCTGGGATGAACCGGGAAAACAATTTTTCTTTTTTCCGCAACCGCATTTAATAAGTCGACCAGGTTGTTTAAAAAATCTCTGGAATCCACATTTGAAGGGCGGTGAAGCGTTACCAGGACATAACTTTCCGGGTTATCTTTGCCGGCAGTTTTAAGTTTTAAATCTTCTAAAATTAATCGATTTCCCGATTTTAGGCAAATAGTTTACCAGACTATCTATCATGACATTACCCACGAAAAAAACTTTTTCTTCGGGAATACCTTCTTTTTTTAAATTTTCCAAACCGCTTTTTTCGGTTACAAAAAGATAATCCGATAATTGGTCGGTTAACAACCGGTTTAATTCTTCAGGCATATTACGGTCGTAACTTCTTAAGCCTGCTTCAACATGTGCAACACGTATACCCATTTTAGCGGCAACAAGGCTGCAAGCTATAGTAGAATTAACATCACCCACAACAATTACAAGATCGGGTTTTTCTTTCAATAAGACTTTTTCAAACTCAACCATTACACCCGCTGTCTGCTGGGAATGCGATCCGGATCCTACGCCCAGGTAAAAATCGGGTTCGGGTAATTCCAGGTCTTCAAAAAATATCTTCGACATTTTTTTATCGTAGTGCTGCCCGGTATGACAAATTAAATGTTCAATGCCGCTGTTTTTATTCTTCTCATTGTATTTTTTAATTGCTTTGTGAAGGGGTGCAACCTTCATAAAATTAGGCCTTGCACCGACAACGGAAATAATTTTCATTACTTATCCGGTATTTATTAGAATTAGATATTTAAATTGAAAAGACAAAACAGGCTAAATTTACCCGATTGAACACTGCTTCGCCATGTGAGCCCCATTTTCGGAACAAATTCTTTTAATAATAAAATATTCCGGTATTAGGAAAAATTTTATAATAAAATTTTTTAGAATTTTGCGGTTATTTGAAAGTCTGTATTTTACGCAGAAATTTTAATTTAACTTTCTACAGTTTAGTATGTTAAACCACTTGATATATATAATGAAATTTACCGTTTCCGGAAATTTTTTAAATAATAAGTATAATTATTTTCCATATGGTTTGCTATACCAATTTTTAATCTGCCTGAAATTCGCTTAATGGTAAATATGGGAGGGATTTTAACTTCTCCCCCCACAGAAGAAAATTAATAAGGCTTAAAATTAAACAATTTATGATTCTTTAACTATAAAAGTTCCGCAAAAAAGTTAAAAAATAGATTTATAATATGCGAATAAAGGTAATATTTAGTCAATATTGCTTTTGTTTTTTATTCTTCTATAGCAAAGTTCCGCTTAAGAGAACAATTGCCACTGTAAAATAAATCACCAGCCCGGTTACATCAACCAAAGTGGCAACGAAAGGCGCCGAAGAAGTTGCCGGATCGAATCCTAACTTTTTTAAAACAATCGGCAGCATAGAGCCCGTTAAAGTCCCCCATAAGACAACACCAATCAGAGAGAAACTGACTGTGAATGCTATTAAAATCCAGTGAATTCCGTACATATGTGAGGTAACCTGCCAAAGTGAAATCCTTATAAATCCGATAATAGCCAAGATTGTCCCCAGCAATAAGCCTGAAAAGATTTCCCTTCTCATTACATGCCACCAGTCTTTTATGGTTATTTCGCCCAGGGACAATGCGCGTATAACAAGTGTGGCTGCCTGAGAGCCCGAGTTACCGCCGCTTGAAATAATTAAAGGGACGAATAAAGCCAGAACTACTGCTTTCCCAATTTCATTTTCAAAATAGCCCATTGCGGTAGCTGTAAACATTTCACCGACAAATAAGATGCTCAGCCAGCCTGCTCTTTTTTTAACCATATCGATTAATGATATAGTCGCATAAGATTCTTCAAGTGCTTCCATACCGCCTATTTTGTGAATATCTTCGGTAGCTTCTTCTTCGGCTACATCAAACACGTCATCTACGGTAACAATGCCGATCAGTACCCCAAACGCGTCAACAACCGGTAATGCTATTCTATCGTATTTTTTAAACTTTTCTACGGCTGTTTCCTGGTCATCGTATACATTAAGCGTAACGAAATTTTCATCCATCAAATCGATTACTTTTTCATCCAACGGCGAGAGCAAAAATTCTCTGATCCTAACATCGTCTATCAATTTGCCTTTTTGGTTAATAACGTAAATTATACTCAAAGTCTCACTGTCTTTACCGTTTTTTCTTATAAAATCCAACACCTCTTTAACAGTCCATTCCGGTATCACTGCCAGATAATCCGGAGTCATTAATCTACCGACGCTGTTTTCGGGATACCCCAGCAGTGTCTGGGCTATACTTCTTTCTTTAGGCGATAACGACATGATCAGCTGCTTTGCGGCGGCACTGGGCATCTCTTCCAATAAAGCGGTACGATCATCGGGAGACATTTCGTTCAGGATAGCACTGACTTCTTCTTTGCCCATTGCTTTTAACAGGGCGATCTGAAAATCGTAATCCATATATTCAAAAGTATCCGCAGCAAGATCGTGGGGTAAAAGCCTGAATAAAACAACCTGTTCGTTTTCATCAAGCTCATCCATAAGCTCGGCAATATCGGTAGGCGACCACTCTCTTAGTATCTCTTTTAAAGTACCCAGGTTCCTGTCGTTTATGAGGGCTTTGATTTCAGGTTGAAGAAGCTGACTGATCATAAATATCTCCTTCAATTTTGGTGAAAGGATATTTCACAAAAAAATTTATTTATTGAAGTTCTAAAGGAACACTTATTATGATAAAAGACTGATGCTTAATTTTGATAAGACCCGCGCAATATAATTTTTTAAGATTGAAAAAACAATTGTTTTGAACGGGCGGTTATCCTAACTTCCTAAATTTTTCTAATCGGACAGATATGTAATTGGATATTGTTTAAAGCCTCATAGTAAAATTTTTATTATTTTTACATTACTTTGAAAATCAACTTGAACTTAAACTTTTAATTTTACCATGAAAATTGTAGTAGACGAAAATATCTCATTCGGAAAAGAAGCTTTTTCCACCCTCGGCGAGGTTGTATTGATGCACGGAAGGGAAATTACTAACAGTAAATTAAAGGATACCGATGTTTTAATTGTCAGATCAATAACCAAAGTCGATGAAAAGCTGCTTGACGGTACAAAAGTAAAATTTGTAGGTACTGCTACTATCGGAACCGACCATATTGACCTTGAATATTTGAAATCAAAAGGCATCGCATTTTCCGATGCAAAAGGTTGTAACGCGGATGCGGTTGCGGAATATGTGTTTACATTTATTATGTATGCTTCCGTAAAATACGGTATCGATTTAAAAGGCAAATCTATTGGCGTAGTCGGAGTCGGCAATATCGGAAGCCGAATAGTAAAGCTTGCAAACACATTAGGAATGAAGGTACTTAAAAATGATCCGCCGGTAAAAAGACTTACTGGCGACAACAGCTTTTGCGAATTTGATGAAATTTCCGGCGCTGATTTTATAACACTGCATGTACCGCTTAATAAGGAAGGAATCGATAAAACAGTTCACTTGCTGGATGATAATAACCTGGAAAAATTAAATGACGGCGCGGTGCTTATAAACGCATCAAGGGGACAGGTAATAGACAATCTTGCTTTGAACAAAATAATTGAAAAAAAACATTTGATTGTCGATCTGGACGTTTGGGAAACGGAACCCGACATCAATGTTGAATTGCTGAAGAAAGTTGAAATTGCTTCGCCCCATATTGCGGGATATTCGCTGGAAGGTAAGGTAAACGGGACTGTTATAATTTATAACGCACTTTGCAGGATGCTGGGCAGGCAACCGGAATGGAGTCCCTCTATGCCCGCAATTGATTCCGATACATATTCTTTGATTAAATCAGATAGTTTTGAAAATACTCTTAATAATATTTTTGCGGGTATTTATGATATAAGAAAAGATGATGAGGCAACCAGGATGATCGGCGCATTGCCTGTAAATGAACGTGGAAAGCAATTTGATGCGCTTAGAAAGAATTATCCGCTTCGACGTGAGTTTAAAAGTTATAAGATAAAATTAAATCCGGATGACTCGGAGTTTGAGAGTATTTTAAAAGCTTTCAGATTTCAGATAACTCATTCTTCTTAATATTTTTAAATTACTCAACGTTCCGGCGTGAAAAAAAATCTTACATGGAGACCCGCGGAGAAAGCACGGAGTTCAACGCATAGGCGTCAACTTAATTTTATTTAATATTGCCGGGAACTATTAACTTACAATGTTTTGATAGAATAATTAATACGTCGTTAAACTTTGACAATAAGCCCTTCTCTTTCAAAGAGAAGGGTTTGGGATGAGTTCAAGTTTTTGCAATTTGACTTAACTCTCTCTAATCCCTGCCTGCCGGCAGGCAGGTCTCCCTTGCCAAGGGAGAGACTTATAATCATTCATATCTTAACATTTTGTCTTTCTAGCTGACAATATTTCCTTTACTTTTATTAGAATTTGTAACAATTTTGAATAAATTAATTGTATTTCTTAATACCTTAAGTTGACGCCTATGGGAGTTCCACGGAGAGAAGAAGTAATTTTTACTTTTTAATTTTCAATTGAAACTCAACAGGAATTATCATCTGCACCCTTACAGGTTTTCCTTTAATAAGGCCCGGAGTAAATTTGGTATAATAAACCGCTATCCTGGCGGCAATGTCGCACCCGTAACCGATTCCTTTTACGACTTCTGCCGATGTAACTTCCCCGAACTGATCAATAAAAACCTTTACTTCAACTTTGCCCTGTATCTTATTTTCTTTAGCGGCTGCAGGGTATACAAGTCTGTTCATTATCGACTTCATTCCGCCGACGGGTTCCGGCATAACATCCGCAGAAAGAAAATAGGCCGGATCAACCCCGGAGCTTGTTTCCTCCTCTGCCGGAGGCAGTGGAGCGCTCGATGATTTACGTTTTAATTCGGCAATTTTTTCCCGGTTTAATTCTTTATCATCTTTTCCATTTACTTTCGGAGCCGAAGCAACTTTCAAAGTCTGAACCGGCTTATCATTAAGAACCAATTCACCGTTTTTATATGTTATATCTTTTATGTAGTTACCCGAAGTATCAAACAAAGAAGTAGGGCCCTCTCTTTTACCGGTTTCTACGTTGAACATTTCTTTCTTTTTTCCGGATTCGAAATACGTCGTGACCATACCATCTACTTTACCGTTTGTATAGGTCAGTTCTTCCTTAAGCCTGCCGTTAGGATAATAAAATTTAGCGTCGCCTTCGCGGACGTTATTTTTATAATTAATCTCGGACTTTAAAGTATCGCTATTACCATAATAACTTTTAACCAGTCCCTGCTGGGCAAATATTGTTCCGGAAAAACACAATGCCGCTGCGGTTATACAAATTGTTCTTAACATATTTCTGAGTTTTTTTTCGGCAAAGATAATATTTAATCTTGAATTATAAGAGGCATTAAAACAGCGGTAATAAAAATAATGACCGCCAGCGCTACGAAAAAATATCCTACTTCGGTATCATAGTTCAGAATATTCAAAGCCGACAGTATATAATTCCAATCATGATAGACTTTATTTCCCCCAAGAAGATGAAGCTTTCTGGCAGAAGCGTCGGCCGCGTATACGGATATATTTATTAAATTCTGTCCGAGCCATAAAAGACCGGCCTGCACCCCGGTTCTGTAATTATTCCTAAAAAAGTAAAAAGCAATTAAAGACGGAAGTATAATCTGCATTAAAGTTCCGCCTAAAGTATAAATGAATCTGCCGAAAATCATAAACACAAGATGGCCGGCTTCATGAATAACCAGATCGGCGTTGTCGATTAAAGTGTAATGCCCGCGGGATGTAATGAGATAATAACAGACCGGTATAAGAAGAATCGATACCCACCATTTCTTAATCAGGTATATTTTCCCCTCCCCCAAAGCGGATATATTCATTACTTCCCTTTTAATTTGAAATTTGCGGGATCAATTATTTTTATAACATGCGGTTATGCTTCTTACTATACAATCATTCCTTTCAACATGCAACCATGCTTTAAAACCATGCACATTCATCCAAAATACCTGTCTCTCTTATTATTGGACCGTCTGCACTCATCCGAACAACAATAATCGTTTTTTATTTTACAATCATGGCAGGTTACAATTATTTTATCGCAATCCTGATTATGGCAATTGATATAGTAAGAAGTAGGTTTTCCGCAATAGTAACATTTTGAGCCGTGTTTTAATTCGGGTTTTGTATTTGGTTCAACAACTCTGCGTTCGTCGAATACAAAAACACCGCCTTCCCAATAAGTATCCGGAAATTTTTTGGTAAACGTTACGATGCCTCCGTCAAGCTGATAAACATCTTTAAATCCCTGCTCTACCATATAGGCAGATGCTTTTTCGCATCGAATACCGCCGGTACAATAGGTAACAATTGTTTTTTCTTTTTCCTTTTTTAAACTATCAACAACTTCCGGCCAGTCTCTAAAATTTTTTAATTGCGGGGTAACCGCTCCTTTGAAACGACCTACTTCGCTTTCGTATAAATTTCTTGCATCAACAATAATGAAATCTTTTCCGCACTCATAAAATTCAAGAAGTTTCTCCGGCGAAAGTCTTTTCCCGCCGTGCTTCAATGAGGTAGCGAACAACGAAGAATTTACTATCTCATTCTTTACTCTCACATGCATCTTAAAGAAAGCATGTCCGTCTGTAACGTCTTCTTTGAATATTATATCTTTTAAGTAAGGATAACACCTTAAGTTTTGCTTATAATTCTCGATGTCCTTCTCGATTCCGGAGACAGTACCGTTGATACCTTCGGCAGCTACATAAACACGGCCTTTTATATTATGATTAAGACACCAGTCGAGATGTTCGGCCGCAAATTTTCCGGGATCTTCCACATCGACATATTTATAAAACAATAAAACACGAAATTCTTTCATCCGCTGAAAGCACCGTTATTTAGTATGACAAATGGTTTTGGCTGATAAAAATACCAAATTAAAATAAAAAATAAAATATATGTTGAAACCGGTGTGCTCAGCTTTATTTAAGTTTGCTTTATTAAGCGCGAGACAGCCTAAAAAGAATTCAACTTTTTAATTTTTACTTTTTAATTTTCCATTGTCCCCTATATACCTGTCAATATCAAATTTCCTTTTACATCCGTTTCTATTCATATATCTTATCTTTCCGAAAACCTCTCTTTCGGCCCATGCCCTGTCATGAACTCCGCCTATAGCCCATGCGCAACCCGCGTATCCGTTAGGATCCCTGCCGTCGAGTTCATACTTATCATTTAAGTAAACAGCTATTCTCATCGCTTCTTCCGGGCTTTCGGACCATTCAAGAATTTTTTTTGCCCAGTACATCCTCATATATCCGTGCATTTTTCCCGTATTTCTTAATTCGTTTTGCGCGGCGTTCCATAAATCCTCGTGAGTATTTGAAGTTTCAAATTCTTCCAAAGAATAAATATACTCCCGTTTATCTTTCCTGTGAAGACTCAAAGTATTTTTCGCCCAGTCCTTAAAGCCTCCTAAATTATCATAATCCGGGTTATGCAAACAAAAGTTATCGGAAAGTTCGCGTCTGATGACAAGTTCTTCCAGGAAGGCTTCTTTGCTTTCGCAATCCGGGAAATGTTTTTCTACATTCAAAGCCACCCTTTGCGGCGCGATATGACCGAAATGCAAATACGGCGATAGATTCGATTGTCCTCCCTTAACGGGATCATTTCGATGATCGTTATAATTTTTTAAACCCGAAAATATAAACTTCTGAAGCGCATTATTCGCCTCGGCTTCTCCAGGTTTTATCCAATCAACCTCGCCAACGGACATGTTTACACGCAGACTTTCCCTTATACTTATCCAGTTAATTTTTTCTTTCACAGGTCTTAAATTATTGCCAATCTTTTCGGGAACGGGAAACTCGTCTAAAAATTCGGGAAGAAGTTTTTTAATCTTCGGTCTGATTGTATACGCACCGTATTCTTCTTTATCACTTGCAATAAAGGCCGGTACAATATTGTGCGCATCGACTTCATAAAATGGTACACCGATCTTCCCGATAATATCCTGCTTCCAATTACGTTTAATTTTTAACGGATCGAAATCACTAACGAGACACCCGGCGGAGACATCTTTTAGAAAAGCTGGAATCTTTATAACCGGATCACCCGATAAAATGCAGAATGGTATATTAAGTTCTGTAAGCTCTTCTTCCAACTCCATTAATCCTTTTAGCATGAATCCGTATTGACGGATTGTCGCACCAAGGAAATTTGGCACAAGACAAAAAATAACCGCAAGCCCGGCATTCTCTTTCTTTGCAGTTTCGGAAGCATAAATTAATGCCCAGTTGTCTTTCACTCTCTGATCCCTGCTCATCCAATACACAACCGGACCGCTTTTTTTATCAGCAGTATTTAATTTTCGAATTCTTTTCGGGTTCATTATTTTGTGAGGTTATACTTTTACCGGAACGAGTAAAATGGGTACCTTACTGCTTTTACTTATCTTAGGAGTAACACTTCCCTCCCAGAAAGCACCGGCGCCTTTTTTACCGTGAGTCGCAAGTATTATAACGTCGGCCTTTATTTTCCTGGCGGTTTCCAATATTGCTTTTTCCGGATTATTCCTTGAAGCGCTTGCCGAAACTTTTAAACCGGATTCTTCAAGTTTAGATTTTTTACGCGTTAGATATTCCTCGGCGTCGGGCACTATCATATCCATCATCCTGGATGTAGTTCCCGGAAGCAAACGATTAACCGGAGTAAGTTCACCGGACATTGTTCCGAAGAGCGGAATAGCAATTAAAAGATGAATCTTAGCGCCGCACATCAGGGCAAGCATTGATGCGTATTCCAGCGCCTGTTCATGATCGGGATTTCCGTCCAAAGGAATAAGGAAAGTCTCAAAGCCGCATGATTTCAAGTACTTTTCGCTCGACGGATTTATCAGCATAACCGGAGTAATTCCCAAAGATATTACCTGCTGCGCTTTCGATCCGAAAAGCATACTGTGCAGGCCGCTGCTGCCGTGAGTACACATTATTACAAGATCCTGGTGAAGCTCCTTGGAATGCTCTGCTATACTTCTCGCAACATCCGATTCGCTCGTTTCATGCACGTGAACGTTTACGGTTACACCGCTGAAGATTTCCAATGAGGCAATTTTTTTTAAATATTCTTCGGCCTGATCCGCTCTCGTAAGATGAGTCTGACCGTGAATTGTATTCGGCGCATCTTTTTCTATAATATGAATTAATGTAACCGAAACGTTAATTTTTTTAGCTATTTGAGCCGTGTAGGGTAATACCGATTCGGCCAGGCCGGATCCGTCAAGCGGTACCAACAGCTTTTTTATTATCGCATTATCCAACGAACAATACCTGGTAAATTAAGTAGATATTTAAAAGTATAATTAATACGGCAATAATTGAAATTAAAAAAGTAGTAATTTTTTTATTAACAAGAACTCCCATAATTTTTTTATTTCGCGTAAATAAAATTAAGGGAATTATTGCGAAAGGAAGGCCGAAGCTCAGTACAACCTGGCTTATAACTAGCGTACGAGTCGGGTTAAGGCCGATGGCAATTACAAAAAGCGAAGGTATAATAGTAACTAAACGTCGCAGCCATACTGGAATATGTTTGTGCAAAAATCCCTGCATCATTACCTGTCCGGCGCTTGTACCTACCGTAGAAGATGATAACCCGGATGCAAGTAATGAAATTGCGAATATCCAACCGGCAGCCTGACCAAGTAAAGGCTGCAAAGTTATGTGGGCATCTTCAATTGTAGCAATATTCGTATAACCTCTTTGGTAAAATGTTGAAGCCGCCATTATAAGCATGGCCATATTAACCAGACTGGCTATTCCCATTGCGATGGTAACATCAAGTATCTGAAATTTAAAAAGTTTCTTTAATTTATCCGGCTGTTTAACGGTTATCCTCTGCTGTGTTAATGCGGAATGTAGAAAGATTGCGTGAGGCATAACAGTGGCGCCGAGTATTCCGGTTGCGAGCAGAACACTTTCCGTTCCGGCGAACTGCGGAACAAATGCATGATAAAGCAGAGTAGGAATATCCGGCTTATCAAGTATGGTTTCTATTAAATAACTTCCGGCTATTACCGCAACCATAACGGTTATGGCAATTTCAAGCGGACGAAAACCGTAACGCTCCAGACCTAAAATTAAGAAAGTACAAATTGCCGTAAGAAAGCCGCCGATTATTAACGGAAAACCGAATAAAAGATTAAAGCCCAATGCAGCACCTAAAAATTCGGCCAGGTCCGTAGCTATTGCGACAAGTTCCATTAAAACCCACATTGTATATACAACAGGCGTACTGAAATTATTTCTGCAGTGCTCGGCAAGGTTATTACCGGTGGCAATTCCAAGCTTAGCAGAAAGTGTCTGTATAAGCATTGCCATAAGATTGCTTACAAGAATAACCCACAGCAGCGTATATCCGAATTCAGAACCGCCCTGTATATTCGTTGCAAAATTTCCGGGATCTACATAAGCAACGCTTGCGATAAAAGCCGGGCCCAGAAAAGGCAGCAGTCTGTTGATTAATCCTTTTTTTGAATTTCCGGATAAAGCTTCCTCTGCCGATATCCTGATATTATTGTCGTTAAGAACAGATGAGGTGTTAATTAATTTTTTCATTTTTATTTTTCTTTGACTTCAACAAAAACATTCTGGGCTAATTTGTTGCTTATATTCCAGGGCTTGCCGTCAACTAAAATTTCCATTGAATTATCAAATGTCCTTTTTTCTTTAACAATAATTTTTTCTTTAAGCTTAATACCGAGTTTTGAAATATAGGTAAGAAAGTTCTCGTCAAAATCATTTACTCGTACAACATCGGCAGAATCACCGGTGGCGAGTTCCGAGAGTGGACGGTGTTTTTTAATCTCCGGGACCTTCCCTTCTTTTGTAGGAATGGGATCTCCGTGCGGATCATACTCCGGAAAGTTCAGCATCTCGTCAATTTTATTCATTAACTCATCCGATGATGCATGTTCAAGTCTGTTTGCTTCTTCGTGAACTTTATCCCAGGGCATTCCTAAAACCTGATACAAAAAAACTTCCCACAGCCGGTGCCTCCTTACAATATTACGTGCAAAGTTCTCGCCGTTTTTGGTTAAGCTTATACCCTTATATTTTTTATAATTAACTAAACCGTCCTTTGCTAATTTTTTCAGCATATCCGTAACGGCAGCATTAGACACAGTTAATTTCTCGGCAATAGTATTCGGTTTAATTTCACCGTTTGAATCCTGGTGCTTGAATATTATACCAAGATAATCCTCTTTTGAATCGTTTTGCATAGCTTAAGTGAATTTTTGATTTTAATTTAAGCATGCTTAAATATTAAGTCAAGGGCGCTTAATCAAAAAAAGAAAAAAAATGAATTGTTTTTAGAGATGCAGATTTTTCAGGAATGTAAATGTTTAACCGAAAAAATATCTTCTTCGGGCATCCAGTTAAGCAGGGTTTTAGCCAGGTTATTGCTGCATTTTTGAGACGGCGGCAGCGGTAATTGCCTGTTGAAAATATAACCGCCTTCTCCTAGATTTACAGCCAGCCTTTCAATATAATCTTTATGACGAATGGGGCGATCGACTATATTTAAAATTTTCCCATGAATATCGGATTCGATAATTCTGCCGATGGCGCCGGCAAAATCCTTCACGTGAACAAGAGATAAATAATTCATTCCGCTGCCCGGAATTATTTCCATACCGTTCTTGATATTATTTACGGTATTCTTTTGATATGTATCTTTCCCGACAAATCTACCTCCGCGCAGAATGTTCCATTGCAGTTTTTCAGGCGGTATGCATGTTATCAAATTTTCCGTTTCAATTACCGGGGCGCATTCTACTCTTCTGAAATCGGAAACATCAAGAGGCAAATCTTCAGTTATCCATTCTTCGCCGTAATCGGGATAAGCCATTGCTATACTCTGCTGTATATATTTTTTTACTCCGCATTTAAGCGACGCATTAAGAAGTTTTCCTGTACCGTATGAATGAAGCTTTACATTATTGCCCCTTGTTACAGGGTCGAAATGATTTTGTGTAATTGAAGCCGCGGTGTGAATTAAACATTCTGTTCCGGCTAAGATATCCATAAGCACTTCATCGTTTTTATCTTCGAACAGATTATACTCTTCTACCGAAACAGAATCGTTGAATAATTCTTTTGCCTTTTTTCCGGATCTGGTTAAGACAGTAATCTTATGTCCGTTCTTTAATAAAATGGGAATTAAATTTTTTCCGAGGACGCCTGTAGCTCCGATAACAGCAATTTTCAAAATACTACTCTTGTAAAAATTATTTCTATATTATTTCTAGCTTTTTTTAGACAACATACTTTTATTAAAATCATTCGATTTTCCTTTGGGAATGCTAAGGGTTTTCCACTCTTCTTTTTTAATCATCTTTGCAAGCATCACTATTTGCCCGACATGGTATGCATAATGCGCGGCCTGGCGGTTTAATGCTTCAATAACGGAATGAGGTTCGTTCCTGATAGTAACTTTCTTCAGAAGATCTTCTTCTTTTATTTCTTTAAACGCATTCCAAAATACTTTCCAGCCGTCTTCCCACATATCAATTATTTCAAATTTTGACATATTTGAATCTTCAAACTCGGAATCTCTGTTTCTGTCGGATTTTTCGCCGTCGGAGGTAAGAAAATCGGTAAATCTTGATTTCATATTACCGCTGAGATGTCTGACTATAACCGCAATTGAATTAGAACCCGGGTCAGGTTTAAAATGGAAATCCCTATCGTCAAGCTGAGCGAATGTTTTATCACCGCTTTCCTTATACTTTTTAAATATGTCCTTTATAACCTTTAAATATTCTTCGCTGGCATCATTGCCAAATGTTTTCATTAATTATTTCTTTCTCATTCTATTGCTATCACTGAACTCCCTGCCGGTCTTTTACTTCTTGTCTATTTTAAAACGACTTCGTTAAATAAAAATAATTTTCCCAAAGATGCTGTATTCTTTAGCAACATCCCGGTTTTTGAAGATGATATTATACATGAAAGGCACTATAATAATAATGCCTCAACCGAATCAATATAACGAAGGTAATATTATTTTTGACGGCAGGTGATTTGCTAAGATGTTTTAAAATAAAGAACCATTGCGAACCCCGAGATGAGATGGAAAAACCCGGCTAAAGCCGGGCGGAAATTATCTCATTCAAAATCGAACACCCGCAATGGTTAAGGAGAGATTAAGAAATTATAATTTATATGAGTTTATAACTTTCATATAATTTGCTCTTTCAAACTGGGAAGGATCTGCCACATTCATATAGCTCATGCTTCCTCTCATCTGATCCAGGGAGACGTATTCATTCGCTTCCATCCAGTTAACCAGTTGTGCAAGAACTTCGGAAATATGACCGATTCCGAATTTAAGTAAACTTGAAAGCATCTGAGTTACTTTTGCTCCGGCCATAATCATCTTTAAAATATCTTTTTCGCTATAAATACCGCTTGTTGCGGCCAAGTCTGCCGTTATTCTTCCGTAAAGAATTCCGATCCATCTTAACGGTAATCTCATATCCATAGGAGTACTTAAAAGTACATTCGGTACTACTTCCAATTTGTCAAGATCGATATCCGGCTGATAGAACCTGTTAAATAATACAAGACCGTTTGCGCCTGCCTTATCAAGTTCGTGAGCCATTGCCGCGACTGAACTGAAGAATGGTCCGAGTTTAATAGCTATCGGAATACTTACGGCATCTCTTACTGCTTTTACGATATCAATATAAGATTTTTCGATTTCCGCGCCGCTTTTATTTAAATCGGTCGCCAGTCTGTATATATTTAATTCCATTCCGTCCGCGCCTGCATCTTCAATTCTTTTGGCATAATCTACCCAGCCGCCCACTGATTTACCGTTCAGACTTGCAATTATCGGAATATCGACCGCGTCTTTTGCTTTCTGAATATGTTTAAGGTACTCTTCCGGACCGAGTTTAAAGTCTATTTCTGCCGGGAAATAACTAGTTGCCTCGGCATTACTGTTGTCATGTGCCGATGTATGATAATATAATTCTATTTGTTCGTTTTCGATTTGTTCTTCAAAGATTGAATAAAGAACCACTGCTCCCGCACCGGCATCCTCCATGGCTCTTATATTACCGATATCCTGAGATAACGGACCGGCGGAAGGTACGATGGGGCTTTTAAGTTTTAATCCCAAATAACTAGTTGATATATCCATTGTTTTACCTTTGATTTAATAATTCCGTGACTTGCTCCCCGGAAAGAGAGCAAGTCAGGATTGTAGAATAAACAATTACTTAGCTTCTTTATTATTTGATGCCAACTGTTCGTATACTTTCCATTTTTCAACCACATCGTTTTGAGCTTCTTCCATCAATTTGGATGCTTCTTCCGGATGCGATTTGGTCAGCATTTTATAACGTGTTTCCATATAAGCGTAATCTTTAAGCGGAATCTTCATTCCCTTTGATTCTAGTTTGAATGGATTCTTTCCTTCTTTACCTAATTCAGGATTATATCTATACAACTGCCAGTAACCTGAATCGACGGCTGCTTTCTGATTCTGCATGCCTCTGCCCATATCAATACCGTGAGCAATACAATGACTGTAAGCAATAATCAAAGAAGGTCCGTCGTATGCTTCCGCTTCGATAAATGCTCTTACGGTTTGAATATCGCTTGAGCCCATCGCAACTTTAGCTACATAAACATTTCCGTATGACATTGCCATCAATCCGAGATCTTTTTTAGCTAACTGTTTACCGCCTGCGGCAAATTTAGCTACCGCACCTCTAGGCGTAGATTTTGACATCTGACCACCGGTGTTTGAGTATACTTCGGTGTCGAGAACAAGAACATTTACGTTTTTACCCGACGCCAGTACGTGGTCCAAGCCACCGTAACCGATATCGTATGCCCATCCGTCGCCGCCCATAATCCATACGGATTTTTTAACGAGGTAATCGGAAAGACTTAATAAATGTTTAACCTGACTGGCTTTACCGTTGGCGTTTTTACTTAGATCGTTTAATTTTTCGTTTAGAACTTTAACTCTTTCACGCTGTTCGTAAATTCCGGCTTCGTCGCCTTGATTCGCGGTTAATATTTCATTAACCAGAGAATCACCAAGTTCGGCCGAAAGATCTTTTACAAGATTTTTTGCTTGAGCATTATGCTTGTCGATCGCTAACCTGAATCCTAAACCGAATTCGGCATTATCTTCAAATAAGGAGTTCGACCATGCCGGTCCGCGTCCGTCTTTGTTGACTGTCCATGGTGTTGTCGGCAGGTTACCGCCGTAAATAGAAGAGCAGCCGGTAGCATTCGCAACAACCATTCTGTCGCCGAACAACTGACTTGCGAGCTTAACATAAGGAGTTTCACCGCATCCGGTGCAGGCACCCGAGAACTCGAATAGCGGCTGCAGGAATTGAGAGTCTTTTATGGCTGATGTTTTTACTTTTTTCCTGTCAACATCGGGCAGACTTAAGAAGAAGTCCCAGTTTGCTCTTTCCTGCTCTCTTAAAGGCAGCTGAGGAGTCATGTTGATGGCTTTCAAACGTGTTTCTTTTTTATTTTTAGCCGGGCAGATATCAACGCAGATACCGCAGCCGGTGCAATCTTCTACGGCAACCTGAATTGTGTAAGCCATATTCTCACCGTATTCTTTAGATTTGAACGCAACGTGTTTGAATGTTTCCGGAGCGTTCTCGAGAAGTTTTTCATCGTAAACTTTAGCGCGAATAGTAGCGTGAGGACAAACGGCAACGCATTTGTTGCACTGGATGCAAACTTCGGGATCAAACACAGGAACTTCAAGAGCGATATTTCTTTTCTCCCATTGAGCTGTTCCGGTCGGAAATGTTCCGTCGATTGGCATCTTGCTTACCGGAATAAAATCACCTTTTCCAGAGATAAGTGTAGCGGTGACATCCTGAACGAATTCAGGTGCTTTATCCGATACGGTAGGAAGAAATTGAATTTTACTTGTAGCATATTCCGGGATTTCAACTTCGTTCAGATGGGCAAGTGTCTGATCGACAGCGTCGTAGTTCATCTGAACTATTTTATCGCCTTTTTTACCGTAGGTCTTTTTAATAGTATTCTTGATCATGCCGATAGCTTCGTCTTTCGGAAGTATCTTTGAAATTGCGAAGAAGCATGTCTGCATGATTGTATTTATTCTCTGTCCCATACCTGTTTCGGCACCGACTTTATAAGCGTCGATGATGTACAGTTTCATCTTCTTTTCGATAAGGTCTTTTTGAATTTTTTCTGGTAACGATTCCCATGCTTCCTCTTTAGGAACCGTAGTATTCAAGAGGAACGTAGCGCCTTCGGCGGCATCGTCGAGCATATCCATTTTTTCAAGGAATACCTGCTGATGGCAGGCTATGAAATTTGCTTTGTTGATTAAATAAGACGATCTGATTTCTTTAGGTCCGAAGCGCAGGTGAGATACTGTAGTAGAACCTGATTTCTTTGAATCATATACAAAGTAACCCTGAGCATAAAAATTAGTACCTTCGCCTATAATCTTGATTGAGTTTTTATTAGCGCCTACGGTACCGTCGGCACCCAAACCATAGAATTTACCTCTGAAAGTTTCGTCCGGTTCAACCGAGAATGCTGCGTCATAATCCAAGCTTGTATTTGTAACATCATCAACTATACCGATAGTGAAGTGATTTTTAGGTTTGTCTTTTTTCAATTCGTCAAACACGCCTTTTACCATCGCGGGAGTAAACTCTTTAGATGACAAGCCGTAACGTCCGCCGATAATTTTAGGAAAAGCGAAGCTTAATTCGCCTGCCATGTGTTTTTCGGATATTGCGTTTACAACGTCGAGATACAGCGGTTCGCCGCCGGCTCCGGGTTCTTTAGTTCTATCCAATACCGCGATTTTTTTAACTGTTTTCGGCAAGGCATTGATGAAGTGTTCCATTGAGAACGGTCTGTAAAGTCTTACCTTCAGAACGCCTACTTTTTCTTCTTTCGAGGTCATATATTCAACAGCTTCTTCGGCCGCGCCTACTCCCGAGCCCATCAGAATAATTACTCTTTCGGCATCCGGTGCGCCGACATAATCAAAGAGATGATATTTTCTGCCGACGATACCGGCAAATTTATCCATTTGTTTCTGTACAATTTCCGGACATACATCATAAAATTTGTTAACAGTTTCTCTTCCCTGGAAATAAACATCCGGGTTCTGAGCAGTTCCGCGCAGCACCGGATGATCAGGAGTCAAGCCCCTTTTTCTGTGGGCAATCACCAATTCATCGTCAATCATAGCACGAATATCTTCGCTGGTCAACTGTTCGATTTTCATTACTTCGTGAGACGTTCTGAATCCGTCAAAGAAATGTAGAAAAGGTATTCTCGATTCAAGAGTAGCTGCCTGGGATATTAAAGCAAAGTCCATAACCTCCTGAACTGAATTTGAGGCAAGCATAGCAAATCCGGTTGATCTGGTAGCCATAACGTCGCTATGGTCACCGAAAATCGAAAGCGCCTGCGCGGCAATCGATCTGGCCGAAACATGAAAAACGGTTGAGGTTAATTCACCGGCAATTTTAAACATGTTCGGAATCATTAAAAGAAGCCCTTGTGAGGCCGTAAACGTTGTGGTTAAAGCACCGGTTTGAAGAGCACCGTGAACGCTTCCCGAAGCTCCGCCTTCACTCTGCAGTTCACTAACCGACGGTACTTCGTTCCATAAGTTTCTTTTACCTTCGGCAGACCAGGCATCGCACCATTCTCCCATGGGAGAGGAGGGTGTAATAGGATAAATAGCTATCACTTCATTAGTATTAAAAGCTACATAACCGGCAGCTTCATTACCATCTATTGTTACTTTTTTCCTTTCCATCTTCTTTCCAACTTTTTAAATGAATTTATAATCTGTATTAAGTGTTCCAGGTCAGCCAAATATTATACCAAGCGCTAATCATTGTTTAAGGGCCTAATTTGTTCGGATTTTATCAAAAAAGGTAAAACCATTCCGGCATCCAATACATTTTTCTTAGTATTGAGAACAATCGAGAATCGATGAAATTTTGATATTCATAAATACACAATCTTTCTTATATTCTTTCGCGTAAGGCATTTTTCCGTTTAAATTGTGTTGTAAAGTAAATTGCGATGCTTTAACGAATTATTTATGAAACACAATTCCTTCGATGGCATCCTACCTCCGGAATTTCGAAAATTTTATTACAAATAATCCTTTCTCGAAAGAAAAATTAATGGAAATATTCTTAATCGCTTTAAGCAGCGTTATTGTAAGCGCGTTCGGTACAATCATTGGGTTCGGCGGCGGTGTATTCATGATACCTATCTTGATTATTTTCTTTCATGTTCCGATAAATATTGCGATAGGCTCGGTTATCCTTGCTCTCTTCCCCGGTTCGTTAATTTCAACAATCTTTAACCACAAAAATAAAACTATTGATTATAAATCGGGTATCGTACTTGAAATTCCTACTATACTCGGGACGGTTGCCGGTTCATTTTTAACGGTTTATCTTCCAACATTTTTAACCGAAATCTTTTTTTCAGTTTTTATTGTACTGGTAGGTTTTTATATGTTTAAGAAAGCCAGAAAAGGTAAAGTCAGACAGGATGAAAACAGCATTTTCAATAAACTTAATAATATCGGCCCGCGAATGATCAGAAATACGCCGCACGGAACTTATCAAATGAGTTATCTTCTTAGCGGGGTTTTCGGATTAATGGCCGGTGTAATGGCTGGGTTCTTCGGCATAGGCGGCGGATTTCTTAAAACACCTATAATGGTGAACGTATTTAATATACCTCCTTTTATAGCCGCTTCCACGGCGCTTTTCATGATTGTTATTACGAGTTTCACCGGCTCGGTAAGTCATTATCTTCTCGGACATATTACCGCACAATATAGTATCCCGGTTGTTGCGGGTTTTATTATCGGAGCTTTCGCGGGAAATTCATTGAGCATAAAAGTTTCTGAAAAAATGCTCGGACAGTTAATCGGCGTCGGACTTTTACTGGCAGGATTCTCCGTTTTCGTATTTAATATCTTCGTTAAAATTTAATTTGAAACCATTTTAACTTTGTTTCATCAAACGGCGAAAAAAAACGGATTTGTTATGCAAACACAACCTAAAGTTATAATGTTTACCACGCCGACGTGCAGTTTCTGCAATTCGGCTAAAAGATACCTGAGAGAAAATAATATTAAATTCACCGAGGTCGATGTAAGCAGAGATATGAACGCGGCAAGAGACCTGCAGAGAAAAACCGGGCAGACCGGAGTTCCCGTAATTTTAATTAATAACCGGCCAATAGTCGGATTTGACAGACCAAAAATTAATCAAATGTTAAACATCAGAGGTTAACGGAGGAAAAATGAAAATAAAACCAATGGACGACAGACTTGTACTTGAATTAATCGAAAAAGAAGAAAGAACTTCTTCGGGTATTATTATTCCCGATACGGCAAAAGAAAAACCTATTATGGGAAGAGTTGTTGCGGTAGGCACAGACGAAGATTTGCAGGAAAAAGTTAAAGTCGGCGATAAAGTATTGTTTGCTAAATACGGCGGCGAGGAAATAAATTTTGATAATAAAGATTATAAAATAGTGCAGCGCTCTGACGTGCTCGCGGTTATAGAAGACTAACCTCTTTCATTTTTTAATGAAAATCATCTTTGCCACGAGACACGAAGGCACCAAGGAATTTTTTTGTCCTTTGTGTCTTTGAGTCTCGTGGCCTTTTCACCCGCCCTAAATTTTAGCACATCTTAAAAGAATTTGTTCGCCACAAAGGTACTGTGGTAAAAGTCAATATTAAGAGCAAAATAAATTGCTAAAGATTCACGTATATTTTTTCGGCTTTATGCCGGATTAAAATTCGGTACATAGTCGACGTTCTTTTTGAAAATTGTATATATCAGAATAAGAAGTTTCCTAGCAACAGCAATTAGAGCAATTTTCTTAACGTTCTTTTTAGTAACTAAACGGATATATGTTTGTTTTAATTTCGGATTATACCTACAGGCCGAAAGAGCGGGCATATAAACAGCTTGTCGTAAAAAGCGATTCCCTTTTTTCGATATAGATGTTTTATGTTTCTTGAAACCAGACTCATTGTAAACAACATCCAGTCCGGCATAACTTGTAAGTTGCTTGACGTTCTCGATTAAAGCAAAACCGTTTGTTTCGGCAATGATAGAAACTGCTGTCATAAAACCTACTCCATCTATCTTGTCGATCTTATTGATTCTATCGTTAAGATCAGTATCTTTTTCTACTAGTTCTTTGAGTTGTTTTTCAATCTCTTTTAGTTGTTTCTCAAAGACAGACAATGTCGCCTTACTCCTTTTAAGAGATTCCTTCAGAGGCTCATAAGAGTATTCTTTAGAATGAAGCTGATTTTTTACTTGAGCAGCCATTCGTTTGATAGAACTGTATTCTCTTGTAAGACTCTTAAGAGCTTTTGTTAATGGGCTTGGAACTTGCCATGGCTGCATTTGTCTTTCAAGACCGAACTGGGTAATCATTTTTGCATCCAGATTATCTGTCTTTGATTTGATATCCAAGGTCTTGGAAAAATTCTTTGTCTTGTTCGGAAGTACTACAATTACTTTCAAATGCTTCTCATTTAGAAAGTAGGCTAGTCTTTCGTAATAAACACCGGTAGCTTCCATAACAAAAAAAAGAGGCGCCGTTAGTGTTCCTTTGTTCTTTTTAGTAAAGGAAATTAGTTCTTTGAAACCTTTAGGAGTATTATCAAAAGTTATTGCCGGAGTGATTTTCTGTTCTTGATTTATGTTAATCGTTCCATAGCTGACAGATAGGGTATCTTTCGATACATCAATGCCCACAACTTGTTTGATAATTTCCACCGGTTATTTCCTTTATCTTATTTTTTTTATATGGCTTTTTGCTTCTTTGATAACTTCTCTCGTAGTATTATGCGGGATTTCCACCCAGTGGAATCTCTAAGTACTGTTCAGTCTTTAAGAAGCTCAACAGGGATGGTGAGTATATCTTAGTGACGATATCATCGAAATGTATCTAGGCACGAATCGCTCTACCATCCCTTAAGCCGGTATTTTAAGAATCAAAATTACTTACTCAAGTTGACCGCTTAAATTATTTTTGTGAGAAAAACTGCTCCTTTTATCCTTTACCCACGACTTAAGTCGCGGGTAAAGGATAAATAAATTCTTATTTCAAACTATTTATTAAGTTTATAAAAGGAAGCGGTCAACTTGAGTTACTTATATATATTTATAAAAATCATTTTTGTTAACATACGAGGCACTAATAAGCACTGAGAGAAAAATCTAAAATGAGTTGAAATAAATAGAAGTTAGCAGTTGGTAGTAAGTAGTTAGTAGCGGAATTACTGTGGTTGGATTTTCGATTTCCAAATGACTATTTACTATTGGCGATTTAGGATTTGAAAATTCTCGTATTGTTAAAGCGGACTACTGAAGCAAGACAAAAATAAATTCCGAATAGAATACCGGCACACAGATGACACATGCAAAACTGATCTTTGCAAATTAATCTATTTAAAAACAAAAAATAATAATTTCATACTTCACGCATTTATCTCAAACTTCTTCAACCTACAATAAACTACAAACCAAATATAACAAACCACCCACCACAAACTATTTAAGAAGTATCATCTTCTTACTGGCGATAAATTTATTTGCGATGATCCTGTAAATATAAATTCCGGTAGCTACTTTAATTCCGCTTGCATTTGTTCCGTCCCATTTAACTGTATATTGACCGGGATTCTGTGACTCATGGTTTATTAATACTTTAACTCTCTGACCCAGTATGTTGTAGATCTCCAGTGAAACATTACTTATATCTTTTAACCTGTACTCAATATTTGTAGAAGGATTAAATGGATTGGGATAATTTTGAAGCAGCGCGTATTCCAGGGGAACGAGGGAAATATTTTCGGAATGCTGCTTGGCATAGTCCTCTTTTCCTACGATTATTCTGTATTTGCCTTTGCCGTTGTCAGGCACAGTCAGATTTACAACGCCCTTGTTCACGGCGATATCCGTCTTCGCGTTCAAATCCAAAAACCATATATTAAAACCATCAGGCAGCGGTGATTTCTGATCAAGTTGAATCGAAACAGTTCTGCCTTTAAATAATGAATTCATTTCAATATCCCAGAATGAACCGTCTTTAGAAGGTCCCACTATATTTTCCGCGTAACGTTTGCCGCCCGACATAATATTTATACTAAGATTTTGAGTTACCGGCGGAGGTTTCAATATATCATATTTGTCGGTTCCGTTTGCTGCATTATCAAGCATGCCGATATAATTTTGCCGGTCTACAATACTTGAAGACCCGATGCTTGCTTTCATCTGCATTACAAACTCACCGTTTTTCAGATTTGACCACAGTTCATTTTTTTTCGGCGGTGAACTTACGCTTTTTAAATTCTTTACGTATAAAATAACCGAACCTGAATCGGAAGGGTTATATACCCAGTAACCATCCCAGGGCTGCAGAACTGTTTGATTAATTTCATAATCCTGAATATCCGGATTCCAATGAATAGGAGCCTGCACCAATTTAGAATTTTCAACGCTGTCCCAATCTACCGCGAAGGCAAACGGAGATCCGATCTGATTCCATCCCGGTTTCAGAACAATAGGGTAATAATCTGTTGCGGGAACAGTATAAACATTCTTAAGACTAAACGGTTTACCGTCCTTTTGTATCAGCCAGAATGCATTCCCGGGAAATATATCGCCGATTATTGAAGGAAATTCACCGTACGAATTAGTAGCCGGATCCCATCTGAACAATCTCCAAACACTATTGTCGTACCCGCCGTAATCGCCGGTAAATAAAGAATCATAATAAGCGTAAAAGGCATAAAGAGGGATTGTAATCATTCTATATTCCGCCTTGGGTATTACCGAAGGGTATGTAAATTGCCGGGCTATAAGTTCTATAAATTCCGGCTGCGTCACGGGATCGGAAGAAGGATAAGTTACAATGCTCTCGCCGTCCGAAAATTCAATATAATATTGAACTCCGCGAATTGTGGAATATGCCGCCGGTATGGTGCCGATGTAAGAACTTCCATTTTTTACGAGATCGGCTGATTGGAAAACGGTTTCGCCGTTTTCCCTGTAATATATTTTTGCGCTTGAAACAATTAATCCTGCCGGCGGCGTAACATTCATTGTTATATTCTGACCGACAACAGCAGTGTCGGAAACCTGAACATTTATTGAAGATGTACCGGTGCCTCTTAAAGTCAGAGTATCGGGACCGATGCCGCCCGGACCGGATAGTATTAAATAAGCAGTTTTAATACCGACAGTCTGGGGAAAGAAACTCACATCAATATACTTGTAACCGGCACCCGATATAGTATCCGGAAGAATAAAATTCGGCGTGCCGAATTCCGAACTATTCGGACCTACCATAACCGCACTGTTAATTATGATATTGGTAACGCTTAAATTATATGCAATGGTAAAGTTTTGGGTCGAATCATGAATCGAGACCGAACCGAAATTAAGAGTGTCGGGAGTAAAATATAAAGTCGGCGCTATTGCTGTTCCTGCAAGATAAAGAGTGTCAAGTTTCTTTGCGTCGTTGCTGCCGACTATAAGCATTGCGCTCTTATTCCCCGGAGAAAGAGGATTAAAGTCTATTGAGTAATATTTTAATTCCCCCGGCAAAACGGAATCCGGCAGTTGAATAGACGGAAGTTTAAACTCGTTCTTATTTATACCCGCCAGCGTAATGCTAGTAATAAATATTTTAGCAGTTCCGGAATTACTCACGGAAAAAACGTTTGAGTATGTTGTGTTCGTAACTATTTTAGGGAAGTTTAATGTATCGCTGGAAAAAGTTAGCACCCCAGTTCCGCCCGTCCCGGATAAACGAACAGTATCGGGACCGGCAGGCGCATCGTTATTGATTATTAAGTTTGAAATATCGAGTCCCAATTTTGTCGGCAAAAAAGATATATTCACAATAGTCGACTGCCCGGCTAAAATACTATCGGCAACAAGACCTTGAACACTAAATTGTTCGGTGGTATCAAGCAATGAAACAGATGTGAGGTGAAGAGTGGCGTTACTTGTGTTTTTAATTGTAACGCTTTTAACAAACTGATTTCCCAGAGCAACCGTATTAAAATTAAGTGAGGCGGGTAAAACCGATATCTGCGGAGCAGGCAATTTTCCAAGGAATATATCTTCATAACCATGACTTAATAGCCCCTGTGTACCGAAATTCAATGAATCGTAGAAACTTGCCGTAACTATTAAATCGCCGTTTGTTCCGTTAGCAATTCCTCCCGGCGATGAGCCCGAATAATTAGTATTTATTGTTGACCATAATTTTCGTCCGAGAGCCGTATATCTTCCTATATATAAGTTCGCGAAATCACTGCCGTTAGGTCTTACCGCACCTGTAATAGAAATATTGGCGGCACTGTCTGTACTTATACTCCATCCTGAGTTATCATCGAATATATGATCCTGAGATACCCAAATATTGTTACCGCTAGTATCATACTTTGCAATAAAAAGATCGGCGTTTGATATGCTGTTAACAATTGTATCTCCGAACGTGGTTTGACCGTAAAACTGCCCGGTAATTAAGATATCGCTGTTCTTATCCAGCGTGATTCCGTTTACCGTAGTAGGCTGACTGACAGAACCTGCTTGCGTTGCCCAAAGAACATTTCCGTTAGGATCATACTTGGTGAGAAATAAATCCTGGTAGCCTATGGAATTTAGTATTGTCCGACCGAAATTCACAGAACCCCCGAAATTTCCGGTAAGATAAATATTGCCTTTTGAGGAAGCTGCAACTCCAACACCTTCATTGTAAAATCCTTCGTTGCCGACTCCTTTGGCCCAAAGAATATTTCCGGAAGAATCATATTTAGCCACGAAAATATCGCTGTAAGTGTTTCCGCTCAGAGCTACGTTGCCGCCGAAAGAAATGCTGCCTGAAAATGTTCCCGTTATCATTACATTAAAATTATTGTCAACTGCAACGCTATTTGCGATATCGTAGTTGGAACCGCCTGCTTGTCTGACCCAAATTAATTTTCCGTTAGGATCATATTTTGCTATAAACACATCACCGCCGCCGAAAGATTGTAAATAAGCACCGCCGAACGAAGCAGAACCGCTAAATGTTCCTGAAACATAAATATAACCGTTTTTATCGGCAGTAATTCCGTAACCTTCATCGGCGCTAAGCCCTCCCGCCTGTACCGCCCAAATCGAATTGCCGTTAGCATCGAACTTGGCTACAAATATATCATCGGATCCAGATGATATAAGCGTGTTGCTTCCGATAGTCATTGTGCTGTCGAAAAAACCGGTAACAATGATATTTCCCTGCCGGTCTACGGCAACTCTTTGTCCTCCGTCGTAGCCGGTGCCTCCGAAATCTTTTAACCACAGAAAATCCGGCGCCTGTGCAAATATTACTTGAGATGTAATCAAAATAATAAAAGCCAGTATTACAGAAGTCAACTTAAAATTGCCTGTAAATTTTTTGCTCATTATCTGTACCAATTTTTTATTATATTTTAAAACTTAGTGTTCCTAGTGACCGACATGACCTTGGTGGTGAATAAGAACCTTATTTATTTAGTCCCCCCGGAGATCATAAAAACAAATTAATCCCGGCGCCGATTGTAAAGTTCTGAACATTAGGCTTGTTTGAAGCGCTGCCTGTCGCGAATTTTAATAGAAAAGGTATACTGACGGAAGGAGATACTTTAACCGCAGGGGTGACTATTAAACCAAAAATCGTATAACCCGAAAAATAAGAAATTGTCTTTTCGAAACTGCTCATAAATATTCCGTACCCCATCGAAAAATTTTCCGAAAACCGCTGATCAAAAGCCGCCTTGAGATATAACTGGTTGGGATTAAGTTTAACATTGTCTACGAGTGAGTAAAGTAATTGAACATCAACAGGGGTAAGATTATTCAAAATATTTATATCCGAAAAAGCATTCTGAGCATTATATTTTTCGTTTACGATGCTGTAAAAAAGCAAAGCCGAAAACCTGTTGTAACCGAAATATTTTTTGTACATTAAATCTAACAGTGTTCTGCTGCCGCTTGAAAAAACATTGTTGCCGTCCATCTTATCGTTGCCGTAAAATATGCCGGTAATATCGCCGGTTATTGTTTGCGTACCAGGGAACTTCAAATCGAACCCGCCGGTAACGGAGATCTCGTTTGCGGGTTTATACTTTCCGGAATAATCCTGAAGCGGCTGATACTGGGTTTTAATCTGATAAGAAAGTCCCAGCCCTATTACAAAATTATCCGAAGTAGGATGAACCCATGTGGCTCCGAGTATAAAATTTGTTCCCTGACCGAAATCCGGAGTTCTCATTCCGAACAGTCCCTGACTAATAATTTTCAAAGTCTGATACTGACTGTTTGTAAGTTTTGTTTTCCCGCTGGGAATATTTACACCCAAACTGAAAATCAAATTATATTTAGTTAGGTTTTGCCGGAATGAAATTTGCGAATCCGAAAAGCCGTTAAGCCTGTTCAGATCACCGCCGACGGATGCGTACTTTGTCGCAAAGGAAACACGGCCGTCTCTCCATGTATTATAACCGAGGCTCACACTGTTTGTAAATTCGGAAAACTTCGAATTATTCAGCACGTTCCAGTTCTCATAAACGGGCATAATGCTCAGTGAGAAACGAGTCGGACTGTAATAATCCTGTGCAGATATCTGCGATGCTGCCGTAATTAAAATTATAATACCGTACAATAATCTTTTCATCATACTGCTCTCTACGCTCGTCTTTCGTTTGATTGAAATAATTATCCAGCCTACTTGGTTGGTGGAGGATTCGGAGGAAGAGGAAGCGGCTTACCGCCTTCGATCGGAGTACGCTGATCCTGCGCGGGCGTGCGCGTGTAATCTGAGTTTACAAATCCCGAAAGGACATTGCTGCCCAGCGTTTGTGTTCTGTCCTGAACAAGATTTGTTTCCGGACCCTGAATTGCGGGGAATTTTTCTTTGAGCGAGGTAATAACCTTAACATCGCTGCCTCCCGATTTACCGACCGCTGCGGAAGTCTGCATCTGCTGCCCCGCCGCTTTAAAATTAGGATCAATCCGCACTGCCTGTTTAAAGTAAGATTCGGCCCCGCTGAAGTTGCCTTCGTCTTCCTGAATTAAACCTTTTGAATAAGCCAGGAACGATTGAAGATTCTGAGTAGGTATATATGCTATAGATTCCTTTTCGCTCTGCGTAAGCTCAATACCGTTTTTCTGAAGAAAGGCAAATACAATTTCTTTCTGCAGCGTAAAGAAATCCTTTAGATCGCCCGACTGATTTACCCACGACTTCCTTTCCCTGGTTCTTACATCCCAGGATCCGAGATCAATCTTGAAATCACCGTTATCCGTAATATTATAATCTCCCGAAACTATCGTGCCCGCCCCGAGCAATTTTCCCATCCGTGGCGCAGTAGCAGGATCTACCATTGACGACTGACCGAATTTTAATTCGTCCAGTACAGCTTGTATTCTGACACGCTCTAAAATTGTAAGCTGCTTAACTTTTGCAAGATCTATGCTCACCATTTCCGCAAAGCCTCTGCTTAATGGGAAATATTCTTTATTGGTTCCTTCATAGATTAAGGGGAATACTGCCATCGTACTGTCGGACAATTTTTTAGTCGAAATATTATTCTCATTCTTAACCAAGGTATCTATATCAGCATAAGCCTGCTGTCGTTTAATCCAGAAGTAACGCCCTTCAATCACTTCTCTGAAAGGCGAGCTGCTGGCAACTTCGGGATATCGTTTATAATACTGCAAGGCCTCGGACTCTTTGTGCATCTTCTCCAGACTAAGGCCTTTATATAGGATAAGCTCGGGGTCGTCCGGACTCAGCTTATATGCCCGGTTAACATACTCTTGGCCTTTTTCATTTTGATGAGTTTGTATATAAAAGATGCTCAGGTTCTTCAGAGCATATATATCATCCGGATTTTTCTTTAATCTTTCTTCCCAGTTCTTTACCTGATCTTTGTACAGTTCCGGGTTATCCATTATAGAACCTGACGAACAGGAATACAAGACTACTGTAAACGATACAAGCAACGTCAATACAATTGCTTTATATATTGTTTTCAAGAATTTAATCCTTATATTTTTTCGCCAGAAAGGCACCAAGACACTAAGAAAATTTTAAAATCCCTATGTGTCTTAGAGCCTTAGCGGCTTATAATTATTACTTCAATTTAAAAGAGGAGCAATGCTTTCCGCTCTAAGCTTAGCTTTATCGTAATTCGGATCGATCTTAAGCGCCTCTTCGAACTTAGCGTATGCATTCTTGTAATCTTCTTTTTCCAGATAATTTAATCCAACCGAGTAAGCCATAATTGCATCCAGCGACGGAGCGCTTGAGGTCTGTGTTGTGGTTTCCTTCTTCAATGTTACATTAATATTGTCAGCTATTTTCTTACCCAGTTTATCCACAAGATCGAAAAAGTTGTCGAGGTCGCCTTTTACTTCATCGGTTAAAAGTATCTGACTTGTTTCAACCTTAACGAGTCTGGCTCCGAGCCATATCTGATCACCTACAATAATAAAACTTCCGAGCAGCACGGTCTGAACGCCGAGTTGTTTACCGAGACGAACGGCGCCTTCCATGTTGTTCTCGTGCTGAAGTTTTATTTCGTTTAATATCCAGTTGATTCTTTCCCTTTCCACAACTTTTAAATCGGTTGAATTATTCAGGCGGTTAATCAGCAGGTCGGCAAAGCCCTGTTCCATCGGATCATATTTTTCTTTATGATCTATAGATCTGTTTTTGAAATCTATGATTGCCATGGTTTTCATACCCGGGTCGGGTGTTTCCATCTTGTAAGATCCCGAATATTCCTTACGCGCTTCGTAATAAAGCTTCATAAAAACCGGAGGCTCATAATCCGGATTGAACGCAACCATCGGCGGCTCGAGTCTCAGTAATTCCAGGATAGCGCTTTTAGCTTTTTCGTATAAACCCTTCGCGGCGTAAGCGCGACCTAAAAAGCGCAGGGCGTTTTTCTGAACTTCCTTGTCGGTGCTGTCGGCCGACAGTTTTTGAAGTACGTCTATGGCTTTATCGAATTGGGCTGACTTATAATATTGTTCTGCCTCTGCCAGTTTATCGCCCGGGTTATTCTGAGGTATTGCCTTTTGCATGGGCATAAATGCGATAAGGGCTATAAACAATATAATCCATCTAACACCGAATGAATTCTGTTTGCGCAACATTATTCTATCTCCTAATTAAGTTTTATTAAAATCTCTAATTCGTATATATATCATCCCCAATTTTAGTATTAAAACAATATCGGCTTTAGCCTCATTTTATTTCAAATGGAACACAAGTGAATGTGTTTTCAATTCGAATGTGGGTGAAACATTAAGTACAACGTCTTTTTCAACCGTAGTATAACCTGTTTTTTTCACTGATATACTGTAAGTTCCGGGACCAAGCAAGGTATCGCCGGGAGTTGTCTTGCCTGTATTTTTTCCGTTAATATATATACTGCCCCAGAAAGCAACTCCTGCCGTATTTAAAGATTGTATATTTACCTGCTGACGGAAATAGCATGTTAGGCTCTTAACCTGTTTCTTGTCCAGATCCACCATAGTTTCCTTGGATCCGTACAAAGGACTTACGAACTTAACAGTATGTTTACCCGCGGCTACAGAACTGCGGATTACTTCGGAAGTATGAGAGGCAATTCTGCTATTGTCCACAAATATGTTTCCTGAAGGCACAACATTTAAATTTAGATATGCATTTGCTTTCACCGTTACGGGAGTCAAATTAACGTCAATATTATTATTACCTGCTTTTACATTAAAATTCCGACTTGACCAGTCTTCAAAGCCAGATTTTTTAATTGCAATTGCATAGCCGTTTATAGAGAGAGAATCCCTAACTAGAGGCGTTTTGCCGGCTTTAATGTTATTAATAAAAACTTCGGCGCCGGAAGGATTAGAGGTAACCGCCAACCTGGCCATGGCAAGGCTTGAAGTCTGAGCCGTGCCGGGAACTTTGTTTCCTGTTTTCTCGGCATTTATCTGCTGAGTGTTAACTGCAGCTGTTGTTTTTTTATTACCTCCCGCGAGAAAGAATATATAAACAAGAACAAGAATAACAGCCAGACCTGCGGAAGCGATGTAAATAATCTTTTTATTTCCGAGACTTTTATTCGAATCTATAACAGGAACAGTATTTGTTAAAATTCTTGTTTTATCTTCCTCCGATTGGATCTCCTTACTTTCTAATTGCTGCAGATCGGCCATCATCTGGGAAATATCCTGGTATCTTTTATCCGGATCTTTGTCTATGGCCTTCATTATAAACTTGTTCAGTTGTTTCGATATCGTAGGAATATATTTTGTCGGCGGAGGTATCTTTCCCTCGATAATTTGTTTCTGTATTGTAAATTCGGATTCTGATTTTTCAAACGGTGTTTTACCGGCTATCATTTCATAAACTGTCATTCCGATGGAATATATGTCGCTTCTGTTATCAACGTTACCCAGTCCTTTTATCTGCTCCGGCGACATATAATACAAAGTTCCTGCGGCGGTTTGAGTTACGGTGTTCTGTGAGCCGCTTTCCTGGATTACTTTGGCAAGCCCGAAATCCATTACTTTTACGGTTCCGTCTTCGCAGAGCAAAACATTATTTGGTTTTATATCTCTGTGTATTACTCCTACTTTATGGGCATGACCGATTGCATTTAAAATTTGTTTGGTAATATCCAGTGTTTCCTTTACAGAGAACGAACTTTTTTCTTTCATCCATTCGGAAACGGTTTTAGCCTGAACATATTCCATTACCATAAAGAGTCCGAAATCCGTTTCCCTCAAAGCGTAAACATTAACAATATTGCTGTTCTCAAGCCGGGCTAAAGCTTTTGCTTCGGTTCTGAAACGTTTCATAAAGTTATCGTTCCTTGCCAGAAAAGGATCGATCATTTTCAAAGCAACGATTTTTTCAAGGTTTAAATCCATTGCTTTAAAAACAACTCCCATTCCGCCGCGTCCCAGTACTTCGATAATTTTATAATTATCTACGGTCTGTCCAATCATTGTATCCATAATTACAGAATCCTTTTGATCATCATTTTTCCTCGCCTTTTATTTCCCTTCTTTGAAAAAAGAGAGTTTCAGGTAAAGATTCTAATTATTTATTCACTGAACTATCATTAGGTGAATTATTATTAATCTTGATACGGCAGTCTTCGATCAGTTTTTCTGCTCTTTCGTTAGAAGGCTGAATCTCTTTTACTTTTTCAAACAATTTTAAGGCTTCGGCATAATTATTTTTTGCTCTTAATTCCTCTGCTTTGTTCATATAAACGGAGGCAATATTATTTACTCCCTGCAAAGCGCCCAGGTGCATCGGTTCGTTGTACAGAATTTTTTTATAAAGTTTTAAAGCGCTTTCAAACTCTCCTTTTTTATAATATTTGTCGGCTTGCAGCAGCATTCCGTAATTAGTACCGCTGTAATTCTGTTTGATTTTTACATTTTGTTTTGGAGCGGTAGAATCCCCGGAATGTGTTTTATTATCGCCTATAAATTTAAATGTTTCAATAATTTCTTTCCTGTATTGAAGTCCAAGACCGATTAGTGCAAGTACAGCTATTAAAAGAAAAGTTTTAAAGAAAGGAAATTTCTTTTTATTCGGCTTGCTTAAACGCGGCAGTATCTTTTGCGCATCAATCTTAATCACAAGTACCGTAACATTATCCTTCCCGCCGCGTTCGTTCGCCAAAGTTACTAATTTATCGCATGCTTCCCTGGGAGAACTTCCGGAAACTATCGGAAGAATTTCTTCTTTAGAAACCTTAGCCAGTCCGTCGGAACATAAAATATAACTCTGTCCTTTTTTTAATTTTATGTTGTCCTTAAAATCGCCTTTTACCGTTTCTTCCACACCCATTGCACGAGCCAGTATCGACTTGGAAGGATAATTCTCCGCTTCTTTCGGGGTCAGTAATCCGTTCTTCAGCATCTCCTGCACTTTAGTATGATCGTCGGTAATCTGTTCTATCCTGTTGTTCTCTATCCTGTAAATTCTTGAATCCCCCACATGACCGATGTATCCATGATCTTCTTCCAGCAAAAGAAGACTGCAAGTAGTACCCATTCTTTTATACTGATCGGAAGAAGAAGATTTATTGTATATAGCTGAGTTTGCTTCTTCAAAAGCTTGTTTTAGCTTTGATAACACATCGCGGTTCGCCGAACCGAAAAATACGCGGCTTATTGTTTCTACCGCAGTGCTGCTTGCTTCTTTGCCTCCGACGTGCCCGCCCATTCCGTCTGCTACTATAAATAACTGCCCATTTCCCGAATATAGATCGAAATCATTCTGCGGGAATTTGCCGAAGCTGTCCTGGTTTTCAATTCTAACCAGGCCGATATCGGAAACTCCGTAGTAAGATATTTCCAGTATTTCATTTGTTTTATCAGGCATAATAATAAGTTTCCGGGGTCAAAAATCTTAATTTAAATTATTTACATTTTTCAAAGCATTGCCGAGAGGATTGCTGAAATTATAACCGAATAACTTCGGATCCTGACCGATTACCGCGGCCGAAAAAATATAGAACACGTAATTGTAAGTTTCGGTCGGGATCTTATCTTTATATTTGGCAAGAAGCTTCCAGAAATTTCTGTCTCTCGGATTAGCCGGCATTTTCCTTATCAGATCTATGATGTTGTGTTCGCCCCAGTTGTATGATGCTATAACCAGCAGGCCAGAAGCCTGAGCATCGGTGTTATAAATATCATTCAGATATCTGGCCGCAGCGTTTGAGGCTTTGATGATATTGTACCTGTCGTCTCTCGGGTCGTAGACATTTAAACCGGCAAGAGGGCCGATGGTTAAGCCGTACTTCTGAGCAGTCGACGGAACAAACTGCCAGATACCTTTAGCGTAGCCGTACCTCGTCTGCGGTCCTACAATATCGTCTTTAAAATCGCTTTCCTGTAATGCAAGGTAAAAGAAATCGGGAGTAAGATGCTGCCTGATAAGGTAATCTATTATAACTTGAGTGTAACCGTACTTCTTTGCACGTCCCAGAGCTTTTACCAGCCTGCTGCTGGAACGCCATTTTCCGATATAATTTTTTACTTCGTCCACAAAATCTTTCGGCATATTCAATTCGCATTCGCCGAATACCCTTGCCGTTTTTATTATCAGCTTATCTTCTTCATCCATATTGTACACGCCGAGCTCATCGACTAACTTATCGTAATTATTCTCCAGTTCTTTATGCCGATTGTCGAATTGCTGAAGCGCCTGCTTTGTTGCAACATCCTTAGAGTTAGAAAGTTTTTCCTTAAGATTGGATATCTCCAGTTCCAGCGATTTCATTTCATAAAATATATTTTCGGCCAGCACCTTTTGTCTACCTTCTTTTATATGCTGGTAAACTGCATATCCAATTGCAGAAGCCGCAACAACCGACGCAACAATTATAAGTTTGACGTATTTGGATGTTTGTTTTTTCTTAACAACTTTAAATGCCTGACGCATCATTCTGGTATGCTCGCCTATTTCATTTTCACCTCTCGATTCATCAAAATAATGCTGAATGTAATCTTCAACCGAATTGCTCTTTTGACCGGCGTCTGCAGTATTTTCTCCTTTTGTTTCAAATGTAAATAATAAAATCGGACCGTCTTTACCAAGTTCAATCGTGGCGGTGTTCTTCAATTCCAATTTATCTATTTTACTGCCGTTAAAAAAAGTTCCGTTGCTGCTGTGCTTATCTACTATCCACCATACTCCGTCTTCGTGTATAACTTCAATATGAACACGGCTGACAACACCTTCATCAATACGTATCGAACATTCTTCGGAACGTCCTACATTGAAAGAGTCTTTAAAATAAAATTCTTTCGCCGTTGAATTTCCGCGTTCGATTTTTACTTTTAAGATTTTATCCCCCGGATTCGGGGAATTTATTAATTTGGTATTATCCATATATGATTTAAGATTGAGGTTTCGAAGGATTAAAGCTTAGCATCATTCTTAAAACCTGCGGTCCGAGAGTCTGTCTTGTTTTCTTTGTAAATGAAGCGGTAAGTTTGAAAACGGTTTTTTCGAATGGGACAAAAATCTGATGCTGGTAAATTTTTAATTCATCGGTAGGATACCATGAAAAAATTGCTTCGTAAACGTTATTACCGTTCGCTAAATTTGTTGCTCCTTTTTTAAGAAGCGTGCATCCTTTCAAATCCGTTTCCATGGCTTTTATATGCCACTCCGCGTATTCCTGCAATGTATCGAAAGGATTTTCTTTATCCGTTGTAATAATAACATTATGCTGTATCCCGTCTGTAACCGGACCGGTTAAGGTATAGATAGTTTTGTCCTCCCAGTCCTCAAGCATATTGAGCGTGAATTCATTAGCGTTGAAAGGAACCGTTTTATCCTCAGCTTTTTTATCCTGCGGTTTCTGATTCTGTGCTGATTTCTGTTCAGGTTTAACGGCCGGAGTTTCGGAATTCTTTTGACCGCTGTCTTTTGAAACGGCGCCCTGCTGGGGATTAGTTTGAAACTGCCGGTAGTAATCGGGTATTTTCATATTAATTCAATTTATATTTGCAATTCCGGATATACTTCTTCTTAAAACTCAGTTATTTAAAATCGAATGGACTAACCACAATAAAATATTATAAGTAGTTGAAATATTATAGTTGGGAATAATAAAGTACTTTATAATATTTGGCTGAAAAGAGACAGTTGTATTCTACTTTCCGGATAAAAGTAAAGCAGCTAAAGCACCGCCTACTATCACTATTAGAAAAACCAACGATATTACGCCGCCGTTTTTATCCGCGGATAAATTTATTTTATACTTGTCTAAAGGAGTTTTAACAAGATCATTTTTATAATACCATACGATAAGTTTATTACCCGCAGGTGAAACATTATTCAGATCACCCCACATAAACTTATAATCGTACTTTTTATTTGTAGCTTTGTCTATAACGGAAGCGTCAATATCGTATTGATCTCCTTTTTCTCCGGCCAAATCATAATATATTTTTAATTTATTTCCGTCGTTCTGCACTTTGATATTTTTGATCAGACCGTTCGTACTGGTTACAGGAGGTATGTATTCTTTACGCTTAAGCACTGTATTTACGGAATAAGTCTTATTGTAGGCAATTTCCAATTCCCTTTCTTCGGTTACATATCCCGAATCTTCGACTGCCAGTTTATAACTTCCCGGTACAATCTCTATTTCCTTATCGCCTTTCCATTGACGGAGTAACTTCTTGCCGTTAAAGATCTTAACCGCAGCTTCCATCGGTATTACGCTTACAGCAAGTTTACCTGTTAATTCGGTATAAACAGGCTCCTTATTCTCAAGTAGTAATTCTTTTATATCGAGAGAAGGAGTAGAATTAATGGAGTTAAATATTTTTTCTTCGTAAATCCTATTATGGCTTTGAGTAGAATAGATGGTCAGATCGTGGACGAAACCTGTATCATCCATGCTGTCCCATTTTAACAAATATCCGGCTCCGAGATTATTATTCAAAGTTTTTAGAAAACTTGTATCTGCCGGATTAAAATCTGCTCCCAGAATATTTTTATTTGCATTTAAGAATTCGGTAGAATAAAGTTCATATTTGATAAATATATCGTTATACCTTATCAACTGATTATAAAGCTTATCATCGGTTTTAATATCTTCCAATATATAAATGTTGGGTTTGCTGCCGGGCAGTAATTTGGACGTCAATGCTTTGTAATCCACTCTATATATTTGAGCAAATGAAATATTAATGCTCATAAATTGGATGATACAAATTAGGGTGAGCGATTTTAATACTTTATTTATCATACTATTTTACCCCTTAATTGTATGGAGATATAATTATTTTTGAAAAGGTATCAGCACTCTAACGTAATTTGAACCCAACATCATTTCAATCTTATAATTACTCAAATGATTATTAACATTTCCTTAAATCCAACCAGGTTCGTGAAATACTTATGTCGAAAAACAAAATTGTTCTAAAACCGGAACCCGGTATTCTTCGCATTTCATTTTCCTACTATTAAATTGATTTTATCTCCTTCTTTTAAAGTAGATCCCGCCGGGGGGAACTGATTTATTACTTTTCCCCTGTTTAGCGGCGATGATATGATTTTCGTAACATTGCCTACTTTTAAACCTTCGTCGGATATTTTTGTTGAAGCATCTTCCAGCAATAAACCTTTAAAACTGGGTAATTCGATTTTGAGAGGTTCATTTATCTTTGCTATTGCTGTTTGCATCATACTATCAATTCCGGTATCGCTGCCGTAAAGAGTTTTTATTTGTTTATATCTATTTAATGCTGATTGATAGTTTCCTTTTTCAAATTCTTTTTCCGCTAAATTCAATAAATTACTTTTTATTTGATTTTGCAGTGAAATTGCGAACTTATTATCAGGCTCAATTTCTCTGATATTTTTACAAATACTAAAAGCAGAAACGGGCTCGGTATTTTTTATTGCGGCAGCGCTTTTTTCCAGTTCGATAACTTTAATTTCATTCGGCAGTGTGGTTGAAAAAATTTTATCGGCAGGAAAGTATTTTTGAGTTGCTGCCAATAAATTCCGGGCTTTTTCAATCTTATTATTGTTTATAAGAAATTTTAAACTATCCGCAGTTTCGCCCGATATTAACTTTAATTGATTTATCGCATATTTATTATCGGGATTTATTTTAATTACTTCGCTATATCGTTCAACCGCATTATTATCGGAAGGCTCTAAAATATTACCTGCATTAAGGAATTTATCACCCTCCGTTATTAATATTTCAATTCTCTTGTTTTTAAGATCATTTATAGAATTAACCTTTTTTTCGGCAAAATTTTTCGGGAACGGGACATGAACGAATAAATAATATCCTAAATATGCCAAACATAAAGCTGAAAAAGAAAAAAACACTTTTTTCTTATATTTACCCGGATGATATTTCCGGTTTAAACTTTCTATATCGCTATTGGTTATCTTTATTGTTTCATCATCTGAACCGATGATTGTATCTTCTTTTTGAATTTGCTTTGCTTTTAATGCCCTGCTGAACTCTTTACCGGTTTTAAATCTCGATTTTTTATTCTTTGATAAGGCTTTTCTAATTATTCTTTCGATCCATGCAGGAGCGTCAATTACTTTACTTTTAACCGGTTCGGCTTTGTCATGTACTATTCTGTAAATCGTGGCGACAGGAGTTTCTCCTTTGAAGGGCAGTACGCCCGTAAGACATTCATATAGAACAACACCCAAACTATAAAGATCACTTTGCGCATCCACATCTTTTCCGAGCGCCTGTTCCGGACTCATATAATCCGGTGTTCCGATTACAACTCCGCTCTGAGTTAATTTAGTTGTACTAGCCGCATGGGCAATACCAAAGTCGGTTAAAACAGGTCTGTTACTTGAAGTTACAATAATATTACTGCTTTTAATATCTCGATGGATTATACCTTTATTATGAGCATAATCTAAAGCTTCGGCAATTTGTGCTATTACGGTGGTGGCATAATTGACAGGTAGTTTTTCCCTTTTTTGAATAATAGAATGCAGATCCAGACCGTCAAGGTATTCCATTGATATATAATAGATACGACCTTCGAAACCTACATCATGAATTGTAATTATGTTATGGTGATTTAATGAAGCGGATAATTGTGCTTCCCGATTAAATCTTTCTAAAAAATCTTTGTAATAAACAAGATTAGAATGGATAACCTTAAGAGCCACTAAACGATTTAAATTTTTCTGAATAGCTTTATAAACCGTTGCCATTCCCCCGCGGCCGATTTCCTCAAGGATTTCATATTTATTTTTAAGAGCTAATTTTACTTGTTCTTTTGATGTTATTTCGCTATCAAGAGATCCTGAATCAGTAAGAATGCTTCCGCAATGTTTGCATTTAATTGCGTTAATATTTATGAGTTCAAAACAATATGGGCAGCGTTTTGTTTCTTCCATATAAGAGAAATCGATTTTAGTATATTGAAAGATAATAAAAAATATGTTTTTCTTACAATATTATCGAAAAAAGAGAATATTAATCCAGGCATTATTCAAATAATCAATTATTTCATATCGCGAATTTTATCCTGCCCGGTTTTTCCGGCAAGTATATTATGAAGTTTCTTTGCCTGCATCTCTTCAAATGCCAAATCTTCTTTATAGTATTTATCGGCGGAATCTTTGTCATCGGGTTTTAAAGTCCTATATCTTTCTGCTTTAGGAAAGTCATCCCAGCAAATTAGATGCTTTTCGTTTTGCGGATCATCGGTTGTTAATTTTAATTTCAAACTTTCCTCTATGTATTTTACGTATGATTTATTGTGTGCAATTCCCCATTCACACATTGCCGCCAGAACTTCCTGCCAATTTTTTGAATAGGCATCAGGATCGGTACCTAATTGTGACGGCATATAGACAGAACTGCCTTTGCTCAATGTTGAGAATCTATTCCAATGAAATTGGGTGCCTCTTGGGCCGTACGATTTTTCATATATACTTCCGGTTTCGTAAGGAACATAATTACGCCATTCTTCCTGAGGAGAACCTTTGGTTAATTCGAGACATTCGAATTGAATTATTTTTGAATCCAAAGTTTTGAGTTCCGTTTTTTGTTGTATTTCTTGAGGAGGTAGACCTTTCCCGCCCAACTTTGCCCATAAAACTTCTCTGTGCAGATACATGTCGCCGACGTCTCTAATGACGACTCTTCCCGTAGGAACTGGAGTGCCGGAGGACCCTTGGGGAGGATTGAATTCCAGCAAAAAATTTTGCGCATTCGGCGATCCCATCTGTAATCCGTATCGAAGCAACAGGATGGCCTTAGCTTTTCCCAGACTTTCACCGTACCACCGGCTCCAGTTGTCTCTCCAATTTTTATCGGTCACATATTCAAATCTTCGCGAGAGAGTTTCAAAATCTTTTCCTATAAACGGGATACTTATCGGTGGTATATATATTTTTTCTCTGTTCAATACGGTAAAATCACGCACCTGTATCCCGTCACCGAATTCAAAGATTCCCGAAGGATCTTTTTCGGTAATCGATAAAAGTTCTGTTTGTATGATCAAGTCCGGATCGGAAGCCGGATTTTTTCTGCCGGCTTTTTTATCCATTTCAACTATAAGATCGCTGCGAAGACAGGCGATGATACTGTTTTCTTCGAGTTTGTCTTTATGAACACCCTGCTGATTAACCCAGCCCACATATTGAACACCTGTTTTTAATCCAAACGGATCAATTGATTTATCCGATAATTTAAACTGAGTATTTTTATTATGCTCATCTTTGAGATTTTTTTGGCGCTCAAACAATCCTATCTTATCTTCTTCCACTGCAGGCATTTCCGCATATTTCCAGTCAAAAGAATCAACTTTTATATTCTGCCATGTTTTTCCTTTCGGTTTTTTTTTAATAAGAGGTTTTAAGTCAACAACCAGACTTCTGGAAGCGGTTTTCCAAAATTTTAATTCCGGTTTTACCTTACCCAGAGTTGTACCGAAATTAGTAATTCCTTTTGTTCCGATAGCATTTGATCCTTTTCCGTTATCCTCATAATTATAGGGCAGCACCGCAAAGGTACCCAGCTCCAGATTGTTTTTACTCCTGCTTATATATAAGGCAGAATGCTTAGTACCTTTAGCAGATAAATTTTTGCCGCTGTCGTTTTTCCAACCCCAGAACGTTTTTGATATTTTTGATAAATCTGGCGGATTTAAAAGCGGGAAAAAAAATTCGGTTAAACTCTTTACGATCTTATCATCCGCATTTTCGCGTAAGAATATTTTAATTTTCCCGAACGGAATTCTATAAAGTCCGAGTTTGCATTCCTGATTTGTTTTGCGGTAAGGTCTTTGATTAAATAAAGTTTCGTAGGTTAACCAATTAAAACCGTCATTTTTAAGATTTATAAGAGGTTCGGGTACTTGCGGTAATTCTATTTCAACTTCGGTCGATACGGCAGTATCAGGAACATATAATTCTTCGGTCTCGGCACTGAATGTAAGGTTCTCAAGCAGTTTCCTTTGTACAGAAGTCTTGCCGACGGTTTTACCCTTTAATTCGGATACATGTTGATTTAATTTAAGTAAATCATCTAACGAAACTTTAAATCTTTCAGCGAACTGACTGAAAGTTTCATCTTTTAGAATTTTTTCAAGTTTGGGCATATATGAATATTAGTAAAAGGACTTAACTTCCCAATAATTCTTTTAATTTGGATTTTGTGCTGTCATCGATTTTTCCGGAAGATTCCAGTCCGTATTCAATTTGAAAATCTTTTAACGCGGTTTTAAATAAATCATTGTCGGTTCCGTCAATCGGGCCATCGTAAAATCCCAGATTACTAAGTCTTTCCTGTACTCCGCTTATCTCATCAATCGGGTCAACATACCCGAAAAGCAAATCGAAATGCTCCCCGGTTTCCTTAAATATCAAAGTTCCTTTTTTAGAGTCGGGCGGAATCCATTCCGTAATACATCCGTTATCATCTGTTTTTCCTTCTATAATAATTTTTTCGTCAATATTCAGGATATAAGTTTCATCGGATATTACATCATCACCGGCTTTAATAGTCATAACAAATTTCTGGGGCACGCCTTTTCTTTTAAAACTATTACGCTTACCGTATTCCAGGTTTTCTTTTTTTTGTCTTTTGTCGGGTATAACTACTGTATCTCCCGCCATCAAAATGTTGGGATCTTTTCTTTTATTTTTTAATCCGGAATTATCGGGCAAGTTCCAGATAGTATCCGGGAAAAATCCGTATTGAAATGAAATACTCGAAATACATTCGCCTTGTTTAACGATATGTTTAAACGGCATTTGGTACCCTGTAATTTTTATTTGTCGGCGGCTTTTTCCCAGGCGTCTTTATCTATATCGGGAAAGATTACTTTTAGGTCTTCTTTTTTTTCAATATGGTTAATAAAAGCCTGACCGTTCTCGTCTAATACACCTTCTATCTTTTTCCCGCTCCCGGATTCTACAATATATTTTTCCTTCAGTAGCGGTTCTCCGTTTTCGCCGACTAATTCAAACCAGACCCAGTTCATGCTAATCAGATCAGAATCTTCCCATATTCCCGCGGCCTTTACCCTGTAAAAAAACTGCGGAGCTTTATCATTCCCGTTTTCAAGTTCAGCTAAAAGTTCATCGACAGTTCCAAAGTATTGAAACTCCCATTCGGTTTCGATTTTTTTATTTTTTATTACGACGGGAAATTTTGTTACCATTTCATGAACTTCGTCCGGATGGTGTTCCCAAATTTGAATCTCGGCTTCATTGCCGTCCGCCTGCCCGGTTATATCCGCTTTAATTTTCAGAACATCTCCCTGAAAAGTTGTTTTCTTTTCCCACTTAGCATTGGTAATCTTAACAGGGGGATATAAATACAGCGGATTTGATTTTTTGCTCACGCTATGTTTTGAAAGTTTTGCCTCGGCATACAATTCGTCCTTTGCTTTTTCCGGTACGGTGATTTCGGTCCAAAACTTATTGCCGGTCATCTTATTGGAAATTGTATCAAATTTTTTCCCGGATTTATCGGAGATTTCTATTTTGATATCCGAGTTATTACCTACAAACTGTGTATAAACTTCAATACCGGCTTTTGCGCCTGCGGATGCAGCACCGATTGTCCAGATAACCTGCTCGATGGCTGATTTCAGCTTAACCTTATTTTCTTTATCTGTATTACCTTGATGTTCAGGCATAATATTTATTTAATGCAAAATAATTTATCGGCAGTACAAACATAAACGTTCCCCTCACTGTCTACTATCGGGGGCGCCGTAATTTTGCTATCTGTTTTTTTTGAAAATAATTCTTTCCCGTTTTCGGAATAGTGGTAAAGCATGTTATCTTTTGTAACCAGAATTGAATTATCTTTTAACCCGGTAGCAAAAGAAAAAGGCGTACCGCCTGATTTTATTTCCCAGCTCACAGCTTTATTCTTAATATTAATCAATGCATTTGAAGTCAACAAAAATATTGCTTTGCCGGTTATGATCGGCGGAGCAATAACTTTATTAATAAACTTGTATTCCTCATTGTACTCTACGGAATATGATTCCTTACCTGTTTCATCAAAAACATTTAGAATAGTTTTATCTTCTTTGGAATAACCGAAATAAATTAATCCGCCGGCCGAACTGCTTACGAAAATATTTCCGGAGTTTTCAGGCAAGGGGAATTTTACTTTCGGTTCAAGTTCCCGTGAAGTTGAATTAATATCGAACAAATATACCGAAGAGTTATCGGCTGTTAACAAAAATTTCTTTTCGAAATTTACCAACGGGATCAGCGGACAAATTTCTTCATTAAAAATTTTGCTCCAGACATAACCCAGACTGTTCGTTGCTGTTTTATAAATAACAAACTTATCTACTGCCACTTCCTGCACTCCCGTGTATTGAACCTGTGCAATCAGTTCGTTTGAGGTTGGTTCAAATAGAGTTAGAAATGATCTGGGAATGATTTCATATATAACAAAATCACTGACCTTAATATTGTTTTGGAAATCAACCGCTTCCATCCTGTCTGCTCTTTCGGCGGAGGTATAATAAACTATCTTGTTCTTAATAACTACCGGACTACCGTACCACTTTTCTCTTTTCCATAACATTTTTCCGTTTTCATCCAGGCAAATTATTTCGGAAGTCGCATCAATGAAAATATTCTTTCCTTCATTTAAAATTAATCTTGCCTCTATCAGGTCTTGATCGTCCGGAGGAATTTTGTACTCCCATTCAATATTGCCCTTGCAGTTTGTTTCGGCGGCAATATAACCGTCATGCCTTGAACTACCGTAATATTGCGTGTAAGATTCGTTCATAAAAAATAAACTATAAATTATTAATGTTATAAGCAGCATTACCTACAGCAGCGCTTTCTACCCAGCTTTTAATAGCGGGGAAATCATTTTTTGATAAGTCGGAATTACCCGTCGTTTTCCCCAAACAAAATCTTATTATACTTTTATTATTAGTGTCCCAGTCAACTCTTACAGTTTTTCCTGCAAAACTAAAATTTTTCCCAAATTTAAATGAAGCTTCAATGTTAATTTGTGAATTTGCAGGGGCAGCTCCGGTATAAACCTGGTAACTGGGAGTAAATATTAAGTATAAATTTTTAAAATCATTCTTTGTCGAAGTCGATATTTTGAATTTTTTATTCAGCATTTTATCAAAGTCGTTGTTCAGCTGCTGCGCCCAGGCTAATTTTGAGTTCCCCCAATGGTCTGTTCCCACATCGATAAATTTTATTGCCAGCCTTATTCTAACAACCAGCAGGCCGTTAAAAACTTGCCCTGACTTTAATAAGCGTGAAAGTTCATCATCACCCAGCTTGTACAAAAGAAGATCCGCTTTTGAATTTGCGGAAGTGACATGATCCAATGCAGTATGCGAAGCTTTTTCAACATTCTTGTATTTGTCTGCAAGTGTGAATTCGTGTTTGTGCGACGTACCCTGAAATGTAATCTTAAAGGTTGTGCCGTTAGTAAATTTGTTCAGGGCTTTTCCGGATCCGGTCTCATCATTTATCCATAAAACATACTTCCAAAAATTACGTAAACGCGGCGTGCGGTTATGGTACATTCGAACTAATTCGTCGCATCTATAAGGTCCTCCAATCGCGGTAAAAGGCTGATTGTATCTGGGAAGGCCGTCCCAATTAGTTTTTGCCGCATCTTGATAATCATATAAATAAGAATCCCAATTCCCGGTAGCGTGCCCCATCTCGTGCGCGTTGGTAAGAACCGCATACGTACTGCCGTCGGTATCTTTCATTTTATTTATTTTATCGTGAGCACCGAAATATGCCGGATCCGGCTGGTAATCTCTTTTTCTAAACTGTGCGGTATCAACCATCATCCAGGCACCGTGCGAATTCCCGACAACATCCACCATAGCTTTGTGAATCCCTCCGTTTGTATCATTCTTAGCTTCCATAAATGCAAACGGCCTTATTAAAACATCTTCCGATCCTTTATCTTTTTCAATCATATAATTTTTATTTATCCTTTTCATCGCATGAACCATCCCGAATTTTCGATGATTGGTTATATCGGCCTGAGAGCCGCCGCCGGGAGCAGGAAGTAAAGTAAACCGGCACGACCAATAAATAAGCAAATAATGAAGGACTTTGCCGTCCAGTTCTGCGCAATTGTGAAGATAGTGAAGTTCGTAGTGCCCGCAGCCGTCTTCCGCATAAGCGCTCGCAAGGTCTGAGGCGTTTGTTGCAATTACTAATTTTGCGGCATGAACATCGGGGTCATTCTTAATTGCGGCACGCGCGCCTTCAATATGCCCGGAATCGAAATTAAAACTGTTATCCGCTGAAGATGTTCTTTTATCGTCTATATCGTAAAAATGATTGCAGAAATAAATTACACGCGAGTATCCGGGAACATCGGGTAATAGATTATTTTTGAATTTAAAATTCGTAAAAACAGGCTGGGCTTCTTCAGGTTTGTAAATTTTTAACCGTTTTAAATTTTTTTGTTTACCTCCGGATTTTTCTTTAGTCTCATAGTCGACATAAAATATCGTTACTCTTGAATTTTCATCAAGCGCAATAGATCCTCCGTGTGCATCTTGATCATGCAGCACCTGGCTCTTATTTGTATCTGTTAATACGGTATCATCAAGTGAAAAAGTGAGCGGCGCATCCGGTTTTGTAATTGCATCGCCGAACGGTTTCAGCTTCTTTTTCGTTTTAAATACTTCTTCATATTTATCCCCTTTGTTTATATCTCCGTCATACCTTGTCCAATAATTGCGTGAACTCCATTTCTCAGGCAAATCATAATATTTTTGTTTTTCCTGAAATGTCAGTTTATCATAATCGGCTTTCGATTTGGTTATTATTACCGGATCGGAATTTTTATCAGGAGTGTATATCCATTGATCTTTAGTTTCGAAATTAAAGTATAGTTTCTGCCTGGCCGGGTCTTTAATCTTTTTACCGAACTGAACTTTTACATAGAAAATATCTTTTTTATAAATTGTCTCAATCGGTAATTCTTTGTCTCCGTCCTCAAAGGCTTTAAAACTTAATCCTTCCGGAACCGGCAGTTGTTTCTTCTTTATCCTGTCAAAATATAAAAACTTAAAATGATAAATAACCGATTTTAAATCTTTCGGATCGATATAAAGAGGGACAAAATAATACTTTTTCCAGAGCGGACAATCTTCCGCTTTATGAACGGTATCTAATTCCGCGGGACAATTGATCACAGGTACTTCATCTCTGTCGAAAAAGAGAAGTTCAACACGGCGGTTTTTCTGAGAGCGGTAATTGTTTCTGTCTTTCTGTTCAATCGGAAATGATTCCCCGCAGCCGACATATTTTTTCTTGTCATCAACAAAGGATAAAAACGATGTTTTATAAATATTTAATTCAGACTGCGTCATCTCGAGAGCGTCGGCCATCTCTTTATCGTAAAGATCATAAACCGACATCCAGGCTTCAAACGGCCAGCGGTGCTTATCATCCTTCTTTATTTTTTCATAAATCTCGTCCGCCTGATCAGGCCTTACTTTTTTAAGAAAATTTTGTGTCGCCTTCGAAGTCTTCTCACCATAAACATTATCTATTTTCCCCGGGTCGCAGCCGCAATTTAATTTGGGTTCAAAATATTTCATGATCTGCTGATAATCTTCAACACGCTGTCTATTATAGCAGTTGTTTGCCCATTTATATTTTTCACCGTTCAGCAGATAAAGTACATTCTTTGCTCTTTCATCTGAAAGCTCAAAGTTTGATTTTGCAGTACCGGATGTATCGGTGTGCCCGGTAATAATAAGTTTTTTATTCGGATCGAATTCGAATTGTTTAAATGATATTGCTAATGCTTTTATACCGGTAACATCCAGGCTCTCGTCATTAGCAGGCATATTCCCGTCATTTGCGTCTTTGCCTTTCGGATTTTCCGGCATCATTACAGAACTATTTAGATGAAATAATACATCTTCCATCTCAAGTATATCAACTTTTACAAACTTCAGTATTATTTCATTTTTCCTGCTAGTAACGGCGGAAGATTTTCCTCTGCCGAAAATATCCCGGAAAATTACCTGCGCTATGTTTGGACTTCCGTTACTCATTCATTCAAAATTATTCTATATATGTTTGCTTTATAAAAATGAGCATTATAATTATGGTTCAAGCGATATATCAATTTTACCGGGAGAAATTTTTTCAATTTTAGCAATCCCGTTTCCGTCAAGCTTACCTTCTTTAATTTCACCGCTCGGCAGAATTGCTTTGTATTTTTTATTAGCTAATGCCTTTCCGTCTTCATCTTTAAATTGAATTTCCGCATTATCTTCATAATATAATAGTTGCGATTTTGCGTTCATGTTTGCACAATAAGCATCAAAATAAAAAAATGGCTGAGAATACCGTTTCAGATTGTTCTTATTATCAACTACTCCCAGATATTTTTCATCTATTGCTAAGTCCCATTCCGTTTCGGCCTTATTGCCTTTGATGCTGCTTTCAAGAGTAGCAAGCAGGGTATCGCTGTAATTTGCATCTTTTACGAAAATAGAAAACTCTACTTTTTCACCGTCTTTAATTCCTAAAGATTCTACGCTGAGCTTAACTTTATCTCCCACCTTAGCTTTTTCTTTAGACCATTTTGCGTTATGAAATCCTAATAACTCCACTTTGCAGCTTCCGTCTTTCAGTCCGTCTCTTCTAATCTTTCCGTCTATTTTTAAATGCGAGTCAGATTCTTTATTGCCTGTATCCGTAAATTTATACGGCACTCCGCTTACCGCATTGCCTGCTTTATCAACAAGCTCAAATTCAACCCAGTGTTCTTCTTTTGTAGTCGACTCTTTGCTGCCTGAAGTGGCCGTTTTAGCGCTTGCCTGTGCATCTTTAACTGCCGCGGCACCCGCGCCGCCGCCGCCGCCGCCGCCCGGTGACATTTCGCCGATCAATACGGTCATACAGCCCATAGCAATCGTATCCGGCGGTCCTACGCAAACAAGCATATCGCCAACGCGTGCAGCGGGCATACCGCCTATTAAAACTCCGGTACTGCCGAGTGAAACGGGTCCGCCTACATGAGGTATCGGCGGTACTCCCGGAGTCATCATCGGACAGACATGCATATCTCCAATGCGCGCAGCCGGCATTCCTCCTATTAAAACGGTAGGACACCCCAATATTATTGTTCCGCCGTGTGCGGTTGAATCTCCCAATCTTGCTGCCGGCTTTCCCATAATCTCCTAATATTAATAAACTAAAATCATTTGCCCCGCCATTTATGGCGGGGCAAATGATGAAAATATTTTTATTCTGCTTTAAATAAATATTTAATTTATCATTACAATTCCGGCTTTCACTGAAGCCTGAGCACCGCCTTTAACATCGGCAGATATCCCGCCTTCAAACTTCGCCGTCATACCGCCCTTAGCCTCCAGGTTCATCCCGCCTTCCAGCTTTGTATTCATATCCGCTTTGGCTTCGATATTCATTCCCTTAAGTTTTAAATCTGCGGTTGCTTCTTCGGAAACATTCGCTCCTTTTAATTTGTAATTGGACTCAGCTTCCGATTCTATGTTCATTCCTTTTATTTTAATGTCGGCTGTAGTATTAACGTCAAGCTCCTTTGCTTTTATCTCGATCTTGCCGTCGGGCGCTTCCAAACTTATACCGCCCTTAGCGCTTTTGATAGTTATTTTCTGATTGCTTATGTCTATTACAATCGTATTTTCCCCTTTCTTATCGGAGATCGTAAATTTTTCTTTACCATCATTATCGTCAATATTGATTATATGCCCGCCCGTGCTTTGTATTTCTATCTTTTTGTTCTTATCGTCCATTATCATAAAGCGGCCGTCTTTGCTTTGTAATTTTATATTCTCGTTTTTATCATCGAAGGTCATCGTGTGTTTATTCTTGGTAGTGACCGATATTTTATCGTCTTTGTCGTCAAGCAGGATATTATTACCGTCTTTCGTTGTCAAACCGATTTGAGTTTCATCTTTTTTATCATCTATTAATATCTCATTACCCGCCGCGGTTCTGATTACGTTCTGCATTTTATTTTTCGAAACAACCGGAGATGCCTGGGACGGATTGGGAACTGTGCCGAGTCCGACCGGCCGGTCTACATTGCCGTCGACGCAGGCCCATAATAATTCCGTGTTTTTATGATTAGGGAAATGAATTCCGTATCCCGGCCCGGAATAATTTTGCGCCAGGCGAATCGGCATTGTTGCTTCACCGTTAGACTTGCTGCTGAGATCAAAGAGCATTTTTGCCTTGTACCTTCCGTTGTCGTCAATAAAGGCGTACTCGTCCCCGGATCCGGAATCAATCTTAGCGCTCATAATTCCGTTTATTTTGGGAACGGGAGTTTTTCTCGGAGGCCGGTAATCGTGTTCCATCGGTATCGCATTAAATTTACATTCAAAGTGTTGAATATTTTCCGGTTTATTTTGATATCCTGCCAAACCCGGCTGAGAGCCTTTTATAGATGTGCTCACGATAATATATTCCGAATTCCAGCTGTCGCGGAAATAATTTTTTAATCTAAACCTGCGGCCGGCCCTGAACAATCTGCTGTCGCATATTCCTGTGAATACTCTGCTTTCGCACAAAAATTCCTGATTTCTTATTTTTGCTAATTTGGATCCTTCACCGTCATCTTCGAAATTATCGCCGAAGTCGTAGTAAAGTCCCGTCATTTGGGAGTTTAATTTACTATCGGCCAGCAGTTCTTTTTCAGGGTACATGTAATTATAATCTTTCAGCTTAACCGAGCCTATAACAACCTGATCGTGACAGCTTAATCCTATTATTGTTTCCGTATCTCCGAACGAAGCTCTGTTTTCATTAAATTCCACTTGTTCGGAATGATTTATATTGGGAAGCTTTTTGTTGTCATCGGTAAAAACAACCACATCGTTACCTTTGGAAAAATCGAAGTAATAAAAGATACCGAAATGCTCAAGCCGCCTGTTTAAAAAATCAAAACTTGACTCTTTGTATTGAACAATATATTCCTGTTTCGGATACCAAGTTTTAATCTCGGTACGGTAATCGTGTGAACTCAAACCGGCGTCTGTAAATACCTGTTTAATTACATCTTTGATATCAACTTTCTGATAAACCTGGTTTTGAAAGATCAGTTTAAGGCCCCATAGTTTCGGAACTAACACTAATCTGTAATGCGCAAAGAGATTTGTTCTTCCGTAATATTCAAAGTTGGATATAATCCCGAAAATATTTTCGGAAGGATCGTTGCCTCTTACAAAAGTTAACGACGCCGGTTTGCTCAATATTTTCGACGAATCAAGGTTCATATTTTCCGAAATTATTTCTATACGATATTCAAACAATCCCGATATTTTTTCTTCGCCTTCAAAAGATATAACTTGTATTGAATCGTCTTCTTTTCCGGATAACTTAATTTTGTAGTATGCTTTATTGGGGTCTTGATTAAACATTATAAAACCTATGGAATTATCATTAAAAAAATATTAACAATTCTTAAACACGATGTTTTTGATTCAATTCAAATAGTTAAATATTTCTTTTTAATTATTAGTAAACTAACTGTTATTTTTTGTCGGGGCTGATTAAAAAGCAATGATTAAAAAAAACGCACGCGGATGACACGGATTCAAAAAATTTTCGCGGATTTTAAATTGAAAATTACTATTTAGTCAATCCCGAATTGTAGAAAATAAACGACCAAAAACAGCAAATCCTCGTAGAGGATTCACATGACTTACGACATCATAGACTAAATTAAGTTGACGACTATGTGTTGAACTCTGTAAAATTTTTCCCCGGTTTTTATATGTTACCTGGTTATACAAGAATATCTCCGGGTTCTTAATTAAATTTATACTTATATGATCCGTCCTTTGCCTTTGAAATAACCAGTTTGGACGGACTTTTACCCTCAGCCATAAAACCCAAAAGCTGAACGGATATTTCAGGAGCTAATTTACGATCTACAATCGCATCTATATTCCTCGCGCCGGTTTCAGCTCTGGTACATGAATCTACAATATCATCAATAACGGCTTTATTGAATTCAACCGAAAGGCCTCTGTTTGCCAGTAATTTCTTCTGAATCTTTCCGAGCTTTAACTCTACTATCGGCTTCATGGCTTCTTTTGTCAGCGGAAGAAATACTATCGGTTTTACCCTGCCGAGAAATTCGGGTCTGAAATATTGATTCATATACGGACGCAGTTCTTCAAGCAAGTCATCCGGCGAAGTCATTCCTTCGTTATATTTTTGGAATAAGACATCAGAAGCTAGGTTTGAAGTCATAAATATTATTGTGTTGGAAAAATCAATGTTTCTTCTATCGGCGTCCTGAAGCATTCCGCGGTCGAATATCTGCATAAACAAATCAATAACGGAAGGATTAGCTTTTTCAATTTCATCCAGGAGTACAACACAGTAAGGTCTTCTTCTTACAGGCTCGCTTAAAGCGCCGCCTTCTCCGTAACCTACAAGCCCCGGATCGGCGCCGATCAGCCTGGATGTATTATATTCATTCTGGTATTCCGTCATATTTAAAGTAACCATAAATCTTTCATCACCGAATAACTGTTCCGCGACGGTGCGTGCAAGTTCTGTTTTTCCTACTCCGCTGGTTCCCACCAATAAAAATACGCCGATCGGGCCTTCATCTTTTTTCACTCCGACTTTGGCGCCTCTAATAGCGTCTGAGATCTGCTTAATTGCATGATCCTGACCGACGACTCTTCTTTTCAAATCGTCTTCCAGCTGAAGCAAAGTCGACATTTCGTCTCTTGTCATATTTCCGACTTTTATACCGGTCCAAGCTTCTATAACCTGGGCAACCGTACTGGCGGTTACTTCCGCAAAAACTTCAGAGTTGCCGTTCTGAAATGTTTTCAATTCTTCTTTTACTTTTTCAATCTCTTTTCCGATCTCCGGATCGTCGGATTTATTTCCGTCCTTATCAAATCTCTTTTTCCTTAGATCCATTAACTTACGGGTAAGCTCACTCTCCTTTGTCCATTTTTCTTCAAGTATTTTTATTTCCCCGTCGAGTGTCTTTCTTTTTTCCTTAAGCGAATTTAAAACCTCAAGATCTATCTTTAGATCCATATCAGAATCCTTCTGCTGAGATCCGATAGCAATGTCAACCGATTTGAATTCGCTGATTAATAATTCAAGTTTTGGGGGTTTGCTTGTCAGCGACATTTTGACCCGGGTTGATGCGGTGTCCAGAAGATCAACGGCTTTATCCGGCAATTGCCTTCCGGCGATATATCTTCTGGATAACTTAACGGCGGCCTCAAGCGCCTCATCGGTAATATGGATGCCGTGATATACTTCGTATTTCTTTTTAATTCCGCGAAGCATTAATGTTGCTTTATCATCATCCGGTTCTCCCACGTGAATGGGCTGAAAACGTCTTTCAAGCGCGGCATCTTTAGCAAAATATTTATTATACTCCAGATATGTTGTAGCGGCAATTGCTCTGAAATTTCCTCTAGCCAGTGCCGGTTTTAAAAGGTTAGCCGCATCGCCACCGCCGGCTGAAGCTCCCGCGCCGATTAATGTATGAGCTTCATCTATAAAAAGAATTGCGGGAGTAGGTGAGTTTGTAATTTCCGTTATTACTGCTTTTAATCTTTTTTCGAATTCACCTCTCATTTTAGTGCCTGCCTGCAGAGCACCCATATCAAGAGAATATATCTGGTTGTTCTTCAATATATCCGGAATTTCGTTTGCTGCAATTTTTATTGCCAGTCCTTCGACCAATGCTGTTTTACCCACACCGGGTTCGCCAAGTAAAATAGGATTTGATTTCTTTCTTCTGCAAAGCACTTCTATTACCTGAATAATTTCTTCATCCCTTCCGAGTATCGGATCGATTTTTCCGTCCTTTGCCTGCTGGGTTAAATTTACCGTATATAAATCAAGCACGGTCTCGCCGGGCGCCATCTGCCTTGCTTCCTCCGATGAAATAACTTCCGACGCGACATCCGGTTCTTCGGCGGATCCTTTTACAATTTCATAAAAATTAGCTCTTAAATCTTCTTCTTTTACCGGAGAAAGGACATCCATCATTTTACTGCTTATTACTTGCTCGGAAGCAATAAATACTTCAAACAAAGCGCCCGATCTGATCTTCGTTTCATGATGCGTTACCGAACTCGTAATCCAGGCCTGCTGCATTAGCTCGGCAAGCAGCGGCGATAGCTTAGGTTTTCCGGAATTCCCGCTATCCATTTCACCTAGGTTTTTCTGTACGACTTTTTGAATATTGCCGGAATCGATTCCGTAATGCTGCAATATTATAGGAATATCTCCCTGACCGTCTTCAAGAAGAGAATTTAAAAGATGATCGAAAGTAATTTCATAATGGTTTCGACTAATACCCAGTCCTGTAGCAGTATCCAGATTGCGGACTAAATAATTGTTCAGCTTTAATAATAAAGATTTCAGATCCTTACTTTGCATTTTAAAATTCTCCTAAAGATTTAATAAATAAAAATATTTTAGATCTAATCTTAGCCTCACTTAATCAAAAAATAATTTTCAATTTAAAACCGCGAAAATCCGTTGAATCCGTGTCATCCGTGTGCGTTTTTTTTATCATTAATTGATTTAGTGAGCCCCGGTATGGGGTTATAGTTATTTCTTCATAACTTAAGTAGACTTTTATATCTTCTCTTTCCGGTTTACCAAGCCAAAGAGTTGAACCGAGTTTTAACCGGTCGTCGTTCCAGGATATCATAGCAACCGTATCCGGATCAACTTTAAATTCAAAATCAAATTCCAAACCGTCATTTAAATAAATTTTTAACAGTTCAATTAATCTTTTCTGCTTGCTTTGTTCCGGGTAAAAAGTTGAGGTATTCTTCAAAAGTTAATATCCCTATTTTTATACAAACCCTGCTCATATAATCCACGGCAGATTCACCGACATAACTGTTTTCGCCCAATTTATATCCGTCTTCGCCGAAAGCCGGAATATCCGAAAGTTCGATCCATCGCGGTACAAATTCTTTTATTTCCATTTTATACTTTGGAAAGAAGTAAGAAAGAAGGATCCGTAGCCCATCTTTATTTCTGACGCGGCTGCTGAATAGTCCTGAAAATTTTAATAGAGCAAGGTCATTGATTACCGATTTTTTTGATTTTGAAAATAAGCCTCTGCCTGTAAATGAATTAATCCTTTCAACAACTTTGTTATTTAAATCCCGGTTCAAGAAAAGATAAAATCTATATTTTTTCCACGATTGGTAATAAAGCCAGTAAAATCTATTATTAAATAAATCATAAAAGTCTTGAAGCGGAATATTACCTTCTCCATGTATTCGAAGCTGTATAGCAACTTCTTCATGGTAGCATCGCGGGAGCGGAGAATTAATTCCGTATAATCCTAAAAAGTTTAGGACGAATTCTATCTCATTCCCACATGTTTTATTGCTCTAATATCCCTTGGAGGATATTCATAATTTTCATGCGGACGAAATCTTAGCCCGGTCTGTTCAAAAATAAAATCCTTCCTCCCGGGAAATTCTTTTTTCGTAATTTGTTCACACAGCCATACGGCCTGCCAAACATGGTAAGCCGGACCGTCTTGAACAAATTATTTATTAAACCGGAAGTATTTGTCCCATTATCGGCTGCCATGTGTAAGATTTGCCTGTTCCTATTTCGCTGATTTTTAAAAATATAAATGAATTAAGTGTAACGTAATGACATAAAAAGGCATTCAAAACCATCCCGAATAAATTTATCTCGCCCTCTCCATATTCAAATTCCTTCGGATCGACTTCAATATGAAATTCAATACCTCTTATCAATCCCTGGTTTACTACTTTACTGATAATCTCCGGCTGATTTATTTTTTTTATTCCGTCGATCCTTTTTTTATTCGCGTTATTATGTTTTTTATTCCAGTTATAAATGTTTAAAACGCTCTTAAAAGTTTCGGTATCGGCAAGAGTATTAAAGCTGAATGAGAGATGGGATATTAAAGACCATAAATAATTTTGTCTGTCCGGACATTCAAAAACTTCAGAAGGCACCGTAATGTTTTCCGCGTCAATACCGGGAGGGAAATCAAGCGGTTCCTTTATTGCCCCTACCTCCAGATATGCCGGCGGCAGAAACCCGTTTGACAACGTCGCTTCGATGCTTAAAGTTTCTTTGGCTAATTTTTCCAATTCCATGCTCGGCCCGAACAGCCTTATATAAGTTTCGGACATATCGCTCTTCACCGGTCTTCTGAATATCGAGTAAAATCTTTTATAATTATATTCCGGACTGCTTGAATCCAGAATATCGTGTGATGTCGTCGGAATATAAATATATTGTTCCGCTCTATTTTCGCCTATCCCGTGAACTTTATCTATCGAGTATATCTCCCGGCTCTTTCTTCTGTAAAGATCGGGAATGATGTAGTATTCCGGCATTCTTTGAGTGACAGGCACTTCTTCGGTTGAGCGTGAAAATAAATTTGTAATAGGAACGCAATTAATCAAAATATTATTTTTATCCGGCCATTTTTCCTGAGTTAACTTTTTGTCAAAATCAATTTTAATTTCTATTGTTGATGATTGTCCGGTACTTTGAAATTGATCGAGACCGAGAATATCAATGAAGAAGAATTTTTCCGGGTACGAAAAATATTCATGTAGTAACCTGAAGCCCGAAAACGTCCGATTAGAATAGGGAAGGATCGCATATTCATCTTCATTTTCATTCAGGCCTGCTGAAAGTTCCGGCGGTCCGATTTTAAACTTATCAATTTTAATAAACGGGGATTTTTCATTTATAAACTCTCTGACCGATACCGAAGTAACAAATCTATTTAAAAATAAATGCAGATTATTTTTTATCGAACCTGCTCCCTGCAGGTAAATCTGGAACCTGTTCATCTTTAATAATTTATACTCAACGTTTCTGTCAAGCTGCAGCCGGAGTATTAAAGATGAAAAACCGTATGACGAATCAATTACTTTGACTTCTTCAAGTTTCATAGGGCGTATAACAAGATCATGCGTAGTGCTGAAAATAAAATCGGCGGCTTCTTCTTTCTCCGTAATATGACTGCTTTCGCTGGGCCCCGCCTGTACTTTATATTTTACTTTGTATTTACCCGACCGTGTTTGAATTTCACTTCCTCTTTTTATTATAACCGGTTCCGTCAGAGCCCCGGTTTTAATTCCGGCCTTAAGTATTGAACATGAAGGAAAAGGCTTTAATAAATGCGGGAACAGTATCTCCAAAACTCCGCCGGCAATTTCCGGAAATTCGTCGTCAAGTCTCTCATGAATTCTGCCGGCAAGAAAAGCAAACCCTTCGAATAATCTTTCAACAAATGGATCCTTTTTTTCTCTTTCACTAAGCCGTAATTTCGATCCGAGAGTCGGATTTTTTTTACTGAACTCGTTTCCTTCCGTTTGAAGGAAATTATATTCTCTTTCAAAATATTTATCCAAGCTCATTTAACTTCCCTCTGCTGAATTACCTTTGTCCATCCGGTAGTTGAAAACTCCGTTATAAGTATTTCCTGATTCGGATTATCTTTTAGTCTGATTATAATTTTTATAGAAGCCCGTAAAATTTTCTGATCGAACTCGGTCTCCTCAAACCTTACTTCCCCGATGCGCGGTTCGTATTTGAGAATAACGTTGTGCAAATCCTCTTTAAGCTTTTCTAAGGGATCACCGAATTCATTATACAACTGTAGTATATCGGGCATACCGAAATCCGGCATATGCGCAACCGATCCTTTTCTTGTACCGAGGATCATCCGGAGATTTTCAATAATACTTGAGCTCAATTTCTGGTCTTCGGATAGATTGTCGAATTTAGCTATATCAATATCGTCCGCATTAGAACTTTCGGATGTAAATTGGCCGACTAAAAGATTATATAGACTTAAGCTGCTCATAAATAAAGAACGATTCTAAAAATTGGTTGCGGAATTATGTTAAAAAGGCTGCAATAACTATAAACCCGGGTTCAAGGGAATCTCTTAAAGAATTATCGTGGAATAACTATTATGATAATATGTGAAGCAGTTGGAATGCTCCGGCAGTATTCCGTTTAAAGCAGCAAAGAATGACTGCCGTCATTCTCCGCTGCTTGTACGGAAATAAAGGTTCAAGAAGAATTATTTCTTAATCCCAATACCGGGGTAAGAAACATTCTCTTCTTTTAATCTAATTATTATCGACAGTTATACCTTATTAAAGAAGTTATTATCCACATACTCGGTACTTTCTGTCAGATGCTCCCATTTATACTCGTTTGCAATCATATAAATCTGTTCCAAATGCCCCACAATATTTCCCGACTGTTCAAATGTTGAAGGCATATAGTCTCTTACGGAGGATATTCTTGCTTTCATCAAAGTAAACTTGAAATAAGGAGATTCTATCCCTGTTTCTTTCGCAATCTCATATAGAGTTATTTCTACAGTATCTATTATTTGACCTCTAGTCATTGCCTGCCAAAGCTCGGGAGTACTCCTGTCGATTTCTTTCACTATCTCAAATGGTTCATAAGTACGGCTGCCGGTAGGCATTCCGGAATATTTGTCCATAGCTAAAGAACCTTGATTAGAGAATGCATAGATAATACTGCTTTCATCTTTCCTTGGACCTTTGATCCCCTCAAATTTAACTTCACCTCTAATGGCCATTGGAGCCTCCTAAATTTTATTAATATATTATTGATTATTTATTAAGAACGCATTCATAAATTATTTCTCTTCACCGGAATGGAAAGCAATGAGTTTAAGATTTACATCCATACCCGTAATCGCCACATGCGGTCTGAACTCCGCGCTTATCTGGAAGAAACCCGGTCTTTCGGGAAGTTCCGTAACATCAAGCTTATATGAGCGAAGCGGTTTTTCCGCGACAACTTTTTCAGCCGGGTTCGGCATATCAACCACAAGAGTATCCAGCCAGCTTGACATATCGGCTTTTATTTCACTGGCGCCCGCGTTTTTTCCTACGAATACCAGCTGCCTGTATTTGAGATAATGGGCAATCCTCGTTACCAGCATCGTATACTGAAGACGCGAGCCGACCGAATAATTTGCCGTTGCAACCGGATCATTTTTGATTTGTTTCGGCCGGTTTGCCGAAGGTGTTTCAAAAAAGCAAGCGTAATCGGTTCTGTCCCAGTGAGCCAGCGGTATGAATCCCAAATCGCAAAGTTCCTGATCTTTCGCCTGACCCACAGAAGCTTCCATCGGAACCTTAAGTTTTTTCTGTCCGTTTTCTTCGTAAGTAGCCATAGGAAGATTTTCAACTTTGCCTCCGGAATCGACACCGACTATTTTTACGCCCCAGCCCCATTTTTCAAAGCTCTTCACCATATTTGAAGCCAAAGCAAACGAAGCGCTGCACCACAGACTTTTATCCTGACCCGCGGTAAAAACACCTTCGCTGTAATTAAAGTTTTTAGTCGGTTCCGCATCTGAGTTATAAGGAAGCCTTCCCAGGAATCTCGGTAATGCCAACCCGATATACTTTGAACGGTCGTCATCACGAAACGCCCGCCATGACGCGTATTCGGCGCCTTCGGTTAACTGTTCGGGAAGAAAACGATTATTCATAACATCGTTCATGCTTTTCTCGCCGAAAAATTTGTGGCTCGCATTTCCTATGAACGGAATTTGCGCTGATTCGGAAAGCACTGAAAGATGCTGGAGTAGAGAAACATCGGACGCTGAATTATCAAACTGGAAATCGGAGATAATTGAAGTATATGAATGACCTCCGACTTTATCATATGCACCCCAGTATATATGATGCCATAAGCCGGAATCTTTTTCATAACCTTCACCGAGTGCGGCTTCATCCAGATCATCAAATAATTCTTCTTTTGTAGCATCCAGAAGCTCAAATTTAACGGGTTTGCTGAACTCCGTATTCTGAACCAGAAAAAGCAAACCGCGCCATGTCGATTCCAATTCCTGGAAGTCTTGATTATGTAGTATCTCGTCCATCTGCGCGCTTAGGACGGTATCGATATCCGCTATGAATGAATCCACTAAAGCGCCGGTTATTTTGAATACCTGAGATTCTTTCCCAACCTTGCTTATAAATTCCGCAACCGCAGTTTTCTTTGTCTCATCAAGCATGCCCAGCAGTTTATCTACCGAACTAACTTCCTGTTCGGTTTCGGTCGATTTTTCTTTTGCCATTTTAGTTAAACCTCCAATTAATTTTTATACTTTTTTCAATTTCTATTCTTTCTTGTCCGCAGAACCCTGTCCGCCGAGCTTAGCCATAAGATCATCAATACTTCCGCCGCCCTCTTTAATAACACCTTCAAGGGCCTTCTTTAAATTAGCATCCTTAAGTACGGTTAACTTCAATTCTTTCAGTCTTTCCCTGGCCTCAAGAAGCTTTTGCAAAGGTTCAACTTTTTTAACTATTTCGTCCGGATGAAAATCTTTTATGTCCTGGAAGTCGAGATTAACTTCCATCTGAGCATCAGGATCATCCGATAGCTTATTTTTAACCGTCATATTGAGTTTAGGGTTAATGTCTTTCAAAGCTCTTTTGTAATCCCCTTTATTTTGAATTACTCTCAGCCTGCGGTCTCTAATTGAGCCCAGACTGCCGGGTTCACTTCTGCTGAAATTACCCGGTATAAGGAAACGGTAATCGAGTTCTACGCCTTCCTTTGCATCGCTGCTCGGAAGAATAGAAACTTTTACGCGCTGCGCAATTTTAGGTGATGTTGGACGTGCCATTGTTACCTCTCTTTTTGTTTAAGTTTATTCAATTTGATTGCCAAAACTCCGTCGTATTTTGCTATTTCCTTGAACAATTCGTTTTGTTCTTTTTCCAGATTCGCCTTTAATTCATCGCTGTTTTCATTCTCCGATATTTCCCGGTTGGTTAAATAAAGAGACTGCCAAACCGCGGTGCATAACCCCGGCTCCCAACCGGCAAGATTGTATTCTCCGATTATATCTTTTAATTCCAGAAGATTAACCCTGGCAAGCTCATATTCTTTTAATTTAAAACAATAGTTTGCAAGGTTAAGTCTTCTTAAAAATTTACCTTTTCTTCTTTCTTCCCCGTTTATACCGGCCTGCATAGTTAAAAGATTTTTTTCAAAATTTTCCGGGATGTCGTTGCTTACGGTTTCATATTCTTTATTAATAGGTTCGTATTCTTCACCGAGTATGGGCGGCAGAATATTTGCGCCTCCGCTTCCGCCTGAATTTAAAACACTCTTAACATCTTCGTTAAGCCACTTTATTGTTTCCGGTCCGGCAAAGGGCGTCTGTTTATCGCTGAATTTCAATCCCGGTAAATCAGGTATTCTGTTGAGAAGCTTTGCAAGCTGCAGCTTAATATCCGCTATTGCGACACTATAGTTGTTTCCTTTTTTTTCAAGAGACTCTATCAGATATTTCTGCGCATCAAACCAAAACCTGAACGGACTGTCATCTTTGATAAACTCACCTTCCAATCTTGCGATAAGCGTATCGTAGTTCCCGCTGCCGAACCATTCTTTAATCAGTCCCTGTATAATGTTGTTCGGAGCTTCAACGAGCGTTACACCCGCGTTATCAACCGGCCGTTTTAGATTTGTCCATTGAATTTGCCGGGAAACCCCGAACACAAAATAATTCTCCGGTATTCTTTGTTTTTTTACTCCTTCCTCATCGTATTCAAAAAAGAATGTTATAATTTTTCTTAGCTGTTCAACCGCATCTTTTTCGGAACTTAGAACGAGCTCCTGCGGGGCTGCTTTTTGGCCCGGTGAACCTGCTGCCTTTCCGGCTGAAGGAACTGCAGCGGGCTTTTTAATCTCAGGTGGTTTTAATAATTTCTCGGCTTCCTCAACATGAGCATTAATTGCTATAAGCAGAGCATCCAGTGAAGGTTTGTTATCTGTAAATAATTTATCGCACTCATCGATTATTTCATTTATTAATTGTCCCGACTCCTTAACGTCTTTTGCAATTGAATAAGTTATCTCTTCTTTTTCAAGAAGCTTTATTACACGGCCGGTGTTAATAAACTGAACGGCTTTGCTTTTGTGCAAAGGATTGGAAGGAAATAAATCGTTTCCGTACTTTCTAAGAAAATGCAGGATTAAAATTAAGCCCTTTTTTAATCCGGTAATTTTTTCGGTTCTGTAATATGCAAAACATAACCAAGAAGCAACTTTGATGTCCTTGCTTTTATCTCTTAAAATGTTTTCCGAAAGTTCTATCCAGGTTTTATAATCGGGGATAGTCTTCGGGACTTCCATTGTCAATTTAAAAAACTCTTCGTCATTGGACACATCGCTCCCGGCAGGGTTATCGCCCGAAATATCTTCCAGCAGTTCCTTCAGGGAATCCGGAATCGCGATTTCATTTTCTGCTTTTACTGCGGTTCCGTTCGTTGAATTCGATTCCGCGGCTTCGGCGTTTTGCTGTTCTGTTTGAACAGCTTCGGATGTTTCTCCCGAGTTGGGCTCAGACATTTTATTGTCCTCAAGTATTAATTGAAAGTTTCTATAAAATCATGTAGCGTATAGTTGCTGCTCGGAGCCTGAATGTTGTTTTTGCCATCATCAAAAAATGACAGGTCGTTAAAGGTTTTTGCGGGATTTATATTTATCAACTCTTCAGCTTTATTCTGAGGATAGAATAGATCGACAAAATTTCTCGGGACTAGTTTCCCGCAGAAAATAAAAATCGAAGGCTGACTTCCGGCCCTTGGAAGAGACCAGAATACCGAACTTATTCCGCTGCTAATTTTTTTTTCGAATAGACTTATGAAGAAGGAGGCGTCCTCTGAACTATTTTCCCTGGCCAAATTAATTTTTATAGCGAAGGGTTTTAATAAGTCCTGTCCCTTCGAAACAGCATTCTTTATAATTTCTCGGAGATCTCCCGGATTTAATTTTGAACGAAAGTTCCTTTCAATAAAATTCAGTACATTTTCTGAATTTAGGAACTTCTTGAAATCCTGATCCGGGCTGTTATTAACCGGTGTGAACATTCCTCTTTCAAATTTGGAGTTTAATTCTCCCAGATTTTCTGCGGAACCGGCTTCTTCGTATATCAACCATGCGTTGTTTAAAAATGGTTTCAGTAAGAGAGGTACCGAATGAAATTTATTTCCGGCAGACTTAAAATTATTCTTCTTAATAAAAACAAGGAACGGAAACAGTCTGCCGCTTTTATCGCGGGATGGATACATATTTCCCATCAATATACTTTTCGAGATACTGTCGTTGTAAAAAAACTGAAACCCTGAGGATTCGGAAAAAAGTTTATCCCATCCGGTTCTTAACGTAAGCTTAAGTTTTATTAATCCTTCCTGAATCCATCTGTCAAAGCTAAGCAGCTCGGTGCCCGCGGCATTATATTTTATGAAGTCCGCAAACGAAGGCAGTTTCCCGAAGTAGCCTGCGGGTAATTCATTAACTCCGTTATCTTGCAAGTTTAACAAACTTTAATCCAATTTATTTGGTATGCTGAACGACCTGAAAAAGTCGGAAGAAAAAGGATTTCTGGAACTATATGTGCTTAACAGATAAGAAACATCTACATTGTAGACATTTTCTTTTTTGAACGACCAATTAAGCTGATACTGGGATGATACGCCGGTATTTGCTATACTCGCATTGTCGAGAAGTCTGAACAACGCCCACTCACCGTCGAATGTTTTTGAATCGGAAGTACCGTAGCCGTGTATTGAAATATTCATCCTTGCACCCGGAGTTCCTTTGCTGCCCGGCCATGTATAATCAGTCCAGAACGGGGCGCCCATTTGATAGTAATTTTCCGAGCCGTCCAGATAAAGATAAATTTGTTCAACTATTGGTTTCTTGCCCTGGATCGGCTTTGAATTCGGAAGCTGGGGTTTTAATCTGAATGAAACATTCAGGTCGCCGTTTTTAAACAATGTGTTCGTAATACTCTCCGCTGTTCTCAGCATCCCTGTAAAATTTCTGGAAAGATTTAATCCGGTTCCTTCCCACTGGTTGGCGGACAATCTGTCTTTATTAATAAAAGGACTAAGTTCCGAATTGAAGAACGACCATAGTGTTCCGTCCTGCGGTTTAAAGAAATCTTTAAAATCCTGAATGGGAACATCGCTGCCGCTTAATTTAAAAGGAAATGAATTTGCCATGTTCTTATTAAACGGATCTGCTATTTTTGCTTTCCATTCGGAATTTAAATACTGCTCGGCATCCGATAATATTGCAGACCATGTCAGTTTTATAGGTTCGGTAAATACGTTTTGAATAGACTGAATATTATACATAGCGCCTCTGATGACCTGCAGCGCGGTAGGAAACTCCACCGCACGCTGAGTCAGAACTTTTACGGCATAATCCTTTGTAAGGTCCTGACCTCCTTTAATAGATTCCAGCACTCCGCTGATTGCGCCGTACTGAGCGATGACGGCATTAAGATCGCTGTTTTGCCCGGCCTGGGAACCGTTGATAAAATTCTGGTATTTTATAATATCATATGCGGCAGAGTTGGCTTGGCTGATCTGTGACAATTTGGCCACTCCTTTCTGCTGTAAGGAGTCTTGGCCTAAAATACCTGCTATAGTCTGCAGTTGTCCGGAGAAGACTTTAAGCAGTAATACAAGAGGTGAATTAACAGGATCGCTGAGTAATTTAATGTTGCTGGCAGCAAGAGGAACCGAGCCGAAATTATTGTATTTGATGCTTGCAATAAATTGAATCCAGGTTTGCTTATAATCGGCAGCATATAAATTTAAAAGATCTTTTTTCATTTGCGGACCGCTGAAGCTGTCGTTGCCGGAAGTATTCTGATTTCTTTTTCCCAAAACCCAATCGTCTCTTCCCGGATTCTGGCTTTCGTCCGTAATAGCACCTTTTATGTAATCGTTCCAGCCTCCGTCTGTAAATATGTACGGGATTCTCGAATCTGTTTTCATAACAGTCAGAAACCTGCCGCCTATCGCCTGTTCCAGCGTCAAGTCGTTGGAGTATTTTCCCAGTCCGTTTTGCTTTATCCGCGCATATATAGTTTCCGGATTGGGTTTGAATTGTATTCTGTTTCTCACCAGATTAATCAGAAGATTATCGTTCTTAACCGGATATATATTTTTGTTTACGAGTTCTCTAGCTAAAAACAAAGTGTAATTGTTAAACAAATGTTTAAGCGAATCTTTTTGAGGCGACGGCGCAACTGAATTTAAAAGTTTTGTTTCCAGTATCCACGAAAACTCCTTGTTCAAAGTTCTGAACTGCAGCGAATCAAGCCTGCCTCTCTCATTCCCCAGAAGCAGATAACATTTCAGATAATCGTAAACTTCTTCTCCTGAATAATCCTGTCCGTTGGCATAATTATTAAGATTCTTGGTGATTTCACTGTAAATATTTTGATTGAAGAAATTTTCAGTTCTGCTGAAGTAAAGCTGGTTAAGCGATTCTTTTAATCCGGAACTTCGATCCATTCCGAAACTAATAAATGATTTATTTGCAGTGCCGTTGTTAATAGCCGCAATTAATGCTCTCAGGCTGTCGGATTTAGAGAAGGTGGTTAATAAGTCACCGTTCCAATTTATTTTATTGAATGATTCTGATGTTTTTAAAATTCTTTGCAGAAGCGAACTGCTGCCGCTGTATCCTATAAAAGTAAATAGGCAGAAGAGAAGCAGCGCCGCAGCCGAAACGGAAATAGTTATTGTTTTGAAAAGATTTATTTTTTTAGCAGCCCCTGTTGTCTGACCGGCTGAATAATTCTGATCGCCGATAACTACTTCGCTTAATAAATCTTTTATGAAATAATTTTTTGTCTCGACCATTTCGCTTTCTTCTTCGTCCGCCGATTCGGGAAGATTAAACTGCTTAGCAATTTCCCTTATTGCCAGATCAAGCGGGGAGCCTTCCTGCGTGCCGCTGGTAAAATAAAATCCTCTGAATATGGGGTTGTCCTGGTAAGGGTTGGATTGAAATACTTCGCCTATAAGGTAGTTTAATTTAGACTGAAGAGATTGAAATTGGAACGGGAATAAAAATACTTTTCGTCTCTGCTCTCTTTTGAGGGGACCGCTTAATCTAATGGTTCTTATCTCAAATAATTTATCTTCAAGTTTTTCAAATTCATCATTGAAAACAGATTTTATATCGGGATCCGATTGCTGAAGCGGCGTTAATGTAGCACCCCAGATCTGGGCTCTTTCGGTTTCGCTGAAATCGCTGTAGTATTCTACGAACCCCTGCATTAGGTCGCATTTTGTAAAAACAAAATAAACCGGGAAATTTACTCCGAGGTTTTCAATTAATTCATCTATTCTCTGCCGTATATTTCTCGCATGATCGTAAAGCTGATCTTTTTCCGAATTTATTATTTCGTCTATGTTTATCGATACTATAACTCCGTTGATCGGTTTTTTCTTCCTGTTTTTCTTAAGAGTATCCAGGAAAGCGATCCACTCCGGCCTGTCTTCCGATTCGGTTACATATCGACCGGCCGTATCCAGAAAAATTGCCTTGGTTGAAAAAAACCAGTCGCAGTTTCGTGTGCCTCCTACACCTCTGAACCCTTCTTTTCCGAAAGGGAACTCCAATCCGGAATTCTGAATTGCAGTCGTCTTGCCGGCAGCAGGGGGACCGATAAACATATACCAGGGCAGGGCATACAGAGCAGCCTTTCCGCGTTTGCCTTTACCTAATTTGGAGTTCTTTAATGATTCGATTGCGGATTCAAGCTGTTTTTTAAATTGCTCTATCTCTGCTCTTTTTTCAGGACTGAGGCCCTGCAATTCGGAATCGGACTGAGTACTAATCGACTTCTCGATTTGTCCCGCCTTCTGAACTTCCTTAATTCTTTTATACATAAGAAGAATAATAACTATGAGGAATAAGAAAAGAGAAAGGCTGATCCGGTAGACTAAAGGTATTCCGAAAATCGGACCGAGTACAAAAATCAATATAATTAATATGAAAAATATTATAACAATTATTGATTTGGGATTCGTGAAGAAGCTAATAAATTTATCCATTTGTCGGTTGTTTAATTAATTTTTATTAAAAATTATAGATTAATTACCTAAGGTTTGTAAAAATAATTTTATATTAACAGGGTAAGACTGTGAATTTGATTCAGAAGATATAACTGCCGGTTTATTTTATACGAGCAAACTTTTAATAACATTTATAACATCTGTCGCTTTGCCGGAAATGACCATCGACATTATAACATAAAAAATCACGCCTATTACAACGGCTCCGGTTGGATAAACCCACAGCGGAATTTTACCCCTAACCGTTTGAGCAAACGTATCGTGCGGTTTGCCGTTGGGTGAAATCGCCTCAATTGCTTTGAACATCTCCGGATGAAGTTCCATATTGAGATCGTCTATAATCCTCCGCAGGTTTTCCGGCGACTGCAGCTGATATTTTCCTTTGAAGCCTAAAGTTAAACAAAGATAATATATTTCAAGTATGTCCCTGTTGCTGCTTGTTCTTTGCCTTAAATCTCTTAGATGATTAAAGAATTCTTCCCCCGCATTGAATGTATCAAATAGCTTAAGCTGCAATGGTTCGGAAAGCCATGATTCCTTCTGATTCCATGAGGAGCTTATAATCGTCTCGTCCAGAAATGCGACCAGCGCAAATTTAGCCTGACTGATTTTTTCCTTGTCGATTCCGGCTCCTCTTGCGCTGCGTTCGAATTTATCGAACATTTCATCGACATGGTTTTTCAAATTTGACGGATCTCCGTATTCGTTTGAAGATCTTAATTGAAGAATTAGCATCAGACATTCGGATGCATTATCCACAAGTGAATTTATCTTTGAATTTTTTGATGAAACATCGCTCATCTTTCATCTTCCTTTAATATATTCATTATTTTTTCTCCGCGCGACTCCGTGACAATTGTTTTTGTTTGTTGTAGCACTGAGTTTCACTGAGTACGCACCGAGTTTCACTGAGTTTTGAAGTTCTTTCCTCCGTGTAACTCCCATAGACGTCAACTTAATTTTATTTAATATTGCCCTGAAGTTATAATCTTACAATGTTTTGATAGAATAATTAATACGACGGTAATTTTTGACAATAAGCCCCTCTCTTTCAAAGAGAAGGGTTGGGGATGAGTTCATAGGTAATTAAACACAATAAACTCTCTCTAATCCCTGCCTGCCGGCAGGCAGGTCTCCCTTGCGAAGGGAGAGACTTATAATCATTCATATCTTAACATTTTATCCTTCTGACCAGGCAATATATCTTTAACTTTTATTATAATTTGTAACAATATTGAATAAATTAATTAAATTTCTTAATTCTTTAAGTTGACTCCTATACGCGTAACTCCGTGAATTCTCCGTGTCAATTGTTCTTGTTCATTGTGGCTCTGAAATTAAAATTAGTACATCATCCTTCCGGAAGCAGCAGAACAAGTTCCGGTTCGAGCGCTTTGAATTCAGCCGCCAGGAAGAAAGCGATATTGTTTTTGGTTACTATTTTTTCCCAAAACCGTCCTTCCTTATTTATCTTAAAATAAACGGCTTTTTCGTTCACGGATACGCCGGCAGGGGGTCGGGCAATATATTCGATGCTAACACCCTGAATTCCGGCCTGATGCACCGCGAAGATTTCCTCGTATGCGGATATTTTTATGTTTTTAGGTAATTCTGATATGATTTTTTTCTCTGGTATGTCACTGTAAACAGCTATAAAAAATTGAGATGGAATTTGATTTGGCGATAACTGACCAATGTACAACGTTTCTGCTTGTTTTCTCAACGGAATTACAATATCTCTTCTCTCAACTGTCTTTTGTATATTCAGCATTAAATTTATATCGTTGATAATTTGTCCGAATATCTCGGTCAGGTGTTTGTGTTCGTATGGAGGGTACTCGGTATTCTTAATACCAAGATTTGAGTAAGTGGAAAGCTGCCCGGCCAGGTTCAGTAATAAAACGTAAAGTGCTTCCGGGTGAATGTTCTGTGATGAGTAATAATAATTAAGCAACGGAATAAATGAATTTACCGTTTGGAGCATCAGAAGTATTTCAACCTGGGTGATTGATAACTCCGGTTTACGAATACTTGCCTGTACTCTTAACTCCTTGCTCTTTGAAACCAGGGTGCTTAAAATATCCCTGATATAATTTAATAAGACCTCCGAAGCGGAAATAAAAAGTGACGGTACAATATATTCTTCATCCATAGTGTACTTGCCGTCGGAGCTTCTTATTATATGTCCCAGTTTTAATGAAGTATAATCTTCCAGGGATTCTTCGCCGAATTTAAATTGAAAGTTCGGCTTTACCACACCGATAGATCTTAAATTCGATCCGGTATTATAATCTGCTATCTCGTTATTCTGCAAAGTATATCTTGAATTATTGCCTGTGGATGCGTCATTAATCTGACAATTATTTCCTGCCGGATTATCGGAAGGCAGACATAAATAGACTTCTAGTTTTTCGGCAGTTGCCTGAAATAATTCTTCGAATGATCTTGTCTTAGGCAAAGGATCATTATTAGGCATGTCCAGCGTAATGCCGTCGGGCATTATACCCGAGCAGTTTATCAAGCCGAATGATCCGCCGGCCAGGGCGGCTATATCAATCTTTATCTCTTTTAATCCCCAGAAATTTGAATTTAATAAATTGATTTTAGAATTAATATAATATTCATTGTACCTATCGGCCTGCTGAAAATGGTGGGGATTAAGCTTCATCCCTTCGTGCCATACAACCTTCTGTAGTTTCATTGAGGATTTATTCTCCCGTTAAATTCATGAGATCCGGAAAATTTAATGGCAAATCCGGCAATTTATTTTTGAACTGAAAGATAATTTTGATGTATAGATACTTTAAGGTTTTTAATATCCGAACTCACGGGAATGATCTGCCGCCAGCCGTCCTGTGCCGGGGAATGAAAATTTCCGATTATACCGATGAATTGAGCGCCTTGAATTATTTTTAAATCCTTAATTTCGTGAATTTCGCTTGGTACCATTGTAACTTCACTTTTGGAATTGGGAATCAGATCGTCGGTTAATGTACCTTCGGGATCTCTTAAAAGGGATTCGAAACTGGCATGTGTAAATTTATCGGAGTTTTTAAGCTGATAGATCTTGATTACTATTGCATTGTTGTCGTTGCAGTCGCTGTCGGTTTTTAAATTAACATTTATTGCCTGTAACCCGCCGCCGCATCCCGCAAGAATTATTGAAATAAAGAACAAGGTAAGCAAAAGAAGGTTTTTGTTCATTTTTTCTCCGCTGTATTGAACCTGTTGGTTTTAGTTGATAAAGCTAACGGTATAAGAGAATAAGTTTTTTTGATTTTGATTAAAATTAGAATAAAATATTAGCCATCATACCTTATTAAAGTAAACGTCGAATCCTTAATACTCGTCTTCCGACTTCTTGGATAAAATTCTCTTCTGGTATCCCTTCAGAAAGGATGGTCTGAAATATTTTTTTTCTACATGATAAGGATCGGAAATATATTTCTGGTAATTTTCTTTTATACCGTCAAGTACTTTTGCTTTTTGCGTGAACGGTATGATCTTTCCGAAATCTAGTCCTGAGGCTTTTTGATTTTTACTCATTAATTCTTTTTCAATTTCATCGGGATTAAGACTCTGAAGCAGCGATTGACTTCCTTCGGTAACGGATATCCTGTAACCTTCCAATAATCCTATCTGATGAGTTATTAACTTTTCGATCTCATCTTTCAATAAATCCAATCTTTTCTTTTCTTCTGCGGTTGAAATATCGGGATTGAAGAGAAAATTTTTAATCTCTTCAAGAGAGCCCGTAGGTATTGTATGATAAATAGTTACCCCGAAAAACTCCTGACGGAATTGTAAGAATCCCTGCACAAGCCTTGTAAGAACATTTAACAGAACGTCTACCGTACTCGAGAAATGGATATCGAACGAATAATCCGAAGGCGTTTGAGAGGCAGGTTTCTGTCCGGCGTTTCTTTTGGGCGGCTGAAGTGGTCTTTCAGACTCCCGGAACGGCTCACTCTGCTGCTTTATTTCCGGACTTACCGCAGGCTGACTTAAATCTTTTCCCAGAATAGATTCCGCTAAAAACTCAGCCAGAATTTTATTCGATTCATTCTTAGGCAGTCCGCTAAGGCTTTGTAGCACTGAAAACCTAAGCATATCGTCTTTCATCGGAGATTCGTCGAAATCATATTTGGCAGCAATCAATTTCAGCCCGTCGGCTAGAGCGGCAACTTCTTCTGCAAACGGACTCGAAAACACCATCGTTTTCTGATCGTCAACTTCCTCTTCTTGAACAGGCTGCTCCTGCACAAGTTTTACCTCTATCTCATATTCGCCTATCTTTATTTTATCCTCCGATTGAAGCGCGTTTTCTTCCTGCGGTTCTATTTTTTGACCGTTAAGATAAGTAAAATTAGGAGATTCCAAATCCACTAACTGAAGTATGCCTTCGGTGTTAATTATTTTTGCGTGTTTCCTCGAAATTATTTTAAATGGGTCGGGCAGTGTAACTTCATTACTGCTGTCCCTGCCGAGAAAAATCGGGAATCTGTTAAATTCCATGTCCTCGTTTACCGAAGAATCCGATTGCTTGATGAGTAATAGTTTTAATATCATTTTATTTTTTCATTTCTAATTTATTTTTATTTTAAGACAAAGCTCCGCATCATAAATCACATATTAATTTACTACCAGGAATAAAATGGCAACAGCCTTCTAACTTTGGTCAGTTTATAATTTATAGATTTCGATTTTTAAAATACAATGACCAAGAAGAGCCGTATAAAAACTCATTTTATACTTTGCAGCTATTATTAATTTGATTATTATTAATTAATGCTCGCCTAATAAAGAAATGAAATATATGTTATGTGTTCCGCAAAATTGTAGTAATGAATCGCAATCACTTTAGTTTCATTACGTCTAAAGTATCCTATTATGGAAAAGATTACTGTTCATAGTTTCGAAATTAAGATAAAGTTTAAATGACTAATTGTCAATATAACTTTCCTATCATTCATGCCGAATATAATGCAGAACATATATTTTGTGATGATTAATATTTCACTAATTATTTTATTAAATTTTTAATGAACACAGTGAAATAATATTTGCCAATATCTTCTACAATTTGTGACGTTTATTTAACTCTGGAAATGCCGGTGCGTGAGTTGTCAAACAGGTTCGGGTAATAAATAATTTTTTATAATTCGATGGTGAAAAAAATGAAAGCCGAACATCACAGAAGAGACGAAATATTTAAACTCGCCTGTTTCCAAATAACTTCTTATTTTACCCCGGGCATCCTGCCCCATATTGCCGTCGACTACGTAATCATATTTACCATGCACCGATGCCGCTACCTGTAATCGAATTCGGTAATCTGTGCTTGTATCAACCCTTCTCGGGTTAAATAGAAGTATCTTATTAATTTTATTAATTTTTATTCCCATGCCGGGGCTGCAGAGGCCGAAGAAAGAACATAGCTCTATTATGAACAGCTCGGATTTCCGGAAATGATTAACTATTATCTTCACCGCAAGATTAATGAACTTAAAAAATATAAGGAAGGATTAAGAATTCCATTCGACACGAGTTATTCAAATTTACCAGAATATTTAATATCCCGTTTAAACTAATTTTTCCGTGGATTATAATAAAATAATAACCGGTTATTTATTCCTTAATACCCGCTCTTTTTTCTCAAGAGGATTGAAATATAGCAGGACTGATACATCAACCGGGATCTTTTTACCACGGCTATACGCTGGAATAAAACGAGCCGATCTTATTACTCTTAGCGCCTCTTCATCGCAACCGTATCCGATGCCTTTTAATATTTTGGCGCAGCGCGGGATGCCCATTGTATCAACATAAACTAGTACATAGACCTTTCCGGTGATATTTTTATTTCGTGATTCGGCAGGATACTTGATTCTCGCTTGTAAGGAATCAATGCCTCCGATTGGTTCCGGCATTCTCTCTACGGCAATAAAGCCGTGATAAGATCTTACGCTATCGCAGTTAAATGAATTGTTTTGTGCAAAATTGAGAGAGATGAAAAATAAGGTCATGAGAAATGTATAAGTATATTTCATCTCGCCCCCGATGTTTTCGGCTTAAACTATCTTCAATCAGCTTTGTTCCATAATTCACAAAAGAAGGGCGCGGTATATTATATGTTCTCGCTAAATTAATAATCCGTTTTAACTTTTAGAAATATCACCGCGGCTACGGTGCCAATTATTCCCACTATTCCGCCGACAAGGAATGCGGTTGAGATATTAAACGCATCGGCAATTATTCCGAAAACAATCGGACCGATAACCTGGCCAAGACTTAACGAAGTTGTAAACGCTCCGGTTGCAGCACCCATACCGTATATTCTTCCTCGCTCCGTTCTTATAGTTATTGCCGATGCCCTCGACACCGAACTGAATATTCCCATGATCATTGTAAGAATAAAGAACATTATCATGCTGTGGAAATATGCAAAAACACACATTGCTAATGCGGATATAATTCCGCCGGCGAATATAAACGCAACCTTCTGCTTCGGAAACCTGTCCGCGGCTAAGCCGAAAGGATATTGTATTACTGAACCGGAAAGCATGTAGACGGATAAAATAATACCGATGTTCGTCATGCTTAGTGAAGCGGTCTTAACCGCAAGTACCGGAAAGAATGTATTAAAGCCCCATCTGTAAAAACCCCTGGACACAAAGTATGTCATTATCCCCAGCATCGGTTTATCTTTAAAGACCGGCGCCAATGATTTGAATACCGGTTTTTTAATTTTTCCGGAAACTTTAATGGCTTCGTTTTCCGGGACAAAAAATATTATAAGAAGCAGCGATAAAGCCGATAGAACCGCCATTACATAAAACGGATAGTCTATGTTGAACTTATCGGAAAGGTACCCTCCAAAGAAAGGTCCCAGCGACTGTCCCGCGAAAAACGACATGAAAAACAAATTCATGTATTTTCCTTCTTTGCCTTTGGGAGTAATGTCACCGATGTACGCCTGCGCTACCGGCGTAACTAGAACCGTCGCAAATCCTTCCGCAATTCTGATGACTGTTAATGCGAGCGGGGTTTTTGCCAGGACATAACAAATCGAAAGGATTATAAACAGTATTAAGCCGGTTATAATAAACATCTTTCTGCCGCGCTGATCGGAATACTGACCGATAACAGGAGCAAATATACCTCTCGACAGAGCGAACCCGGAAAATATTATCCCGATCTCGAGTCCGGTCGCATTCATATTTTTTGCGTACAGCGGAAGGATCGGCGTGATAACCCCGAGGCTAAGCATAGCAATCAATGTGGCAATAAATAAACTGATGAATATTCTCTTATTCATATAAAATAATTGAAAAGTAAAAAAGGAAATGTATTATTGAAGTTTCATAAAAACCGCGAAGGAATTTTGAGATAAAGAATTATTATCATTCTTACATTACGATCCCGAAGTATTCTTTTAATAATTTTGAAAATTCATTTTTCCCCTCAAATTGCATTTTGTTTTTTTTGTTTCCGTCGGTTATCGTTAACGAATTATCATTTAATGTAATTCTTCCGGTCTCGGTCGCAATAGTACACAGACGTCTGGTTCTGAAATGAGAAGAAGGACTGTCCTGCTGATAGTCGCACATTTCCTTGTAATCGCTAAACCTTCTCGGAGCGGATGAAAATCTATATTGAGGGATCCACTTTTTATTTTCCTCTCTCTGCAGATCAAAAATATTTTTTCCGATATGTATTAATCGGTACCTGCCGCTTACATCTTCAATAACACTTATTTCTTTATCGGAAGGCATTTCAATAGGAATCCGGAACGAGTCGCCGAAGCCGACATCTGCCAGGTAATCTTTATCCGATTTAACAAGCAGTGTCATGTGGTCGAACTCCGGACCGTACTCTCCGGTTGAAGAATTAAAAACTCTTGCCGAAAGCATAACGCTTTTATATCCCAGCGAGATAAGAAGCCAATTAAATAATCCGTTTAATTCATAACAGAATCCTCCTCTGCGGGAAGGAATGATTTTATCGTAAATTTTATTTATATCCAATTCTATTCTTTTATCGGGAATATCCAAATCTTCAAACGGTACTGATAAAAGATGTCTCTCCTGAAGTTTAGCTAATAAAGAGGCGCTGCCTTTTTCAGCATCTGAAATTCCCGCAATGCCGATCCTATTTAAATAAGATTTTAAATCCATTATATAAAATGATTTTTATCCCGCAGCTGCTGTTTTATTTCCTGTATTATTAATTACGTTATTCGTATATCTAAATTTTCCTGCCGATCACCTGTGTCGCGCCATGTATGGTTTGGTTTTCTTTAACATCGTGAATACCCGCGTCCTGAAGCCAAGAGTATATTTCTTTCCGTGTAAATGTATCGCCGCCTTTTGTATTGACCAGCATATTTATCGCGAACAGCGCGCCTACGGAAGGTGACAGCCGGTCATCGCTCATTGCGTAATCCTGAATTACTATCTGTCCGTTTGCATTTAAAGAGTCGGCGCATTTTTGAATTAAATTTTTATTTTCCTCAAAAGAGTTGCTGTGAACAATGGCCGATAAAAAAATTAAATCATATCCGGAACCGAAATCATCTTTTAGGTAATTTCCTTTTATAGTATTTATTTTACCGTTTAAACCGTTTGCGGATATATATTTAATTGTTAAAGGTATTACATCCGGCAGGTCGAAAACCGTTGCTTTTACATCGCTCTTGGCTTTTACAAACTGCATTGAGTATGCGCCCGATCCTCCGCCTAAATCCAAAATATTTTTTACCCCCGAAAGGTCCAGTAAGCTTATATCTTCGGGAGCCTGTTTAACGGCCCTGTAATGCATCGCTTCAATAAAATTTTCAAGCCAGTTATTCTTTTCCGAGTCTTTTCTTTGAGGTTTACCTTCCTTCACGATTGTGGTAAGACCGCTCCATGAATTCCATAAATTGGCAGCGTGTAAAATATTTGAAATATAATCGGGTTTATCTTTAACAAGATACCGGTAAGAAAAATCCGTATTGGAAAATTTCCCGTTTGCTTTTTCCAGCAAATCCATATTGCAGAGAACATTCATAAGTCTATCGGTCGCTCTTTCATCGGCGGAAATTAATTTTGCGACCTCCGCGGACGTCTTTGATTCGTTTTGAAGCGCGGTGAACAATTCAAGTTCCAATGCGGTGAGAATAATCCGGCTCGTTCTGAAATTATAAACTATTTCGCGAAGTTCTTGCTGCGTCATGATATCCTCGTTTCTTCAATGTTCAATATAATTTATCATAAGTGTTTTCAAGTTGCTGCATTAAATTCATGAGCGAAAGCCCGGGCGATTAAATCATCATTTCCCTGTAATATTTATTTCGGTATTGGACAGGCGAAAGCCCGGTAATTTTCTTGAAAGTTACGCGGAAGGTTTTCGGATCCGAATATCCGATTTTATACATAACTTCGTTTACATTTTCCCGGGAAGATTCGAGGCTCATTTTTGCGGCTTCTATTTTAACGCGCTGTATATATTCTACAACGGTATTTGCAGTTGCTTTTTTAAATCTTCGTTCTAAATTTCTTCTGCTTATTGCAAGCATTGAAGCAAGCTGATCTACGGTTATCTTATTATAAAAATTCTCTTCTATAAATTCCTGAGCCTTTTTAATCGGTTCATCCTCATGTTCCTTCTGACCTTTAAAAATCATAAAGGGAGATTGGGAATCTCTTTGTATATCTATTTGAAAAGCTTTCGCGCAGAATACGGCTGTTTCCCTGCCCGCAAATTTTTCAACCAGATATAAAATCAAATTAAGAGAGGAATACGCGCCGCCGCTTGAATATATTCCCTGTTCATCCGTAAGGATTTTATCTTCGACAAGATTTACATTCGGAAACATTTTCTTGAATTCATCAGCAGCAATCCAGTGAGTCGCGCATTTTTTCCCGTTCAATAAACCGGTGGAAGCCAGCAGAAATGCCCCGAGACAGAGACTCGCCACTTCGGTTCCGGCTTTATATTGGTCAATAATCCACGGTACAAACTCCCGGTTCATTTCAACAGCCTTTTTAAGTTCACCGTACATCGCCGGAATAATTATAAGGTCGGTTTTTTTTATATCCTTATAATATTCGGTTGAAATTGTATAGAGTCCGTCGTTTAGCCGGCTTTTTTCGGAAAGACCTGCAAGACTGACTTTAAATAAAGGCCGCATCCCTTTACTATGAAGGAATTGATTCACTTCCTCAAAAACCTGCCGGGGGCCTTCAATATTGCCTAAAATAGCTCCCTTCGTAACTATGATAGTTATATGCTTCATTATATTTTTTCGGTTTGTTAGAGTTGAATGCCGGGGTGAAAATAGGAATTGAAAAATTCTTTTCAAATACCTGGGTTGCGCAAATCACATTTTTTCGGAATCAGATATGAGAGAAAGACAAACTTAATTTCGTAAACGCGGCTCTATATCATTGATTAAATTAAGTCTGCTCCTTCTGCTTTTTATATAACGGTTTTCGAATTCTTTGAACTCTTTGTCGGACACACCGATTATATACAAGCTGTTCCTGAAAAAAGTATAATTAGTCGTAGCATCCTGAGAGCTGACCATATACGAGAACCACTGCCACATTTTTTCCTCGCCGATTTTATTGCTTAATGCCGTCAGCAGCAGGGGAACGTATCTGTATTTATATACGTCCGATAATTCAGTCTCCGGTTTTATTTTATCGATAGGCAAAAAGTGTTTCATCTCTTTGACGGAACTGAGATATTTTGACATAATACTATTATAATAATCATATTTAAGATTTTCTTTAATGAACTGAAGCGACATATATTCGGTTACGCCTTCGAGAAGAACCCATTTCAAATCGGAATTAGGCATAAACATATTTCCGAAATAATAATGTCCCATTTCGTGCGCGAGATAATTGATTCTTGAACTGTCGATTACGGAGCCGTTCGCGTTGAAGAAGATGCTCTTCATCGAATAGGTGCGGCCGACAACGGCAATGGTTGGGTAAGATACGAACAGCCATACGTTTTTTTTCGTCACCGGTTTTGCCGCCAGGTAAAATATTTTACTGCCGTAAGGTATCCCGATTTTGGCGGCGTAAAAATTACTTATTTTATCCGTCCAATTTCCGAGTATATCCATTTCATGCTGAGTAAGTCCGGTATTAATAAAATAATTTCCGTTTCGCTGATAGAAATTAAACGATCCGGCGAAAAGGAGCAGCGGTACCGCGGTTGAGGAACTGAATATGTTTTCTCCTCCGGTCCTGGGAAGGTCGCCATTAAGATATTCGGTACCGGCGTCATTGCTTTTAAGTTTTATTGAATAAGTATATTTGTTGTATAGAATATCTTTCTGGGAATCATAAACAACAGGATACCAAACCGATTGTTCCGACATTCTGAGAGAGACTCCGTTAAAAGCTATATTTCCTTTCCAGTCGCCGTAATCGGACATAAACGCGGTATCGTTCATTACGGGAAATGCGCCGGTATAACGTATCCGCAATTGGCTAGGAAGATGGATTTCATTTCCGTTTTTATTGATTATCTCGTACTGAAACGCTTCTTCGCTGTTATTATTGTAAATGCGTTTATAATTATATTTAATTCTGCCGGACGAATCGGAAACAGATTCAATATTAAATCCTGCGTTGAGCCAAACGGTATAATTCTTTACATCCGGAATGTATGATAGTATCATGTCGCCGTTTATGGTACCGTTCTTAATCGAAAACGAAACGGTTCCGTTCAAGTGCGGGTTCTGGGCGAAGCATTTTATGCTTGATAAAAAGAATAGAATTAAAAGAAGTTTTACTAATTTCATGCGCTTTTAATTTTTGCCGGAAGAAAATAATTTAGACTGTAATAATAAGGTTTTTAGTATTTCCATCAAACCCAATAGTAGTTACTCATATTTGTCTTTGAAAACGAAGGAAAAATCCGGGTTAGTTTCGGTTTAACAACTCAATATTTAAAACCCGCGTTGGTTAAATCGATTCAATTGAATTCGGTAAATTATCAATTTTATATTTTGTACAATTCATTAAAATGCGTTGACCGAATTCTTCTTTATGCTTCCGGGCAGTTATAACACTCAATAATAACTATTTGACAATTTCCCGCGCCGCTGCTACATTTTAAAACCATGTCATCGAGGCCGTATGTTTATTTGAATATGGGGAATAAAAATATCATTATAAAATCTTTACGCCGCTCAAGTCTGCTTTATATCCCTTTAACAACGCGTAAGTGACTTTATCCATTACCGCGCCGTCAAAGATTGTTCTTTTCACATTTGTTTTGAAAGAAACGTTTTGAAGCGTGGAGTTTTTAAATGAAGTATTTCTTAACGAAGAATTATCGAAATTGCAGCCGTTCAATTTCATATTTTCAAAATTAACATAAGAGAGTTCTGAATATTTGAAACTAACGTTGTTCAATTTGGCATTAATAAAGCTGGTTCCTCTTAAGTTTGATTTAACAATTTGACACGCGCTAAGATCGGCATCGTCAAAAATACATCCTCCGAGCTCGCATGATTTGAACAATGATTTACTGAGATCGGCGTTTTTAAAATTGGAATCCTTTAAATCACTGCTTTTAAAAGTGCTGCCCGAAAGATTCGAATCATGGAAATCCGAAGCCACCAGGTTGCTGTAGTTAAATATACCGGCTTTTAGATCAACGGAATCAAGTTTTGATTCGGCTAGGTCGCTTCTTGATAAATTCCACGTAACCCTTTCGCGAAGTTCGTTGGATTTTTCCGAAATGTTTTCGACTATCTCCGAAATATCGCCGAGAGATTCTATTGTTTGTTTAAAAGCTTTTTCCTCATCCTTGCCGCTGCTTACCAGATCATTATATTTATCCGTCATGTTGTTCAATAATTCTTCTTTTAAATCTTTGATCCCCGCAGTGTTCTCATATGGTTTAAATATTTCATCCAGGTGCTGTTTAATTCTTTGTTGTGCGTTCATATAATCTCCTACAGTTTAAATTAATTTATCGATTATTTTTTTTGCGAACTCCCAGTTTTTTTTATTCTCGGAATAATTCTTTTTGCCTTCCGCGGTTATTTTATAATATTTTCTTCGTCCGCCCTGGGTTTCGTCTCCCCAATAAGACTTTACGAACCCGCTCTGCTCAAGACGTTTCAAACCGGAATACATTGTGGCTTCATTTAATTCGTATTCCCCGCCGGCGGCGGAAGTAATTGACTTCGATATCTCATAGCCGTATTTATCGCCCTCCAGAAGCAGTTTGAGAATGATCGTATCAATATGTCCTCTTATAAGATCAGAAGATATTTTTAACATCTTTACCCTTATTTATTTACGAGTACAATATATGTAATATTACTATGTCTGTCAAGGTAGTATTACACTAATAATAATCTTCCCATTACGGAAACAGGAATTTAAATTATTTGAACTAATAAATAAAAAAACTATTAGTAGCGGGCTAATTTGCTTAAATCTTTCAAAAATATTTGTTGTCAGCCCGAGCGGACCTGCCTGACGGCAGGCAGGCTTGCCTAGCGGCAGGCAGGGTCGAGCGTACATTAAGAGATGCCATAGTTCGACCCTGCCAGCGGCAGGCTGGTCCGCTCACTATGACAAACTAGCAAATTAGCCCACTACCAAACTATTTAAGAGGTTTGAAGTGATATTTCCGTTTTTAGGTTTGAGGAACAGAAACAGCGGATAAATAGAAACCGGCCGGATAAAAAGCAGGTGTTATTTTTAAAACTCAATGAAATTTTTCACCATTGGACAGCATAGCCAGAATTTTGACCATTCTGTTCTCCCTTGTTTCCGGTTTTTTAGCGGTCTGCAGCCGCCATGAGATTGCGTACTTATTGGCACGGTTAAGCGTCTCGAAAAATTTCAGAGCTTTTTTGTCTTTGGAAAGTCTTTTAAGAAAATCTTCGGGTATGGTCATGTCTTTCGGCGATTGGTAGGCTTTCTCCCATCTGCCGTCTGATTTTGCTCTTTCAATTTCTTTAAGGCCTGCCGGATTCATTCTTTTCAGTTTTATTAATTCCATTGCCCGGCCGGCGTTTCTTTTTGACCAGATGCTTTTCGTGCGTCTCGGTGTAAATTTCTGAAGCCAAGATTTATCGTCGCATTTTTTTAATTGGCCGTCTATCCAGCCGTAGCATAAAGCTTCATCCAGCGCATCGTCATGTGTAACCGTAGCAATGCCGGAGTCCTTCTTAAAAAATCTCAGCCAAATACCTTCGGATTTATCGTGATTATTTTTTATCCATTCGCTAAATGCTTTTTGCGTTTCGAATGATATCTGCTCAAAGTTTTTATATTTCAACTTTATTTCTTTTCTCTTTTTGTTCCATAGCAAGATGATAAGATCTTTTTAACAATTCAATAGCTCTTTCCACATCATCATCATTTCGAATGTAAATACTGACCCAGCCGCTTTCAGGCAAAACATGATGAGCTTCCGCGTCGCCTCCGGCAAGAATCTCATTTCTTATTTTGAGCGGGAACGGAATATCTACCAGATAATTTCCGTGAATATGCCCGATTTCCCTTTTACCCAATCTATATTCGGTGCCTCCGAAACGATGCACCCCGGATGTAATCCCATCGCATTCCATCATTTTTTGGTTGATTCTTTCTTTTGCATCTTTTACCTGCATGTCATTTCCTTTATTATAGTCTCAGATATTTCAATTCTTTTCTTTCAGCAGCAATCTCATTAAAATGAATTTAATAATTTTAAACTAACATGGCTATGACAATCATCTCTTAAATAAGGTTTGAATACAATACGGCGGAAGGATTAAGCGATTTCCAAAATACGGTTTGAAGCCATAAATAAATATTTTTTCATCATTCAGTGAAGATGAATTGAATACCACGGCGGAGTTTTGTTTATGAAAGCGGCGATACTTTATCCCGAAGTTATAAACACCGTTAGTAAAACTTATGCTAAAGAAATTCTTACGCCGGAATACGGCTCGGGTATGGGAAATATTTTGAAGCAGCGGGAAAACGATTTGTACGGCATTGTAAACGGAGTTGATTATTCCGAGTGGAATCCTTAATCCGATAAATTAATTCCGGATAATTATGATATAAATAATCTTGAGGGAAAAGAGAAGATTAAGAAATATCTTCTCGAAAAAGTTAAACTGAAATATTCATCCGCCGTACTGCTTATCGGTATAGTTTCGCGGATGGTTTCTCAAAAAGGATTTGACCTGATTGAAGAGGCTGCCGAAGATCTTATGGAACTTAATGTGCGGTGGATAATTCTTGGAAGCGGCCAAGACAAGTATGAAAAAATATTCCGGGGCCTGCAAGAAAAATATCCGGAAAAAGTTTACGCGTACATCGGATTTAATAACGAGCTTTCGCACTAGATTGAAACAGGCGCGGATATTTTCCTGATGCCGTCGCACTCCGAACCGTGCGGGCTTAACCAGATTTACAGTTTAAAATACGGTAAAGTTCCGGTTGCAAGAAAAACCGGCGGACTAGCAGATACCGTTCGTGACTTGAGCGAAATTAATTCCGAAGGAGGACAAATCGTCAACGGTTTTACTTTTGAAAAATACAGCGGCAAAGAGATGCTGAATGCCGTAATAAAAGCAGTTGAAATATTTCATCAAAAAGAAATCTGGAATACAATTATTGCCAATGGAATGAAAGATAATTTTTCATGGGAAGAATCCGCGAAAGAATATCTGAAGCTTTATAATACCGCAATTGAAAAAAGGAAGAAGCTTTTTTAATCCGTCTTCACGTCCGCTTAGCCTGACAAGAGCGCTGCACAACTCTATCAAGAGGCGGTCCAAACCGTGACTGAGTTGTGAAGTTATTGTCACGGAATGGTCAGTGACAGTCTGGTTCAATAGTTCTGCAACGCTCTCGAATGAGGAGACAGCATGTTATTTGACAGCTTATTTATTTACTCGATACTCTATAAATGGGCTGATGCATTTTTAAATAGGGGCAGTATTTATTATCTTTGTGAATAAATTCTGAGTTTTTTAAACCATAGTGTTTGCGTTTTTGTCAAACCTTTAAAATTTTTTATTGTAATTATTCCGGGCAGATAAAATGAATTCATTCTTCTCTTCTAAATACGGCAAGTATTTTGCCGTATTTTTTTTGCTTCTTTTTTTAATTTTTTCAGATAAGATGCCGGCGCAGACGCCGGTAAGTATCAATGTTAACACTAATGTAATTTATTCTTTCCCCCTACCGGGCTCAAAATATATTACTCCCGGCTCCGATATTATTTTACGCGCAAGCGGAAAAATAAATCCGGCAACCGTAAATAATTCTTTATTCACAGTTTCCGGATCAAAAAGCGGAATGCACATCGGAAAAATAATTTTATCGGATAACGGTGAAACAGTTTTATTTAAACCAGCCGTTTATTTTTCTTACGGAGAAAAGGTTATCGTTAAGATGAATACCGGCTTGCAGACTTTTTCCGGTGAAGATGTAGTTTTACAGCCGTTCAGCTTTAGTACATCCATCAGCAACGATAATGTGAATGCCCGCGCGGATATTTTTAATGGGATTTCATCGCAGCCGGATCAGGCATTAATTAATTCTTCCGTAAAACAACTTTCTAAAAATTCCGCAGCACAAAAACTACCGGCAAATTTTCCCACATTAATAGTTGATGCTTCAAGCAATCCTACAAACGGTTATTTATTTCTCGCCAGTTATGTCATCAGCTCCAGTGCTTACGGCGGTTATATAATAGTTGCAGACAAAAACGGCAACCCGTTGTTTTATAGAAAAACCGAAGGCCCAGCTACCGATTTTAAAGTTCAACCCACTGGCGTTCTTACCTATTTTGATGAGGGACCGGAACAGTTTTATGTTATGAATACATCTTTAAAATTATCGACAGTATAAAATGCGGAAACGGTTATGTTACAAACCCTCATGAATTAGAGCTGCTTCCGGACGGGCATATCTTTCTGATGTGCAATGATGTGGAAACGGTTGATATGAGTCAGATTGTTGCAAGCGGGGATACTGCCGCCAAAGTTACAGGCAACATTATACAGGAGCTTGACAAAAATCGTAATGTTGTTTTTGAGTGGCGGAGCTGGGATCATTTTAAAATTACGGATGAAACCCACGAGAATTTAACTGCACATAACATTGATTATGTTCATGCAAATGCTCTCGATGTTGATCATGACGGAAATATTCTATTATCATCCAGGCATCTTGATGAGATTACGAAAATAAACATCACCACCGGCGATATTATGTGGAGGCTCGGCGGCAAGAACAACCAGTTTGATTTTATAAACGACCCGATAATGTTCTCGCATCAGCATGCTATAAGGCGGTTATCCAACGGCGATATTATTTTATTTGATGACGGCAATTTCCATAGCCCTTCATTTTCCCGCGCAGTTGAATATAAACTCGATACAATAAACATGACCGCTGATGTTGTCTGGCAGTACAGGAACAAGCCCGATATTTTCGGCTTTGCAATGGGCAATGCGCAAAGACTGAGCGACGGGAATACTGTTATCGGCTGGGGCACAGCTGATACAACACTTACCGAAGTTACACCGCAGGGGAAAGTGGTGCTGCAGATGAGGTTCCCCCACGCAGTGTGGAGTTATAGAGCATTCAAGTTCTCTTTTTTATTTATCGATACAACTCTTGCCGGTAAAGATTTTATAGCCGGTGATACCGCTGTTATAAAATGGAATTCCTCGGGGATCGATTCAGTTGATATTGATTATTCAACAGATAACGGGATTACATGGAACTTAATCGCTAATGATTATAATGCATCAACCGGCGAGTATATATGGAATGTTCCTGATGTTGTTTCAACTTCATGCAAAGTCAGAATAATCAACGCGGATGAAAACAGTATCGGGGCTAAGTTTGTAAGCAAATCCACTTTTTCAATTCTCAATACGGATGCGGTTAATTCCGGGAGTATGCCGGATGTTTATTCTTTGGAGAATAATTATCCCATCCT
>CAVUCX010000003.1:0-14722 GCA_963739955.1 uncultured Bacteroidota bacterium | reverse complement strand
CAGTTTAGAATTATGTAAAGATAATGCTTGAATATAATAAGTTCAATCGATTATATCTTAAGGCACAAAAAATGAGCGAATTTCACTCAATCGATCTGATTATTTTATAATGATTAGTATTTCTACGAAGAGTAATTTTCTGAGATAAAAAGTTCGCATCCGGTTTTATAGTCTCTTTGAAACTAAGCCATTACCCTAATTCGACCGGCCGGCTTGCTATTCTCTCCTTTTTTTCTCAGTTCTTTTTCATTTTTTTTCTGAATACGCAATAAGACCTATTCATATCTTAAAGCTTCAATTGGATCTAAATTTGAAGCCTTATAAGCGGGGTAAGTTCCGAAAATAATCCCGACAAATATGCATAATGAAAAACCTATAAATACCCAACTATAAGGAATCGCCATTTGTGCGTTTAAGAAACTGCCTGCAAGATTTCCGACCCCCACTCCAAGCAATATACCTATAATCCCCCCCGACACACATAAAATAATTGCTTCAATAAGAAACTGATACATAATGGAAAACTTCCTTGCGCCTATGGCTTTTCTAATGCCGATTTCTCTTGTACGCTCGGTTACGGAAACAAGCATAATATTCATGATACCAACACCTGCTGCTATTAAAGCTATTATTGAAATAACCATTGCGCCTATTTTAACACCGCCGGTAATATTATTTATTTGCCCCATTATTGATTCGTTGCTAAAAATATCAAAATCATTATCTTTTCCCGGCGGCACTTTGCGGATTGTCCTCATATATCCAATAGCAGATTCTATTGTTGCATCATAGTTTTCCTTGCTGCTGGACATTACCGTAATATTTATACTTCTGTTTAATTTCCCGAACAAAGATTGAAATGTTGTTATCGGCATAATCAAAAAACTGTCATGGCTTTCCCCGAATAATTGAGGCTGTTTATCAAGAACACCGACAACTTTAAGCGGATAATTATTTACCCTTATAATTTGTCCGACAGGATTTATATATGGAAATAATTTGTCTACAACGTCCTGCCCAATATCACAAACATCATTTGAATATTTTATATCCAAATCTCTAATGTCCCTTCCGTTTGCGGCAGTCCAATTGTTGGTTTTCATAGCACCGGCAGTAATACCTGCAACGGATATATTCGGATTTGTTTCTTCTCCGTTAAATTTTACTACTTGTCCCATTTGCCATTGCTCTGCGCCTATGTACAATGCCGATGTCAGCATTCCACTCAACCTGTCATAGTCTTCCAGCGTCAGGTCTTTTCTATTCCTATATTTCATCCATGCATCATGCCCGCCGTTCATAATGGCAGGAAATTTCTGGATTTGAAAAGTATTCTGCCCAAGCTGCGATACACCGTTTTCAATACTGTTCTGAAGCATTGTAATCACAGTCATAATAACTATTATAGAAAATATACCTACTACTATTCCCAGCATTGTAAGTAATGTACGCAATCTGTTCCCTTTAATAGACTGCACAGACATTAAAAATATTTCATGTAATTTCATTATTCAAACCTCAAAGCTTCCACCGGATCCATTTTTGCCGCAGTATAGGCTGGGGCAAATCCAGAAACCAAACCGGTAATTAAAGATACTACTATTGCGATTACAACAGCCTCATACTGAACCGAAGTATGTATAAATTGATTTACCAAAAAGCTTAAAAGTATTGCAGCTATTAAACCCGCAATTCCGCCTACTAAACATATAAAAGAAGATTCCAGAAGGAACTGCGTCAAAATAGTTCTTCTCTTAGCTCCTATTGCTTTTCTTAAACCAATCTCTTTAGTCCTTTCTTTTACGGAAACAAACATAATGTTCATAATTCCAATCGCACCTACAAACAATGACAACCCGGTAATAAAAAGTCCGGCAATTTGTATAACACCCACGGTTTTATTGAAAGTATCAATTAAACCTTCCTGTTGATTTATTCCGAAATCGTTTTTATCATCATATTTTAATCCTCTAATTTTTCTCATAATTCCTTCGGCTTCCGCTTTCGTATCTTCAATTGTTGCGGTACTTGTAGCTCGAACATTTATTGTAATACTGCTCGATCTATGTTTGGAAAAATATTTAAATACGCTGCCAATCGGGACATAAACCTGCTGATCCGGGTTCATATCTCCGAGCAGAAAACTTCCCTGTTCGGCTAGAACCCCTACAACTCTGAAATAGACGGGGCCCACTTTTACATTTCTTCCAAGCGCATTTCCGTAGGGAAATAAATCCTTGGCAACCTGGCTGCCTAGTACACAAACGTTTCTTGCACTTTTTGCTTCAATTTCGGAATAAAATCTCCCTTGATCAAAAGTTAAGTTAGTTGTTCTGATATAGTCTGCATTGGAACCGTTTACTACAATATTATCAACAGAATTCTGCTGATATTTTATAGTTTGCCTTGTTCCGATTGTGGGGGCAACGGCCGCGGGCAATTTGGCAAGTTCTTTGAATTTTAAAAAGTCTTCCATAGTTATATTTTGCCTGTTTCTCATTTCCCACCAGGGCGTATTCGAGAACCATGTCCATTTTGATATATAAAGTACGTCCGAGCCCAAAGCGCTAATCCCTTGCTGAAATGAATTATCAATTCCCTTTATCGCAGTTGTCATTAAAACCACCACGGTAACACCTATAAATATTCCAAGCATAGTTAATGTAGCCCGGACTTTATTTGCTCTCAACGCCCTTAATGCAATCAACATGCTTTCTTTAAATTCAAATGACAATAAAGCTATGCCTGACATAATACCACCCACTAATTAAATTAATTTTAATGATTAACTTCCGAGCGAAGTTTAGGAATATATCTATTTTCAACCGGTAAATCAGATTCGATCAACCCGTCTTTAATCCTGATTATTCTAGCGGCATGTTCCGCAATATACTCTTCGTGAGTAACCAATATTATAGTATTTCCTTTTTCATAAATTTCGTTGAAGAGGATCATTATCTCTTCTCCCGTTTTTGAGTCAAGGTTTCCGGTCGGTTCATCCGCAAGAATTATCGACGGCCTTGTTACAATAGCTCTTGCGACAGCAACTCTCTGCCTCTGGCCGCCCGAAAGTTCGTTAGGTTTATGATGCATCCTATCTTTCAAGCCAACGTCCATTAAAGCTTCTTCCGCTCTTTCGCGTCTTTCGTGCGCCGGTATCCCGGCATATATAAGCGGAAGTTCAACATTATGCAATGCATCAGATCTTGATAGAAGATTAAAAGTCTGAAAAACAAATCCGATTTCCTTGTTTCTTATTTTTGCAAGATCATTATCGCTCATTTCACTGACACTCACTCCGGTAAAATCGTATTTACCGGAGGTAGGAGTATCCAAACAACCCAACATATTCATTAAAGTAGATTTTCCAGAACCGGATGGCCCCATAATTGCTACATATTCATTCTTATTAATACTCAAAGAAATATCCCTAATCGCATGCACTTCTTCAGATCCAACCGTGTATACTTTAGAAATGTGTTCAATATTTATTATATTCATTTTAAATCCGATTTATTTATTTATTAGCGCTAAACATTTTGGCCTTATTGTCTACTCTGATATTTGAACCATCGTTTAATTCTCTGGATATTGCTTTATAAGGACCTGTAATTACTTCTTCTCCGTCCTTTAATCCGCTTATAACTTGTATATAATTATCGTCGCTTATTCCTGTTTCTACATCAACAGATTTCGCTTTACCGCCTTTTACTAAGAAAACTATCTCTTTAAGTTTTTCTGAATCTATAGTTTTCTTCTTCGAGTTATTTTTATTTTCGGAATCTTCTTTCTGCCCTGTCGTTTCCGTACTATTCCTGGCAGTTACGCTTTGAATCGGCACGCTGATAACATTATGCAGAGTCTTTGTTTCAATTTTTGCGTTACAGGACATTCCCGGCTTAAAGCCTGGATCAAAATCGACAAATTTAAGTTTTACTTCAAAGTTAACAACCTGTTCCTGGGTACCAGCACCGGAGCTAATTGCCGTGTTACCTATCTGATAAACGACTCCTCTGAATATTTTATCTCCAAACGCGTCAATTTTTATTCTGGCTGTATCTCCCACCGATAAAAGTACGACATCATTTTCATCAACATCAACCACCGCAAGCATACTTTTTAGATCGGATACTGTCATGATGTTAGTTCCCTGACTGTAGAAACTTCCAAGCACTCTATCGCCGAGCTGAACGTTTAACTGGCTAACAACTCCGTCCATAGGCGAATAAATTGTTGTTTTGCTTAATTGATCGTTCTGTACTTTAAGTCCGGCTTCCATATTTGTTACCTGTGCCTGTGCACTGTTATAATTGGCTTCTGCAGTTAAGTACGCGCTTTTGGCCGCCTCAAGATCCGCATCACTTGAAAGATTTTTTGCTTGTAGTTCTTTTGTTCTTTTATAGTCTCCTGTTATTTTTTCGAGCTGGGCTTTGTTCATAGCAAGAGAAGCTTTCGCTGATTTCAAACCGGCTTCGGACTGCTCAACCTGAGCTACGTATGCATCGGATCTAATTTTGATAAGCAGTTGCCCTTTCTTCACATTTTGACCTTCCTTAACCGGGAGTTGTACTATTTCCCCGGTTACTTCAGGTGTAATAACTACTTTAAATTCAGGATCAAGTGTTCCTGTTGCAGTAACACTTTGAGTTATAGTCCTGTTCGCAACTTTTTCTGTTTGAACTTGTACAATTTCGGCCCTGCTTCCGCCCAATATTGCTATCAATACCAAAGCAACAACAAGTACACCTAAACTTGAAAAAATTATTACTTTTTTCTTTGATTTCTTTTGTTTTCCGTTTGCCATTTAAAATATACTCCTCTATTAAATTTTATTCATACTTTTTGAAGTTCAATTCACCCATGTAGTACTTTAACTGCTCATTGAGTACAATATACTGAAATTCAGAATTTATATAATTTGTTCTCGCATTTGTATAATTAGAACTTGCAATTAATACATCCAGCAAAGTTCCGGAACCGAGTGAATATTTTTCCTGAGCTATTTTTAAGTTTTCATCCGCGGCCTGAACATTTCTGGAATTAACATCCAGACTCTTTTTAGCTGCCTCGGCGTTCAGGTATGTTTGTTTCAAATTTTGTTTGATCGTTCTAGAAAGATCATCCAGATCGACTTTTTTATTCATTGCGTTTACCTCAGCTGCTTGAACTCTGTTTGCGGTGCTGAATCCCGAAAATATCGGTATGCTTAATGTCAGTCCGACAGAAAAAGTTCTTGATTTATTCAAATCACTTAACTGGTTCGCATAAGTATTATAGCTCAAGCTATTCGTTAATCTCGGGAAATAATCGCCCTGTGCAACGGTGACTCCGGATTGGGCGCTTTCGTAATCAAGGATTGCGCTTTTATAATCCGGCCTGGTTTCCAGAGCTTGTTTAACCATTTTATTAAGATCTGTATATTGTTCCGAAATATTTGAGCTTAATACGCTCTTTTCCGAATCAGTAAGGCTATCGGAAAACTGGTAATTCTGAAGTACATCAAGGCCAAGGAAATATAATAAATTGCTTTGAGCATTTTGCATATTATTTTGAGCCTGGATTAGATCTAACTCGGCATTTCCTTCCTGAACTTGTTGCTGATATACATCTGCTTTCGTTACCGCACCAAGTTTATTTCTTTCGATAATGGTTTCGAGATTTCTCTTATTCCAAGTAAGGTTATCCTCTTTGACTTTTACAATCTGCTGATCGTTAATAATCTGATAGTAAAGATTAATTGTCTGAAAAACAGTATTCTGTTTTAAATTTTCCAATTGCAGTCGTGCTGATTCCAAGTCCTTTTGGCTTTGAGAAACATTGGCAATGTTTGCAAGACCGTCAAATAATGTCCATTGAGCGTTTACACTTGCGCTGTAATTTCTTGTCTGAGATGTAGCAGAAGGTGGTGTGTAAACAAAACTGCCAAGGTTTATCGGGGTCGCCTGTTGTTTTGAATAGGACCATTGCCATCCGCCTTGAGCATTAAGTGTGGGCAGTAAACCGCCCCAGGCGGCTTTTACATTTGACTCTGATGATTTAATACCATTTGTTGATTTCTCCAATGCTGTGTTCCTATGCAAAGCAACATTGATCGCCTCGTCGAGCGTTAATACTTTTTGACCGTATGAATTAGCAGATATTATAATTATGCACAAAAAGCTTAAGAGTATGCGCATTATCGACTCCAGAATTTATTTTAAAATTTCAAATTTACAATTGTTAGACAATGCTTATTTAAAAAAGTTAATTTTTATATTAAAATTATTAAATATTTTTTTTTCGTTATTCGGTTACAAAAATAGACATAAATGAATTTGATATTCAATTTTATTTATAAACGGTTCAATAAATAGATGAACGGCCCAAAAGAGATAATATGACTGATTATAAAACAGGAATTTGATAATAAAATTAGCATTCCCTTCTGCAATGTGAATCACTAATTAAATGATTATCATAAAAAGAATAATCTCTAAAAACTACAGCAAAGGTATGAGTATCCCCGTCTTAATAGAAAGCATAATAACGACAGACTAATTTAAGAATTGATTTTTAATTTTTAAAAGAAATTCCAGTGCTTCATCATAATTATTTCCGATCTTGCCCTCAAGTATAGCCTCTTCGATTGCCGTTTTTATTTCACCGACTTTTTTTGAAGGACTTAAATTGCAAATCCTCATAATCTCCTCACCTTTTACAGGAGACTGGAATGCTCTTAATTTATCCTTTTCCTCAACCTCCCATACTTTTCTCATTACGTTTTCATAATTCTCAAGATATTTGTTTACTTTATTCTGGTTCTTGCTGGTAATATCCGCCCTGCATAAAATAATTAAATCTTCAAGATCCCCGCCTGCGCTTACAATAAATCTCCGGATTGCCGAATCGGTAATTTCCTCTTTTGCCAAAGCGATTGGCCTAAGATGCAGTCTCACAAGTTTAGAGACATAATCCAGTTTGTTTAGAGGCAGTTTCATCCTTTTGAATATTTCCTTTAACATCCTGGCACCTAAATCTTCATGCCCGTGGAATGTCCAACCGATGTTTTCAATGAATTTTTTTGTCCTCGGTTTTGCTATATCATGTACAAGAGCGGCAAACCGAAGCCAGACATTCTCTGTAGCTTTAGCAATATTATCAACGACCTGACAAGTATGAAGGAAAACATCTTTATGATGAAAGTCCTTCCTCTGATCTACTCCGGCTAAGTTTGCTATTTCCGGAAATACAACTTCCATAACTCCGGAATCAAATAATAATTTAAGGCCGATCGAAGGCTTCGGCGATGCTAATATTTTAAAGAATTCATCGGTTATTCTTTCTTGAGATACTATTTTAAGACGGTCTTTAAGCTTACCGGCAGCAGATATTATTGAATCGTCAACATAAAAATCCAATTGAGACGAAAAACGGAAAGCTCTCATAATTCTCAGCGGATCATCGTCGAAAGTAAGGAAAGGATCCAGAGGAGTTTTTATTAATCTTTCACGTAAATCTTCTAGTCCGTCGAATGTATCTAATAAATTCCCGAAATCTTCATCATTAACTGAAATAGCCAATGTGTTAATAGTAAAATCTCTTCGGTTTATGTCCTCCAGAAAAGTCCCTGTTTCCACAACTGGTTTGCGGCTGTTTCTATCGTAAGATTCTTTTCTTGCGCCTACAAACTCGAGATCAAAATCATGATATTTAAAATGCGCGGTACCGAAATTCTTAAAATATAATACACGATCAATTCCGAGCTTGGAGGCATATCTCTGTGCGAAGTCTGTGCCGCTGCCGATCACAAGAAAATCTATTTCGTCCCTCTTCCTATTTAGAACCAAATCGCGGACAAAACCACCGACTATATAGCATTTCATGTTTAATTCATTAGCAGTCTCGGTAGCTTGTTCAATAAATTCATACTGTCTTAACTCTTTAACTATATCCATTATTTCTTTTTTCCGGCTTACTGTTTTCTAATTCTTAAAAATACAATCAAAGTTATTTTAAGTCTTAATTCTGTTCTGCTGCCTTGCTGCTCATTAAAATTGCAATCGGTTTCAGAGGTTCGATATTAGTAAACAATATTTTCAAACCGGCAGCAATAGGAACCGATAAAAACATTCCCGCAATGCCCCATATCCAGCCCCAGAATATTAAAGAGAATAAAACAAAGACCGGACTAAGGTCCATCTGCCTGCCCAGGAAATGGGGTTCAACAAGATTTCCAATTATATTCTGATTTAATATAAGCAGAACGGACATGGAGATGGTACCGAAACCGACTCCGTATTCCAGAAGTGAAATTACGATCGGAAATAACGTTGCAATGATAGACCCGATATTGGGAATGAAATTTAATATAAAAGTCAGAAGTCCCCAAAATATCGCAAAATCAATTCCATAGATCCATAGAATTACTGTTACTATAATACCGGTTACCAAGCTGGTAATTGTTTTTATAATTATATAATTCTGGAGCTGGTTATTAATAGATGAAATAAAACCCTCAATCTGTTCCCTGCTATTGCTGAAAGCAATTTTCAGCCTTTCTTCGAACTGCGTTTTACCCAATATCATGAAGATCCAGAAAATCATCGAGATAAAGAAATCACCCAGTACCGAAGAAAAAGACGAAAAGAGATTCTGTATAATTCCAGCTTTAAATAAATTTTCCATGACCGAGCCAAGATTTATGGACTCGGTTTTGATGTTGAGCAGTTGGGCAAACTCTTTCACGGTTAAATTAAACGGACTAAGAATTTGCTGAAGCGATTTGATCAAATTTGAATAGTACACCTGAAGTTTATCGGAAAAATTTCCGATGTTAGCGTAAACCAGCAGTCCGATTAAATAATATACCCCGATTAGAAGTAACAAAATTATAATTAGAGAAAGCCATTTCGGTAATCCGAATTTTTTCAAATAAACAACCAGCGGATGAAATAAAAATGTTAAAAACACTGAAATAGTAATGGGGATCAGAATATCCTTAAGGGCCATTAAAATATATACACATATTATGAAACAAATGAACCCCAAAAAATAAGAGGTTACTTTGGTATAATTTGCGGCTTTGCTTTCGGCTGTCTGCATATCATTTTAATTTGTTGTTAAAAATTTTGATCCTGATAAAACATTCTCACGGTTTTTTAATATCCATTCGCATTTCTCGTAATTGTCATTTAATATTTTAGTGAAATTTTTGTCTTCGTGATGCCTTAAAGATATAGCCGCCATCCTTCTTGCTCCGGAAAGATCCATATTATTTATCATATATTGCGACAACCGGTAAGCTGCCAGGCTGCTTAAATAATCCGAACTATCCAGGGGTTTTGCGAAATTTTTCAGAAATAGGCCGTAATTTTCATCCAATGCTTCCGACAAATCGGTCATAACCGGAAATGCGGAGTATACATATTCCTTTATATTCAAGTTTTTAAGTATTAAAAATTTATCAAATTCACTTCCTTTAAGATATAGTTTAATAGCTGAAGTATCCTTCAATAAAGCAATTCTTAAATTCGAAAGATAAAACAAAGTCCTTGACGGATTTTGAGTTCTTAGTTTTTTATATATCGAATCCGCAGCCGAAAAATTGCCGTTCTCCGACATCAGGTCAGCCAGTCTTAATTCCAGATTATAATAGCTTCCCGAGTTTTTATAATTAGAAATCCTTTCCGATAAAATCTTAACTGCTGAATCGGTTTGATTCAAGAATGCTAATGATTCCGCATAACCGACTAATGCCGAATAATTATCAGTCTTATTAAGAATTTCCAAAAATATTTTTTTAGCGTAGGGGTAATTTTTATTCGAATAAAATGTCCATGCTTTTTGAAGCCTGTCCGATACATATCTGGGACAAAGCCTGCTGAAAATTGTCTGCCGGCCGAAATAATAATTTGCTTGGTTCTTATTTCCGGATTCGCCGTAATTTTTCAGAAATGTGTAGAAAAATTTTTCCTCGTCATTAACTCTCATTCCGTAAATTTTGAAAAAATCTCCGCCTCCGTATAGCGATTTGAATTTGTCGATGCCGTATTTATCCACCAGGTATTTGACGAACGAGCCGGCATATATATATGCTGTCGACGCAACACTTGTATAAAAAGAATAACTGCTGAGCATTGAACCGATATTAATCCTGTATCCGTTCGAATAGGCAAGCGCGGCCATATAATCCACATCGTTTTCGTCAAACACAGGCGAAGCCGCTACTGCGATTCCTTCAATCAAAAAAGGATTAAGATCTGCGGCAACTTTTAAGGGGCCTGTTCCGAATCCGCCCGCATAACAGTGTGCTATTTCATGTCTGAGGGAAACGGTTAAATCACCTTTTGAAATAAAAATTGATTTTAACCACGGTTTTGCTACATCAGCATTACCGGTACCGAACAGTTCTTTTTTCTGGTTGTCGTCCCAAAATACAAAAGAATTTATTTTTCCTTTGAAATCAAAGCCGAAAAATTTTTTTAACCGATCGTAATCATACTCATGATAAAGAATCATTGCCTCGACTTTTTCTTTATCCATTTTTTCGGGATAATAAATATTGAAGTGTTCGGTATTTATTTTTCCTCCAAGCGCCTGCTCAAGTGACTGAAATGTAGTAGAATATCCAAGTGCAGGAGATAAAGAGTAAAATAAAAAAGACACGAAGAGACTGCCTAGAATAATAAAAAATCTTAATAACTTTTTATTCTTTAAAATGGAAAATAATAACAGCATGCTGCCGATAAAGAAAAACAATAAATTTAATGACCTGTATACTATGAGTCTTGAAGTAACACTCAATCCTTCGTCATATATTGTACCGGGAAAAAGCCGAAAATAGGATTGTAAAAATATATTTGCGGATTAAAATAGTATTCCACAAAAGGAATAGAAATAATAGCGATAAAAAGAAAAACAAAGAGTATACGCGGAAATTTTTTCAGCAAAGAAAAAGACAGAGAGGCAATAAATAACCCGACAAATTCTGCCGGAAGTGCTAATACAAAATAAAACTCAAGACCGTCCTTCATTGAACAATTAATAGTAAGTAGTGAATTTAATATTGCAATCAATAAAGGAATAACAAATAATATAGAAAAAGCCAGAAATAAGCGTTTAGCTATTTTTTTATGTTCCGGTTTAAATGCGGCAAAAGTATTTAAAAGTGAAATAGTATAAAATCCGGCAAGAATTACGAGTATAATAGAATTGGCAGCAGCAAATTCGTATCCGAAAATTTTAGTCAGAGGAATATTCAGCATTAAAATGTCAAGACAAATAAGCACCAGCAGATAAAGCGATAAATAATTTAAACCGGATAATATCTTTTTTAATTTTACCACTATTAGTATTCGGCCCCCTCCACCCGTTGAATATCAGCTCCCAGCATTATTAATTTTTCCTCAATTTTCTGATAACCTCGGTCCAAATGATATACTCTTAAAACTTCTGTTGTTCCTTCAGCTGCCAGTCCGGCAAGAACAAGGCATGCACTTGCGCGAAGGTCAGTGGACATTACCTTTGCTCCCGCCAATTTATCAACTCCTTTTATAACAGCACTGTTTTCAAAAACCGATATATTTGCTCCCAATCTTACAAGTTCTGGCACATGTTTGAATCTGTCCAAATAAATTGTATCCGTAACTGTGCTTGCTCCCTCAGCAAGTGACATATAAGCTGTCCACTGAGCCTGCATATCCGTAGGAAAACCCGGATAAATTGCAGTGGTTACATGGGAAGGTTCGATGTTATTATTTCCGGCATCTAATTCCACTATTCCGTTATTTAAGAAGATTTTACATCCACTATCTTCAAGTTTTGCCAGAACAGCTTCAAAATAATCAGGCTGTATATTTTTAAGCTTTACGTTTCCCTTAGTAATTGCTCCCGCAATTAAAATTGTTCCTGCTTCAATTCTATCTGGAATAGTGTTAATATCAGCAGGATTTAGTTCATCCATTCCTTCAATGATCAATGTTGAACTATTAATACCTTCTATATTTGCGCCCATTTTCACGAGGAACTCGGCTAGATTAGTAATTTCAGGTTCCATCGCGGCATTATTTATTACCGTTGTCCCTTGAGCTAGTACTGCTGCCATTAAAATATTCCCGGTGGCACCTACTGACGAAACATCAAAATTTATCTTTGCTCCTTTAAGTCTCTTTGATTTTGCAATAATATATCCTTCTTGCAGATCAATTTCTGCTCCCATTTTTTTCATGCCTTCAATATGAAGATTTATCGGCCTTGGTCCCCAAGCGCATCCGCCGGGCAGAGAGACTTTGGCATATCCGTATTTACTTAAAAGAGGACCGAGCACATAAACCGAAGCACGCATCTTTTTAACGTGCTCATAAGGAGCTTCCTGATTATAAATGCTGCTTGTATCGAGTTCTAGAATGTGATTTTCAAAATTTGTTTTGACGCCCAAATGGTTCAATAATTTTATCATGGTAAAAACATCGTTCAGCTCAGGAGTATTACGAAGAACAGATTTACCGGAACTAAGGAGAGCTGCAGGCATTAATGCAAGTGAGGCGTTCTTTGCGCCGCTAATTTCAACTTCACCATGTAGTTTTTTTCCGCCTCGAATTACGAACTTATCCAATATATCCTCACAAGTCTTTTTGTTAAGCTATAATAATAATTGAAGTAATAAATTAAATATTAGGAAAAGTAAAATCAATTTGTTTGATTCTGCCGGTAAGCAATATAAATATTACGGCAATAAGTTACACGAAGTTAATAACCTTCATATGCATTATTTTTTTCCACTACAACGAAAGAATAATTATCCGGGGCTCCTCGTTCAATAATAATATGTTTTATAGTTTCCGCAATTGTATCCAATGTTTTTTGCTTCAACAAGATTTCCAGTTCATCGTTTTTTAAAACTTCGGTAACGCCGTCGGTGCAAATAAAATATTTTATCTCATCTTTTCTGTTCAGTTTCTGCTTGCTGAGATCAATATCGATTACCGGTTTATCACCTACCGCGCGCATAATTATATGTTTATTAGGATGGTTCTCTGCTTCTTTTAAAGTTAACTGGCCTTCATCAATTAATTTCTGAACTAAAGAATGATCCTTGGTAACCTGTTTGAGCTTTCCGTTTTTCCAAAAATATATTCGTGAGTCGCCTACATGTCCCCAATATGCCGTATCCCTGGTTAGTAAAAGAACTTCGACTGTAGTTGCCATACCCCAAAGATCAATATTTAATTTTGAACTGTCCTGCAGCAAATAATTAGCATTAGCTATTGAATCTTTTATGATTTGTAAATAATCCCCTTTTTCTGCAGAATTAAAACTCGAAAATATTGCCTCAACCGACATTTGGGATGCAACCTCGCCGGCATTACTGCCTCCCAATCCGTCGCAGACAATTATTAATAAACCCGCAGAAGTGTTGTAGATGCCGATAAAGTCTTCATTGCCCACTCTTTTTAACCCGGTTTCCGAAACGGAAATATAATTGTATTTCATTCAAATTTTCTGATTTTTCGGAGAGATATAGTTTCTATAATTTTAAAATAACAGATAAACATAAAGACATTTTTATTTAAATGCTTATTATTTTTATAGTTATGATGTTTTTTTTAGTATAATTGTTTTAGCTCAAATTTTGATTTTCTATTTATTCTTACAACCGGAAATTTCTATATCTAAAATAATCATGAGTTTTTATAAGCTATAACAAAATAAATTATTTTATTGAAATAATATCAGGAATACTTTACTTTTGACCTGTTTCTTTAACGCAAAGTTTATTCCACAACTAAAGTATGCTTTAACTATTTTCAGAATCTGATAGAATTCAAACATTATTTCCTAGTAATATTAAACTTGAACTTATTAAAATAATAACTAATACCGGGGGATCTGATGTTAAAACTTAATCATTTGGATTATTACCGCTTACCTTGGAATCTGACTGATAATTCAATATCATGGCTGGAACCGACAGCAAAATGTAATCTGCACTGTGATGGTTGTTATCGTCAAAATGAAGATAACAGTCACAAATCAATGGAACAAATAAAAGAAGAACTTGATATCTTTACTAAATTTAGAAAAGTAGACGGAATATCTATCGCAGGAGGTGATCCGCTTTTACATCCCCAAATTCTTGACATTGTCCGTGATGTAAAAAGAAGAGGACTAAAACCAATACTGAACACAAACGGTCTTGCTCTTACCAAAGAACTTCTTATGGAATTAAAGAAAGCCGGTGTTTACGGTTTTACGTTTCATATTGACAGTAAGCAGAACAGACCTGGTTGGAAGGATAAAAATGAAATCGAACTGAATGAGCTTCGTTATCATTTTGCGAAAATGCTCGCGGACGCAAAAAATATTTCATGTGCTTTCAACTCTACCGTTTATGAGGATACAATACAGTATATACCTGAGCTTGCAAAATGGGCAGAAAAAAATATCGACATTGTACAGGTAATGGTATTTATTCTTTACAGAGCGGTTAACAATACAAATGTAGATTTCTATTTAGGTCCGCAGAAAATTGATATGAAATCGCTGGTATATAATGAAGAAGATGAGGAAAGAACCGATATTCAGGCGGATGAAATTGTGGAGATACTTAGAAAAGAGTATCCCGATTTTGATCCATGCGCCTATCTTAACGGCTCTGAAAAACCGGATTCTTTTAAATGGCTCTTAACTGGAAGAATGGGCACTAAAGGGAAAATTTATGGTTATATGGGCAAAAAAGGCATGG
>CAVUCX010000002.1:0-37317 GCA_963739955.1 uncultured Bacteroidota bacterium | reverse complement strand
ATTATCCTTAACAAGTAAGTTTCTGCGATTGGCGCCGATGAAATGATTTTCTATAATTTCCTGAACAGTAGAATCAGGACTATACTATACCGTAATCATTCGACAAAGCTTCATGCACCTGGTGACCGAATAATAAACCGTTAAGCGTCTGCTTCTTCGAATTTGGGACATTGCGGAAATTTCCAGGAACCAACCGATAAATATTATCCATAAACCGTTATAAATATTATTTTGAAATATCTGGAAAACACCAAGCATAATAAACAAGAGTCCGAAAATCCTTCCGGCGTTAGCGGCAATTGTAGTTGCTTTTTTATAATTTTTTGTAACAGCCCACACTATCGCCCTCAAAATTCTTCCACCATCCAGCGGAAATCCGGGAATTAAATTAAATATTGCCAGGATAAAATTTATTAAAGCGAGATACTGAAATGAAGCCGCTATATATTGATTATGCAGAAATGCTTTTGCTAATAAATAAAAGACTGCCGCTAATATGAAACTGGTAATAGGACCGGCGGCGGCAATCCAAAAATCCGCCGATGATTTCGACGGTTCTTTTGAAATTTCGGCAACTCCGCCAAATAAAAAAAGTGTTATCCTTTTCACTTTAATTTTATATTTTAGTGCAATTATAGAATGACCGAATTCATGTAGTAAAATACTAATGAAGAACAAAATCGAAGTTATAAAACTGACCGTCCAATAAGAGAATATCGTCCAATTTTTGAACTCTAGCGGGAAATAACTTTCCGCCAGCATCCAGGTTAGCAGTGCCAATATCAGGAACCACGAATAATCTAAATAAACCGGAATTCCCAGAAATTTACCAATAGGGATATGTTTATTTTTCATAAAATTTCTTTTTTTCATTACTGTCTTTGTCGTCCTTTAGCATAATCGTTTCAGTATCCAGTTTGTAAAAGTTTTTGAACTGCTCATATAATTCCGGATGCCTCTTTTTGAGTTGGATCGGCTTTTCGAAAAAATATTCTGTAACTACGGCAAAAAATTCAGCAGGGTTTGTAGCTCCGTAAAAATCTATGTCTGATTTATGGTTGTGCTTGAGATTGTCAAGTAATTCCTGATATTCCTCGCCCAACACCCTTGCCCATGCTATGTAAGTAGAGCGGTTTGGCAGTACAGGTACGCCATCGTTTGCACCTGACTCATCGTCGAGCTGGTGTGCAAATTCATGAAAAACCAGGTTGTGTCCGTCATTATGATCATGTGCGGACCTGTTAACATCGTCCCAGGAAAGAATGACAGGTCCGCGGTGCCATGATTCTCCTAACCGTCCTTGTTCGCCTTCAGCTACTATTCCGCCGGGTAAGTTTTGTTTGATATTTGAAAAGAAAGGATGAGGATAAACCAAAATTGTATGCAATGTCGGGTAATAATCCGTATCGCGATGCAACAGCAAAATACAAGCTTGCGCGGCTATAGTTACTTTTATCTCATCGGTGATTTCAAATCCATTAAGTCCTTCAAATTTTTTTTCGTTTAAAAATATTTGAATATGACCGCGCAGCTCAGCTTGATCTTCCGGATTCAAATGATGATAATAAGCAATATTCTTTTCTATAATATCCAGCCGTTTTTCAGGAAATGGTAAGCTGCGAATAAGCTCTCGTTTTTTATGTTTTAAACCGAACATTTTTGTCTCTAAATATTGTGGTATAGAACAATTATATTAGGCACAATTTTTTGAATTAATTTTCCATTTCACAAAAATCATTATTGTTATTTGTTTTGTCTTGTCGGGATGATGAAAAGCGGTATAGAAGTTTGACGTAAAACTTTTTCCGCAACACTTCCCATTACTATATTTTCCAGCCATCTTCTGCTGTGAGATCCCATAACTATAAAATCTATATGCAAGTCGTCTGCGGTCTTTATTATGGTCTCAGCGCAATCACCTTCGCTTACCAGGGTTTCAATTGTTTTATCACCAAGGTGAAGTCTAACTTTATCTAAAAAAAGCTGAGATGTTTTTTTCAATCCCTCGACGGTTTCTAATTGTAATAGATCCATATTCGTGTAACCGGTAAAACTCATTCCCATTATAGGAGAATATTCTACAGAGGAGTAGTAGACCGGATCTAATATTACATGAAGCAATATAACTTCAGCATTCATGGCTTTAGCCGTTGAAAAACCTATCTCTGCCACTTTTTGTGACGTTGGATTATAATCCAGCGCGATCAGAATTTTTTTCATCTTCGTTCCAGGTTAAAATTGCTATGATATATCCTTGCTTGCTTTATTTCTCTTTTAAACAGCAGCCAGCCAAATGCTGCACTTAAAACAAGGGTAATCGTAGCCGGATACATTCTCCAGCTCATATGTCCTGCCCAACCGTTTTCATGTATTCTTCCATATATTCCGTTTTCTACCATGGTTCCTGCGCCGAAGTAAAAAAAGAGCACAACCACGGTTACAAACGCAATCATTAAAAATCTGCTTTTAATCTTTTGCATTGGTTTTACCTATCTTATCAATTGTAAGTGAAGTTCATTTTTATTTATCAAAAATTTATTTGAATTTTATTCCCGGATTTAATTTATGAGCCTAAGCCTTGATATTTTTATACAAATAAATAATGACCTTAGGATTTATAGAAAAACAATCCTATACATAATAATACTACGCATTAGGCAGTCTTATTCCAATCGAGCAAAAGGATGAAAAAGGCACTAGGTTTATTAAAGTAAGCAGGTAGGTTCATCATTCAAAGAAATTCGAAAAATCACTATCTGTCTAAAAGAAATTTATGTCTGCTCTTTCTCGATTTTGTTTGGAGGTGAATCATTTCGAACAGAGTCGAACCTAAGCCAGACTTAAATCGTCCGGCTTAAGTTGTGAGCTAGTTATAGTTTTCCTAAAATGTAGTCTGCAAAAATCTTCTGAATTGTTTTCCATCTTCATTCTTTACATGATCCCGCCTCGGTATTCGAGTTTGTTTATTTAGGGAGTTCATTTTTATTTAATATTCTTTTCCGCTTTTAACCAGTCCTCATCTGCGTGACCATCTCGACGACCTTCCTGCTCATATAGTTCATATGCTTGCTTAGCAATTTGAGGTGTCAAATCGGATGGTATCTTTGCTTTGGCTGGATCAAAAATCCGGTACGCAAGCAGTTTCACGCGGTCACTAACTAAAAACCATATTATCGCATATCCCCATACGAAACCGGCCCAACTCCAGCCGAGAGGCGGCATAAGGAATCCATACACAGCGATTAGTGTTGCTAACGAGTTGTGTACCGAGCACAGCAATCCATAAAATCTTTGCAGGACGGATAGACCAGAACGGGCCGCGTGTACGAGTGAGAAAAATCGTTAAATGTCCGGCAACGGAAAGCATTAGGTACATCATCGGCTGGAGATGCGCATGATCGAGGTGGAAAACACGGTCGCCAAGGAAGAAAAGACCGAATGCGGCAATGGGTCCGACGATGCCCAGGACAGTTGCGATGCCCAGAACCTCATGCATATTCCATGACTCGGGTTTATTTTTATAATGAACGTTATCATAGGCAATTGACAGGATGGCGCCGTCATTGAGCAACGCCAGCATCACGATCATCACTGCCGTCAACGGATAAAAGTTGAAGATCAGGATCGCCAGGGTCATGAACAATAAAACACGCAGCGTCTCGGCGATACGGTAGATAGCGTAACTGTTCATCCTCTGGAAAATTTTCCGGCTCTCCTTGATTGCGTCAATAATTACCGACAGGCCGGGCGTCGTCAGCACAATAGATGCCGCCGCGCGCGCTGCGTCCGTCGCATCTGAAACGGCGATGCCGCAGTCGGCTTTTTTAAGCGCGGGAGCGTCATTCACTCCGTCACCCGTCATGCCGACCATGTGACCACGTTTCTGCAGAACATCCACAATGTGGAATTTGTGCTCCGGGAAAACCTGTGCGAAACCGTCGGCATTCTCGATGGACTCCGCAACTTCTATGGTCTCTTTCTTTTTCGAGTCGCCCAGGCCGGAGGCATCAAGAATATTTGCACCCATGTCCAACTTTTTGGCGGTTTCTTTTGCGATGGCAAGGCATCGCCCGTAACCATCTTTATCTTTACGCCCATCTCTCCTGCAGTCTTGATGGTTGCTTTTGCATCTTCACGCGGCGGATCGAACAAGGGCAACACGCCGACAAACTGCCATTGTCCGTTGCCATCGGCTCTCGCCACACCTAACGAACGAAAGCCGCGTGCTGCAAATTCGTTTACGGCTTTATCGACAGCGGACTTTACCTGTGCTGCATTAGCCGACAATTCCAAAATTACCTGCGGCGCTCCCTTTGGTTACCTTGAAAGTTTTTCCGTCTTTAGTTTTACTGTGGCTTCGGTGCGTTTATGCACCGGATCGAAAGGCTGGAAATGAATTACCTCGTAATCCTTTAACGAATCCTTTTCTTTCAGTCCGCCCAGTACAGCCAGATCAATGGTGTCGTTGTTTTCCGCACGGGATGCCAGAGCGCCGTTTAAAATGACCTGATCGGCGGGAATATTGTTCACGCTGAAAGGATCGCCCAGTGTCAGTTTATTCTGGGTCAGGGTACCGGTCTTATCAGCACATAGTACATCCACACCCGCTAATTCCTCGATGGCCACCAACTTGCTGACAATTGCCTTTTTCCTGGCAAGCAGGCGTGCGCCGACCGCCATCGTTACCGACAACACTGTCGGCATTGCAACCGGAATCGCGGCTACAGTAAGCACCAGGGCGAACTGCAGCGTGGTTAGTATCGGATCACCGCGGTAGATCGCTACGGCAATAATAACCGCCACCAGAGCCACCGCAAGAATGATGAGATAATTTCCGATCTTCAAAACAGCCTTTTGAAAATGGCTGACGGTGTGTGCCTCCTGTACTAATTGCGCTGTCTTGCCGAAGTAAGTTTTTGCACCTGTTGCATAGACCAGAGCGCCGATTTCACCCCGGCGAATTATCGAACCTGAAAACACAGCCTCGCCGGGTTTTCGGGTAGCAGGCAAAGATTCACCCGTCAATGCGGACTGATCAACTTCAACCGGATCGCCATCCAGCAAACGTGCATCCGCAGGAACAATGTCGCCCAGGCGCAATCGAATAACATCGCCCGGCACAAGTTCGCGCGCTGCCGGGGTGATCCATTTACCATCGCGTTTCACCCGTGCCTTAACCGCCAGTTTAGCCTTCAATGCCTCGATGGCGTTGCCGGCCTGGCGTTCTTCCCAGAATCCGACCACTGCGTTAGCGGCAAGTAAAAGGAGGATGATAAAAAAATCAGGCCAGTGCCGAACCACACCCGAAAGAATTACCGCTACTTCAATCATCCACGGGATTGGTCCCCAAAAATAGGAGAGGAATTTCAGCAGCGGATTGGTTTTCTTTTCTTCAATCTCATTTGGTCCGTACTGCGTCAACCGTTTCTGCGCCTCGGCTTGAGTGAGACCCTCCGGAGATGACTCTAATTTTTTTTCCACCTCCGCCAGCGGTAAGGTTTTTAAGTCGTCCTTTGCTTTAGGTTTTGCATCGTCATTCGCTTGAGGCTTAGGTTCGTTCTTTGCGTCAGGCTTCGGTTCGGAAGACTTGGACTGATCAGTTTTGGTTTTCATATCCGGTATTCTCCTTTCAATTTTCCTTGATCCATTTTTTTGCTACATCCAGATCAGAATTTTTAAATATGCGAACTTCACAGGAAAGCATATAACCAAAGAATTTTGTAAAAGTATTTATCAGTTCATGATCAGATACAAATGCAATTTTTTCCCATGAAGATAAATGTTTCATCCCCAACTTTGCATCATCCATCATAGCATTTAGATCAAATCCGGTGAAGCTGCTTCCAAGATGGTACAGCATCCGGATTTTTTTGTTTGCTTTTAAATTTTTCCTCTACAGCAGGAATTAAAACATTTTCATAGTCTGTTCCGGTTATTTTTCCTTCTGCGGAAATGCCCAGAACATTGTCCGGTAAATCACTCATTATTTTTAACATATTTTTTACTTGTATTGTTATTTATTTAATCTGTTAATCCAGATTGTTTTTATTAACTTGTCATCATTTTATTTTCAGAAGCCGGGCGTTGACGGCAACAATTACCGTACTTATCGACATCAATACCGCACCAATTGCAGGGCTTAAAACAATTCCCACCGAGAACAAAACTCATGCAGCCAGAGGAATTGCCGAACCGAGAGCGTGCGGACATGTAATTACCATTACTGTTACGGTTCCGGATAATGCAAAGTTTAAACTTTGTACTGTAAACACAAGCCATACAAACGATGTTCGTTTTCCATACAGGATTCCTATTTTTTTCACTACGTGGTATTGACTCCACGGCAGGCAAATTGTTATTTAAAGACTATCAATAACTCGATGCAGCTTTTTGCGTATTTCACCGGCGATATCGTTCAGCTGCGGATTAGCAATAGCCTGCATTGACACAACAGGATCTATCGCAGCGATTTCAACACCATTTTCTTTTTCCTGGACGATAATATTGCACGGCAGCATAATACCGACATTATCTTCTACTTGAAGCGCTTTATAAGCAAAGGACGGATTGCAGGCACCAAGAATTTTGTAAGGGCGAAAATCTATATCCAATTTCTTTTTTAATGTTTCCTTTACATCAATTTCAGTTAAAATACCGAATCCCTCATTCTTTAAAGCTTCGGTTACTTTTTCAATTGCTTCCGCAAATCCCAAAGCTGTTTTTTTTGAAAAATAGTAAGACATGATTATTCTCCAATCAAATTAATTGAACTAAATAATTATGATAAATCTTTTTCCTTTTCATCATATTTTCTTTTTTTTGCACGAGATCCTATTAACGTTTAACCTTTTTTCTCGAATAAACCTTTGATCGCATTACCGGCACTATCAATATCATTATTAAACTTTTGTTTGAACTGTTCCCAATTATCTTTTCCTTCATACTTATAATCATTTAATTTTTTCTTTAATTCGATATTTTTCTGTTCTAACGTCAGCACTTGATTTTCATATTTAGCTCTGAATTTTTTATTCGTTTTTTTCATAGCTGTTTTGAAATCATCAATGTTTTTTTGGTTGGCATTAATTTTTAATTCAGTATCACTTTTGAATTGCTGCCATTCCTTCTCATATTGAGCCTGCGCATCTGCCATATCTTGATTTGCTTGGCTGACTTTTTCTTTTGCATTTTCGCTGGTTTTTTCACAACCGGTTAATAGTGCTCCTGCAATAAGCAAGAGAACTGCAAATAGGAAATATTTGTTTTTCATAACTCTCCTTGTAAGATGTTTAGAAATATTTACACGACCGTATTAAATTTTACGGTTAACTAACCATCACAATTTTGAAATTATTTTGCGTACTTCTTCCTTGGTTTTTCCAAGTTTATTCTGCAATCTTCCCAATAATTCTTCTTCCTTACCTTTTTTGTAAAGCAAATCATCATCAGTCAGGTTTGCAAATTGTTTCTTGAGTTTACCCGCGGCTTCATTCCAGTTTCCTTTGATTAACAGTGTATTCATTTGATTGCTCCTTTAAAATTAAAATTGACATATTATGTAAAAGCTCCTTGATTACGATAATATGATATAAAGTATTTTAGTATTGTTTAATCGTGCAAAGGGATGAAAAAGGGATTACATCTTTTGGAGAAGATCTGTTTTTTATAAAACGATGATGCTGTCAAATTAGGATTCAGGTTTCGCAAATAGATAACTAAATCAAAGTACTAAAAAATTACCTTTGCTTATATTTGCGCCAAAAAGCAAACATGCCTTTGCCGATAGCTCTAAAATATTTATTAAATTCCAGTATCTGTGTTTGCGCGTCGCGGAATTTTTCCAATGATTCGGAATTTGATATCTTCGCGCGCAAAGTTTGGATAGAATGGTCGATTTCATCCCAGTATTTTTCAACTCCTGTTACTATTATGTTCACGCGTTGAGTAACCTCTTCCAGATTACTCAACATGGGGATAGTATTTTCTACAAGCCGGTGAATATCTTTGCTGACTGCCTCAACCTGACCGGAAATTTTTTTCAAGTATATGATTAAGAAAATGCAAAGAGAGGAAGCTGATAAGATTAATACTATAAGTAAAACGTCAATTAAAGTCATGCTCTATCAAGTCTCCTATTAGTTTTTATAATCGTCAACACCTGCTTTTAAGGCGGATTTCAAATGACCACTTTCTTTTTCAAGCTTAACTTTACTCTTTTGTACGTAATCTCCCACTTTGTTTTTTGCTTCGCTCAGGATTTTCTCTGATTCGTCAAAAAGTGCGTCTACCTTTTCTTCAGCATCATCAACTAATAATTTGGATTTTTTTTTAACATCCTTGATTAATTGTGAAGCGTCCTTTTGGGCATTGGAAATATATTTGTCGGCATCTTCTATAAAATCCTGGGATTTGGTCTTTAAATACTTGCGAAACTTTTTCCCTGATTTCGGAGCGTATAGAAGCGTAATGATTGATCCGATAGTAGCACCGGCAAAAATTCCAATCATTAAACCTTTTCCCATTCCTTTTTTTTCATTTGTCATCTGAAACCTCCATTGGTTATGTCTTATATCTTTCCTGTAATATTTATTTAATAATTCACTCTTTTAATTTATTCTCATTCCATTACCCCCGGTTATAAGGAATTATTCAATCGAGCGAAGGGATGGAAAAGGGGCTACATCGCTTGGATAAGTAAACTTCCGTCAAAAACAAACAAGACTATACCATCCTTGAACGCCTTCCTCTAAAGAAGTTAACTAAGATCAATATAATTGCGATTACAAGCAGAACGTAAATTACTCCGCCCATTGTATAAGCAGTGAACATTCCAAGCAACCACAAAACTATGAGAATAATTGCGATTGTGTATAACATGGTAATCCTCTTTTAGTTTAATTTTCAATGTTTAAATCTATGTCAAGCTATGAAGAGAAATAAAATAATACAATCGTGCAAAAGGATGAAAAAGGGTCTACATTTTCCGGGTGAGCGGGAACCTTTCTCAGTGTTAGGATTGTTTAAAGTCACTTTAATGTCGTTTCCATCTCCTCATTGTATTCGCCGCGGCGTGCGGCGCGGTTGCACATGGCTCGGTGATACAGAGCTTGTTGTGCCGCCAAAACATTTTCATCTTTGCCTTGCCAAATTTCCAAAGCGGGCTGCTGGATAGCGCGCGCAAACGAAAACGCCAATTCCCACGGCAGTCGTAACTTAAATCTAACGTTCATAGCATTTAAACGGGACGAAGCAATTTCAGGCTGTTGACCGCCAGATAAGAATGCAATTCCCGGAACGGCAGCGGGGACGGCGCGCAAGAGACACTTCACGGTTACGTCGGCCGCTTTGTTCACTTCAGGCATATCTCCCTGCCGGCGGTCAATCAATCTCACTTGATACTGTTGTTCGCCAACAGACGCCTCGCACACCTTTTCTTGTGGTGGGGAGGTTAATCCCGGAAGCACCATGTTAGGCTTCAGAATCATTCCTTCCAATATCACTCGTTGTGTGTAAAGCTGGTTGAAAACAGTTCGTAAGACTTTCTCCGTTACTTCGCCGCATCTTTCTAAGGAATGATCACCGTGCATTAGCACTTCCGGCTCGACGACGGGAACCAGTCCGGCTTCCTGACACAATGCCGCGTAGCGAGCCAATGCATGAGCGTTTGCCTCGATACATCCTTGACTGGGAATGTCATTGCCGACGGCAATCACTGCGCGCCACTTGGCAAAACGTGCACCCATTTTAAAATATTCCTTAAGGCGGTCGCGCAAACCGTCAAGACCTTCGGTTATTTTTTCACCCGGATGGCCAGCCATGGCTTTAGCGCCTACGTCCACTTTGATGCCGGGAATAATTCCCGCGTCGGTGATTACTTTAAGAAGGGGAGTACCGTCTTTTTTATTCTGGCGTATTGTTTCATCATAGAGGATAGCGCCGCTAATACAATCACCGAGACCGGGTGTGGAAACGATCAATTCACGATAGGCGCGGCGGGTTTCTTCTGTTTGTGGGATTCCCAATTTGGCAAATCGTTTGTTGCATGTCGGATTACTTTCATCCATTGCAAGCAGTCCTTTGTCGTTTGCAACTAACGTCTTTGCAGTATCAATAATATCTTTTAACTTCATCTATTATACCTCTGTAATTTTATCAATTACGAATAAATCATGCTGTTTCAATTTGAAAAAATCTGCCATAATCCTTAGCTATGCTAATGCATATCATTCCTCATCCGGAAATTTCAATTCAGGTTCGGATTGTTCAGTTTGGCTGATCCTTTGATTGCGTTGACGTCCGAGGATGCTTTCAATCATATTTATTAGTTTATCAATAGCTCCGTCGAGGGCCTGGTTCAAAGTGTCGGCATGGTCTGTAACAACAATGGGTTGAAGCCCTTCTAAATGCGCTTCGATCATGCAGCGTTTGTCGTTCTTTCCATTTTTATCGCCGTCTTCATCTTTCAGATGGACTTCCACAGTAGTAATGTGATCGCTCATTCTAATTAATGCGCTCTTAATTGTGCTGCTGAACTTAGCAATTAGCGCTTTATTCCCCTGGATATTATGGCCGGTATTGATTTGGATATTCATAGTCTTTTCCTGTTTTTATTATTTACTGTTTCATTAGCTATGTCTATAAGTTTTTTCTCATTCATTTTGGATTACTCCATTTCCAGTTGCGGATTTCGGGCATGTCCTGACCGTATTTATCAATATATTTTTTGTGATCAAGCAGCTTATCGCGAAGGAACTGTTTTACGTATGCTGCCCGGGAACCTAAACCCGGTGCACGGTCAATCACATCGCCGACAAGATGGAAACGATCCAGTTCATTCAGCACCACCATATCGAACGGGGTAGTTGTCGTTCCTTCTTCCTTATACCCGCGCACGTGAAACCGTTCCTGGTTGGACCGGCGGTAAGTGAGACGGTGGATGAGCAGCGGATAACCATGGAAGGCGAAAATAACATGCTTGTCTTTTGTAAAGAGAGTATCAAAATCCTTATCACTAAGCCCGTGAGGATGTTCGCTTTTCGGTTGTAGTGTCATAAGATCCACTACATTAATAACCCTGACTTTAAGTTCGGGGAAGTACTGCCGAAGGAGTTGGACGGCAGCCAATGTTTCCAGTGTAGGAACGTCGCCGCAGCAAGCCATAACCACATCAGGTTCTTCACCTTTGTCGTTGCTTGCCCATTCCCATATTCCTAGCCCGGCAGTACAGTGCTTAACGGCGGAATCAATATCCATCCATTGCAGCGCAGGCTGTTTGCCTGCAACAATAACATTAACATAATCGCGGCTGTGTAAGCAATGATCTGTTACCGAGAGCAATGTATTGGCATCCGGCGGCAGATATACGCGGATAATATCGGCCTTCTTATTAACCACGTGGTCGATGAAACCGGGATCTTGATGGCTAAAGCCGTTATGATCCTGCCGCCATACGTGAGACGAAAGCAGAATGTTCAATGAAGCAACGGGACTTCGCCAGGGAATCTGGTGAGCAACTTTGATCCACTTGGCGTGCTGGTTAAACATTGAATCAATGATATGGATGAACGCTTCGTAACATGAAAAAAAGCCGTGTCTGCCTGTAAGTAAATAACCTTCAAGCCAGCCTTCGCACTGGTGCTCGCTTAACATTTCCATCACGCGGCCGTCAGGTGCAACATGGTCGTCAATCGGAATGACCTCCGCTGTAGAGCATCGGTCTGTTACTTCGAATACATCTCCCCACCGGTTCGATGCGGTTTCGTCAGGACTGAAAACGCGGAAGTTTGTCTGGTTAAGTTTCACTACATCGCGGATGAATTTACCTTGAACTCTCGTAGCTTCTCCTTCAACAGTGCCCGGATTAGTAACCTTTAAAGCGTAATTACGGAAATCCGGAATTTTTAATCCTTTAAGTAGAAGTCCTCCGTTAGCATGCGGGTTTGTTCCCATTCGCCGTTCGCCTTTAGGTGCTAACTCGGCAAGTTCAGGAATCAGTCTGCCGCTTTTATCAAATAATTCTTTTGATTTATAACTCTTCATCCAGTGCTCAAGCACTTTCAAATGCTCGGGTTTATTTACAAAATCTGTGATCGGTACCTGATGCGCGCGGAATGTACCCTCGATAGGCAGACCGTCCACAACCTCCGGGCAAGTCCATCCTTTTAAAGTACGGAATACTATCATGGGCCACATCGGCCTTGTTTTGAAGCCCTTTATTCGTGCTTTAGTTTGAATTTCCTTAATCTCGGCAATTACAGTATCAAGAGTAGCTGCCAGGGTTTGGTGAAGTTTATCCGGATCGTCTCCCTCAACAAAATACGGATTGTACCCGTAACCGCGGAAGAGATGATCTAATTCTTCGTGGCTGATACGTCCCAGCACGGTGGGACCGGCTATCTTGTAACCGTTCAAATGCAGGATAGGCAGTACGGCTCCGTCGCAAACCGGATTTAGGAATTTATTGGAGTGCCAACTTGTAGCAAGCGGACCGGTTTCAGATTCGCCGTCGCCGACGACGCATGTAACTATAAGGTCGGGGTTGTCGAACGCTGCGCCGTAAGCGTGCGACAGTGAGTAGCCGAGTTCTCCGCCTTCATGAATTGAGCCCGGTGTTTCCGGCGCAACATGACTCGGAATACCTCCCGGAAAGGAAAATTGTGTGAACAGTTTTTTCATTCCTTCTTCATCTTGAGTAATATTCGGATAAATCTCGCTGTATGTTCCTTCCAGATAAGTGTTGGCTACTATTCCCGGAGCGCCGTGACCGGGGCCGATAACATATATCATATTCAAGTCGTACTTCTTAATGATACGATTGAGGTGAACATATATAAAATTAAGACCGGGAGTGGTTCCGAAATGCCCTAACAAACGCGGCTTTACATGCTTCAATTTTAACGGTTTTTTTAACAGCGGATTGTCAAACAGATAAATCTGTCCGACCGAAAGGTAGTTGGCGGCGCGCCAATAGGCGTTCATCTTTCGAAGAAGTTCCGGAGTTAAAGGTTTGTCCTTTTCATTGTCTTTTTTAGTTTTGGCTTCAATGTTTTCTTCAAACCCTTCTTTCACTTCCCTCATTAATTTTTTCCCGGACATTTTTTTTGTTTTCATGATTATTAATTCTTTCAATGTTTAATTTTAAATTTGATCAACACTTCAGCGGCTCTTCACACGCAATTGATTTACTTCCGCTTGAGCGGCGCACAAGCAGGCTCCGAAGATGAAAATGCACCCGCAAAGATAAATCCACAGTAACAATGCCATGATTCCGCCAAACGTTCCGTAGACAGCGTTCAACGTTGCGAAGTTTCTTAGATATATCTCAAACAGAATTTCGCTTACCTGCAAAAGAATTGTAGAAAACAAAGCGGCTGCCCATACTACTGCAAACCGGGTAGGCCGGAGCGGTGCGAGCATATAAAAAACGCTCAGACCAAAAAATGCCAGAAGTAAGGGGATGAAAAAGCTGCCTATGTCATACAGCCGGGAACTGAGTTCGTTTGTTGCAAAGAACCAATCCTTAGCTATTCTCATCAATACCGGCAATACCATGCCCAGCAGAACCATACTTGCCGTGGTGCCGGACAGCAGTAAGCTTTTGAGTGGTAGCCGCCACCAACTTTTATCTAACGTGGTTCCCCAGGCGCGGTTGGTAGCAACGATGAGGGTAATGAAACATTGGAGAGCTGCCCAGATCAGGATGACAAACGCAACGGCGCCTGCTTGCTCTCGCGAGTTGACAACACCAGCGATGGTATTAAAAATATAGTGATGCATTTCCCCGCTAATCGGGACATAGTTTTCTACGTAAGTAATTATTACTGTCCCTGCCCGGTCTCTGTCAATAAAAGTAGAAGCAATAGTAACAAAGAGGACTATTATAGGAAACAGAGAGAAGAACATGTTGAAGGAAAAGGCTCCTGCCCACTGTACTCCGTCAATATGAAGAAACTTTTTGAATGCAAGAAAAAGAATCTTCCAAACTCGTCTGATCCCATGACCATACTTACTTTTATTCCATGAGGGCACCATGTTACCCATGTGTAGTATTCTCAATGATCCTTTTCGCTTAAGTTTCAACTTGCATGTTCCTTAACAACCGTTTCATCAACCCAGTATCCTTTACGATTATAATGTGTGTGCAGCGCCGATTCATAATCCCTGGTTAGCAGAGACTCCTCACTGAATTCCGGAGATTGCCTAATAGCCTCGCGGGAAAGATTGATGAAGGCTTTCCTCTCGCTCCAGCTAATGTGGTCGATCCATTTCGGCGAGACCAGTACTTTTTTCCCGGTCCACCAGTTTTTTGTATCGATGATTAAATAACGAATCGCCCATGTCTTGTCATCAATGATAAAATCCTCGACGTGGCCAATTTCGCCATCTGTGGCTTGGATGTTGTATCCACTCGCATCATGAGTGCTGCGCAAATGGCTATCCCAGGATTTCTTACTTTGAACGGACTCGCTCTGTTTTTTGAGATCACCTACAATGTAGGGATAAGGTCCCCACATTTCCGTGTCGCTCCAATATATCGGCCATCCGTAATACCCGTAGTACTCCTCCTCAAACTGCCGCGAGACGGGTTTGTCGCTATTTAAAGACGGACTTTCCTCAATCTGTTTTTTTGTTAAATTAACAGAGATTGATTGGTCTTCCTTATTCACGCTGATCAGCGCATAGGGAGAAACCAACACCTGTCTGCCTGTAAGCCAGTTTCCGGTATCGGCGACAAGATACCGGATGGCCCAGTGATTGTCATCGAAAAAAAATTCTTTAACCTTTCCTATTTCCCCATCGAGGCTATGCAATTTAAAACCATTTAGAGATTTGGCATTGTTTAGCATAATAAGAGTCCTTCCTTTTTTTGTCCTTAATTTCAATTATTCGACGGCAGAACAGGAAACATCAGCCGGCGAAAACAGATTAAGATACTTGATGAGTTGCTGTTGTCCGTTAAAACAATTGTGTTTAATAATTTCATCTTTATTCTGTAATCTTAACATCGCCGCTTTAGTCAATTATAATTTCTTCGGCTCCGTAATGTTTGAAGAGTTCAAGTTCATAATTCTTGTCTACCGGTTTAGAAGAGTCAAAGACTGGACTGTCCTTTATGGATTCCTTAGATAGATTCACATAGACTTTTGATTCATCAAAATCGATACGATTTATCCAACGCGGCATTATAAGAACTTTTCTACCGGGCAGCCAGTTGTGCGTATCCACAATTAGGAAAGAAATATTCCACTTTTCATCATCAACTATATAATCTTCCACATGTCCTATTTCACCGTCGTCAGCATGAATACGGTAACCATTAACTTTTTTCGAGCTGCGCAAGTGTGTATCGCCTTGGGTTTGTTGAGCAGAATCATCATCTTTCTTTACCGGTTTCCTGTCGTAATAGGGATAAAACGGAATCATTCCGATTGGTCCGGCATAAAATCCATTTCCCCAATAAACCGGCAGCGCGTAATGGTTAAACAATTCTATCTCGTGCCGGCGGGATACGGTCCTTTCAGTATCAATATCGGGGCTTTTGCGTACCTGTTCCATTGTGAGGTTTACTTGAAATGTTTCCTTCTTCCAATCAGTCTTGCCAAGTGCCGCATGCGGAATAAGTACTTTCCGTTCAGACAACCAGCTGCCTGTTTCAACGACTAAGTAACGGATTGACCAGGTGAGATCATCGAAGTAGAACTCACTCACTTTTCCCAACTCACCATCCTTTGCACTAATGGTGAAACCTATCAAATTATTAATGCTACGTTGCATAATTACTCCTTATCTCATTAAATATATTTTCATTTCGGGGCGGTTCTTCCAGTAAGCATTTCAGTTATTTTATAAAATCCGTGCAGGCTTTCCGGCCCGCCAATGTGCCTCAATCTGTTCGAGGCTTTTACCCTTGGTTTCCGGAACCAGGAAAAATGAAAAAATCCATGTCCCGATACTAATACCTCCGTATAACCAAAACGTGGAGGCTTTACCAATGAATTGTGTGAGAGTCAAAAACGTCAATGCTACAATCAAGTTAGCGCCCCAATTGGCAACCGTAGCAACGCTCATTGCACGGCCCCTTATGCGCAGCGGGTACATTTCCGAGATCAACAGCCAGAAAATCGGTCCCATTCCTACCGCGAACGAACCGACATAGGTCATAACAAATATTAAAGCGATCACTCCCAAACTATCGGTAAATTGCGGAAGCGAAAACGCCGCACCTAAAACGAACAGACTCAGTGTCATTCCTGCCAGGCTAATTAGCAAAAGCGGCCGCCGCCCGACCCGGTCGATCAGCTGCAGGGACACTACTGTCATTACAAAATTGATAACTCCAACACCCACACTTGCCAGAATCGCTACTGATGAAGATGACATACCAGCAAACTTGAAAATAGTAGGGCCGTAATAGATGATAGTATTTATGCCGGTGATTTGCTGCGCAATCGCAAGTCCAATGCCGACGATCATCGCCACACGTAAGTATGGACTGAACAGTTCCGACCACCGCCCCTTCTGCTGTTCAGCACTACGTTTAATTTCTTTGATCTCGCTTTCAATTTGTCCCGGAGCCCGGAGTCGTTTCATCACTTCCCGGGCTTGATCAATATGCCCGCGGCTGACAAGCCATCGCGGACTGTTAGGAATGAGCATTAATCCGATTCCAAATGCTGCCGCCGGAATCGCCGCCATTGCAAACATCCAGCGCCAAGCCTGAGCCCCGGCAAAGGCGTAGTCGACGCCGTAAGATATCACAATGCCGCTAGTGATAGCGAGTTGATTGAGCGAAACGAGCTTTCCGCGAATGGCAACCGGTGCAATCTCGGAAATGTAAAGCGGCGCGACAAACGACGCTATGCCGATGGCGGTACCCGCAAAGAATCGTGTTACAATCAGCCATGCAGTGTCAGGTGCCAAAGCCGCCCCGACAGCGCCTAAAATGAAAACTACAGCGGTGGTAAGCAATAATCTCCGTCGTCCATAGCGGTCAGATAGGAATCCTCCGACTAATGCGCCGATGAGACATCCCAACAGAACTGAGCTGACAACGACTTCCTGCATTTCCGGGGAGAGAGCGAATTGTTTCGCGATGAACAAAATGGCACCGGAGATAACGCCGATGTCATAGCCGAACAGCATGCCGCCCAGCGCCGAAATGGCGGCGGCGAGATAAACAAAACGTTTTCCGTTCGACTTAGGATTATTTTTCATAAGTTCTACTCCTTTTCGGAATCAAGCTTTAAAATCCGGCTTACTGTTTTTGCTATCATCCATTCCTCGTCGGTATTAATGACGCGGACAGAGACCCGGCCGGCATGTGTTGAGATAACCGGAGCGTTAGCCGTGTTTTGTTTTTCTTCAAGCTTGATTCCAAGAAATTCCAATCCTTTACAAATGCGGGAGCGAATGACCGGGCTTTTTTCACCGATACCGCCGGCGAAAACCAGCGTGTCTATTCCGCCGAGTACAGCGGCAAAACTTCCTATCCACTTCTTCGCCTGGTAACAAAATAACTCCACTGCTTCCGCCGCACGAACATCATCGGTTTCCTTAGCGATCAAATCCCGCATGTCGGAACCGGTTTCGGAAATGCCGAGAAGACCGGAATCATGGTTGATTATTTTATTGAATTGTTTGGGCGTGAGATTTTCCGACTTCATCATGTACCACGCAACACCCGGATCTAAATCACCGGGCCGGGTGCCCATGGTAAGTCCTCCGGCAGGTGTAAAGCCCATGCTTGTCTCAATGCTCTTTCCTCCACTAACGGCGGCCAGACTCGCACCGCTGCCGAGATGAGCCAGAATCACGCGGCCTTGCGCTGCTTCTGTACCGGCAATACGAGCTAGTTCCTCGATGAGATAAGAATATGACAAACCGTGAAATCCGTACCGCCGGATTCCCAATGCCTCGAAGCGGCGGGGGATAGGTAAGATTTTGGCAACACGCGGCATAGTATGATGAAATGCCGTATCGTAGCAGGCGACTTGCGGTATTTTAGGATAACGCTGCCGCATCGCCTCGATCAATTCAATCTCTGCAGGAAGATGATCCATATCGTAAGGGCTGATGCGATGAAGTTCATCCACTAATTCCTGTGTGATGGGTTCTGGTTCGGTATGATTCAAACCGAAAACAACTCGATGTCCGATTCCTTTGATCGAAGAAAAATCAATTTTTTCTCCCAGCCAATCAATAAGAAAATTTGCTGCTGATCTGGTATCTGAGGATTCAAGATTGAGAATGTCTTTCTGTTTTCCGTCTGATTCGCTGAAAGTTAAATTTGTACCCGGCAAACCGACACGGTCAACGCTTCCGTTAAAACTTTTTTTCAGCAATTTGCCCGTCCGGTACAGAGCGAACTTGATGCTCGAAGAACCGCCGTTAATAGTTAAAATGTTTGTGGTAGTTTCATTCATGGTTGATTCGTAGTTTATTTGTTTTTCTTTTATTTGATTAAACTATTGAACTTCCATTTGATAAATTGATCTCTCTGTTCTGTCTGTATAAATATTTTTTATCTGATCATGTAGATTTTTTGATCTGAAGTATTGATTTGCAATAAGAGGAACTACTTCCCACATAATATTTTTTCTCAACGCATTAAAATATTCCAATATCATCAAGCCATCTTTCCTTAAGCATTCTTCGATCAGTAGATCTTGATTTTTCCCAAGTACGGATGATTCGAAATATTCAACCGGATTTTCCGAATCATCTTTAAACATTTCAAAACTTACTCCTAACCTTCCAAGTTCTTTTTCCAGTTTTATAATATGCTCTTGCTTTTCTACTGCGAAAGCAGTAAACAAAGACATCAATTCAATGTCTTCTAATTTGCCGGAAGTTATTTTAAGCAATAGATATTCATCTTTTGATTTTTTAATTAATTCATGCAAAACCGCTATTGTATAATCCTTTACATTTTCCATGTTGTTACCTATTCTATATTTTATCGATGATTTATTTGTTATATATCTATTCAACTGTGTGATCATTTTGAATTTCATTCACTGGTAATTTTTAACCCGAATCCGGATAGTCTTGCACAAGTGGATTCGTAATCAGTATGAAGAATGATTCTATTCCCAAAACCTTCCGCAATCCGGACAAACATTACACTATGTTTTCCCATCTGATTCAATGCGAGTTTGATGATCGACGAGATGCCGTTGATCGTTAGTATAAGCGGTGCGTCCTGGTGGCGTAGGATCGATATTTTATTCATGCAGATGTATCTCCCGTTTTGTTAGTCGGTATATGCCCTCAATGGCCACTGCTAATAATATCATTGCAGCCAGCACCCACAACTTCGTAGGCCCGGTCTTCGCGGTTTGCCAAACCAATGCGCCCAATGCTATTAGACACGCGACGGCTCCGGCTGCCGAAATCCAACCGCGGCTTTTCGTATGAGGCGCCTTCCGCGCGTTAGCGGTGTTCACGGCGGCGAATATCAGTAGAAAACCTGCGCTTCCCAGTGTGGAAATGCTGGTCAGATCAAATGCGTTGGCGACGAACAGAGTTAGACCGGCGGTGATTAACACTCCTTCCACAGGCTCACCCCAGACTTTCCGTTCAAGGATTGCGGGCAGCTCTCCGTCTTGCGCGATACAATAACTCAACCGCGCTGAGCCGTATAGAGTTGCATTGATCGCCGAAGCTGTTGATAGCATTGCTGCGATCGCGATTAGTGTAAAACCGGCCTGTCCGAGAAAAGGACGCGCCGCTTCTGCCAAGGCATAATCTTTGGCCTCTACAATCTTGTCCACCGGGAGATTACCCACAGTAACCAGAGATACCAGCACATACAAAACTAATACGAACCCGACCGCCGTAAAATATGCGCGGGGCAGAGTTCGAGCTACATCCCGCACATCATGTGCGGTGTTGGCGATTAGCTCAAATCCTTCGTATGCAAGAAAGATAATCATTCCCCCTGCAGCCAATTGCAGAGTAGGGGACCACGAGCCGGTAGCGACACGGGAGACGTGAATACCGGCAAACCCGACGCCGACAAAAAATAGGAGAATAGCTATTTTCAATCCCACTATCCAATTTTCCGCTTTGCCGATTACTTCGGCGCTGAGCAGGTTCAGTCCGGCTATCAAAATAACACTGAGACTGATCAAAACATGTTTTCCGGTTGCCTGCCATGCAGCAGGTAAAAATGTCGATCCGTAACTGCCGAAGGCAAAAGCGTACAAAGACAGCATTACCACGTAACTTAACCACAACAGCACGTTAAGGCTGCCGGTTAACATACCGGCTCCGAATGCACGGTCCAGAAACGTAACCGTCCCGCCGCGGCTGGGATAAGCGACTGAGAGTTTTGCGTAGGAATAGGTTGTCAGCAACGCAACAACACCCGCCAGTGCAAACGCCTCCGGTGTGCCGCCGTGTGCAAGTTGAACAGCCAGCCCAAGCACGGCAAAAATTCCGCCGCCAACCATCCCGCCGACTCCGATGGCCACCACTGCCCAAAACCCAAGCTTGCCTTTGCTATCTTTGCTCATTTACTTTGTCTCCTATCTTACGGATAACCGGTTAGTCATTCCGCAGCTTCCAATCCAAACGAAGCCAGTTTTGCACAAGTAGATTCGTAATCAGTATGAAGGACGCTTCTAATCCCCAAACCTTCCGCAGTACGAACAAACATTGGTGTGTTTTCAATATAAACTATTTGCATGGTCGGCGCCTGGGAGGCGTCTAGTGCAAGTTTAAATATGTCGGTGTCAGGCTTCCGCAAGTGGACAAAGCAGGAGGAAATAAAAAAATCAACAATCTCATCAAGTTTGAATTTTGTAATCCTATACGCATTCAATTCGCGCGCTTCATTACTTACCACAACTATCTTCAACGCATACTTTGTCTTAAGCTTTCGGATCAACTCAATCATTTGCGGATAGGGTTCAGATTGGGAGAATATAAATTTTCGAAACCGGGCCTGTGTAAAAGATCTTTTCTTGTAGAACACTACCCGGTTTAAATATTCCGTAATGGTGAACTTTCCCTCCTCGTAAGTTTCAAAGGCCTGGCTATGCCGTTTTTCCGTTTCTACAGCATTCAAGTCGAACTCCTTTACAGCCAGTTTCCGGGAATCGTGACTCCACCCATCGGTGAGTAAAACACCGCCGATATCCACAAATAAATATTTAATTTCAGTTTTTTCTTTCATCGTATCTCCATGATCATAATATTTCCCAATCACATTCTTCTATTCGTTATTGAAGGCATTATTTTTTTTAATATCACTTTCCTTTTCTTTGTCCTTTCAGATCGCGGAACTTGCCTAAGCGCAATATCACTACCCGTTCCCACTGATCCGCAACCCTAATTGAAAGAGAAACAAATAGGGCTATAATAAATGCAGCGGCTCCTATCAATTCACTTTCTGTATCAGCCGTAACTTTTTAAGCGGTAAAAGCTATTACTAAGCCGATACCAAAAATTATATTGAAAATTAAAACTGCAAACGAACTGCTTTTTCTCATTTTGATTACCTCAATAACTTCCTTACATGAATTTGAATGCTGTTATTAATTTTTCTTGAACTTACTCTTGAACTTGAACTCATGACAACTATAAATTCCGTTACCGCTGCCAAAGTATTTGTGACGCTTCCAGCGGAATATCAATTCCGCCATAGTGCGGTATAACTCTTGCCGTATAGTCTTCAGCAGACCGGTTTGCCGGCACTTGCGCACTATAGAGGCAGCTGCTTGCAATGTCTGCTGCTTTGCTTATGAGTTTCATCTCCTGTTTTATCGGGCTGCCTCCGTTTATTCCATCCGCATAAAGTTCTACCCGAACAGCATCCGGGACGATTTCGTTTAGATATACCTTAACTTCAAATACATACTCATTTTCTTTTGTTTCGAATTTCATTTCGCCGAAGCGTATTGCCGCCCAATCTTGTTCGCGACTATGCTGCCAGTCAACATACTTTTTGGCTTCTGCATCATTACCGGAAGCGCGTTTAAGATAGGATGCGGCAGCCGGAAGATAATACTGCGCGGTGTATTCACGGACGCTTCGGTTGGCAGAGTAACGGGGCGTTAAAATCGCCATGCTTTCGCGAATACGCGACACCCACGCTGTAGGAATTCCATTTTCATCACGATTATAAAATTCGGGAACAAGCTCTTGCTCGAGAAGATTGTAAAGTGCATTTGCTTCGGCAGCATCCCAGGCCGGATCATCGCCGTGTTCCATGCCGTCTCCCAGCGCCCATCCGACTTCGGGAGTATATGCTTCGGCCCACCAGCCATCCAGCTCCGACAGATTGATTCCGCCGTTGACTAGTACCTTCATTCCGCTGGTTCCGCTTGCCTCCCACGGCCGCCGCGGTGTATTTATCCAGACATCCACTCCCTGTACAAGATGCCCGGTTAAGTGCATATCATAGTCGCTAAGGAATACCGCATGCCGGCGCACTTCGGGCTGACGTATAAAATGCACCCATTCCTGAATTAGCTTTTGCCCGGCAAGATCTTCCGGATGGGCTTTGCCAGCTATAATGATCTGTACCGGACGCTGCGTGTCTGTCAAAAGGCGAAGTAGCCGCTGCGGATCATGTAGCAGCAGATTTGGTCTTTTGTACGTAGCGAAGCGGCGTGCAAACCCGAGAGTTAATGCGTTTGGGTCAAATAAATATTTTGTGTCTTTAACTATTTCGGTAGAAGCGCCCGATTCAGCAAGCTGTCTTGACAGCCTTTTACGGGCATATTCGACTAAAGACTTAATTGCAACTGTACGAAATTTCCAGAGCTTTTTATCCGAGATACGGCGAATGTTTTCGTACAATGTTTCCGTTGTTCCCAGCCATCGGTCTTTTCCGCAAGCCTCGGTCCAGAGTTCGTCAGCTGCCGCCGAATCCCAGGTAGGAACATGTACTCCGTTTGTAATGAAACCGATAGGAACTTCATCCGCAGGCCAGCGCGGAAAGATAGGTTCAAAGAGGTGCCGGCTGACTTGACCATGCAAGCGGCTTACACCATTCACGGCTCCGCTGCCGCGAACCGCCAGATATGCCATATTGAAATTTTCAGACGAGTCGTTCGGATTCATGCGGCCCAGAGCCAGTAAATCATTTAGCTTTATACCGAGCTTTTGTTCTGCGTAACCGCCTAAATATTGCTCGATAAGGGCCGGAGTGAAACGGTCGAAGCCGGCAGTTACAGCCGTGTGGGTTGTGAAAAGATTTCCGGCCCTGGTGACGTGCAATGCGGTTTCAAAAGATTGGCCTGTTTTTTCCATAAAACTTCTTGCGCGTTCCAGAACTGCGAATGCCGCATGCCCTTCATTCAAGTGGCAAACTTCCGGATGGATATTAAGGGCTGCGAGCAGACGCCATCCTCCGATCCCGAGTATTATTTCTTGTTTAAGCCGCAGTTCCGGCCCGCCTCCGTAAAGCTCGCTTGTAATTCCTCTGTGAGCAGGAAAGTTCGCGGTGTCATTCGTGTCAAGTAAGTAAAGTTTAATTCTGCCAACCTGAACCTGCCAGGCGCGCAGCCACACCGAATAACCCGGGAGTGCAATTTCCAGACGAAGCCAATCACCGTTTGGTTTTAAAAGAGGTGTTATCGGCAACTGTCCGGGGTCGTTATAAGGGAACAGAGCCTGCTGGGCTCCATCCTTGTCAATCACCTGTCGAAAATAACCCTGCTGGTACAGCAGTCCAATGCCGACTACCGGTACACCCAAATCGCTGGCGGCTTTAAGCTGGTCGCCTGCAACATTGCCCAGACCGCCTGAATATATGGGAAGCGCCTCGCTCAACATAAATTCCATGCTGAAATAAGCGATGCAGGTTAAAGGAGTTTTTTGATGATTTTTTTGAAACCACGCCTGTAGTTCCGTGGCCTGGATCTTTATCTTAATTAGGTTATTTACTTCCTTAAGAAATAGGGGATCGGCTAACTTGCGCTCAAGTTTGTCCCGCGAAACAGTCTGAAGTACTACCCACGGATTTTGAGTAAAGTCCCACAACTCGGGGTCCAGCTTTCTCCATACTTCGTCGGCGTAATGACTCCATGACCATCTCATATCCAGTGCAAGTTCGGCCAGAGAATCGAATCCGTCGATTTCAGTCGGCAAAAAAGAGTACAGCATTTTCATATTCGTTTTATCGTTCATTATTTCTCCCAATATTTTTCTTTAACTACATTCCCAGTATCTTGAAGTAAAAATGAATTTTTAGGATTTTCCTTTCATCTGCATGAGAATATTATAAGCGGCTATGGCTGTTGATTCCGGAGCAGTGCCGAGTTCTAAAGAGTTTATTAATGTTGAAAGTAATTCGTTGAATCCGTTCTCTTTCTGATCCCGTAAAATATGGAGCACTCCCTGGCGTAATAAAATAGAATCCGGTTTACTTTTAACCAGCATATCGAACAATTGCGGCCAGGCAGCCTTTTTGAATTTTTTCAAGGCCACGGCAGCCAGCCACGCCACATCATGGTCCTTGTCGTCCAATGCATTCACCAGAGATGGTATTGCTCTGGTATCGTCGATAGAACCGAGTATTTTAGCTGCTTCCCAGCGAAGTTGATCTAATTTGGAATTCCGCAAGATCCGGATTAAAGAAGGGATGGCAGGTTTACCAAGAGTTATTAAAGATTTTCTTGCTTTTCGGCGAATCATACCGTCTTTATTTGCCAGCATATCCATTAAGGATTCTAAATTTGCACCGGTTCGATTTTGTTTGCTTATACTTATTGGTTTGTTCATGATTTTTCCTTAATGTTTTATCTTTTATGTCATTTCAGGTTTCTATCCGACCGTCATGGTATCGTTAACAATTACCTGCGCTTCCTCGATAATGCTATTTAAATGATCCGCACCGCGAAAACTTTCCGCATAAATTTTGTAAATATTTTCTGTACCCGACGGACGCGCAGCGAACCATCCGCTTTTTGCTATTACTTTCAATCCGCCGATTGGCGCGTCGTTGCCCGGTGCGTTGGTAAGGATATTCTCAATTTTTTCTCCCGCAAGCCCGGTGAGCTTTACCTGCTGGGGAGAGAGATTTGCCAACAGCTTCTTTTGATCCGGTGTGGCAGGCGCCTCAACCCGATCATAAGAAGACTCACCGAACTCACGTGTAAGTTCATTATATATTTCACCGGGATCGCGGCCCATTTTTGCCGTTATCTCTGCGGCAAGTAAAGCCGGAATAAATCCGTCTTTGTCGGTCGTCCAAACGCTTCCGTCCAGACGAATAAAAGAAGCGCCCGCGCTTTCTTCGCCGCCGAAGCCGAGCGAACCGTCGAGCAATCCGTTAACGAACCACTTAAAACCAACCGGCACTTCGTAAAGCTCGCGGTTGAGTTTCGCTGTAACCCGATCTATCATTGAACTGCTGACCACTGTTTTCCCTACAGCCGCTTCCTTAAGCCACTTCGGTCTGTGCTGGAAAAGATAAAAGATAGCGACTGACTAAATAATGATTTGGCGGAAGCAGCCCCGTACTTCTTGTGACGATTCCGTGCCGGTCATGGTCGGTGTCGCATGCAAATGAAATATCGAAGTTATCTTTTATGTCAATTAATCTTTGCATTACATAAGGCGATGATGGATCCATGCGTATCTGACCGTCCCAATCGACCGTCATGAAACTGAATGTAGGATCGACTGCCTTGTTGACAACCGTAAGGTTTAGTCCGTATCGCTCGGCAATCGGTTCCCAGTAGTGCACGCCTGCACCGCCGAGCGGATCCGCTCCAATACTAATCTTGGCATCACGAATTATGTTCATGTCTATTACATTGCCTAGATCGTTCACATAAGCATCGCGGTAATTATGCCGGTGCGTTGTGCCCGCAGAAAGAGCTTTCTCATAAGGAATTCTTTTTACATTTTTAAGACCATTCTCAAGAAACTCGTTTGCTTTAGCCTCGATCCAACCGGTTATATTTTTATCAGCCGGTCCGCCGTTAGGAGGATTATACTTGAAACCTCCGTCATGAGGGGGATTATGCGAAGGTGTTATTACAATGCCGTCGGCAAGTCCTGTTTTGCGTCCGCGGTTGTATGTTATAATAGCATGGGAAATAACCGGGGTAGGCGTATAATCATCTTTTTCCGAAATCATAACTTCCACATCGTTTGCCGCCAGCACTTCCAAAGCGGTGGCCAGTGCAGGCACGGAAAGCGCATGCGTATCCATACCGAGAAACAAAGGACCTTCAATTTTTTGCCGGATGCGGTAAAGGCAAATGGCTTGAGTGATGGCGAGAATATGCCATTCGTTGAATGCTTTGTTGAAGGCAGAACCGCGATGCCCTGAAGTGCCGAACATAACCCGCTGAGCCGGTATCGAAGGATCAGGAACCTCCGCAAAATATGTAGTAATGAGTTTTGGTATGTTAACCAATATATCCTGTTTAGCCGGTTTCCCTGCACTAGGACTTACTATCATAGCAATTTCTCCTAAAATTGTGTGGCGACATTATTCATAGTGTTAGTGATAATATCTTTTTCTATAAAATAACCAGCCGAAAGAGGCGCCCCAAATGAGTATAACCGCTGTGGAGAACCACCACCAGTTATTGCTCCACAGCCAGGTGTTTTCGTTCATCTTTCCATTCATACCGATGTTCATTATATTACCGCTGCCGAAGAATAAAAAGAGCATTGCTATAATTAGAAACGCAACAACTAAGAATCTTTTTTCTATTTTATTCATGATTTTTACCTGCTTAAATATTTTGTGTATATCTTTAATTTGAGTTCATTATTTTTTTACGAAATCAATTTATTTCCTTACAATTGAACCTATAACTCAAATTATCGAGCTTGCGCCCAGTGACTTACATATTTAGAATAACAATCTTATGTTTTATTAAGTTATAAAGAGAGCTTTCTTGATTCAATCGTGCAAAAGGATGAAAAAAGGATTACGTCTTTTGGGTAGGGGATAGTGTTACATTTATTGTATCCGGCGGGCTAATAATCGGCAATACTTTTAATAACGGAATATCTGTTACTAAAAACCCCACAGCAGCCAGCTGCTTTTTGCCTTCTTCATAAGTATATTTAAATTATTGGTACTTTCTTTCATATTTTCAAAAGTAGAATCAAATTTTAGCCCCCATGATTTGTCCATAAGCAGTCTTCCTATTAGCCCGTCGCCTGAATGTATGCTGCTGGTAATTTTAGATAAATCGTTTGTGATATCGGATGTATTATCAATAGTTGATTTTAGTGATCTCAGCATATTACCTATTTCACCAGATTTATCCATAAGTGTTTTAAACCCTTCCGACCCGTCTTTCAAATTAGTAAAAGTAGAATCGAAATTTTGACTCCACGATTGATCCATTATCAACCTTCCTATAGTTCCTTTTCCTGATTCTATATTACTGGTAATTTTAGATAAATTATTTGTTATTTCGGATGTATTGCCGATAGTTGTGTTTAATGATTTCATTATATCGTCCATACTAATCGGCTGGATTGTCTCGATAACATCGTCGTTTTCTATTTCCCTTTTCCCGCCTGTTCCAGGATTTATAATTAAGATTTTATTTCCCATAAGTCCGTCTGAGCCGATAATTGCAACTGCATCTTTCTTTATAAACTCCCGGGTGCTTTCATCGATTATTATATCTACTCTAACGGACGTATCACTAACTATACTTACGTTTTTTACGGTCCCAACATTTACGCCTGATAACCGTACATTATTTCCTGCCTGAAGTCCTGCAACATCCTTAAATACTCCGCTTATGTGAAATGTATTTCTGAACAGCTGCTGCCCCTCACCGATAAAATATATTGCTACAATAAACACAAGAATTCCAAGGGAAATAAATATACCAAGCTTTATTTTATTCGATATATTATTTTTCATTATTCTTCTCTTATAGTTTGTCTGATTCGTTATTCGAAAAATGATCTTATCCATGTATCCGGCGATTGCAGGAGATCTGTATAGGTTCCTTCTGCGGCGCATACTCCGTCTTTTATCACTATAATCCGGTTTGCTGTTAACCTGGCGCATTCAATATCGTGTGTGATAATGATGGATGAAGTATTATATTTTTTTTGAACTTCAAGGATAAGCTTACTTATTTCTTTTGATGTTATTGGATCGAGGCCGGTAGTAGGTTCATCATAAAGCATTATCTCTGGTTTCAATATCAACGTTCGTGCTAAGCCTAACCTCTTACGCATACCGCCGGAAAGTTCGGAAGGCATTTCATTAATCGTTTCAGAAAGTCCCACATTTTCCAACGCTTCTTTTATCAGCAAACTCATTTTTTCTTTTCGCATCGAGCGCTTTTGTCTTCTAAGAGGAAATTCAAGGTTTTCTCTTACCGTCATGGAATCATACAATGCGCCGCTTTGAAAAAGGAAACCTATCTTCTCTTGTACTTCAATCAGTTCCTCACCATTTAGGTCGGAAATATTATGCCCGAGTATTACAAGCTTTCCCTCATCAAAATCAATCAGCCCCACAATACATTTAATGAGAACCGATTTACCTGTACCGGACTTCCCGAGTATTACGAGATTTTCTCCTTTATGAATCGCCAAATTAATATCCCGGAGAACCTGGTTATTCCCAAACGATTTCTTAAGATGTTCCATCTCCACAACAAAACTGTTTTGTTTTTTATCGTTTCCTATTAAAACAGCGTTCTCTGCCATTCTTCTGATTACCTATTTTAATGTTGAAGCAAACTTGTGATTTGCACCGCTACCATATCTATAATAAAAACCATTAAGGATGCGAATACAACGGCTGAGTTTGCGGCTTTTCCAACTCCTTCCGTTCCCTTGTTGGAATAATATCCCATATAACTTCCAACAAGCCCTATAGCAAACCCGAAGAAAAAAGTTTTGATAAAAGCGGGTAGCAAATCTTGAAATCCCAGGCTTTGAAAAATCTGCGAAAAAAAGAAGTAAAGACTTACTTTGCCTTCTATATTAACGCCGACAAATGACCCTAACAAACCAATACCATCCGCAAAAATTACCAATAACGGAAGCATCAATGTAGCGGAGAGTACTCTTGTAATAACAAGATATTTAAATGGATTGGTATGCGATACCTGCATTGCATCAATTTGCTCGGTTGTATTCATCGATGCCAGCTCCGCGCCTATTCCCGATCCTACTTTCCCGGCAAATATTAAAGCGATTATAACCGGCCCTATTTCCCGTATAATTGAAACTGCAACCATCGCAGGAAGCCAGGATTCTGCCCCGAACTTTGCTAATGTCGGTCTAGACTGAATAGTAAGAACAAGCCCAATTATAAATCCTGTAACGGCTATTAAAGGAAGAGATTTGTAACCGATCAGGTAACATTGTTTAAGCAGTTCATTAAACTCATACGGCGGTTTAAATACTTCTTTAAAAAAGTGCCACGTAAATATTGCAATCGAAGCTATTTCCAAAAAGAATTTTTTAAATACCGAATCATCAATTATTTCTGAATTATTTCCCCGGCTGATCTCTGCCTCAGGATTATCATTCTGTGTCTGCTGCAAAATTATTTTTTCCATTTTATAGGCATCATTTAAGTATCTAATTTATCCAACCGTAGTCCAATACTTGGTACGATGTGATTTAGAAATAATAAACAAAAAAGATACGTCCTTAGTTTCAATTCGTTCTTATCCTTCCGGTTTTAAAATTAATATTGTTCCGGTCTACCGGAAATCCTTGCTGATTATTTCATTTAATCAATAAGTGATTTAGTTTATAAGCTACATGATATTTTATATAGAAGTTCGGAATTGTTCAATCGAGCGAAGGAATGAAAAAGGAACTACATCTTTAGTCTAGTGAATAGGCTTCTAATCGGGCATGACCTATTCTTATATTAAAAATTTGTGCCAAAGTAGTTTCAAAATGTTTCCTTAACTTGAGTCCCGGAGGAAACTTTCAAGGAAAATAAAGCAGACAAAATAGTAAAAAATTATAGCAAGCTAACAATAACTATAACACCGGAGATGATTATTAAGATACCGGCAATTCTGTTTACCCATTTCAGTCCGGTCAAATCTAATTTCTTTCTAAAAAGCATAACACCGGAACTAAGAGATAAAAACCATAAACATGAACCGATAAAAACACCTGCAACAAGAACCGATGCCGAAAAATTACTAAGATCGCTTCCAAAACCGAGTGCCGCAAATACAGCAATAAAAGCAAAGATGGTCAATGGATTGGTAAGTGTTAGTATAAATGCCGTGAGATATGATCGAAAAATTCCATTGCTGTTTATAGGGATAACAGTATTAGTAGGGAGTTTGAGAAAAGTTCTAACACCCAGGTAAAGAAGAAGCGTTCCTCCAACTAACCGTATCCATATTCGCTGGCTGATAAGCGTATTCGAAATAAACGTAATTCCGAATGCCGCAACACAGCCGTAGAGTAAATCCGCAGTTGCAGCACCCAGACCAATAATTAATCCGCGTAATCGTCCTTCGTTTAGTGTCTTACGGATACACATTATTCCAATAGGCCCAATCGGCACTGCCAGCGCAAAACCTATAAAGATTCCTTTTAGAAAAATAATAAGTTCCATCGTACAATCTTTTAACCAGAATACTTATGTAACAAATCAAGTCTTCGAATACATTTATACAAATTATATTCGGAGGCATACTATCAAAAATCTATTGTCAGTACCCGGAATGTTCATCATCCTTTTGACTTCTTTTAAATTTTGCGTAGAAATCTCATCCGACTTTTCCGAACTCAGCAGCACGGCAATCCATTGTGTGCTTTCATTGCTTTCAAATGCATACTTCAAGGCCATCGTAAGCGGTATACAAAGAATGGCACCGATCAATCCGAGCAGGCTTCCCCAAAAAATAAGAGAGAGAAAGACAACCAATGTGGAAAGTCCGAGTCTTCTTCCCATGAGCCGCGGTTCAATTACATTACCTATTAGAAATCCAATTAGAATATTACCTGTTACTACAAGAAGGGCGCTGCCGATTCCAATTTGAACAAGTGCCAGAAGGGCCGGGGGAATAGCGGCAATTATAGCCCCGATATTAGGTATATAATGAAGTAGAAATGCAAGAAAACCCCATAAAACGGGAAACTGCACACCGAGTATTTCCATCCACACTGCGATTAAAATTCCCGCGGCAAGGTTGATCATGGTTTTTATGATCATATAGCGTTTCATATCAACGATGAATTTTGTAAACCGGGGAAAGACCTGTTCGGGATCACCAAGAATTGCGCGGAGTTTTTGGGGAAAGCTGGAAATTTCAAGCAAAGTAAAAGTTACGGTGAGAAGTACCAAAATAACATCGGAAAGAACTGAACTCAATCCGGTTAATAGGCCTGCGGTAAATTTCATTACTGCTTCCGGATTTATATAATCCAGTAAGATTTTTTGTGTCCCTGAAAAACCCTTGCTTCTCAAAAATACACTCAGCTCTATTACCTGTTCCCGGATACTGGACTGCAACAGGGGCAGTTCATTAGAAAAGTTGCTAATGGATGTGCCGATTTGTGCGCTAATAAGGATAAGAATAATTATCATAACAGCCATAACTATAAATACCGCTAATATGGATGGTATATGTTTCTTCTTTAACCAGAGTACCGCCGGTGCTCCGAGTATCGCAAGAAAAATAGAGATCAGGATCAGTACAATAACCGATTGTGCAAGGTTAACCCCGGCAATGATTATTACAAATGCTGCTGCGCTGATAAGTATACGTAATCCGCCGGGAAAATTATTATGTTCGGTCATGTTTTTATGAAACTTATAATTATGAGAGCTGCTTATTAAAAAGATTTTGGGATTTTACAAATTCTAAAACGCACGCCGTCCGCTTAGGAATCTTATTAAGACTAATATAATTCCAATTGGAAGTAAAGCATCTATAATGCCACCCATGACGAAGGAAGTAAGAAATCCCAACAGCCATAGAAGAATTAGAATAACCGCAATTGTATATAACATTGTAATTATCCTTTATTTAAAATTTCAATGATTAAATTCTAGACGAAGCTATAAAGAGAAATAAAGTAATTCAATCGTTCAAAGGGATGAAAAAGGAACTACATCTTTTTAGATAACTGCAGAAAAATATCGAGTGAAATTTAAATTATGCGGTTTTATAGATTATTCAGCCAGCGGAATCGTAAAAGTGAAAGAGCTTCCTTTTCCTTCTTCGCTTTCTATCCAAATTTTACCGGATTGTATTTCAACCAGTTCCTTACAAATTAAAAGACCAAGTCCGGTTCCTTTTTCCCCTGCGGTACCTTCCGAAGTATTGGATGAGTCAATGGAAAATAGTCTGCTTTTTACTTCATCATTTATCCCAATTCCGTTATCGGAAATCTTAACCTCTGCCATTCCGTTTGTTTTATTTGAAGATATAATTATCTCCCCGCCTGGATTAGTAAATTTTATGCTATTGGAAATTAAATTTACAAGTATGGAATTCAACATCTTTTCGTCTGATTTTACAATAAGACCCGGATCAACACTATTTATAAGCTTTATATTTTTCATATTGGCGTTCTCAAATAATAAATCCGAAACAAATATTACATTTTCAATCAGCATAATATCTATTGTTTCCAGGGTTACTCTCCCGGTCTGTAGTCTTGCCCATTCCAATAAGTTTTCAATTAACCTATAAAGATTTTTGACAATTATTTTACACTTGCCGATATACTCTTTCATTTCTTCTTTATTTATATTATCAAACTCTTCAACAAGGTAATCGGAATAACCGAGTAAGCCGAGGAACGGACTTTTCAAATCGTGTGCTACTATTGAAAACAATTTATCCTTGCTTAAAATTATCAACTTTAATTCTTCTTCGGCTTTTTCCCTTTTAATAAGTTCTTCCTGTACCGATTTATACAACAATGAATTATTTATTGCAAGCGCAATTTGGTCGCATAGAGTTGCAAGCACATTTATATCTTCTTCCGAAAAAGCATTTAATTTTGCGCATTGCATATCGAGAATACCGAATACAATAGTCCCTATTTTTAGAGGTATGCATAACTCCGAACGGGTGTTAATCATATCCGGATAAGCGTTCACATAATGCGGGTCAATGCTTACGTCATTTGCTACAGCAATACCGCCTGTTTTAGCAGCCCAAATTACTATGCCTTTTTCAAGGTAAATCTTATTATCCCGTTCAAACAGGTTTTTAAATTCGCCTTCGGTTGCTTTAAACATTACAGAATTTTCATCGCCGTAATATTTTAAAAGCGATACATGATTATAATTAAAATTTTCGTAAACTAGTTTGACTGCTTGAGTCATAATAATATCGAGTTCCAGCGAACTTGCAATTTTACCGCCTATATCATTCAACATTTGGAAACGTGCGGCATTTTGCTTTAAGATTGCTTCGTATTTTTTCCGTTCCGTAATGTCAATTATAATTCCTCTCAGCCCTCTCATTTCTCCGTTTTTTTCAATCGGACTGGTAAAACCTATTGCCGGAAAGGAAGTACCGTCTTTTCGTATTATAGTAATTTCTGTTCCGGTTGTTGGAATATTCTTTAATCTTTTTTTCATCATATCCGTCAAATTCTTATGCTGTGAAGGATCGGTTAAATCAAAGAATGTTAATCCTTTTTGGATTTCTTCAATAGTATATCCCGTATTTTCCATACAAGAACGGTTGGCAAATGTAAATTTGCCATCATTATCAAATTCGAAAACCGGCTGCGGCAGAAAGTCGGCAAATTCACGATATCTTTTTTCACTTTTACGCAGTGCCTCTTCGGCATTCTTACGGTAAGTAATATCAAATATAACACCTTCAATATAAAGCGGCTTTCCATCATCTCCCATTATCGGCCTTCCCTTTTCGGAGAAGTAGCTTAATTGACCGAACTTTCGTTTAAATCTGTACTCAACTTCAAATTCACAATCATTTTTTATTGCATTTTTTACTGTCTCCAGCACGTGCGGCTTGTCTGCGGAAAATATAAACGGATCAATGGAACAAATTTCTCCCTTTCTCAATTCATCTTTGGTATAACCTGTAATATGTTCAATTATGTCATTAAAGAACTCCATTTTGCCGCCCTCCCGCAGATAAAGCCTATATACGGAAGCAGGCAAATTTTCAGAAAGTGTACGAAAAGAATGTTCGCGTTTCTTTAACGCATCTTCGGCAAGTTTCTGCTTTGTTATATCCTGCCAGGTTCCTATAAATTCTAAGGGATTCCCCGATTCATTATTTATAAGTTTTAAGTCATCGTGCATCCAATGCCATGAACCGTTTTTAAATAGGAATCTGTATTCAAATGAATGGTCACCGTCCTTAAATAGTTTTTCCAAGTTATTAAATACTTTTTGAGAATCATCGGGATGAATTTTACTTGCCCACCATCCTTTTTTGTAAAAGTCATCGTTGGGGTAGCCGGTGATTGAAGAAAAATTACCGCTGATATAATTTGCGTCAAAATCACCGAAGGCTTCGCTTGAATAAATCATAGTGGAACTCGATGTCATCAGCATTTCAAGTCTGTGCTTAGCATCGACCAATTCTTTTTCCTGTTTTTTCTTTTCTGTTATATCATTGGCAACAGTTACGGCGGCTATTACTTCACCCTTTAAATTCTTGACCGGAGAAATATGCATTTCAACTAATACATCTTTACCGTCTTTAGTTGTACTCAATTGTTCGCCTTTCCATCCGTCTGCAAGTATTGCAGGATTCGCGGTTTCATTTATATTAACATCATTATTTTTCGATATGACTATTCCTACAAATTTACCGATTAGCTCCTCCTGGGTATAACCGTATATTTTGCAAAAAGCGTCGTTTACAAATAGAAATTTAAAGTCGGTATCCGCTATCGCAATTATATCATTTACGCTTTTTAATGTATTGCTGAGCAGTAGAATTTGTTCATCTGATTTTTGTTTCTGCTCGATCATTTGATCGAAGGCATTTTCTAATTCTCCTAACTCGTCTTTCCTTCCGGACCGGATACGTACCGAATAGTCGCCCAGCGAAAATTTCCGGGCGCGCCTCGATTAAATTAGAAATAGGTTTTCTGATTACTTTTGATAAAACAATACCGAATACAATTGAAATTAAAATGAAGAATAGCGAAGCATATAAAACAATTTGTCTGATTTTATTTAAATCGGTTTCAGATTCTTTTAAAATTGACGAATACTCAATGAGCAACGCGCCCAGAACTTGTCCGTTTTCGTTTTTTATAGAGTGCACGTACAAAAATATTCCATTGGGGTAGTCTCCGCTTACTTCTTTAAAAGTTCTGTCCACTCCATCCCGCATCGATAAAAGCACTTCATTATTTTTATCAAAATTATATTTTTTGCCAATTTCCGACTTTATTACATCTGCAATAATTGTCTTAGTTGTATCAACAACAACTATATCTATCTTTTGAGATGCATAGACATCCTGGACGTAATCTTCAAGAGCTTCCCGGGAAAAAAATAAAGGCGGTGTTTTATCCTTTTCTGATTCTCTTCCAATTGTTAAAGCAATAGTATGGGTGTATATGCCTGCATGTGTAAGCGCATGATCTTTTACTACTTTTTCAAAGATTACATTTGTTAAAATTGCTAAAAGCAAAAACGGAATAACAAAAAACGAAAACGATAAGATTAGTTTATTTCTAATCTTCATAACTATTCCTATAGTTTCTTTATAAGGAATGTAAATACTCTAAAACAAAATGTTCCGGTCAACATAAGTTAACCGCCTAAATATCCGGCACGAAAAACCGCTGAACCTGCTTCTACCTGCCGGTAGGCAGGTACCGTTTGGCAGAACGGTTACAAAAAACTATTCTCTTTTCCTTTAACCGGCGACTTAAGTCGCGGACAAGCCGAAAAAAAACAACACTTATTTACCGGCCAATACTTCTTTTACAATATTCCGTATCGCCCCTTTATTATACGGTTTTGCTATATAATGGGAGCAACCTTCGCTTAAGAATTTTTCTTTATCTCCATCCATGGCATAAGCGGTTACAGCAATTATCGGAACATCTTTGTAACCTTCTATTTCTTTTATCATTTTTGCAGCTTCCATGCCGTTTATACCTATACCTAAATTTACATCCATCAAAATAGCGTCATATACTTTTTTACCGGCCATTTGAACGGCAATTTCGCCTTTCTCTGCAAATTCTATTTCATATAAATCTCTTAAAAACAACCTTGCTACATCTCTGGACGAACTGTCATCTTCAACCATAAGCAATTTAAAATATTTGGATTTTGTTTCTCCTGGTTCTACGGCGTAGGCTGCATCCTTTACAGTTTCAATATTCATTTCACCACCATCTTTTTCAGAATCCGCTTCAGCGGATTTAAACATTACCGTAAATGTTGAACCTTTTCCTACCTCACTTTCAACAATAATTTTCCCATTCATCAGTTCAACAAATTTTTTAGCTATTGTTAATCCCAAACCGGTTCCCTCGTACGTGCGGCTTAATCCTTCACTTACCTGTCTGAATTCTTCATATATTTTTTCAAAGCTATCTTTTGGTATGCCGGCACCTGTATCTATAATTTTAATGAAAGACCAGTGTTCTTCGTCGATAGCAATTTTATCAATTTCAACTATTATCCCGCCGTTATCGGTATATTTTATGGCGTTTGAAAGCAAGTTTTCTACAAGGCGGGTATAAGATTTCAAGTCAACGAGAGAAAAAATATCTTCGCTTTTTTTTACAAATCTCAAAAATAGATCTTTTCCCTTTGCCAAATTGGAGAACTTTTGAACTATCTTTATAGTTTCCTCGGAAATGTCGATTACTTTAAAATTCAACTCGATATTATTAGATTCAAATCGTGATAAATCGAGAATCGAATTTACCGTTTGAAGCAGCCTCACACCGCTGCCCTCAATACTTTCCAGCATTTTCTTCTGATCCGCATTGGTAGCCTCGGATGCAAGAATTTGAGAAAAGCCCATGATTGCTACCAGGGGTGTTCGCATTTCATGGCTCATATTATTAAGAAAATTGGTCTTTATACAGTTCATCTCTTCGGCTTTTTCTTTTGCTTCGATAAGCGCTTGTTCAGCAAGTTTGTGCTCGGTAATGTCCTGATTAATACCATAGACCCGGTATGTGCGTCCGGTAATATCTTTATTTACTTTTAATTGAACGGATACATTTGCTATATCTCCGTTTTCGCGAAATATTCTTGTTTCAGCATTTGAAATATACTTGGGATCCGGTGATTCTATTGCATTCTGCAACGCTTGCCCTACCATGTATGAGTCATCGGGGTGCACAAGTCTTTTTGCGAATTCCTTTGCGCTCATAATATTTCCGCCCTGTTTTTCTGTAGATGATCCGTGT
>CAVUCX010000001.1:0-25924 GCA_963739955.1 uncultured Bacteroidota bacterium | reverse complement strand
TACCCTTAAAAGTATACACAAAGTTAAGCAACATCTGATTTAATTTCTTCCTGTTTTTCTTTCTCATTATTTTTTAAGAACTCTAACGGACTTAAATAACCTAATGATGAATGTAACCTTTGTCTGTTGTAATAGATTTCAATAAATTCGAATATTTCTGTTCTAGCTTGATCTATAGTCTTAAACTCTGTCAGATAAACCAGTTCTTTTTTCAATGTGCTGAAGAATGTTTCCGTAACTGCATTATCATAACAGTTTCCTTTACCGCTCATCGATTGTCTGAACTTGTAATGGTCTAGTATGTTTCTCATTTTATTGCTCGTATACTGGCTTCCACGATCCGAGTGGAATATTACTCCGGCAGCCGGTTTTCTGTTCATTACAGCCATTGTAAAAGCCCTTACAACTAATTCTGCTGATGGACGCTGACCTAATGACCAGCCGATTATTTCTCTGTTGTAGAGGTCGAGAACCACTGCTAAATAAAGCCAGCCCTGTTTTGTCCATATGTAAGTTATGTCTGATGTCCAAACTTTATTTTTACTATCAACGCTAAAATCACCATTTAACAAATTCTCATTGAACTTAGCTCCGCCTTTTTGTTTTGTGGTTACTTTGAACTTTTTCTTTGTCTTTGAGAATATTCCGTATTTCTTCATCAGACGGTATATACGTTTCTTGTTAACCGGCGTTCCGGCTTTACGTATAGACTTGACTAATCGTAGTAGTCCGTAACGGCCTTTACTCAATTTATAGTGCTTTTTCAACAAAAGAAGAAATCTTTCTTCCTCAATTCTTCTCTGAGTATATATTCTTTTCTGCCAATGATAATAACTGGATCTCTTTATTTCCAACACCTTACAGAGCATAGATACTGGGTAGTTTTTACTATTATATTTTATGAATTGGTATTTCACTTCCCGTCCTTTGCGAAAAATGCCAAGGCTTTTTTTAAAATGTCACGCTCCATTTTTAGCGTGGCTATCTCTTTATCCCGTCTTCTTATTTCCTCTTGATCCGGTTTTATATGCCCTTTGCCGGGGAAAGCATTCTGTGCATCTTGAAGGTATTTCTTCTTCCAGTTAAACAACGTATTATCGCTTATTCCGAGATCTGATGCTATCGCTTTGACTGATTTGTCCGATTCCAGGACTAACTTTACAGCCGATATTTTAAATTCCTTATCATAACTTCTGCGGGGTATCTTTTCTGACATTTTATTTGCTCCTATATTTTTTCTTTTATAAATATAGTTGCTTTTCTCTTTGTATACTATTTGGGGGTCGGTTCATAAATCAGTCTCTGCGGGGCTTGACTTAAAGATTCTGCTGTTAACCATATCATTGGTTTTCCATGGCAAACATTCCGACTCCATTATTTCAGGTTTGAATGAAGATAGAACGGTTAAAAAACTTGAAATTATATATGGGCACTTCTAAAAACTATTTTTTATAAAAATTCAACGCAAAGAACGCAAAGAATACGCAATGTTCGCAGAGAATATTGAAGTTTTTAGAAGTGCCCATATAATATTTCCTAAGGTTTCCCGGCACAAAGGGCTAGTTGTGCCTATCCTTTTGTTTCATCTGATATAAACATAAGCCCGGATTTGTCAGTAGGAATTTTCTTTTGATACAATAAACGGCCGGCTGAAGAGGTTTGTAAAAGAAATCATTTACATTAAAACTATCAGCTCCGAAATATTCCTTCAGTTCCTTTATCCTATTCTCGCATCTGTTCTGTCCCAGTATGCATCCCTTATCATCTTTGCCGGTAACGTAAGGTTGGTTATGAAACAACTATACTGGTAATTTTTATATACTTCTTCTTCTCCAAATAATCGCAACTGTTTGCCGGTTGACTTTAGGCGTATGTTTATTTCTTGTCTTATGATTATCATACGTCTTGGTTTTTCTCAACCCGGGCTTTGATACATCGTACCGTGAACACGATAAATCTTATTTAGAAGATAATTACAATGGAGGCATTTAAGTCTAAAATTAAAATTTACATGTTTTAATTAAATCTTGTTTAAAATTGTTGCGGTAGGCGCACTGACTACACCAGCTTTCTTCATATCTTCTTGTCTTTTGGGGTCACTCATCATTTTGTCAAATAGTTCTGCACTGGGAGCTTCAAAGATCATTGTTACATCATTAGGGTTTTTGACCGATGTGTAAAGACCTATTAATTTAACTCCCGCTTTTTCACGATTTGGATCATCTGCATCAAATATTCTTTTCCATTCTGCAAAGTTTTTAACTTCATGTTGGATAATTGCTGTTACCATTTATTTAACTTTCGTTTTTTAACCGACTAACATGGCGTTTCTATTTCGCCCCGTTTTTTTAAGTGGTTTCTCATCTCCACATCTCCATGTTAATTTATTTGTTAATATTAAACAAGTTTTCTTGTCTGTTTAATCCCGTTGTGTGTCCTTAGGCATGGCTCAAACAATGGAATAACCGTAACTCTATATTTATTATTTTATATAATTACAAAATCGCCAAATGCGGATACGGCATCCGCTTGATTGGCGGGTAAGGCATTACCCATTACATTTTATCTGCTAATTCCGTTCTTGATAAATACTCAATCTGGCAGCTTTTCTTAATAAATTAAAGTCTAATTGTTGACTAAAATGTATTACGAATCGCATTTGCTGGTCTGCATTTGAACGTAAGAAAAACTGGATAGTATCACATACTTCAACTGCCAATTTTTCGGGCAACACTTTGTGTAAATTTTCAATTTTCATAAATAAAGCTTTTTATTGTTGTTACTTGTCAGACATGGCATACAACGTGTTCGTATATTCTATTGTGTTTATCCACCCAAATTAGCAGCATAAACACTATTATTGATATTTCCTTTTTAAATTATACTTGTTTTAAAATTTTCCTACAAGAAGACCAAAGTTTAACGAGAATCCATTTATAAATATATTGTTGATCCAATCATAGGAGTCATTCCCGATTGTGACATAATATGATGGCCCGGCATAAAGACGAACATAGGATACAAGATTCAGCATAAAACTAAGGTGCTAGCAATAGATAATTTAGTTTAATGCTATTATTTGGAATAATATCTTTATTATTCCTTACAACGGCACTATATATCTGCGATCCGGCTACAAAATGTATTACGCTAGAGGGATTGAAACAGTAACCAATACTTACACCAAGTGCATTCATTATATATTTGTCTTTTTTGTCAGAACTCAATTCACCAGGGAAAGAAGTTTTCTGTATATATATAATATTTGTGATGAAAATAAAACCCGGCGCCGCCACCAAATGCATTAACAACTGTTGAGCTATTAAACCATTTGTTTCTTAAAAACGGTCCGATAAAAAATGTAATATTATTGTTTTCACCGATAATGGTCTTAACAGAATCTGACTGTGTTTGGGCTATTGAGACAGAGATTGAAGAAAATAAAAAGAAAAGAATAATTCTAATTTTCATAAATTTATCCTATTAATCTAATTTTAAATGCGGCCTAACACAGCGTGTTTAACCTGGTTTACCGCTATGCAGCCGCCCAAAATAAAAACACCAATTAGAATTGATCTGCCGATAATCTGGAAAGTAATAACAAGGTCAGATAACTTTGAACAACTCCGCCGAAACGTGACATTAAAACCGAAAATATTTGAAATTGCCGAAGGCGATGACGCGGGCGGGTTGAAACACTTGATTAAGTGCTATTATTTATCTTTTTTATTTTTTTTATAAGTGTGTATGAATTTCCCGAACTTTTTATCTTTCTGTCTCTTTTCGTAATATGACATTTCATAATATACGGACTCTTTATAAATCTTTATGTAGTTATTATATCTCTCTTCAGAAATTTTGCCTTGTTCCACCGCTTTTATAACAGCACAATCTTTTTCAACGGTATGAGTGCAATCCTGAAAGCGGCATTGGCTTGATAGTTCCACTATTTCATTAAATGTATCATCAAGACCCGAATCCATAGATATTATTCCAAGTTCACGCATCCCGGGATTATCTATTACAATCGAGCCATTTTCTATCACTATAAGTTCACGGCGAGTTGTAGTATGTTTGCCCCTTCCGTCTTTCTCCCTAATTGGCTGAGTTTTATATAATTCCTTCTGTATTAAATTATTTAATAATGTAGTTTTTCCAACGCCAGAGGAACCAAGCAGACAATAAGTCATGGTAGAGATAAAATGTTCTTTGATTTTTTCAATGTCTGTGATACTGTTATTACTGAAAGCTTCGATTTTAATATTTGGAAAAATTTTATAGATATCATTTTTCTTTTTGTCGATTTCATCAATACTTATTAGGTCACTTTTGCTCAAGAAAATAACCGGAGTAATATTGCTTTCATTTATCATAACCAAATAGCGTTCAAGCCTTCTTAAATTAAAATTATCCTTAAGCGATTGCATTATAATTGCTGTATCTATATTCGCGGCAATTAGTTGGTACTCAATATTTTTGCCTGATGTTTTTCTCTTTAACAATGATTTCCGAGGAAATATATCGTGAATGATTGCTAAAGAATCTTCATCAAACATTTGAATATATACCCAATCGCCGACAGTCGGAAAATCCAGTGATGAATCGGAATTGAATAAGAATTTCCCGGTCAATTCTGCGTAAATATCATTAATACCGTTTGAAACAATAAAACTATTTCTATTTACACTGATTACTCTGGCAATTTGTAATTCATTTAATTTCGTTGTTTCAATTCTATCTTGGAACCATTTGCCGAATCCAAGTTTTTCATAATTACTCATATTTATTTACCACCTATTATTTATAGTACCTAACGTGGCAACTAACTTGCCAGCCCGGAGCGGAAGGCTAAGTTAGAACGACAACGTAAATAATTAAAAAACAATTTCAAAATATTCATATGGTTTACCATAAACTGTCCTTGCGTTCTAACGCGGCGCAGTTAACCCAGTTTACCTCTATGCCTGATGCCGCTTTCTCGGGAAGCTAGAATTTTTCAGGTTTATTGTATTCAACTTCTGTTATATTGAATTTTGCGTAACTGAAATCTCCTTTTTCTAATCGCCATGAAACATCAAAGGCCGTCGGTATAAATATATTATTCAATTGCTTGTAATTTGTTGCTTTGATAACCCATGTTTCTAAGTCCTTCTCGTTCATATACCGCTTTGTCTCCATCTCGGTTATCTCACCAATTTCGTTAAATGTAATTTTAAAAAATAATGAAAGTCCTTTGTAGACTGTATGTAAGCTTTGAAGTTGTAGCATCAATTGGTAACCATTTAAGTCTTTCGTTAGGTAAAAAATTGGTCGGATACAGAATACTTTCTCCAAGCCAACGAAGTAATTCACCTTGATTATATTGTTCTCCTTTTGCATCTACAACATTATACAAAGAAAAAATGGAAGCAATTAGTCTGCCTTTGTCTGAAATATACATATCTCGTGCAACAAACATCGATGTTGTGCCTTTCCAAATAAAGCCTGGCTTTTGAGTTGTAGCGTATTGTTCTCCTTTTATGTTTATCCAACCTTTGTCAATGCCTATTTTAAATTGTCCGTCGTGTTTAATTCTTGCATAACTTATGTATGGTTGTCCCTCTTTTAAAACGTGGTTGAAATACAGTTGAACAGGTTCCGGCAAATTGTCAAGTTGGCTTTTATGAAATTTTTGGTCGGATATACTTTTAGATTGAGCAAAAAGTTCATTTACTTCTTTGCTGAATTTAATGGACAGATTTATTTTGCCGATGAGTATGATAAATACGAGAAGCCCGAGTATTAAAAATGCAATTATCATTATTTTCTAGTATTTCATTTTTTGTAAATTGTTCTGACTTGCTGAAGCAAGGCGACAAAAATTATTGGTATTGCATATAGCATGTAAAAGGTTTGCAGCCAGCATACGCCTTGCACATAAATTGTTTCTACTTGAATCCAAATAATTAGAGCAAAGGCTACATAAATACTGAACGACCATGCCCAATACATATCCTTGAAAAAATTAAAATACTCGGCATATTTATTTTGCAGGCTTCTTTAGCAAAGCAAATACTAAAAGACATGGAGTAAGCCCTAAAATGAGAAATAAAATGATACCCGGAACAAGAAAATTAGTAAAAGGGAAATGTTCTAAAATTGATAAAGGTAAACCTCCTAATAATTTTCCCGATGGCGAAATAATTAAAGCACCGCCGCCTCCGATTGCACTCAATCCGAGAAATGCCAATAAAATCATAAGGATATTTCATGCTGTTTTTGTTTTCATAACTTTCTAATTACTGTTTATGACATTCTTTTTTTGCGGTTGCACATAACGATTACGTGTATGTCTGCTTTTCTTCTCCCCAAATGACAAATTTGACGGATTATATTTTTCCAAGTTCTCACTTGGAAGTACCAACCGGACGATAGACACTTCAAGGCATACGAGCAGCATTAATTTTATCCCTACCTGAACGGAGAACCAATGACGTGAAAGGTAATATCAAAAGCGATATGTGCTGCAATAGCGACTGCCAATCCACGTTTCTAAAAAAACATCCAAATGTTTCGGGATGTTTGCCAATGAACAGGAAACGAATAGTATAAAGAGACTTATAACTACATGCCGGCGATACTCCTTCTTTTCTTCTGTATTTTTTTCTATTTTTAACGTCTCTCGTCATCTTAGCTTTTAAATGTTCATTTGTTCAACCCTATTGCCATTTTATAGGCCATTGCAGCGTCGGAAAGAGGAGTTAAAGTATCTAGTAAAATATTGTAAGTCCCTCTTTCAGATAGTTCATCAGCAACTTTTTTCATTAAAGCTAAAGTAGCTTTCATCAAACCTGATCCCATGCTTAAACGGGCAACACTTAAATCCTGCAGTTCACTAACAGATAGTGGCATTCCTACCCCAATTGTAGGGTTTGCAAGAATATTAATTGGGGCATTAATTTCCTTTACCAATGTGGAAATTGTTTCTTTTTCCCATACAGGCTGTACAAATATGCAGTCGGCGCCAGCTTCCCGGTATTTATTGCCGCGCTTAATTGATTCAGATAATTTTTCTCGTGGCGAACCTAACGAAGCATAAAATGAATCTGTCCTTGCATTAATTACTAAATGAAAGCCTAGTGAATCTGATAATGCACGAATGGCTGATATTCTTTCACAAAATTCAATCTCGTCAATTAATATTGGATTTAAATCGATACTATCCTCAATATTTATTCCAACAATTCCGGTTGCAATTATCTTTTTAACCGAATCAATTATCTCATTCAAATTATTTCCATATCCGGCTTCTATATCCACAGTTACAGGAACTTTTACTCCATTTACGATACCGGTTATAGCTTCGATCATTTCTGACAATTGTATTACCTGGCAGTCAGGATACCCTAAAGAGGCAGCTATGCCCATACTTGTTGTTGCGATTGCTTTATAGCCGCTTGCTTCTATTAATTTAGAGCTTCCGATGTCCCATGAGTTTAACAGAACCAGAATATCTTTGTCTTGATGATATTTCAAAAACAGTTCGGCTTTTTCTTTTTGATTGTTTGAAACCATAATATGGTCCTTTTTAAAGTCTAACATAAAAACATTTGATTTATATTTGAATAGCCACTAATGAATCTATTGTATTTTGATTATACATACTATGATATAAAGCTTTTAAAGAGGCGCCTTTAATCCGGTTTACCGCTTTGCGACCGCCCATAACAAGAATGCCCATTAGAATTGATCTGCCGATAATTTGAAAAGTAATTGCTATGTTCGATAACTTTAAACAAGTTTATCGAAGCGGAGCAATTCAGCCGAAGATATTTGAAATTGCCTAACGCGATGTTGCGGTCTGTTGAAACTCTCGGTTAGGTTAAACTCCTAATATTATTAGTATTAATGCAATAGCAGCCGGCATTGTTTGAATAAATAGAATCTTTTTATTTGCAGTTATTCCACCAACAATACCTGCAATTAATACACATAAGGAAAAGAATACTGCTGTATTTTTTTGACCATATACAATTGAAAAAATTAATCCGCTTGCTAAAAACGCATTATATACACCTTGATTAATTGCAATAACTTTTGTTTTATCAGCGAATACTTTTTCTAAATTGAATGATTTTAATCCCAGAGGCTTGTTCCAAAAAAATGCTTCTACAATAAAAATGTAATAATGTATCACAGCAATTAAAATCAACGAAATAATACTAATAATTCCCATAAAAAACCTCCCGTTATTGACGAAATAAATTATCTTACTTCAAGCTCACTGAAATGGTCTTTTATATGCAAAATAAAATATTTATCATATTGATTTTTCGTTAATTTTCCGAATAGCAAATGCGGCTTCAACATCTTATCAAAAGCATTGAAGGAATCAATTGTATGGTTAAGATGTTCAATGGCTTTAGAAACATTGCCGTCTTCCTGAATACTTGGTGCACCCGGAACCGGTGCTTTAAGATCGTGACTCATTTTACCTTTTTTTAAGAAATGAGAGATAGCCACTTTACCTACTGTATACTGAATTATAATATTTTTTTGTTTCGGATACCCAATCATTGAATATTCAATTGTTTGGGTACAGTGTTCGATTATCTTGTACAAAGACCAATTATTACCCTGATACAAATGAATATTATTTGTATTCAGAAATATCGATTTAACATCCATTAGGTTTTTAGCACTTCCAAATAATTCCATTATTTCATTCTCTCATATTTTCAATCAGCGCCGCGAAAGCGGCGTCCGCTTGATTGGCATGGTTATACGTTTACTTTAAAAGAATTAGTTTTTTCGTAGCAGTAAAATTTCCGGCTTTTATTCTGTAAAAATAAACACCTCCGGCCATATCGTTAGCATTAAAATTAATTTCGTGATAACCGGCTTTCAACTCTTGATTAATTAATGTCTGTACTGCTCTGCCTAAAACATTATAGATAGTCAATTTTGTCTGTGAAGATTGGGGTAAAGCAAATTTTATTTTTGTAGCGGGGTTAAACGGATTAGGATAATTTTGGCTTAGCGAGAATTCCGTTGGCATTTTATCATCCTTAACACCTGTTACAATAATTGTTGCTTCATTGCTATAATCCGATTTAGCGTAATTTGTAAACGCTGCAACCCTGTAATTATATGTTTGCCCTTGTTCAATAGTTTTATCGTAATATACAGGTGTTCCGTTCTTTACAGTATCCAATATCGAATAATTTTGATCCGTACTTTTTTTCCTTTCGATAAAGTAACCATCTTCATTTGCAGAATTATCACCCCATTGCAGCCTTAATTCCTTTTGAGCAGTCATTTCCACTTTTAAGTTTGATGGTGCTGATATTATTGTTGTAAAGTTTCGTGTTTCGCTCCATGGCGAAATTCCGGCTATGTTCTTAGTTTGAATGCGCCAATAATATTTTTGTCCTTCAAATAGTCCGTTTGTAGAAATGGTAGTGTCCGTTAAAGTTGAATCACTTTGAATAATTGTACTAAACTGGCTGTTACTTGAGAGTTGAAAATTGTATTGGGCGGCGTTTCTAATTTTGCTCCATACAAAAGTTGCATTAATATTGGACTTTATCATATTGCTAACAGGCGACAATAATATCGGAGAATTGGGAACCTGCACGGTTTCACGCCACTTTACAGATTGAGCTTGTTTTTGAAGCCACTTATATACGTATTTACCTGAGGGAGTCATAATTGTTGTGTCATTCCATCTATCTCCCGTACGAGATATTGCACCGAATTGTTCATTAAACAAACACGCTTCGTTAGGATTTGCATTATTCATATTAGTTGACTTAACACACCAGTTTGCCGATGAAATCATGTTGGCATCAACCATATCATGCCATACATCGGATACTGCAAAAGCTTCTGCATCTGTTCTGTCTACTTTGTCACCCCATACATAGATATTTCCCCATTCGGTAGCAAAAAGTGCAAGGTTGTTTTTCAATGCGTCTGAAACGTATGACTGTTCGGTCTCTTTATGGTTTGCATAAAAATGAAAAACATAAGCAACATTATTATCGTTGATCGGAGATAAAGAGGCATTATCAACTCTCTGTGAATATTCCTCTGTTCCGACTACTACCAGATTGTCGGAGTAATCTCTAATTGTGTCGATTACAGCTTCTGCATAAGTTTTTATTGTCGGCCAGTCAGGAGTAATAGGTTCATTATAAATCTCAAAAATAACGTTATCGTACTTTCCGTATTTATTTGCCATGTAACCAAAAAATTCTTTCGCATTTTGAGTATGAGTATCCGCATCGTGTGAATGATAATCAATCAAAACATAAATGTCCCGAGCTATGGCAGCATCAACAAGTGTTTCTACTAATTTTATTTGACGATCACGTCCTAATGGGTCGAGATAACCATAGCTTATAGGAGTCCAATTATCATTAAGCTCAACCGCCATAGGCACCCTGATTAATTCAGCTTTCCAGTCATCCACCAAAGCATTCACAGCACCTTTAGTCCAGAACTGCTCACCACCCCATAAACTCCAATAAAAGCTTGTACCTTTTACCTGCATCGGAGCGTTAGTTCTCGATCCATAAATTCTGTTTCCTTTTGCCTGCATTTTTCCGTAGTACGAAACAGGTCCGGAGCCCGGATTCGTATTTAATACCGAAGTATCATTTACAGTTATGGATTCTTCTTTTAGAGAAATATAATCGAAAGTTGCTTTAGAATTATTTCCGCCCATTTGAACGCTCACTCCTATTCCCGGAATATCAGGTCCGGTGTTTTCATACACCATGGTCGTTTCCTTCCAACTGCCGTCTTCATTTGTCTGTTCACCAAACAAATAAGTATAAGGATCATGGTCCAATTGAACACGGAAATTCAATGCACCAGATTCCCTTTTTGCCCGCCAGCTTAAAATATATTTATATCCATGCTTAAGTGTAAATCCGTTTTGTCCCAATTGTATATCCCATTCATTGACACCGGGATTTGTAATTTCAAAAATTAATTCGCCATTATTTCCGGTAACATTAGCTCCCATGTACCACCAATTGTTTGTTCCATTATCAAAATCCGGGTTAGTGAGCAATTCTATTTGTTGTGCATAAGCAGGACTTAATAATAATACTATTAAGAAGACGAGTAAAGTATTTGTTTTCATTAGTTTCCCCGTTAATCTATGAATGACAAGTATAAAATCAGAACAGATATATTTTCTAGATATTAACAAAATCGTTTAAACAACTTGCGTCAAGTAAGTCCCATAATAATTTAAGCAATTACATAAAAATTTATACTCTCCATTTTTTGATAGCAGTAATAGGAAGGACTTCTCTCAAAAAATGAGAGGCTTGTCGTTTTATTCAATAAGTATTATTGGACCCACATAGAAGAAAAATCATAAGTATGGCTGAGCATGGCTAGCGTTATCTGGAACATGACAAATCACTTATTAAGCTATCTAAATTAGGGGCATTTATCAAGAAGAAAATTAAAAACACCAAAATTTAATTATACTTAGGATATGACATTTCCTTGCCTGAATAATTCAATAATGCAACCTCTACATTGTAAATACAAAATATAGTGTTATTGAACCAGGGCTCGAAGATTTCATATTCCAGACTAAGGGATCTTAGATAATTTTTATCTTTGTCGTACACATGCCACGTATTAAGTTTTTTTAGAAGAAAGATCGGCGGACGGAAATAAGGAAGAGCGTCATCCCATTCGGAGTTAAAAAGGGCATTTATCAACTTATCAATTATCCAAGTTTATAATTTAATTTTGCTGTTAGATAGTCCCATTCACCCCAAGGTCATCATAGAGAAAAGGTAATAACAATTTCCCGTTAATGGAAGCATAACTTACTTTTTTATTGATAAATACTTTTATTATAGTGATAACCTTGAAGAGTTTAATATTCGTAAATCTAAATTAGATATAAATGAACAAATCAAATCTTGCAATGGTAAAATTAAATGGGTGCGAACTGATAAGATTCCGGTCTTTGGAGACGATAGTGAAGTAAGCGGACTTATCGCGATTGTTCAGGATATCACTTAGGAAAAACGGAATGAAGCAACTTTAAGTGAGAAAGAATATCTTCTCTCACAATCCCAACATCTTTCCCACATAGGAAGTTGGGCTTGGGATCTGAAAAGATACTATTACATGGTCAGAGAAGACATATCATGTCTATGGAGTTTCGGTGGAAACATTTCAACCAACTATCTAGTCCTTAATCAATCTTGTTCAGCCTGAGGATCGTTCAGCTATGCAACAATAGTTTAAAGCCTGTAGTGAGGAGCAATCGCCCGATAATTTAGAATTTCGTACAATTCATTATGATGGTTCTATAAATTTAATAAATGGCAACGACAATTTGGTTTATAATACCGCAAATAAACCGGCTTTTATTGGGGGTACGGTAGAAGATACAACCGAACGATAACAGGCGGAAGCCGACCTTATTAATTCGGAAACATGCTATCGTCGTCTCTTTGAATCTGCGAAAGATGGAATTCTTATTCTTGAGGCAGATACTGGGAAGATTGTAGATGTTAATCCATTTTTGATTGGCCGCTGGGGTTCATTAAAGAACAATTCATTGGAAAAAAAATGGGGAAATTAAATTCTTCAAGGATATCGCCGCTAATTACGAAAAATTTTTAGAATTACAGAAGAAAGAATATGTCCGTTATGAAGATTTGCATATAGAAAGAAATTTAAACCGGAAATCATAAACGCTTGAGGATAATTTGACTCTTTGATCTTCAATCGCTAAAATTACATTTACAATCAGAACAGGTGACAGGTTTTAGTGGTCCTGACTAGCTGGTTTTGATGGCCTTCGACATTCATAACGAGGTTTCAAAACTCAATCATCTCTTAAAGCAATGGAAATAATTTTCAAATAACTACTTAAACGGCCGCAAGTTCGCGGCCTTTTTTATTAAATTTTTATCTTTAAAAAAGTGTCCAAGCGGGGGTAAAAAAGGGTGTATTTCGGTGTATTAGGGAGAATAAAAAATGCGAAAATCGCTTAAAATCGCAACCTTCGCACCTTAAAAAAGCCAAGCGGAAAGGGAGGGATTCGAACCCTCGGTACCCGTGAAGGTACACACGCTTTCCAGGCGGGCCAGTTCAACCACTCCTGCACCTTTCCGAATAGAGGCATCAAATATAAAGATTTACCGGATTTATAACAAAAAATATTCAATAAATTCCGGCTAAAATTTGTGAAGAAACGAAATCATAGGTAAATTTGCATCTACATTTTTTGAGAACGGAGAGATGCTAGAGTGGTTGAATAGGACGGTCTCGAAAACCGTTGTGGGGGCAACCCCACCCAGGGTTCGAATCCCTGTCTCTCCGCTGAGACCCCTTAAATAATTGTTATTTAAGGGGATTTATTATTTATAGGCTCACCGGTGAATTATTTTAGTACAAACATGTTGACTCGACATTGACAGTTAAGTTGAAGAGTTAAAAGTAGGAAGGCATTGAGGCAAGAAAATCAAAATGCTCCAATCATAAAAAATTTTGAGATTGTAAATATTATAGATAATTTTAACCAATTATTAAAAATACCATTATTCTTATTTTAGCACTGTTAGCTTTTTTATAGAGATATAATTGCCGGCCTGCATTTTGTAAAAATATATCCCGCTTGGCAAATTCTCGGCATTAAAAGTTACGGAATATGTCACCCGCGCTCTTTTCCGAATTAACAAGTGTCTTAATTTCTTTTCCGAGAATATTAAAAACTTTAATTAAAACAACTGACCGCTCGGGAAGGAAGTAACTTATAGTAGTTAACGGGTTAAACGGATTCGGGTAGTTTTGACTTAAATGAAATTTTCCGGGCGAAATATTAACTTTCACTATATTTGAATATTTAAATCCTCCTCCATTATCCAATTGTTTAAGTCTGTATTCAAAATGAGAGCCGCCATTGAAATTTTTATCGGTAAAAGAATAATGCTTTTGCGAATTGCTGTTGCCGTTACCGTTTACAAATCCGATTTTCTGCCATGAATTATTTCCGTTCCTTTCTATATCGAATCCGTAATTATTTATCTCGGAAGATGTAGTCCAGTTAAGTTCTACCGCGGGATTTTTATATTGCGCTGTGAACGATGTTAATTCTACGGGAAGAGCTTCATTCTCACTTAGAATTGCTCTGAACTCATAATCAATGTTAGTAACCGCGCTCCATGTTGTATCATCGAAGTTAAACGATCTTTTTCCGGCAGCGGTATTTGAATTTACGATACTTACTTTTCCGGAAGGAACAGTAAAGCCAATAAAAAAATTTCCCGAAATCCCTGAAAGTTCGGAAAAATAAGATCTGAGATCGATTACTGTCATTGGGGTAGGGTTTGTCAGAGTTGCGGCAGGAGTGACGGAAAAAGGTGTTATCAGATCTGTGCCGGGTTTCCCGGTGCCGTCATCACCCCATACATGAAACATCATATTGTTATTTGAGATATTGGGATCGGTATAGTTTCTTATTAATGCAGCGACGAGCGAACATGAATATCCCGGGGTCACTGTCATTTTAACTGCGGCGCCGCTTTTAATACTGTTAGCATTGAACGTTACAACTCCGTCGACGACACCGTTATCGTATCCGATGTAATTTCCTGCGATGTAATAATTGGCCCCGGCTTCGGCAGTATCGGAACAATTATTTGCCGGAGAACTATCAGTTGCACCTATTTTATAACGCACCATTGCACCGGGAGTTTGGGACGGGATTAAAAATTTATAATTATTACTTGATGTTGAAAAAGGAGATAATGAATACGGACCTACGCCATCGACAAAATAATACAATGATGCAGATTGTACTCCTGTTGCATCCAGAATTTGTGCCTCAACGGTATAATCTCCAGCTGCACCCTCATATAACTGGGAATATTGCGAAATAATAAAAGGTGGAGTATCATCAGTATCTAAACCTGAAATTTGAAAATCATCAATGTACATACCGGCTGCTTGAATATATTGATCGCTTTTTAAACGAAATCTGAAAACCACATAAGGATATCCAGTAAAACTTCCTATATTATATTTAAATAAATTCCATTCATTTAAGGTACCGTTGAATGAGGCTACCTGTAACCAGCTTTTTCCGGTATCAATTGAAACTTCGAGATAAGCATAATCAAAACTCTCTTCAAGACTATATTTACATTGAAATTGAATTTCCGCTCCTTTGTAAGATGATAAATCGATACCGGTAGTCATAGTTGCCGAAATATTTTGATTTGCAAGGTAACTTCCGCTTGAGCCTGCGGTAGTTAATGAGTTTATACCGCCAAATGGATTTGTCGCAGTTAATGCCCAGCTTCCCTGCAGGTTCCAATTAGTAGTACCGGATTCAAAATCATCGGAAAATAGAATTGTCTGCGAATATAGTTGTGAGTAAGGTAAAATTATATGAAATAAAATTATGAAACTTGAAAGCGAAAAGATTCCGTATAATTTATGCGGAAAAAAAGAAATACTTGGATTTTTATACTTGGAAAAGTTTTTCATCCCTGTTCCCCTCGCTCTAGTTATAAAAAATTAACTCAAATTATGATCTTATTTTAACCATAATTTGAAATATATAATCATTAAAGCGTTTTTTACTTTTATATCTGATACGAAAAAATAGTTTTAGCAGAAGTATGTTCTAAATGTATGATATTACGAAAATTATATCAAGTAAAACTTTATGAAGTGTATACATACTATGATTTTATAATCAATTATAAAAAAAGTATTTCATCACTTAGTAGAAATTTAATTCAGAAATCAAACTTTAATTTTCATGGGTTGATAAAGGGAGCAAAGTTGCAACTCAAAACCATTTTAAGAAGATCGGAATTAATTTAATTTGATATCATTCCCGACGAAATGACCCTTTTGTGATTTTTATGAGCATATAATTTTAAATGAATATTTTTTTTAATATTATTCATTAACAACGATACATTTCGGCGTATGATTAACCTTAAAGTTGCAGGATCCGGCGATAAAACAAAGTTCATTTGCTTTTTTATGCAGATGATTTGCTTTATCGACCATTCCAGCATCCTTAACACAGACTTCAGGAAAAAGATTAACCTCAGCAAAATGTCCGCTTCCGTCAGGCAATTCTACCATTATCCCAATCGGGGCATCCTTATAATCAATTACAATAATTCCGGAATCTGCGCATAAATGTAAATATGTCAGCATATGACATCCTGAAATAGCGGCAACAAGCAATTCTTCCGGATTATATTTTTCCGCATCACCTCTAAATGCCGGATCGGAAGAACATAAAATTTCAGGTTTGTTTTCTTTTATAATTGAATGACTTCTTTCATATGAGCGATAACCGGAGGTTCCACTTCCGGTATTACCTGTCCACTTTATTTCAAGTGAATATTTATGTGTCTTATCCATTCATGTCCTTCCCGAAATTTGAATTTATTTTATTAACTATCGTGTTTTGTATGCAGACTTACCGCAATCCTGTTCCATGAATTGATAGTAACGTTTATCATAATTATATCCGCAATTGATCTATCTTCGAAATGCTTTTTCAGATTATCATAAGTTTCTTCAGAAAGACCCTTTGACGATATATTAGTTATCTCTTCGGTAGCTGCCAACAAAGCCCGCTCTTCATCAGAGAACAGCGGCGATTCACGCCAGGCGCTTAACGCGTAAATTCTTCTTTCCGACTCACCTAAATCTCTTGCGTCTTTAGTATGCATATCGATACAATATGCGCAGCCGTTTATTTGAGATGCTCTTATCTTTATTAATTCCCTATAAATTGGTTTCAGAGCTGCATGAGCTATATAGTTTTCAAGTGCAGACATCGCTTCATATGCCGACGGGGCAACGTTCTTCAATTTTATTCTTTTAGTCATCTTTTTATCTCCATGTTTTAAAAATGATTTTTAGCAATTAATATTTACACCACATAATTTTTCAAATATTCGGGAACATCAATCGGTTTAACGGAGGCCGTGTCCGTTTCCGGAGGAAGTGAAGTTAATTTTAAAGGCAAAATTCCTGCCCAAGTTTCCGAATCCATATCTACTTTATCATCTACAGGCTGGCCTGTCCTTATTTTAGCCGAAGCTTCTTCAATTTTAAATGCATAAACCGAAGTGGCGTTCAATTCTTTTTCATTTGGTTTCCTGATTTCCTTCCATCGACCCGGAACTATATGTTCCATGATAATTTCCAATGCATTTGCTTTTTCCGTCGTATCTGAAACCTGCTCGGGCTTGCCGTACATAATTACTGATCTGTAATTTATTGAATGATGGAACGCCGATCTAGCCAGTACAATGCCGTCAATTTGATTTACCGCAATACAAACTTCATTTCCCGGTTCAATTGATTTCATCATCCTATTGTTTTTAGAACCGTGAATAAAAATAAAATCATTTTTCCTACCGAACGCTGTCTGAATAATATAAGGTTTATCTCCGATTATAAACCCGATGTTACATATAAATACCGAATCCAGGATTTTGAATATTGTATCTTTATCGTACGAAGCGCGTTTAGGCATTCGATTTACCTTTGTTCGATCGGTGATATTTAAATTTCCCAACATAACTCTCGAGTTTGTTTCGAATTACTAATTAAACTTTTCAAACTAAAATAATATCAAATTTTCTGTTTACCGGCTTCCAAATTATTTAAAATTTTTTTCGCCGAAGGTTTTAAATTTGTTATCATTAAACTTGATACTATCAACAATCCGCCTAATAGTAATTGCCACGTCAACACTTCGTGAAGAAATATTGCTCCCAGCAAAACACCTCCCAGAGGGAATATATAAGTTACCATACTTGTTCTGGTAGGGCCTATTTCATGAATTAAATAATAAGCCAGAATAAAAGCCAGGCCGGAACCTACGATTCCTAAAAAAAGAAGAGCTATCCAGGTTAATCCCATTGCCGGAAAATGCACATCATTTCCGGTAGTTAATACTGCCAGCCACATAACTATGGAAGCGGACAGCAATGGTCCGGTACTTCTCAAAATTCCGGGAACATTTTGGGTTGACTTTCTTGCATATACTCCGCTTACAGCATAAAATACCGACGCAATTATTATTGCTGCCTGCCCGATAGCCGATCCGGCTGACGAACCAATATCCTTGCTTAATAATATAACAACACCTGTAAACCCGATCAGAAGTCCGAATATTTTCGGCAGAGTCATCTTATCGTCATCAAGAAAAAAATGAGCAATAAAAATTGTAAACAAAGGCACGGTTGAATCCAGTATTGCCGCCACCGATGAATCGACTGAACGTTCACCCCAGGAAATAAGGAAGAAAGGTATTGCAAGGTTGGTAACCCCGAGAATTAATATTGGGCGCCAGGTTTTAATATTTCGTGGAAGTGGAACCCTCATTATAAAAATCACAATTATGCAGAAGATCAGTCCGAACAATACCCGGAATGCAACCAAAACATCGGGATTCACCTCTCGTAAAGCGAGCTTAATCCACATGAAAGAAGAACTCCAGATTGATCCCAGCAGAATAAATACGAGCCAATGTTTGAGTCTCAATTTTTTAGTCCTATATATTGGTTTAATACTAGAATATAATTCTGTAAGTTTTTTAAAACCGGAGTCTATATGAAAAATAATTAAATTCCGGTCCGTATCTTTGATCCGCAAAAAGACGAATGAAACTTAATAAGTAAAAGGTCTATCTGAAAGAGCCATTATTCTAATATTTGATGAGTCCACTTTAATTCGTTATATAATTCCTTTTCGAATATTTTTTATAATTTAAAATAGTAATTGATTTGAAAAATTCCGCGGTTTTAAAATCATAAAGACTTAAGATTGCAAATTAAATAATAATTAAAAACTTGAGAACAGTCACGGCATATTAAAATATTAAGATTATTTTAAGTGACTCAAAATCTTAATGTAAATCGATGCCAAAACAAATTGAAGAACCACCGCTTGTCGGTATTCAACTCGATTCATCATCCGAAGTGCCGCTTTATAAACAGCTATTTGAATTCCTCAGAGGAGCGATACTTAACGGCAGGCTAAAAGCGGGACAAAAATTGCCGGGCACCCGTACTTTTTCGGCGGAACTTAATATTTCACGAAACACAGTTGTTTTAGCGTTCGAACAATTAATAATTGAAGGTTATATAACGGGAAAAATAGGTGCCGGTACATTTGTAACAAACGATTTGCCCGACAAAATATTACAAGGTAAAAAGAATCAAACGATTAAAAAGAAAAAGATTAAAACTCCTGACATTAATAAAAAATTCGGACCGAATGAACTAATTAACAGAAATATTCTTGATGAAAAAATAATCCCGTTTCAAAACGGAATACCGTCGCTGGAAGATTTTCCTTTTCATCTGTGGTTGAAAATCATCAACAAGACCGGGACATATTTTCCGAAATTACAATTCGGATATCAGAATTCAACCGGATACCTTCCATTGAAGGAAGCTATTGCCGGATATCTTAGAACTTACAGGGCGGTAAATTGTACTGCCGATAAGATTATAATAATCAACGGGTCTCAGCAAGGTCTTGATCTTATCAGCCGGGTACTGTTAAAAGAGGGCAGCAATGTAATGCTTGAAGATCCGTGCTACTTCGGAACCAGGGCTTCCGTAGTCTCGGCGAAAGCCAATATTTTTCCCGTGCCTGTAGACGGAGAGGGAATAAAGATAGAATACGCCGAGAAAAATTATCCTAAACCGGATTTTATTTTTACAACACCTTCACACCAGTTTCCGCTCGGTTCGACAATGAGTATTTCCCGGCGGTTAAATCTGCTGGAATACGCGAACCGCAGCCGCGCATGGATTATTGAAGATGATTACGACAGCGAATTCAGATATATCGGAAGCCCGCTTCCATCGCTTCAGGGAATGGATAAATACGGCAGAGTAATTTATATCGGAACATTCAGTAAAGTTCTCTTCCCCGGATTGCGGCTCGGATACCTGGTTCTTCCTTCAACTGAGATGGTAAATCCTTTTGCGGTGCTGAAATCAATTACCGACAGGCAAAGCCCGATCTTCGAACAAATAGTTCTGGCAAAGTTTATTGAAGACGGACATTTTACAAGGCATATCAGAAAAATGAGAATGATATATAAGTTAAGGCAGGAGTTTTTAATTGAGGAGTTAAAAAAGCAAGTCGGAGAATTTTTAGAAGTTAATGCGTCGGGTGCCGGAATGCATGTGGTTGGTTGGCTTCCTGAAAATTATAATGATAAAATCGTAACCGCCTTAGCAAAAGAAAATGAATTAATAATGTCGCCTGTTTCTGATTATTCATTAAAGATGAAATTAAGGCCGGGTTTGTTGATGGGATATACCGCATTTAATAAAAAACAACTCGCCGGCGGTGTTCGCTTGTTAAAAAAAATTCTTATTAAATATAAGAACGAACTTGAATAATTCCGGCACAGGAGACTCAAAAACAAGATGAAGAAAAGCATATTGACGGAATTGAGACTGAGGAATCAGAAAATTAAAAATTCCGGATTCGATACGGCAAAAGAAATTGTTTCCTGGATGGGTGCGATGCAGGCACAGGATTTTAACATGGCCAAATTAGCCGTAGGAATTCGAACTCACGATTCCAGCGAGTCTGATATAGACGCAGCGATAGATAACGGTGAAATTATAAGAACACATGCATTAAGACCAACGTGGCATTTTGTATCTGCTGATGACGTTTACTGGATACTGGAACTTACGGCGCCGCAAATTATTTCCTCTATGAAATCAAGGGACAGGGTTCTGGAACTTGACGATAAAACCTACATGAAAAGTTTTTCGATTATTGAGAAAACGTTTAAGAAGAATCCCTTCATTACCCGGCAGGAATTAATAAATGAGATTGAAAAAGCAAATATTCGTACCGGGGATAACAGAGCCGCGCATATATTAATGAGAGCTGAACTTAATAAGCTAATCTGCAGCGGAAAAACCGTGAATAAAAAACAAACATATGCGTTATTTGATGACAGAATTCCGGTCAAGGTAAAACTTTGCCGGGACGAATCAATTGTACTGCTTGCTGAAAAGTATTTTCAAAGTCATTCTCCCGCAACGGTGAATGATTTTGCCTGGTGGTCAGGTCTGAATATTTCCGATTCAAAACGTGCTTTGGAATCTTTAAAATCAAAATTCATTTTTAAGAACATCGGAGAACATGAATACATAATAAATGCTGACGCGGTTTTTAGAGAGACTAACGACGGTGAAGTTTTTCTTCTTCCGGCCTATGATGAATATATAATAAGCTACAAGGACAGATCTGTATATTTGACATTTGGCGAGCGCAGTAAAGCGGTGTCAAACAACGGAGTATTTCGACCTGTTATAGTAATCAACGGCAAAGTTTCCGGATTATGGAAACGGACTTATAAGAATAATACCTTAATTATCGAAACCGAATATTTTCGGAAGTTTACTAAAAATGAAATTAAAAAATTATGCGGTGCTATTAATAGACTGGGTGATTTTATGAATAAAAAAGTTGAGTATCCTAAGAATACTTATTAATTATTCGTTAAAATAAAATAGGAGTATAATATGAAAATACCCGACGGTTACAAGACAGTAATGCCGTATCTGATTTTAAGCGATGCATCCGGCTTCTTGTCCTTCACTAAAAAAGTTTTTAATGCCGTTGAGAAACACTTAACTATGAGCGATGATAAGCGCATACGCCACGCGGAAGTGGATATAGGAGGCAGTGTAATAATGTTCGCCGATTATACCGATCAGTATGAACCTCAACCGGCGAATTTATTTGTTTATGTGGGAAATGCGGATAATACATACAAGATAGCTGTTGAAGCGGGTGCCTCAGTAATTAACGAACCATCGGATCAGTCTTACGGACGAACATGCGGAGTGAAAGATCCTTCCGGCAATACCTGGTGGATTACCTCTATAAAATAATTTTATTCATGTTATAACGATAACAAAAGCATATAGACAACTATAATATTAATGAATAAGGAGGATTTTATGCAGCGGATTATAGAAGAGACTAACGCTATTAGCTGGTTTGAAATACCGGTAAATGATATGACAAGAGCCAGAAATTTTTATGAGACTATCCTCGAAATGAAAATGAAGAACCAATATATGGAGGAGACTAAGGAAGAAGTGGCATTCTTCCCGTTTACTCCGGATATTATCCGCGCTACTTCCGGCAGGGTCTCTGGTGCGCTGGTAAAAAATGACCGCGCAAGACCTTCGGATCACGGAACGCTTGTATATCTTAACGCAAATCCGTCATTAAGCACGGTATTGGATAAGATAGAAAAAACCGGAGGTAAAATACTCGTACCCAAAACAAAAATAATGGCCGGATTCATTGCCGTTATTATTGATACCGAAGGCAATAAAATAGGTCTGCATGCCAATTCCGATTAAAAAATAAGTAAAGTGTTATTTTCAATTTAAAATGAATTATACAAAATAATCTCAAATTTATCGGACGGATATTTACGTCACATGCATTATAATATTTTTTACGTATTGTGATAAGCGAAAAACCAGCTTCCTAATAATTGCGGATAAATTATTCAAACTTTTAACACGGTAAATAATATGAGCGATAGTTTACTTCGCGAAGGAATTGCATTGCCTTCGGCGAAAGAAAAAATGTTTCCGACTCTTAACGCAACACAGATCAAACGGATTTCGGAACATGGAAAGATACGTTCAATTAAAATGGGAGAATTGCTTACCAGAGCCGGTGAAAGAGCAATGCCGTTTTACGTTTTAACCAAGGGGCAGATTAAAATTATCCGGCCTTCAGAAAAAGGCGACACTCTTGTTGCCGTGCATGAACCCGGAGAGTTTACCGGTGAGACGAACATGTTATCCGGGAGACCCTCGCTAGTTGAGGCAAAAGTAACTATGGACGGCGAAGTAATAGAATTAAGCAGGGAGAAAATGCTTACTCTTGTTCAGACGGATTCCGAACTCAGCGATATAATTATGCGGGCTTTCATCCTAAGAAGGGTTGAGCTTATCGCGCAGGGACTCGGTGATGTAGTATTAATCGGATCTAATCACTGTTCCGGTACATTAAGAATAAAAGAATTTCTAACAAGGAACGGGCATCCTTTCACTTACATTGATCTTGATCGCGATACCGATGTTCAAGAACTACTGGATAAATTTCATGTAACGCAAAATGATATTCCGGTAATTATTCATTTGGCCGATAATATTCTTCGAAATCCTTCTAATAAGGAAATTGCCGATGCACTCGGTTTTAATGAAACCATAAATGATGATGAAATAAGAGATGTAGTTATAGTTGGGGCCGGCCCCGCAGGGTTAGCCGCTGCGGTATACGGCGCTTCGGAAGGCCTTGACGTACTTGTTCTGGAATCTGATGTACCGGGCGGGCAAGCCGGTTCCAGTTCGAAGATAGAAAATTATCTCGGTTTTCCTACCGGCATATCCGGACAGGAACTTGCCGCAAGAGCATATTCCCAGGCTCAAAAGTTCGGTGCGCAAGTTACGGTTGCAAATGAAGCTCTTAAACTTATCTGTGATGATAAACCTTATATAATAGATTTAGGGAACGGTCAAAGAATACCCGCGAAGTCTATAGTAATTGCTACGGGCGCAAAATACAGAAAACCTTCATTGGAAAATATTTCCGGATTTGAAGGAGCCGGAATTTATTACGGTGCAACCGCGATGGAAGCTCAATTATGCATCGGCGAAGAAGTTGTTGTTGTAGGAGGAGGAAACTCGGCCGGACAAGCTGCGGTATTTCTTTCGCAAAATGTCAAGAAAGTTTATATGCTTGTGAGATCAAACGGACTTTCAGAAAGTATGTCCAGATATCTTATCAGAAGAATTGAAGATAATCCAGCAATTGAATTACTCACTGATACTGAATTAATAAAGATGGAGGGAGAATATCATCTTGAAGCGGTAGCCTGGCGAAATAAGATATCGGGTGTTACGGAAACAAAAAATATCAGACATGTATTTTTTATGGCAGGCGCTGTTCCGCGTACCGGCTGGCTCGAAGGATGTCTCGCGTTAGACAGCAAGGGTTTCATTAAAACCGGATCGGATATTTCAAGTGAAGATTTGATTTTAGCAAAGTGGCCGCTTAATAGACAGCCTCATATTCTGGAGACGAGCCTGCCTGGGGTTTTTGCCGTCGGCGATGTTCGCGGCGGAAGTATAAAACGAGTTGCTTCTGCCGTTGGTGAAGGATCAATATCAATTGCTTTGGTACATAAAACACTACATGAATGAAGGGAAATAATATGAAGCTAAAAGATGCAGCATGTGGTCACATAGAAAATATTATTACATTAAAAAAAGAAAAAAGTCATGAGTGCGAGGAATGCATAAAAACCGGATCCGAGTGGCTTCATCTTCGCACATGTCAGGAATGCGGCGCAACTTTATGCTGCGATAATTCACCAAACAGGCACGCCACAAAACATGCTCACGAAACGGGCCATCCGGTAATATCCTCCGCTGAACCGGGCGAGAGCTGGCTTTATTGTTATCCTGATGATGAGTTCGTAGAATACTATTAAAATTCAAAGTAACATCTTATGCTTTTATTTTTATCCGAATTTTTGAACCATTATAAAATCTAATGTTGATAAAATATTATTATTGATAGAACAGGAAGAAGAAATGGCAAAGCTCATTAACGGCATTCATCATATCACCGCTTTAGCAGACAATCCGCGGAAGAATATAGAATTTTATACCGGTATACTCGGACTTAGGCTTGTTAAAAAGACGGTAAATTTTGATGCTCCGGAAATTTATCATCTTTATTACGGCAACAAGACCGGCGAACCGGGCACGATTCTTACCTTCTTTCCTTATGAAGGAATACAAAAAGGCAGAAGAGGAAAAGGGATGCTTAACACAATCGCATTTTCACTTCCGGCATCATCAATCGGATACTGGGAAAGCAGACTGAAAAAATATAATATCGATTATAAAGACGCTAACGAACGATTCGGAGAAGAGGTTGTAATTTACTTCGAAGATCCGGACGGCCTTGGACTTGAATTAATTTTCAATGATACGGATACGCGTTCCGGTTTTACCTACGGCCACATTCCCATTGAACATTCGATAAAAGGATTTTATAGCGCTGAGATTTGGGAGGAAGGTTATGAGCGAACTGCCGGTTTGCTTACGGAACAAATGGATCATTTGCTATTGAAAGAAAAAGGAAATAGGTTCCGATTTGCCGCATCTGATGAACCCGGTAAATATATCGACATTTTATGCTCTCCTGATAGTCTGCGCTCTTTGGGCGGAGGAGGAACCGTCCATCATATCGCATTCAGCACGGATAACGATAAGACACAAAAAGAAATAAGAAATAAATTATCAGGTAGAATGCTCGACCCGACACCTGTTATCGACCGGCAGTATTTCAAGTCGGTTTATTTCAGAGAACCGGGTGGAGTTTTGTTTGAGGTAGCAACTGTTCCGCCGGGGTTTGCAGTTGACGAAAAACCTGAAAAATTGGGAGAGGAATTGAAACTGCCTCCTCAGTACGAACAGTATAGAGAAAAACTCAACAGTATTCTGGTGCCGGTTAAAATTAATATCGACGGATACCGTTAAAATGCATTCAAAAAACATAATCTCGTCGGGAGCCCCGTTAAATAAGGCGGAAAAAGCTATCGTTATGCTTCACGGACGGGGAGCCAGCGCGGAGGATATTATTTCTCTTTCCGAATATCTTAATATAGGAGATTATTCCGTCATCGCACCGCAGGCAACCAATAACAGCTGGTATCCGTATTCTTTTCTTTCGCCTCCTGAAAAAAATGAACCATGGCTTTCTTCCGCTTTGGAATTATTATCAGAAATTGTTGAAGACATCGCGGCGCAGGGCATAAAGTATGAGAATATATTTT